>NZ_JBGBYL010000013.1:0-191451 GCF_041260495.1 Paenibacillus sp. RC84
ACCACGCGTACCCATCCCGAACACGACCGTTAAGCCTTCCAGCGCCGATGGTACTTGGACCGAAGGGTCCTGGGAGAGTAGGACGTTGCCAAGCACAAATAAAACCTTTTCGAATGAGAGTTCGAAAAGGTTTTTTGTTATAGAAAAGAGACATGCTAGCAGGGAACGCCAAGATTGTCATGCTCTGCTTCTTGACATGAAAAAACGCCTTATGTATGATTGCAATAATATCTAAAGACAGAAGAGGAGGGCAAACCCTGTGTGGGATGCTAAATTCGCAAAAGAAGGATTGACGTTTGACGATGTACTTCTGGTGCCTCGTAAATCAAATGTGTTCGGTAAAGAGATTGATGTTTCCACCAAGCTTGCCCCGAAAGTGAAATTAAATATTCCTCTCCTCAGTTCAGCGATGGATACGGTGACAGAGGCCGCTCTGGCGATTGCAATCGCCCGTGAAGGCGGAATCGGAATTATTCATAAGAATATGTCCATTGAGCAGCAAGCCGGCGAGGTAGACCGGGTTAAGCGTTCGGAGTCCGGTGTTATTACGAACCCTTTCCACCTTACACCGCAGCATCATGTATACGATGCGGAAGCGCTCATGGCGAAGTTCAGAATCTCCGGCGTGCCGATCGTCGATGAGAATAAGAAACTGGTTGGGATTTTGACCAACCGTGATTTGCGTTTTGTTCATGACTACTCCATTAAAATTGAGGAAGTCATGACAAAAGAAAATCTGGTGACGGCTCCGGTTGGGACAACCCTGGAGCAGGCGGAAGGAATTCTTCAACAGCACAAGATCGAAAAGCTGCCGCTGGTGGATGACTCTTTTGTCCTGAAAGGTCTCATCACGATTAAGGATATCGAAAAAGCTATTCAGTTCCCTAATGCAGGCAAAGACGAATTCGGTCGTCTGCTGTGCGGAGCCGCAGTAGGAGTTTCCAAAGACGTGATGGAACGCGCCGCGGCACTTGTAGAAGCCGGAGCGGACGTGCTGGTTGTTGATTCGGCTCACGGTCATCATATCAACATCCTGGAGACGGTCAGAAAGCTTCGCAGCCAATATCCGGAGCTGACGCTTATCGCTGGTAACGTGGCTACCGGAGACGGAACGCGTGATCTGATCGAAGCAGGCGCTTCTATCGTCAAAGTTGGAATTGGCCCTGGGTCAATTTGTACAACCCGTGTTATCGCCGGTATCGGTGTTCCACAAATCACCGCTATCTACGATTGTGCGTCCGTTGCACGTGAGTACAACGTACCGATCATTGCAGACGGCGGCATCAAGTATTCCGGTGACGTAGTTAAAGCGATCGCCGCGGGCGCAAGCGCCGTTATGCTGGGAAGCCTTTTTGCAGGTACGGAGGAAAGCCCAGGAGAGTCGGAGATCTATCAAGGCAGACGCTTTAAGGTTTACCGTGGTATGGGTTCACTCGGAGCAATGAAAGAAGGCAGCAAGGATCGTTATTTCCAGGAGAACGAAACCAAGCTGGTGCCGGAAGGTATTGAAGGACGTGTAGCCTACAAAGGGCCGCTGGCCGATACCATTTATCAACTCGTTGGTGGTCTTCGTTCCGGTATGGGGTACTGCGGTGCTCCCGACATCCACACCTTGATCAACGATACAACATTTGTTCGTATCTCGGGTGCGGGTCTACGTGAAAGCCATCCGCATGATGTGCAAATTACGAAAGAAGCTCCCAACTACTCGTTGTAACTAGATTGTTTCGAGCCGTATAGGCGACCCCGGTTTCAGGACCGGGGTCGCCTTTTTTTTATGCCCGGGGAATGGTACAATAAGACACATCATGAATTTACAAATAGGAGTGTGTGAGTTGAAAAAATTTGGTTTCTGGAAAAGAAAAGTATCTTTGGCCCTCGTTTTTGCAATGCTACAAGTATCCTTCCTTCACATATTTGCGGTTACCGCGTTGGCGGCTGACGGCGAACCCGAATTGGATGTTAGATCTGCAATTTTGATGGAAGCGAGTACAGGACAGATTTTATTCGAGAAAAATGCCGATGAAGTCTTGCCTCCGGCAAGTATGTCCAAAATGATGACGGAATACCTGGTTATGGAAGCGATTCACAATGGCAAGCTCAAGTGGGAAGATACCGCCACGGCAAGCAAGTACGCGGCCAGCGTTATCGGATCCGGTCAGCTAATCGCGGAAGGCGAAACCCTGACCATCAAAGATTTGTTTTATGCGATGTCGATTTATTCTTCCAACGATGCTTCTATTGTTCTTGCGGAAAAGCTTGGCGGGTCGGAAGAAGGTTTTGCCAAGTTGATGAACGACAAAGCAAGAGAGCTCGGCATGTCGGATAAAGCCCAATTCATTAATGCGACGGGCCTATCCAGGGCAGATATTAAGGAGAATGCCCCTAAAAGTATTCAAGGGGAGACGGTGATGTCAGCGAAGGATGTAGCCATTCTCGCAAGACATCTGGTTACAGAGCATAAAGAAGTGCTGGAGTATACAAAGGTTCCTTCAAAAAAACTACGCGAATCAGATAAAAGTCCGATGATTAATTACAACTGGATGCTTGAAGGCAACAGCAGCAATGTGAATTTCAAGAAATATGCTTATCAGGGTCTGGACGGTCTTAAAACGGGGCACACCGATGAAGCTCTGTATTGCTTTACAGGTACGGCCGAACGCAACGGCATGCGCTTAATCAGCGTTGTGATGGGTGCTAAGACAGAGCCGGAACGTTTTAACCAGACACGCAAATTGCTGGACTACGGATTTACCAATTTTGAATTCAAAACGTTGGCTAAAGCCGGAACTGCTCTCGACGCGCAGAAAACCGTGCCGATTACAAAAGGCGTAGAACTGGAAGCGCCTGCTGTCCTGAAAAACGATGTAGCTTTTGCCGTGAAGAAGGGAACCGCGGATACGAAGCTGGAAACGAAGGTGGATCTGCTGGCAGCGGACAAACTGGTTGCCCCTCTCAAAAAGGGAGACAAGCTGGGTACAGCTACCCTGTCCTTCGGTAAAAACTCCGAAACGGTTGATTTGGTGGCCGAAAACGATATGGAAAAAGCAAGCTGGTTCCGGATGATGATGCGGGCGATCAAAAACTTGTTCGCAGATCTGTTCAACGGGGTTAAAGGCTTATTCTAAGCGGGTTCTCTCAGGAAAAGTTATTGTTTTCACGAACAGGTTCATGTAAAATGTTAGCTTAGAAGTTCATGAACGAAAAATCTAGCTAGGGATATAAATTCCAGGAGGATTTAATATGGAGACGGGTACTTCGCGCGTAAAAAGAGGCATGGCTGAAATGCAAAAAGGCGGCGTCATCATGGACGTCATGAATGCGGAACAAGCTAAGGTTGCAGAAGCTGCGGGTGCTTCCGCGGTTATGGCACTGGAACGGGTACCATCCGATATCCGTGCGGCAGGCGGCGTAGCCCGCATGGCGGATCCGACGGTTCTGGAAGAGGTTATGAAGGTTGTTTCCATTCCGGTAATGGCTAAAGCGCGTATCGGTCATATTGTAGAAGCACGCGTGCTGGAAGCGCTGGGTGCGGACTATATTGACGAGAGCGAAGTACTGACACCGGCAGACGAAGTGTTCCATATCGACAAGAAGGACTTCACCGTTCCGTTCGTATGCGGAGCGAAAGATATCGGCGAAGCTTTGCGCCGTATCAACGAAGGAGCTTCCATGCTTCGTACGAAGGGTGAACCGGGAACAGGCAATATTGTGGAAGCGGTTCGTCATATGCGTCTTATTCAATCTCAAATCCGGAAAATCCAGAGCCTGGCGAAGGACGAGCTGTATGCCGAAGCCAAAAACCTGGGTGCTCCATACGATCTGGTTCTATATATTCACGAGAACGGCAAATTGCCGGTCGTTAACTTCGCCGCAGGCGGTGTAGCGACTCCTTCCGATGCGGCTCTTATGATGGAGCTTGGCGCGGACGGTGTATTCGTAGGCTCCGGTATTTTCAAATCGGACAGCCCTGAGAAGTTCGCGCGTGCGATCGTAGAAGCGACTACACATTACAAAGACTACAAGCTGATTGCGGAGGTTTCCAAAAACCTGGGAGCCCCGATGAAAGGCATCGAAATCTCCAAGCTGCATGCTTCCGAGCGGATGCAGGATCGCGGCTGGTAATCAGCCGAGGCAGGAAGCGGGGAAGAACGATGAAAGTTGGCGTATTGGCTCTGCAGGGAGCCGTAGCGGAACATATCCGCCTGATCGAGGCGGTTGGCGGAGAAGGCATCGTTGTGAAGCGGACGGAGCAGCTTGCCGAACTGGACGGCCTGATCATTCCCGGAGGCGAGAGTACCACGATCGGCAAATTGATGAGACGCTACGGTTTTATCGAAGCGATTCGGGATTTTTCCAATCAGGGAAAAGCGGTCTTCGGCACGTGTGCCGGACTGATTGTGATCGCGGATAAGATTACGGGTCAGGAAGAAGCCCATCTGGGATTGATGGATATGACCGTGCAGCGCAATGCGTTTGGCCGGCAGCAGGAAAGCTTTGAAACCGATCTGCCTGTTAAGGGCATTGATCGGCCTGTAAGGGCCGTTTTCATCCGTGCGCCGCTTATCGATCAGGTCGGAAACGGCGTGGACGTGTTAAGCGAGTACAACGGGCAAATCGTGGCCGCCAGACAAGGTCATCTGCTTGCGGCTTCGTTCCATCCCGAACTGACGGATGATTCAAGCATGCACGCTTATTTTCTGGATATGATCCGGGAAACCCGTTAATTGATCCAAAAGCAGAAGCACCTCTTTTGCTCCATACGAGAGAAGGGTGCTTTTGTTCCATTTTTACAACTTTAGGAGGAGGAGTCTCCTTGTTTGATATTAAATTAATCCGTACCGACATAGAAACGGTTCAAACCGCTATGAAAAACCGCGGAGGCAAGCAGCTCGAAGAAGTTACGCGTATAGCGGAACTTGATGTGAAACGCAGAGAGCTGCTGCAGGAAGTGGAGCAGCTGAAGAACCGCCGGAACACGGTATCGCAGGAAGTGGCGATGCGTAAGAAGGCAAAAGAGGATGCGGACGATCTGATCGCCGAAATGAAAGGCGTGGGTGACCGCATCAAAGAACTGGATGAGGAGCTCAGGACACTGGAAGTCGAGCTGAATCACCTGCTTCTTTCTATACCGAATGTTCCTCATGAAAGCGTTCCGGTGGGGGCCACGGAAGAGGATAACATTGAGATCCGCCGCAATGGGAACGTTCCGGAGTTCGGATTCGAGGCGAAAGCTCACTGGGATCTGGCCATGGATTTGGGAATTCTGGATTTTGAAGCGGCCGGTAAAGTAACGGGCTCACGCTTCGTGTTCTATAAGGGTCTGGGCGCTCGTCTGGAGCGCGCTCTGATGAACTTTATGATGGATCTGCACAGTACGGAGCACGGGTATGAAGAAATGCTTCCTCCGTATATCGTAAACCGGGACAGCCTTACGGGAACCGGGCAGCTTCCGAAGTTTGAGGAAGACGTGTTCCATATCGAGAATTCGGAATATTTCCTGATTCCGACGGCGGAAGTGCCGGTGACCAATTACCACCGGGATGATATTCTTGCCGCGGAGCAGCTTCCGCGTAAATTCGTCGCGTTCAGCGCATGCTTCCGTTCCGAAGCAGGAGCTGCCGGAAGGGATACCCGCGGCCTGATCCGCCAGCACCAGTTTAACAAAGTGGAGCTGGTCAAGCTCGTCAAGCCCGAGGAATCGTACGAGGAGCTCGAGGAGCTCACTCAGAACGCGGAGCGCGTGCTTCAGCTTCTGAAGCTGCCTTATCGCGTTCTGACGCTCTGTACAGGCGATATCGGCTTCACATCGGCTAAGACGTACGATCTTGAGGTATGGCTGCCAAGCTCGGAAGCCTACCGGGAGATCTCCTCGTGCAGCAACTTCGAGGACTTCCAGGCGCGCCGCGCCAATATCCGTTTCCGCAGAGATGCCAAAGCGAAGCCGGAATTCGTACATACGCTGAACGGCTCGGGGCTTGCCATCGGACGGACGGTAGCGGCCATCCTTGAAAATTACCAGCAAGAAGACGGTTCGGTTACGGTTCCGGAAGTGCTGGTTCCTTACATGAATGGCGTTACGGTGCTGCGTAAAAATTAACACTTGTAAATAGAACTTTGATTGTGATAAAATTTCTCTGTTACAGTTACTGTCTTCTGTGATCGGAAGTCGGTAGCTTTCTGGAGAGGTGGTCGAGTGGTTTAAGGCAGCGGTCTTGAAAACCGCCGTGTCTGTGAGGGCACCGTGGGTTCGAATCCCACCCTCTCCGCCATTCAACTTTTATAAAATAAGACCTTACGAACTGCGGGCTTAAAGCGCCGCAGTTTTTTGCGTTTGTGTATATTCTTTTAAACCATTGGGAGTGCTTTGGTTGCCTTGAAGGAAGGCTGCAGCACGGAAATCACCCAGCTTTTGTCGCAGCGGGAAAAGAATAAGCGGACCACGCCTTGACGCATGTTAACGGTAGGGGGTGGTGTAGGATGATGATCAAGACGGAAAAGCCGTCTGTGGAAAGAGATCAGCTCGCCAAAGCTTGGATGGAGGAACTGCCCAATACGCTTCCCGAGTCCGATCATGCGCGCGTATGGCCCGATGAGGCTGACCCGCAGGCAATCCGGATTCATATCACGAACGCGGGCAGGACGCATTACACGTTCGATTTTAAATGTACTTACGTGGACTCGCGGGAAGTGAAGGTGGAACTGGTGGATGTGGAGCGTGATGACGTGCACGCGGATGAAACCAGCGAAATTATTCAGGGCCTTGTCAAGGATTATGTCCGGCATATTCACGAGTGTGCTCAAGTTCTGCAAGAGCTCACGCATGCGTAACTGCTTGTAGCCGAAATGGGGGTGGACTGATATGACCCGACAAAGAACGCGGGATAAGAATCTGCAAAATGTGGCCAAAGATTTGAATAAATCGGCTGTAAACAGTCATGATGCCCAGCAAATTCAGCAGCAGACCAATGACCGCCGTCATCAGGATGCTTTGAATCACGAAGAATAGAAGTGCAAAATTCCGAAAACGGACCGTTTGGGGTGAAAAAAGATGTCCAAGCCGAAGACGCAACCCGTAGGGGACGGCGTGACGCAGGAGGAACGGGAGAGATACAACACTCCTGCCAATGAGCCTCTGTCGGGCTCGAAGAAAGCGAAGAAACGGAATCATTCCCGCCAAAATCAGGGAGAAGGAAGTTAACGATAAAAGAAAAAACTTCGCGCGGAGTGCATAGCAATTGAGAACCGGGACATACTAGGATTGTCGGTGAACACAGAGAGGTGTGGTTCCGTTGGAAAAGTCAGCAGAACAATCATCTGAAGGTCATTCGAGCTTGTAAAGCCAAACTGGAGGAGATGTGCCAAAGACACCGGGACGTGTTCTAAAAGCCGTTTCACTGTGAAGGTTTGTGAACAGCAAGATGTAGAAGATCATCCAAGTAATCACCGACGGAAAGGAACCCTTAGGGGTTCCTTTTTCATTTTGATATGCATGAAATTTCTTACAATTTGGTAACAAACCGATTCTAACTTCGTCATAAGAGGTACTGATAAGGTATAGTTTATAGTCAAGGAGGGATGAATTATGGGATTTACGTTAGGAATTGGAGACGGGGCTAGGGATTTTCGTTTACAGGGTACGGACGGCAATATTTACACATTAGACAGTTTCCGGCACGCCAAGGCATTGGTTGTTTTCTTTACGTGCAATCACTGTCCGTATGTCCTGGGTTCAGAGGAGATCACGCGGCGCACGGCGGAGCAATTTACCGAACAAGGCGTCGCTTTCGTTGCGATTAACAGCAACAGCTCCAAGACTAACCCGGAGGATTCTTTTGAGAACATGGTCGAACGCATGGAGGAGAAGAAATTCCCCTGGGTGTATCTTCACGACAAGGGTCAGGAAGTTGCACTTGCGTACGGCGCTCTCCGTACCCCTCATTTCTTTGTGTTTAACGACAGGCGTAAGCTGGTCTACACAGGACGCGGAGTCGATAACCCGAGGGAAACCGCTAGCATGACCGTAAACAACCTCCAAGAGGCCCTAGAAGCGATTTCGGCAGGTAAACCTGTTCCTACCCCTGTCACTAACCCGATTGGCTGCAATGTCAAATGGGAGGGTCGTGACAAGCACTGGATGCCGGAGGAAGCCTGCGACTTGGTTTGAATGGCTAGCCGAGGGGATAGGCGCGCTTTTCCTGTCTCTAAATTCATGAAAAAGAAAATCCGCAGGGCAATATGCTCTGCGGAGCTTGGCGTTGGAATTTTTAAGATTTCCGGTTCGGGGAATTGAAGAGTAGGGTTAACCCGCCCCCGATTAGAACCAAGGCGACGATAAAGGTTTGGAAGTACGAGGAGATCGAATACGGCCAGTGCCAATCCGGATAATATCTCCGTAATACGTCGAGCAGTACTTCATTCGTCAGATAGTACAGGCCGATCAGAATGATGAGAAAGCCGATCTTGCGCTGATGGCGTTTGATTCCTTTAAAAATCGGCTTGTCTTCGACATATCCGAATTCTTGCCGGGAAATCAGCTGCAGGGCATCGAAAAAGCTGTAAAACCAGAAGATCGGAATCAGGAACAAAAAGAGCGAGAGGCGGAGGACATCCATAATATAAATGGAGAACAGGAAGCCTGCCATGATTTGAAGCCCTCTCATTTGAAGCCCGAGATACAAGTGGGCGGCGCCGGGAAATACGGCCAGAACGGTAGCGATCGTCTTGCTCCGTCTGCCTTCCTGACGGCTTTCGCTGAAGTCGTCGAAGAACGTCCGGTCCGTCAGCTCCATGCCGGCCTGTTTCTTTTCCAACTGCCGGACGGCATCAAAAAGAATATAGATCCAAAGCACGGGCAGCGCGAGCAGGAAGAAGAGAAATTCTCCGGTATGGGTGAGCGATGCCCCGAAGAAAATCACAATCGCTGCCCCGATAAAGAAGGTCATAGCGGAGAGCCCGCGGTACATCATGCCCAGCATGTAGTGGCCCAGGCCGGGAATAAAGGAAGCCAGGATAATCTTCCGGCGCTCCTCCCTGCGCTGCCATTCGTAGACGGCCGGATTGAATTCCGGAACGGCGCCAGGGCCGGGACGATGACTATGACCATGGCTGAAATCGTGTCCCGGGTTTCCATATTCATGGTAACCGGGAGGGGGATACGAAGGCCTGCTGCCGAGTGTAATAAACATGTCGACCATGTTAACGACCCAACATGCGGCCGCAAAGAGCAGGAGGAGGACGGCATAGTCTTTAGAGCCGTGCCCATCCACAACAATGAGAAAGGCCAAGGCGACCGGACCGAAGAAACCGGCTCCGTACAGGAAGGCCCTGAAAATGCGTTTTAAGTACAAATGCCCGAGTCCCGGTATAAACGAGAGCAACAGCGCGACTGTGTTGGATCTAGGGTTCAAGGGGATGTCCTCCTTTTGGTTTCTGGGCATGCAGAGAATCGAAGAAAGCGAAGGTCTGTTCCATAAGCTTATCGGACACCGGTGTAGCGAGCGGTTTCTTCTGTTCGGTGTGGACCAGGGAGAACTGGTCCGTCATGCGTCCGAACACGCCGGTGGTCATAAGCAGGAACGTCGCCGCGGCTGCTATAGCGTAATGGGTTAGGGCCGTCCGTCTCGGGGAGCGGGCTTTCCGGTGTTTTTTCGCTTCCGTCCGGTCAAGGCTTTCTTCGGGTTCTTCCTGTTTCTGTGCAGCCATCGGAGCCGCTTCCTGTACAACCGGCAGGCTGCCGCTTCGGGCTAGAATTTGATCGATCATGCGTTCAGTATCGGCCTCATCCGGAAGGGGAAGAGTCGGTGACAAGAATTCCAGGCATTCCGTATATAGCTCCAGGCAAAGATCACATTCATACAAGTGATCCTCCCAAAGGCCTCTCTGACGATCATCCGTAATTTCTCCGGCAATGTAAAGCTTCCATTCATCGCGGCTTCTATGACTCATTCGAACTCTTCCTCCTTCCAGTGCTGCTTAATCCACTGTTTTGCCCGGTATAGTTTGGATTTGATGGTCTGCACGGTGACTTCCTGCTCGTCGGCAATTTGCTGGTACGATTTATCTTCGTAGTAGAAGGCAATAATGACATCTCTATAGTTTTCGGGAAGCTCCTCCAATTTGCGCATAACAAGCGCCTGAAGCTCTTTGCTTAACAGCGGATCTTCGGTATCGGACCCACTCAGGGAGGGAGGGGGCATTGCTTCTTCCATGCCGTCGGTCGCTGTTTCCCGCTGGCGGTAGGCTTTGCGTTTGTAATCGATCGCTTTGTTGACGGCCACGCGGGAGATCCAAGCTTTCAAGCCTTTTACCTCGGTTTGGGGGAGGGAGGTATACATCTTGAGAAAGACTTCCTGCATGACGTCTTCCGCATCTTTGGGATGCCGGACGACCGAAAACACAATTTGAAACACGTAATTCCGGTAAGTCCGGACAACCTCACGAAAGGCTTCCTCATCTCCGGCAAGCATGCCTTGGACAAGCAGTTCCTCTTGCTGCGTTAAAATGTCTTTCTCCCTCCCCTCTCCATCACTATAGACGAAACGATTTGATTCGAGTTCTGCACTTCCGGTAAAAATATTTTTCCAGGTACAAAAAAACCGCCATCTGGTCGAACCAAGGGCGGAATTTTATAAAAAATTTACATTAGGCGCCGGGAGCGGATAAAGTACGCATCCTCGGTTGTCAGCGGGACTTGGACAAACCCCGGTGCGGGGCATTCGCGGCTGAATACCCGCCATTCGATGTGGTCTCCAACCAGCTTGCGGATCATTACGCAAGCCTCGTCGAAGAGGCAGGCATCAGCACGGGGAAGAATCCCCTGCCAAACACCGAGAGGAACTTGCCTCCAGGCTCCCGGCGTTCCGTAAAATTCCGGCTTGCCGGCGTTCAGCCATAGGAGCTGGTCGGCTTCCTGCCACTCGTTCAGCTCATGGGCCGCGATAAGGACGACACTGCCGCGGGCATGCCGGTACAAGAGGCGGATAACCGTTTTGCGCTCGATGGAATCCAGGTAGTTGAGAGGTTCATCCAGCAGCAGATAACGGGGAGAGCCGAGTAGAGCCTGCCCGATTGCCAGCCGCTGCTTCATTCCCTGGGAAAGAGACCCGATCCGCTTCCGTTTCACATCCTCCAGATGCAGCTCGCGCAGCAGCTGTTCTCCTTGAGAAGGATCGGCTCCTTTAAGAAGACACATGTAGTTCATCAGCCGGACGGGCGTCATGTCTTCATGAAGCTCCACATCGGTCGGCACATAACCGATCCGGCTCCGTATCTGGGGAAGCTGCTCCTTAACGGTTCCTTCCAGATAGCTGATTTCCCCTCCGTCGGGAAAATCAGCGGTAGCCAGCAGGCGGAGCAGAGTGGACTTGCCTGCTCCGTTCTTTCCGACGAGCAGAATCAGGCCGGGAGCTAGCGTCAGTTGATCTACATGCAGCCGGATATAGCCCTCGTAGAGACGGACGAGCTGATTAAGCCGGATCATGCCGACCGCCATCCCTGCACGCCTGTCAGCCGCAGACTTTTCCGATAGGCGGATAGAAGGAAAAGAACACCCGCCGCGATAAGCACCGCCTGAAGAATCAGTGCCCGGTTCCAGACCGGTCCGGTTAGTTCCCGGCGAAGCCACTCCTCCATGAACAGTTCTGCCCCCCAGCCTGTCAGAGCGGCCATTATAGCGGAGAGCATGCCGCGCTTCATCATAAAAAAAGCGGTCAACCCCGTGACGAGTAGAAGCGGAGCAATCCAGTCGAACAGAAAAGGAAGCGTCATCCAGGACCTTGAATAGCTCATGGTTGCAAACGTGTAGAGAGAGCCGATGAGGCCGAGCACCGCATTCGTAACGAGCAGAACGATTAAGCGGCTGAACATGAGCAGCGCCGGGGGATAAGGCGTGACGCTTTCGATCATGCGCATCCCTTCATTCCAGCTTCGGTACTGGTACAGAAAGCCGCAAACGAGCAGCAGCGGGAAAGCCAGCGAATAAGACGAGCGGCCCGGCAAAGAGCCGGCTATGGTGTAAGGCGAGTTCAGCAGCAGCAGCATGGCAAAGAGCAGCAGGCTAAGCAGCCAGAACCACTTGTTGTACATAAAAAGCTGGTGGCGGCAAAGCTTCCACAGGGACGGCCGCAGGTCCGCCGAATGTTCAGGCCGGGTTGTATCCGGACCGTTCTCGCGTATGGCATCGAAGTGGCTCTGAAGCCTGCCGAGCAGGTTCGCAGTATCTATGCGGTCAGGCGTTTTAACCAGGTATCCGTTCAGCAGGACAGCCGTATCTTTCTCCAGTTGGTCCAGCTCTTTATCGTCAGGTTCATACATAAGGGGTCCCCTCCTTGGTCGGTTTGCCGCGATTTTCTTTCCGTCCGCCGCCGGTATCGGTTAAGCTCCCGGCTTTGGGGCCGAGGAGAGCTTTGAGTTTACGAAGGCCGCTGTAAAGGTGAGTCTTCGTCGTGCTGAGCGGGATTTGCAGAACTTCCGTAATTTCTTGAAGCTTCAGATCATGAAAGAAACGAAGAATGACAATTTCCTTCTGAACTTCAGGAAGGGAGCGGAGGGCTCCGATAATTTCTTTGCGTGCCTCCTGCCGCTCGTAAATTTCAACAACCGAAGGCTGGGTATCCTGAGACTCGGGCGGTTCAGCCGTCAATTGCTGCTCGTTTCTGTAAGCTAGGCTTTTCCAGTAATCCCGGCATAGATTTAAGGCTACCCGGTACATCCAGGGTCGGATGTGATCGGGGATTTTCTGTTGCTGCAGCTGCTTGAGCAGACGCACAAATACTTCCTGGACCAGGTCCTCCGCCTTGCGGGGATCGTGCAGGGTCCGCTCGAGATAATGCTGAAGCGGTGCGTGATAGCGGTGCACAAAGGCCTCAAAAGCGGCCTGATCGCCGCGGGCCATGGCTTGGACCAGCTCTTCATCCGTAAGCATCTGTCTTCTCCTTTCTCCGGTCACGGTAATGGGGCCGGCTATATTATTCTTCTTCGGAGACAATCCAGCGGCTGCGGTCATGAACCGTATAGTTCAAGATTACGGTTAAAACGAGTGCAGCAGACAGCAGAACAAGGCGGTTCGGAAGAAAAAGATCCGGGATCTCCTTAGACTGCTCCTGAATATGGACCGTATAAATGGTGAAGTAAGGAAGCCAGCTCCCGTGTGAAAGAATATCGAGCATCCACAGGGCGAGCCCTGCAAAAAGTCCGGCGTAGAGCTTCTTGACCGTAAGCATAACTGTAAAGGTAAAAACGGCGATAAACAGCAGAGCCGGCAGCATCTGCAGCAGAAGCGGCATAAAGCTGTGTAAGGTACGCATAGAAGACTGACCGGCAGGGCCGTAAGAATACACCAGCGTTGTTACGGCACCGAATTTCGCCTGGTAGGCCGTAAACCAGGCAGCCTGATAGCCCGTGCAGACGGCAAGCAGGATCAGTCCTTTACGGGCCGCCATCCCTGTCAGGGACTGGGGAAAGGTCGCGTAAATTTCCAGGGGCCCTCCGAGCTCCCGATGAAACAGCGCGGCACAAAGCATGACAACGAGCGGGTAGAAGGCAAGCTCCCCGTAAAACAATGCATTGCCCGGCTGCTCCGGATCCGAGCTCCAGATAGCACATCCGAGCATAAGTACATAAAGAAGCGGAGGCAAGCCCCACATGCTTTTAAATCCTCTGAGGTCCTGCAGCCAAAGACTCACGATCCGAACACCTTTGCCCATTCCCGGTTCCAATCATCGAGAGTGACTACCGGATAGCGGAAAGGGGCGTCGGGAGCGCTAAGACCTTTTTTATAAAAAGAGGCCAGCACTTTTTTCACTTCTTCCGTTTTTCCCGCATCCAATGCCTCACGGACTTGAAGGAGAATATGGTTCTTGATCTGTTGGCCGAGACCCCGGTCGCCGGTCATTCGATCCTTCGGAAGAAACTGGTCCGAGAACTGAACGCTCCTGATTTGCTCCTCCGTAAGCTGAAGTCCGTCCCGATAATACAGATATAAAAACGCGGCACGGATTTCCATGAAAATGGAAGGCTTGATGGTCTCATCTGTGTTACCGTTCGCATCTTTGGAAACCTCAGCGTAACTGCTCTGGTAGGAGTCATCTCCGAACAGGAGAGCATAAGTGGTCCGAATACGCTGATAATCGTCCAGGTTGTGATTTCTGGATTCGTTGATATAATAGCTGCTTCCCGCAACCGCCGATTGACGGCTGTCCGGAGAAATCAGATTCCCGTAAGACAGGTACACGATGTTACGCACGGCGCTTAGATTTGTCTGCAGAAGAGCTTCATAATAAGCTTTCATCCTCAACATATCTTTCCAGAAAAGGTCGGCTTCCAGCCGGTTGCCCGGAGTTGTTTGCAGCTTGAGACTGCCCTTGGCGTCACTGAACTGAATAAGGTTTCCCGCTATGAAGGTCAGATGTTGTACACCCTTCTGCTCAAAATGCTGGATGCGCGCGGCACCTTGTTTTTCCGTAATAGAACCGTAGATGAGGTTGGAAAACCCTTTAAAAGTGACATCGAAATCGGCTGGCTGAGCCAGGGGTTGCGGTCCGCCGTAGAACAGCCCTTTTTTGCGCTCATCGGTAAGGTAGAGCGGTCCGTTGTTAGGTAAAGGATACCATGCTGCCGAATTGGGCAGGTAAAGATAAGGGTCCATGACGAAAGAAATAATCTGCTCACCCTGCTGCGGTCCGTATGTCCAATTGATTCCTTTGCTTTCATAGTTGAAGGTAAGCGTCTGGCTGCTTTTGGAGGAGTCAAAATGACGACTCTCGACGGAAACTAAATTGCCGTGGCGCGTAAACGATACAGGCTGATTATCGAGCAGCAATTGTTCCACGTGAAAATAATCATGCAGGGTAAATGAAACGTCGCCCTGGGGCAAATCCGCGGGCCGGAGCGACACTTTTACAGAGGCCCTGAGTCCATCCGAAGAAGCAGGGGCCAGCTCCATTTTGTAAGAAGAGACGGTAAACTGAGTAATCGTGCGCTGATTATAGACCGATTCTGTCGGTGCGTTCCGAAGTTGTTCCCGGTATGCCGCAAAATGCGGAGTCCAGAATCCCACATAGGTGTAATAAGAGCCCGCGGACAAGACGGTAAAAAGAATCAGGGCGCCCGCCCATCTGGCGCGTGTTCCGCTCGGACGGACCCATTTCAGAATCGTAACGCAAACGGTAAGCAGGACCAGGGTGAAACTGAGTACAAACCATCTGGCGAGCCAAGTTTCCCGTTCTTTTATCCACGGTCCCCATGCTTCATTGGCGTAGAAGGAATCGAGCGTTATCCCGCTGAGATGGAAGGGCTTCAGTACCCGCAGCTCCAGAATGCCGAGACGTTCGATAATGAATTGATCGATAAAAAACGTGCCGAAAACCCACGCGCAAAAGCCGATCAGATACACGATGCGGTTGCGGATGGAGATGGCCAGAAGCATAGCCAAGGCCAGAGTAACCATATAGGACCATTCGTACTGGACTGCGAAAAAGGAAAGCTCCCGAAGCATGATAGGCCTGCCGATGCCGTAGTGAAGGGCAAAGCACACATACACGACTGCCATGGCCGCCGTAAACAAGGAAAGATACAAGAGCCCGGCCGCATATTTCACGCTGAAAAGGACCGCAGGTGAGACGGGAAGGCCCGCCGTCCATTCGTAGGCTGTTTTGGCGGTATCCCTGCGGATAAGCAGGATGCCCAGCAGCATGGCCGCACCCAAAGTAAGCGTGTGCTTCACCTTATGAAAGTCATACACGTACAAATAAAGGTCCTGCGATACAGGAGGAGCGATTCCTGAGAGAGAGTAGACCATCCAGGCTCCGAACAGAACCGGGAGGACCAGAAGAACGGGATTGCTGCGCAGCAGCCGCAGTTCCAGCGAAAAAGCGCGCAGCCATCTATGCACGCCGGTCACCTCCGATCAGCGCGAGGTAGCCGTCCTCCAGCGTGGGCTTCACGGCTGCGGCATTCCCCGCGGGCGGGGTCGCCGACACGATGCGGCAGAGCATGCCGTGGTCGGTCCGGCGGGCGGTTACGACCTCATGCGGCTCATAGGCCGCAAATTCCCGCTCGCTGAGCTCCGTTTCCCAGACCAGACCCTCGGCGCACTCCTGCAGGCCGGCGAGACTTCCCGCGAAGGCGACGCGTCCACGGTGCAGCACCGCTACCCGGCTGCAGCTGCTCTCGATGTCCGCGACGATATGCGTGGACAGCAGTACCGTCCGGCTCAGGCTGGAGCGGTTCAGGAGATTGCGGAAGCGGACCCTCTCCTCGGGATCCAGCCCCGCCGTGGGCTCATCTACGATGAGCACCCTGGGGTCCCCGAGGAGAGCCTGCGCAATCCCCAGACGCTGTTTCATGCCGCCGGAGAAGGTTTTGATCTTGGCGCGCGCTTTGTCGGTCAGATTGACCTGCTGCAGAATCTCGCCGATCTGGGATTTGCGCTCACGGGCGCTTTTGATGCCTTTCATGACGGCCACATAGTCCAGAAATTCGTAGGCTGTGAGCTGCGGGTAGAGATGAAAATACTGGGGGAGATAGCCCGTGATTTTGCGGATATGCTCCGCATCCGAAAGCAGGTTCAAGCCTCCCACGCGAACAGTACCTTCCGTAGGCTCAAGCAGAGTGGACAAAATGCGCATGAGCGTTGTTTTGCCGGCGCCGTTCGGCCCGAGCAGGCCAAACATCTCTTGTCCGATCTCCAGGTTCACCCCGGTGAGAGCCGGGTGATTTTTATATTGTTTAGATAAATTGCGGATCTCAATCATGAGGATCTTCCTTTGTGAAGGTTTACTTTACGCGTATGTACTCTTTCAACGATAGAAGATGTAAAATAGTTTGGACGGCCGGGTGATTGCCGGCTTTTTACGGATCATTTTTGCGTAAGAGGAGTATTGAACTCTTTTGCCGCTGTGCTATAATATTTAGTATCGAATTGATCTATTTCCGAGTAATCGAGACGTGGCTCAGCTTGGTAGAGCGCTTGCTTCGGGAGCAAGAGGTCGCAGGTTCAAATCCTGTCGTCTCGACCATCATTTCCCCCATGAATTGGCTCATTCTCTAAGTACATGTACATACAGACCGCCGACAGGCGGTCTTTTTAGTATGCCGGGAAAGAGGGTTCCGACCCGCCTGACGAAGAAAAAACTTCTTCAATCGCCAAAATCTATCAAATTATCAATTTACCCCGTCCCCATGATTCGCTAGAATAGAAGAGCGGCATCATAATTCCGATCAAGGAGTGAGGGTATGAGAACTAGAACAGGCAAAATGTTGATCGGCGGTTTTTTAACGGCAGCTCTGCTGGCTTCAGGACTGGGCGGGAATGGCTATAAGGCCGCTGCGGCGTCCCAGACGTCCCCTTCCTATAAATCCGCGTTTAAGGACACCAAGGGCCACTGGGCTGAAGAAACGATCCGCTGGGCGTATGAGCACAAGATGACGGACGGTTATGCGGACGGCACGTTCCGGCCGGATAAGGCCGTTACCGAACCGGAGTTTCTGGCATTGCTGCTGCGCGCTTATAACAAAGTGGGGTCCGGAACGGCGGCAGGCTCCCAATGGTTCGATCCCTATTATACCAAAGCGGCTATTTATTCCTGGCCGTTGCTTAAGAATACAACTTCCCCTTATTTACGGGGAGATGCGGCCAGACTGATTGCGGCTACGCAGGGCAATCTGCTTTCAACCAAGGAAGCGGTGCAGCGTTTGCTGGATCAGGGCTTGTCTCAAGGCAAAACGGACGGGAGCGAGAACGGATTCCGCCCCGATGACGCTTTAACCCGCGCGGAAGCGCTGAAGTTCCTGCAAAATCTGCTCGGCGTGCAGAGCGATCTCGTCGCTGTCGCTTATTCGGAAAACCCGAATAATTCCGGCAGCGCCGGCGGGACCGCACCCGGTGGAACGGTCGCCGTGGTGGACAAGCCGGATAGTAACGGCAGCACTAAGACGGAAAGCCCGGAAGCCCGGCATTTTGTGATTGAGGGTGCGGCCGTAGGCGATACGGAAGCGGACCTGATCAAGCGGCTGGGCCAACCCGACCGCAAAGATACGGGAGGCAGCGGGCTGACCTGGTACATATACGACACCACGGACTACAAGCACTATCTGCAGGCGGGAATCAAGAACGGCCGAGTCGCCGCGCTGTATACGGTCACAGGTAATTGGACGGAAGCGAACGGAGTGACGACGCTTATGAACGAGGCGGCGGTCCGGATGAAAATGACAGGCGCCAAAGCTGTCCGCGGTACGGTCAAAAACGCGGTTTCGTTCGAGACGGACGGGCTGAATGTCAGCTTCTATTTCGACACGAACGACAACGGGAAGCTGATCGGCATGCTCGTCCAGGATACGTCCATGTCCGCCGCAAACAGCAGCTCAGGCACCTTAGCCTCGCGCAGTGAGGATCAGCGGATCGCCTACGAGAAGCAGACGTTCGATCTGACGAATGCCATTCGCGTCCGTCACGGCAAGACGCCGTTCGAATGGGACGCCTCTATCGCATCGACGGCCCGCAAGCACAGCGAGGATATGGCCGTGAACGGGTATTTCGATCATACAAACAAGCAGGGACTCTCTCCTTTCGAACGGATGGAGAAGGACGGGTTGAAGTTCTGGAGTGCGGCGGAGAACATCGCGTCCGGCTACTCGGGACCGATTGAAGTGGTGAACGGCTGGATGAATTCCTCCGGACACCGCAAAAACATAATGGGCGATACCACCCGCTTGGGCGTCGGAGTTTACTTCGGCGGCTCCATGAACGTATATTACACACAAAACTTTTATACACCGAGATAATGTAATGTGCATCTCATCTCCTGCGGGAAGACCCGTGGAGCGACGGGTTCCTGAGAAGGAACCCTTTTTTCCGGTTAAGGAACGGAACGGGCAGGCTGTCTCCCCGCGGGTTCGCTTGCGGACAGTCAAAATGAAACCTATCCTCGCCAAACTTCGTCTAAATAAGAGATTTATCGACGGCTTATTCACCAGGGGATTGAGGGGAACCTATTTCGCAGAAGGATGAGGTTGAAGATGACGCAAACGACGGATTCGAGAAAAAAAGAGAGTCAATCACGTACTTATCCCCGTAAGGGAATGGGATTAATAAGCGCTTTTTCTTTTCTGCTGCTGATCAGTTTAAGCTGGTGGGCCTGGTCGGCCTGGAAAGGGACGGATACGGTCAAGCCCGGTCAGTCCCAATCCGTCAAGAAAGTGGCCTCGATTAAAGCGCCCGAGTCCGAATACGACGTGATCGTCGCGGGTACGGACCCGGAAGGCATCACCGCGGCCGTATCGGCGGCCCGCAACGGGCAGAAGACGCTTCTCGTGGAGAACCGCGACCGGGTTGTGCTGGGGGGCTTATTCACCGAGGGCTGGCTTAACAGCCTGGACAACAGCTTCGCGCCCAACGAAGAAGGGAAATCCGACGCCGGCAAGTTTCTGAATGAGGGAATTTTCCTGGAATGGCGCAAGGGGATTGAAGGCACTTCGTTTGACGTGACAACCGCAGCCAACGCATTCTACGACCTGGTGCGGAAGGAGAAGAAAATCGACCTGCTGATGCATGCCAAGAGCTTTACGCCGATGGTGAACGGATCGCAGACCGTAACGGGATTGAATATCACGACGGCGGACGGCAAAGAACACAAAGTGAGTGCCCGGGCCGTCATTGACGCCACACAGGACGGAGACGTGGCTGCGGCCGCCGGCGTGCCTTTTACAATCGGACGTCAGGATCTTGGGGATGACAAATCGCTCATGGCCGTTACGCTTGTATTCCGTTTAAAAGGAATGACCGAAGAAATCTGGCAGCAGATGAAAAAGAACGGCGAGAACGATCCGCATCTGCTCAGAGGCATGGGCGCCGATGCCATGAGCGGCTGGGGATACTCGGCCATGTGGGATTACAAATCGACGAACCCCGAGCGGGTTCGCATGCGCGGCTTGAACATCGGCCGCCAGAACGACGGATCGATTCTGATCAATGCGCTGCAGATCTTCGGGGTTAATCCGCTAGACCCCGCTTCCGTCAAGGAAGGAATGGAAATCGGCCGTGCCGAGCTCCCGCATGTGCTGGATTATATGAAGAAAGAATTCCCGGAACTTGCGCCGCTCGAACTGGACGGCTCCGCTCCCGAGCTGTATGTCCGGGAAACGCGCCATATGATCGGCGAATACCGGCTTACTATGGTAGACGCGCTCGATAACCGCGATCAGTGGGACAAGATAGCTTACGGCTCCTACAACCTCGATATCCAGAGTACGGACGCCAAGTATCGCGGGGATATCGTTTTGAAGCCGAGTCAGTACGCCGTCCCGTTCCGGGCCTTGGTCCCGCAGAAAATAAACGGGCTGCTGGTGGTCGGACGTTCGGCGAGCTTTGATTCGCTGCCCCACGGATCCGCACGGACCGTCCCGGTCGGGATGGCGTCGGGTCAAGCGGCAGGTGCCGCGGCCGCGGTGGCGGCCAAAAACAAGGTCAGCTTCCGAGAGCTGTCCTTGTCGAAGCCGATGGTTACCGAACTGCAGGAAACCCTGGTGAAACAGGGCGTGCGCCTGGAGCCTTACAAATTCGCTGCACCGACGTATACCAAACATAAAGCTTACGAAGGCTTGAAAACTGCCGTAAGTCTCGGTATCGCCGCGGGAGGCGAGAAGAACGAGTTTCAGCTGGACGAGCCGTCCAACCCGCGGCGGTTTGCCAACCATTTTAACACGATGAAGACGGTGCTTGGCCGGACCTACCCCAAAGCCGTAAGCGGCGGCGCGGATGCGGCGGTCAAGGGATTGACCAAACCCGGAGACATCGCACTGACGTGGGATCAGGCGGCCTGGACCATATCTCAGGCGGTGGGAGCTAAAGTAAGACGGAGCGAATCGGCCGCTTATGTGTTGGAACAGAAGCTGGTCGAACCGGCGACTTTCGAAGCGATCGAGAACAAATCGAAGCTGACCAACGGAGAAGCTTATATGCTGCTGCGCGATGTGCTTAAAGCCCAAGCCGGGGTCGTTTACCGGTAGTAGAAAGTGCAGCGAAAACGAAATGAGTCATATTCGGAACCGGTCGTCATGTGCGGCCGGTTTTATTTCTTTTACAAAAATAAATTTATACTAAAACAAGAGAAATGTATCCCTTTAGTCTAGTAGATATCTGCTATAATGATAATAAATGGTAAATGTATGAAGGTTATAATTCCATAAGAAAGTGAGCACTTGAATGAGGCAGCTGAGGTCTAGTCCCGTATATCGGCACATTATCCGAAATGGCAAGGCTTATTTATTAACGCTTCTTGTACTCACTATCGTGAACAACTTGTTCTCGGTCGGACAGGACCACATGATTAAAGTGTTTATATTCCTGACGACCGTTCTATCCGCCGTATTCCTGAGAAAATCAGTTGTGCTGCAACATATCCTCGCTTCGATAGCCTATATTACCTTGTTTACTCTGCTTCACAACATCGACTATTTCAAACTTCCTTCCATCATGTATACTCTTCTGCTGCTGTATGCTTTCCTGCTTCCTGGATTGTGGGTACCGACGATTGTCGGAGCGGGCTTTCTGCTTTTTCTGCTCACCTATTCAAGCACGGTCCAGTTCGATTATCTCCGGGCCAATCTGGTCGGTGTCGTGTTTAATACGGTCGTTTATGCCGCATTAAGCTATTTCTTCAGGCAGATGATCATAGAACGCGATCGGCTTAAAGAAAGCGAGAACCGTTACCGGAGTTTGATCGAAATATGCCCGGAGCCGATTGTGGTCCAGCAGAAGGGCAAGCTTGTCTATGCCAATCCGGCTGCCGTCCAATCACTGGGTGCGGAAGACGTGAACAAACTTTTAGGGCGATCGGCCTTGAGGTTTCTCCATCCGGAATCACGCAAGAATGCCCTGGAGCATGTGAACGAAGTTTTGGAAAAAGGGGCTTCCGCCCGCATGGAGCAAAGGTATGTCCGTCTGGACGGTCAGGTAAGGAGCTGCGAACTGGTACTCGTTGCAACTAATTACGGGGGCAAGCCCGCGTGCATGAGTATCGGCAAGGACATTACGGAACGCAAGAAGGCCGAGGAAAAGATTAATCATATGGCTTACCATGACACCTTAACGGGGCTGCCTAACCGCAGCTACCTCAACGAGTGTCTATATATGGCGATCGAGAGAGCCGGGCAGATGGGATCGCAATTGGCGGTGCTTTTTTTGGACCTGGACCGGTTTAAAAATATTAACGATACCGTTGGTCATATATACGGCGATCTTCTGCTGAGACAGGTTGCCGAACGGCTGCAGGCATGTCTCGGTCCGTCCGATACCGTATTCAGGCACAGCGGGGACGAATTCGTCATTTTGCTTGAAGGGGTGACGGAAGAGGGCGTCCGTGTCCAGGCCCAGACGGTGCTGGATCAGTTTAAGCAGCCATTCCAGCTGCACGGGCACGAGGTCTATACGACGACAAGTATCGGCATCAGTATTTACCCGCAGGACGGCATGGACCGTGATGTACTGATCAAACATGCGGATATGGCTATGTACCTGTCCAAAGAAAACGGGAAAAATAATTACCAGTTTTACCGGGTGCACAACAACCGGCTCGCCCGGAAGCTTAAGCTGGAGAACGGGCTGCGCAGAGCCCTGGAGAAGCAGCTGTTTACCCTTCACTACCAGCCGCAAATTAACCTGGCCAGCGGAGAGATCGTAGGGATGGAAGCCCTGATTCGCTGGATGGACCCGGAACTCGGGGTTGTCACGCCAGGGGAGTTCATTCCGATCGCCGAGGAAACGGGGCTTATCGTGCCTATCGGCAAATGGGTGCTTCACACAGCCTGTCACCAGTACAAACAGTGGAGGGAAGCGGGACTGCCGGAAATCCGTCTGGCCGTCAATATCTCCGTAAGACAATTCCAGGATAAACAGCTCGTCTCAACCATCCAAAGCGTCCTCGAAGAATTCGACATGAACCCGGCTCATCTGGAGCTTGAAATTACCGAAAGCATCATGCAGAATCTGGATCAGTCTCTCGTGATTTTGACCGCATTGAAGAAGATTGGAGTCAAGCTTTCGATCGATGATTTCGGAACCGGCTATTCCTCCCTCTTCTTATTGGATAAACTGCCTATCGACCATATTAAAATCGACCGCACCTTCATAGAAGAAATCACGTTCAATGCCAACACGGAAGCTATTGTCCGAACCATCATCGATATGGGCCGGCATTTAAAATTCCAGCTTATCGGAGAAGGCATCGAACATGAGAGGCAGATTCATTTCCTCCAGGAGCATCAATGCACGATCGGACAAGGCTTTTTCATCAGTCCTCCGTTACCCAGCGAGAAGGCTGGAGAGCTTTTAAGCAGGAAACAGCCATTCGTTCAAGTCTGAAGACCTTTCGCCGACAAACAAATAAAATCCCCCGGCCAAGTAAGGCGCGGGGGATTTTGCTGTATTCGACCCTATCGGGAGTAGACGCCGAACGTTACGACGGTTTAAAGCATAACCTCTGCCGGCTTTACGATGTAAAGCGGCTTGGTACTGACCTGGCGCTCAACAAGCAGGCGGCGGTCGAAAAGGGCTCCGGGCTCGCCTGGTTCCACAACAACCGGAAGCTGAAGCTGTTCGGCGAGAATGGACGCAAAACGCGCGAGCACTCCGGCGTCTTTGCCCTGCCATTCGAACGTGAAGTGAAGCCCGTCCTGCGCGGGCGTTACTTTCCAGGCATCCGGCAGATCCGGCAGGGAATACACGGCGTCATGAATGTCCGCCGGTTCCAGTATCCGGCCGGCAACCTCCAGCCTGTCCAGCTGCCGTCCGTAATGGGTCAGCCTGCGTCCGCTTCTTCCGCACGGACAGTTGACTTCTTCGAGGGAGATCACGTCCCCGTTCAAATAACGGAGAAGGGGGGATCCCTCGTGGGTCAGCGTTGTGATCACGGCAAGACCTTTGCCCCCGCCGGGCTCAACCGCCGCTGACAGGTCTTCGTGCAGCACTTCCACGAAGAAATCGTCTTCGGCCACATGCAGGATGCCGTGCTCGCACATCGCGGCTATGTTGGCCGTCTCCGTAGAGCCGTACAAGTTGTAAACCGGCACGCCCCAAAGCTCTTCAATCTTCTTCCGGCGCGACTCGGCCAGAAGTTCTCCCGCGACGCCGATGGCCCGGAGGTGAGGGAAATCTTCCCGGCAGCCGAGACCGTGCAGTCGTGCGGTTTCTGCCAGTATTTCCATCTCGCGGGGAAGGCCCGTCATCACCGTTACATTCAACTTGCGCAGCAGTTCAATGATGCGCGGATATGGCGTCATCGTATTCCGGCTGCTGGCCGGAAGCACGCATGCGCCCGCCTGCCGCGCGGCCTGTTGAACCAGGTGAGCCGGCAGGGACAGCGCGTAAGGGAACCGGTTAAGCAGCCGGTCCCCGGGTCTAAGGCGCAGGCCGGAATCGCCGATCTGACGGCCTCCCGCCTCCAGATCCCGGACTGTGTACCAAGCCGAAGCGGGCAGGCCGGTCGTTCCGAACGTTTCGAAGTACTGGCAGACTTCCTCCGGCGGCACCGCCAGCAGATTCCAGGGACCCGCTTCACGGAGGTGGTCTTTGGTCGTAAGCGGCAGCTCGCCGATGCGGGAAATATCTCTTATTTCCCGTTCCTCTGCCGAAAGGTGTTTTCTATAGAAAGGTGATTGTTCCAATCGCTCCATAAGGGCGGTAAATTTCACGGACACAGGATGTTCCCCCTTAAATGGGTATGGGCTTGCAGATCGAGAAGGATCTGGTTTTAGAAACGACGCTTACTGTTCGATAATCAGCTCGTCAACTTTCACGCCGACATGTCTGCCGGGGTCCATCGTATAGCCCAGCACCTGGTCGCCGGGCTTTAATGTCGTAATGTTGATCGGCTGGCCCTCTGTGCCGAATACGCGCACGTGCCAGTCCTCTTGCATAATGACATTAAGAGTCGTTCCGTCTTCCGCCCGGGCTTCGATATAAAGCAGAGGGCGCCGTTCGATTTTCACGCGGCCGACCGAAACGCGTCTCGCTTTGCCGGATGTGCTGACGACGAGGACTTCCATTCCCGATCGCAGATCGGACAAGTACCAGGTCCGGTTATCCGGCGCCAGCACATAGGTGTGCAGGCTGCCCGCATTGATGCGGAAAGGTCTCGTCGGCATATACGGAAGCGGGTGTGTCTCGCTGCAGGCAAGAATGCCCCCGCAGGAAAAGGAACCGAGCAGCACGCCTTCGTCGAGGCCGAGATAGCTCGTCAGGTCGATACAGGCGCGATCGCCCATGCCGACATGCTCCGTCCGTGTAATGGTCAGCTTCTGAAGCGGCTGACCGCCTTTTTGGCCCGTTGAAGTAATTACTTCGCCGACCGCATATACTTGGCCGAGATCGCCCGACGCGATCAGGACGCCATCCGCCCCGCATTCGAGTACGCCGAAGACGACTTTCGCTTCGACATCGTCGCGTACTTTCATGACCACTTCGGTACCGAAATTCTGGGCGTCCGCCAGAACGATTTCAAGCGGAATTTTTGTATCGTCGCGGAATTCGACAATTAGCAGAGACACCTCGTGGGTCATGGCTACGGCGAGCTGCAAAGACTCAGGGTCCGTTACATTCACGCTCGTGCCGATTTTACAGGTAATGGCCTCACGGTTGCGTCTGAACCAGCTGCCGCCGATCACCGACGGTTCCAAAATAACGATGTCGTAGGCTTCATTTAAAGCCGCCAGCTTATCGGGAGAAGGGGTTCCTTCGACATAGGTGATTTTATCCAAATTCGGAGGAAGCTGCTTCACCTGCTGCTCGTTGGCTACGACACCGGTGAATTTCTGATGAGGCAGAGCTTGTACGATAGCGCCCCATTGCTCCGGTGTGGTTAAAGAACTGATATCGAACCACGCGTATTTGCTGCGCACGGGCGCGATAGGTTTATTTTTGGCCTGATTAAGGCTGGAAACCGGAGTGGCTGTACCGCTTGCTTTCGCTTCGGCCGGTTTTTCGGTTGGCTGGGTGGTGGAATCGTTAGGTGCCTTCGGATTAATATCAGGCGTTTCTTTCAGCGCTTTACTCATTTCGCAGATCTCCTCTTGTTATAGTCGAATAACCCGGCGGGCTTTTCCCGCGTCTCGCTCCACGTAATCCACGACTTGAACGTCGCAGGATTGCTGGATGCTCGCTTCGATACGTAGCTTTATCTCCGATAATAGCTCCGCCCGGTGTACGCTTGAATCGGAAGCTTCGACGAGTATGGAAAGCTCCCCGTTTTCAACGATAAATTGGTACCAGTTTCCTGTTCCGCCGATTTGCAGGAGCTGCTGTTCCAGATACAGGGGAGAAAAATTCCCGCTGTTAAGGGCGAGCTGATCGCCCATACGTCCTCTCAGCTGCAAACGGCGCAGACGGCAGCCGCAAGGGCAGGGACCTTCCTCAATGCAGCCGAGATCTCCGGTTTTGTACCGGATTATGGGCATGCCGTCGCGCATCAGGGTAGTGAGAACGACTTCGCCGACGATGCCGGGAGCTTGGGGCTCCCCCGTAACAGGATGAACGATTTCGGTATAGATATGGCCTTCTGCCAAATGGTAACCTTGGTGCTCCAGGCATTCGATCCCGATCAGACCTACCTCAAGCGACCCGTACCAGGTTGTCACCGGTGTATTCCAGATCCGTTCGATCCGTTCGCGAAGAGCGGGTGAAGCGCCTTCACCGGTCAAAAACAAATGCTGCAAGTTGAAATCCCGATGAAGGTCCATTCCTAGTTTCTGCGCATGTTCAGCCAGGGTCACGGCGTAGGAAGGAGCAATAATCAAGGTTTGCATATCCCAAGCCAGCATGCACTCAAGAGCCTTATCGGGGTGAGAATAAGCTCCCCCTTTGCCGACAGGCAGTACGCAGCAGTCCTGCATATATTGGAACACCCGATGGAATGAAAGCCCGGACGAGCTCATTTCGTAGGGCAGGGCGTTTCCGACTACGGTATTTCGCGTGTTCTGCATAAGGGATGGGTAGCGGGGGGCCGTATCCAGCCGATAAAGATCATTCAAAGTATGGCCGATGAAGATCGGCTTGCCTCCGGTTGTGCCGGTCGAAGTATGGATATGAGCCAGATCAGGCGAGCAAATGATGCAGCGCGGATCATTGCGCAAGTCTTCCTTTGTCAGGAAGGGCAGCTGGGCAAATAAAGCCGGATTGGATGCTTCTTCGGGAGTCAGATCAGTGATATCCATACGCTGTTTGTAAAACTCGTTGGTTTCATACACAAATTGAAGTAAACTGCGTAAGGCCCTCCGGTGATAAGCATCCACTTCCGCCTGGCTCAGGTTCTCTACCGACATTCCGCGTTCGGTCAGGCTGTTAAGCCACCGGACGTGCGGCTCGAACCTGTCCGCCGCTTTTTGTCCGGACATCAATTCCATTTGGCTTCTGGCTGTTACGGCCACGTGCTTTCCCTCCTTATACGGCGAATATTATAGTCCAAGCAAGCGTGAAATCGTATGATGTAAAATCGTTTCCTTATCCGCATCGGAGATAGAGAGACGGTCGATTTTGACCTTTTCTACGAATGGGTCCGACAAGGGAAACTCCGAACCGAACATAAGTTTATCCGGCCCCGCCAGTTTAACAGCGGTCTGAATCGCCAGCGGGTTGCCCGTAGACGTTTCCAGGTAAACATTTTCCCTTCGTGCCGCTAATTCTATGGCATCTATATCGAGCGGGCCGAATCCCATATGGCCGATAACGAAGTTAGTACCGGGAAAAGCTTCGGCGAGAGAACCCAGTGCGGCCGTGTTTGCGGTTGCTTGAATAACTAGGTGCGTATAGAAGGGAATTCCATAGTCCCCACACAAGGCGGCAAGCTCTTTAACGACGTCTCCCATAAGAGAAATCTGATGGACAAGAGGTGACAGCTTGAGGCCTTTGAAGCCATTTCGATAGGCCTTCTCCAGAGAAGCTAGAGCCGCCGGAGCCCCGTCGTTAGGATTAATGCAGCAGATTCCGTAAAATTTGTCCGGGTATTCACGGATAATATCCAGCACGGTATCGTTGGGCGGATCCGTCAGGATCGGCTTTTCCGCTCCGGTGATGTACCGGGTCATGCGCCTAACGTCCAGCATGCCGCCCGGCACCAGGACGGCTTTGTCTATACCCGCTGAATTCATATCGTCCAGCAGCCGTTCGGGGCTGCTGTAATCTTGTCTCGATATGTGGGCGTGGCCATCAATGATCATGCGTATTCCTCCCAGGGGTCAAATTGTACGGCGGCAATTCCGGGGTCGGTCTGCTTCGTGATAAGCGGCATGCGGGAGGAGGAGGCTAAGTAGGTCTCGTAAGCTTCCTCCGCGCTGCAGTCCTTATGAACAAGATCTCCGAGCGCACGGCACATATCATCGGGACGGGAATCCTCGAACAGATTCCGGCCTATGCACAGACCTTTGCCCCCGGCATCGAGCATCTCCCTGATCCCACGGAAAAAAGCCAGCTTGTCGCCGACCGAACTTCCTCCGGCCATCAGCACGGGGATGTTAAAAGCGGCTACGGCTTCAGCCGCTCTCTGGGGAGTAACCGGCGTCTGGACTTTGACAAGATCCGCGCCCAATTCTCCGGCAATACGGACCGCATGGGCTATTTTATTGGTCGCCGCCGCTCCCCCCGAAAGATCTTCTTCAGGAACGTTCATCATTGCCAGGACCGGAAGGCCCCAAGCATAAGCCTCATCACAGATAAGACCGAGGTCGCGCAGCATCTCATGTTCCTGGGGGACGCCCAGGTTAATATGTACGGAAAGGCCGATAGCCCCGATTTGCAGGCCGTGACGGACAGTCGATACGATTTGCTTATTGGACATATCCGGTGACATTTGAGTGGACGCCGAGAGATGGAGAATAAATTCGGTTCCCCACGGCGATTCACTGCTTTCAAGGGCACGACGGATGGCTCCCTTATGAGCAATGATAGCCTGCAGTCGGAACCGGTTGGCCATACGAAGCAAAGCCGGCATGGAGGAGATTCCGTTAAGAGGTCCGTAGGTGGTGCCGTGATCAACCGGAAGCATGAAAGCGCGGCCGGATTTCGGATGAAAAATCTTTGAAAGACGCAGCAATTTACTCATACATAGATCTCCTTTCCGATGAACATGCAAAATTAAGAAAGAACCCCATTTTCTGAACGGTACGAAAATGGAAGTGATACCGGACAGGCTGAAAAGCGCAAGCTAAAAGATTGTTGCTGAATGTTATGGATGGTCTTGAAGTGAGGAACTCAAAAAATCGTTCTTTTGTCACAGTACGAATAATCCGGAAGATAGGGGTGAAAAGAGGAAGTAGGCCAATAGATTCGAAATGGATGAAATGTAAATAGATACATAAAGATCCATAACCATCTCTTCAACTATGATTTTACTTTTTTAGACAAAAAAAGTAAATTAAAATTTCGTTAAATTGCTCAAAAATCTTTAAATTAAGTTTTAGTATTTAATTTTGGCCTGGCTGTTTTTAAATGGCGAAAGGAAATGATGTGGATGATGCATGAATTCGGAAACCCTGATTGGAGTAAGGGGACGAAGGGGGGAGAACGGTAATCAAGAATCAATTTCGCTATATAAGAAGCAGAGGGAAGCAAAACGGGAGGGGAATATATTTCTAATCTGAGTTAAAATTTGTAATAAATTGTAAAAATAATTTGTCGGTTGGAGGGAGAAAAGAAAAACCGGCTCTACAAAAGAGAAATGCTGCCCAAATTAACCCCACAAGAAAACGCGCAATCAATGCCGAGTTTAATCTATGCCGTAAAAAGGAAAAAACCCTTGTGTACCAAGGGTTTTTGAGCGAATATAGAACGCGCCCGAGAGGATTCGAACCTCCGACCTGCAGTTTAGGAAACTGTCGCTCTATCCTGCTGAGCTACGGGCGCAAATTAATTCCGTTATTCAGTATACCACAGAATGGTTTGAGGGAGGAAGAATCTCCAAGGCAAAACCTTAGAGGAGCGAGGTTACTCCTCCGTTGGAAGTGCCTTCTTCGCTTCCTTGGCCCGGCGGCGCAGTTCCCGGAAGAAATCAGTCAACTGGGAAGCGCACTCGGGCTGCAGTACCCCGCTGATCACATCAACGCAGTGGTTGAAGCGCTCTTCCTGCAGCAGGTTCATCAGCGTTCCGGCACAGCCCGCTTTGGGATCCGGCGTGCCGTAAATCACCTGGGGAACGCGTGACTGGACGATGGCGCCCGCGCACATCGGGCACGGCTCCAGCGTGACGTAGAGCCTGCAGTCCAGCAGCCGCCAGGCTCCCAGCTTCTCGCTGGCTTCGCGTATCGCGATAATCTCCGCATGAGCGGTAGGATCCAGCGAGGTTTCGCGAAGGTTGTGGCCGCGTCCGATGATCTCGCCGCCGCGGACAATCACGGCCCCGATGGGAACCTCCATCAGCGCTTTTGCTTTGTCCGCTTCGAGCATGGCTTCCCGCATCCATTTTTCGTGTTCGGCTTGTATAGGATCATGAGAATCATGGTCAAATTGTACGGTTTCCATAAAGTTGTTTCTGCTCCTTGTCCGGCCTGTTACAGCAGTTATGAGGGAAGAAAATGAAGTTATGCCCCGAACGTTCATTCCCTTTGTTAACATGTTGTGGATAAAAGTGTGGATAACTTCATTCATTGTACCTGTGAATCGTACATTAGTCTATCCAAAATGAGCGACGCAAGCAAACAACGCTACTTGTAAAAAAGGATAAATAAACACAACGTGTTTAAGGATAGTAGATAAAAGAAGAGAAAAGTGCGAAGCGTAAACCCGCGTGAATACTGAGGAAAATTCAGTTTAGTCGTAAAATTCGGAAAATTCAAACACGTTGAAAAAGAACGAAATCCTACCCATCGAGAAATCCGAGAATTATCAAACGTTACCCACAAGTGGATAACGTTTTCCGGTGAATATTTGTTAACAACTTGTGGATAACGATGTTAACAAGTGATAAATCTGTGGATAGTGTGTGACTAACTTATTGAATATACCATGGCTTGACCACGAAAAAAAGAACCCGATCCTTAAAGAGGGAACGGGTTCGTGCTGTTTTATAACTGGGCTCCGGAATACGGGGAGGAACCGGCACTTCTATTTTTAAACCTATCAGGACGGAGAATCCTGAGCAGGTATTTCACCGATCAGATTGTTGACCGAGGCTGCGGGCTTCCCTTTATGAAGGTACACTCTGGGAACACGTTTTCCGATCAGGCAAACGACTTCGTAATTGATGGTGTCCATCAGTTCCGCGATTTCATCCACATGAAGAAACGCGTCTCCGGATTTGCCGAAGATCGTCACCAGATCGCCTTCCTCGGTATTCTCCACGTCCGTGATATCCAGCATCGCCTGATCCATGCACACTCTGCCGGCGATTCTGACGCGTTTTCCGTGCAGGAGCATATCTCCACGGTTGGAGAGGGACCTGGAGAGGCCGTCCGCATATCCGGCCGGAATAGTGCCGATCCGGGTGGGCCGTTCGGCGATGAAGGTGCTGCCGTAGCTGACCGGGGTTCCGATCTCGACGTCCTTCACCTGGACGAGCCGGGTCTTGAACTGCATCGCCGGCTTCAGAGGGTGAGTGTCCCGCTCGGAGGCTACGGAGGGCAGCAGGCCGTACAAGCTGATCCCGACACGGACCATGTCCAGGTGCATGTCGGGATACTGCATCGTAGCGGCGCTGTTGCAGCAGTGGCGCAGCGGGATGTCGATGCCGTCGTCGGAGAGGTGATCGACGATGTCCATAAACCGCCGGAACTGCTCGCGGGTAAAGGTATCGTCTGCGCTGTCGGCGGTTGCGAAGTGTGTAAAGATTCCCTCAAGCGCTACGCCCGGCGTCTGAATGGCTTGGCGGGCGTAGCTGAGGGCTTCCGCCGCTGTTCTCACGCCGATCCGGGTCATGCCGGTATCTACTTTGAGATGGATGCGTGCCGGCGTCCGGGACGAAACCGCTGCGGCGGCTCCGACCGCCTCCAGTACGTCGGTCGTAAACACCGTGAGCGTCACGCCGGCGCGAACGGCTTTCTTGACGGAACGGGGCGGTGTATAGCCCAGTACAAGCACCGGCTCCGTGATGCCCGCCGCACGCAGTTCCAGCGCCTCGTCCAGCAGAGCGACGGCGAGGTACTCCGCGCCTGCGCGGAGAGCGGCACGTGCGGTTTCGTAGGCCCCGTGGCCGTATCCGTCGGCTTTGACGACAGCCATCAGCTTGCAGCCGCGCTGCAGATTTTTTTTGAACGTACGGGCATTGTGTTCGATCGCGTCTAGCGAAATTTCCGCCCAAGTATCGCGGTAGCTGGCAGGATGCATGCAGAATTCGCCTCCAAAAACATTTTGACGAGAACTAACCCGAAAAGAGGTAAATCCCCCCGAAGCAGCTTCGAGGGGATGAAAGCCGCGGAAACCGCGGTATATTTTCGTTAAAGTGACGGATGCGGTTGGCTGGCTCTAAGAAAAGGACCGTTTTAAGAAGAAACCGAGATTTTGTCCAAAGCCTTGCCGACCGGCACGTATTCGTAGCCGAGATCGCGGGCAACCGCTTCATACGTAATGGAACCGCCGGCAACGTTGACGCCAAGCTGAAGAGCGGCGTTGTCTTTCACGGCTTGCAGTACACCTTTGCCTGCGATTTGCAGGGCATAAGGGAGGGTGACGTTGGTCAGTGCCAGAGTAGACGTGCGCGGAACCGCACCCGGCATGTTGGCAACCGCATAGTGAACGACTCCATGCTTCACGTAAGTCGGGTTGTCGTGCGTCGTGATTTTGTCGACGGTTTCGATGATACCGCCTTGGTCGACGGCCACGTCAACGACTACGGAGCCCGGTTTCATGGAAGCGATCATCGCTTCGGAAACCAGCTTAGGCGCTTTGGCACCCGGAATGAGAACGGCCCCGATCACGAGGTCCGAAGCCGCAACCGCTTCCGCAATGTTCAGCGGGTTGGACATCAGCGTGTTCACCTGATTGCCGAACAGGTCGTCCAGCTGACGAAGGCGTTCAGGGCTAAGATCGATGATCGTTACGTCCGCGCCCAGACCGACCGCAAGCTTCGCCGCGTTCGTACCTACGACACCGCCGCCGATAACGGTTACTTTGCCGCGCTGTACGCCCGGTACGCCCGCAAGAAGGATCCCTTTGCCGCCGTGCGGCTTCTCCAGGAACTGAGCGCCGATTTGAGCGGACATGCGTCCGGCCACTTCGCTCATGGGAGTCAGCAGCGGAAGCGTACGGTTCACTTCGACCGTTTCGTAAGCGATAGCCGTCACGCCTTTAGCCGTGAGTGCTTTAGCCAGCTCAGGCTCTGCCGCAAGGTGAAGGTAAGTGAAGAGAATGAGACCTTCGCGGAAGTACTCGTACTCGGAAGCAAGAGGTTCTTTAACCTTCATAATCATGTCCGCTCCGGCCCATACATCCGCCGCCTGATCGATCAGGGAAGCTCCTGCTGTTAAGTATTCTTCGTTCGTAAAGCCGCTTCCGATACCGGCATTCTTCTCCACGAGAACTTCATGACCTGCTTTAACAAAAGCCACAACGCCCGAAGGAGTTACGGCGACACGATTTTCGTTGTTTTTGATTTCTTTAGGAACACCTATCCGCATAAGAACTGCCTCCTTAGATTAGGAAATCTAAGGCTAGTATAGTTTTGAAAACGCTTTTTTGCTTCGTGTACTTTCCAGAAAAAAGCGCCCGCTTTTTGTGTAAATCCACAAAGCTTGCCATAGAATGCCGAATGGCGCTACAGTTTTTCGCTTTTCAAATCGAGATATAGGCTGACTTTCTGGTCCATATCTTTCAGATCGATGTTGCCAATCTCGGAAATCCGTTTCAGCCGATAGTTTAGCGTGTTGGTATGAACGTGGAGAGCATCGGCGGCGTCTTTGACGTTGCTGTCCTGCAGAAGAAATATTTCCAGTGTATGCAGGAGATTGCCGTTATGCTCCCGGTCGTACTGCCGCAGTTTAAGCAAGGACGGGTTGGTGTGGGCGTGAATCCGGTTTTCCTCGGCCATAAGAGGAAGAAAGCGATAGAAACCGAGATCCCGGTAATGAACAAACCGTTTCGTTTCCTGGGGAAACTGCCGCTTCACCTGAAGAACGGAGAGAGCTTCCCGGTAGCTTTTTTCGACCAGGCCGTAGTCTTCATAGATATTGCCGATAGCGGTTTGTCCGGGGGAGACACCGAACCGGTCTTTCATCTGCTGGGCAAAGAGCCGCAGGAACTCCGAGGAATCCGCCGCAAACTGATTACGGGAAGAAGAGGTCCCGAGCAGAACAAGCTGGGTGCGGTCGACAATATGAAGGGCGATCCGGATCCGCTGGGTCGTACTGATAAGGTAGCGGATCTGCTGAGCCCTCTGCTCGCTGATATCCGAATCGAATTCGACGATCATGACCTGGAAGCAGTCCATGAGAGGAATGCCCAGCTTATCGGACTTTTGCCGGACGGCGTCGCCCGAGGATATATGGCCGGTGAGCAGCTGCCAGAAGAAGTCCTCGAATCCTTCCTGTTCCTTGCGTTTCTGCAGCTGCAGCTGCAGCAGCTTGGTTTTGGCCGCGCGGGAGGCGTGCTTAAGCTGTAGGAAATCGGCTTCTTCCAATAAGCGTGCATCCTCCAGCACCCAAATGTAGCCCAGCACCTCGCGGTTGTTGCGGATGGAAATGGCGATGCGGCGGCCGAGTTTGACGTCGTCCAGCGCTTTGATGGGCACAGGATCCTCGCTTTTCATCAACTGCTGAATAAACCCCTCGCGCCAGAGGCTGGCGATAACCTTCTCGGGCACGCGGCGGCCGACGATCGTGGCGATCCGTACGGGGTCGGTCTGAGCTTCGTGCGTGCTGTACGCGATCAGCCGATGGTTGGCGTCTTCTATGGTGATGGCGCAGCCGAGCACCTCGCTGATGGTATCCGCCAGTGCTTCCAAACTTTCAAAACTTCGATCGAACGGATTTAATTCGTTGCTCATGCGGGTCTTGACTCCATTTCCTTTGGCTTGCGAAGCGGTTTGTTTTATATAAGTAAGGTTCATTTAATGTCGGTACTTTTATTATAAAACGATTGTGCGAAAAGCCATAGACGGAATGCGCCGGTTTGTGCATTTACACAAATCGCGGAAGAAACATTCTCATAATCACACAAAAACAGATCCTACACAAATATGCTACACTTCTTTTTGTAAATGAAGCGCTTTCAATAAACATAAAACAAATGATAACGCTTACTTTTACAGAAATTAGCTACTTTTGTTGGACAGACTTCACGCCCTTAAGGAGGGTATAATCAGTACACGTTTAAGACGAATTTTTCAGGAGGTACCTATGTCCAAAAAAACTCAGCCCAATGAACTGCAAAGAGGATTGGAACAACGACATATCACCTTGATGTCACTTGGTGCCGCCATTGGTGTAGGCCTGTTTCTCGGCTCCGCCTCCGCGATCAAACTTGCCGGTCCCGGCATTCTGCTGGCTTACGCGCTCGGAGGTCTCATTATTTTCTTCATTATGAGAGCTCTCGGGGAAATGGCCATTGAAAATCCCGTAGCCGGTTCGTTCAGCCGGTATGCGAGAAATCATATTTCACCTCTTTTCGGATATTTGACCGGATGGAACTATTGGTTCCTATGGATAATCACCTGTATGGCCGAAATTACGGCAGTCGGCATTTATATGGAGTACTGGTTCCCGGGAACTCCGCGCTGGCTCTGGGCCCTTGGTGCGCTTATTCTCATGAGCGCCATTAACCTGATCGCCGTTAAAGCTTACGGGGAATTCGAGTTCTGGTTCGCTTTGATTAAAATTGTCACGATTATCGGCATGATTGTTATCGGAGCCGGGATGATCTTCTTCGGACTCGGTAACGGCGGCATCGCGGTCGGATTCAGCAACCTCTGGAGCCACGGAGGATTTCTCCCTAACGGGGTAACGGGTCTCCTGCTTTCTTTCCAGATGGTTATGTTCGCTTATCTGGGCGTTGAGATGATCGGGGTAACCGCGGGCGAAGCCCAGAACCCTGAGAAAACTCTGGCAAAAGCCATCGACACTGTCTTCTGGCGTATTCTTATTTTCTACATCGGCGCACTTGTTGTCATCATGTCCATCTATCCGTGGGATGAAATCGGCAAAGCTGGCAGCCCGTTCGTGATGACGTTCGAGAAAATCGGAATTCCGGGAGCCGCGGGCATTATCAACTTCGTTGTCCTGACGGCAGCCTTGTCTTCCTGCAACTCCGGTATTTTCAGTACGGGCCGTATGCTCTTCAACCTGGCTCAACAGGGCGAGGCGCCGGATTCCTTCCGTAAGGTTTCCAAAAGCGGCGTTCCGGGCAAGGCCATCGTCGTATCGGCCATCGCGCTTCTTATCGGCGTCATTCTGAACTATATCGTTCCGGAAAAAGTGTTTGCCTGGGTAACAAGTATCGCCACTTTCGGAGCCGTATGGACATGGGCGATGATTCTCATCTCCCAAATGAGATACCGTAAGAAACTAAGCCCGGATCAAGTTCGTAATCTTAAGTACAAGATGCCGCTGGCGCCTTATACTTCCTATATCTCTTTGGCATTCCTCGTGCTCGTCATTGTTCTTCTCGGCTTCTCCGCGGATACGCGCGTCGCGCTGATTGTCGGGCCGATCTGGCTGATCGCTCTCGTTGTCGTTTACTACAGCAGGGGATATCACCGGAAAAACGCGCTTCCCGAAAAGAACTCCGATAGCGCCGGAATCAGCATTAATCCTCAGTCTGAACTGTAAGTCCGGTTCTTGAATGAACAAAACGTTTATAAAGGTAAGGACGGATTCTGAAATGGAGTCCGGACTTGCCTTTTTTTATTTTCAGTAAAATTTATGAAAAACCCTTGTTTTTGGAAGCCCGATCTGGAACTTTTAAGGACTCCCGGTCGTTATAAAACTAAGAGCATTTTCAGGAGGGGGTCAGGTTGTCAGCCAACCGTGAAGCAATGGGACAAAAGCAATTCGCCAAAGGTCATTTCCTGTTCATCCTTGGAACTTGTCTGCTCAGCTTGCTGCTGGGTATTTTATATACCCCGATATGGGGAGGAGAAACGGCATTCTCCATTCAGTTTATTGCACACGAAATCGTGGCCGAACCCCGCGGGTTAAAGCTTTGGGCTTATCTTTCCATCGGTCTGGGGGCCATCTTGCTGGCCGGGTTGGTCGGACTGATCCGGCCCGGAAAAGCTTGCGGACTCAGCTGTATCGTCCTGGCCGGAATAGCGGGCGTTCTTGTGCTGATTCAGCTTCCGCCCGTTTTTCTGTGGGGGATGGTGCTTCCGGTAGATGCCGCTGCCTGGCTCCCGATCTTACTGCATGGGACGGCTCTGTTTGTCGGACTGTGTGCGGCGGGTCTGCTCAAAGGCTTGAAAAATAAATGACAAAATGGAATTCATACATAGATTAAAACTTTTAAAATTCCAAAGGTTCACCGACAATGGCTTTGAATAGACTTACCCGACGGCATTTAACTCCGCAACCATTGCTCAGAACTAGGCAATTAAGGAGGCAGCTCGTTGAACATTAAAAAAACACTGATAGTCGGTGTCTGCTCGGTAACCGCTCTTGTAATAGTCGGTTTGGGTTTGAACAGTTCCAGTCAGGCAGTTGGTTTTGATAAGAAAGAGAGACTGGAAACTTTAAAGAAGGAAGAACAACGGTTAAGAGCTACACTCGATTCCAGACAGCCGGGGGCTTCCGAAACGACCACAGAAAAATTACAACGTGAGCAAGATGAGATCTTGGTCAAAAAAATCGGAATCGAAGCGGGGACTTTGCAGGATGAGTTATACCCGCCTGACTCTAAGACAGTCCTTGAAGAAAATATAAGATCGCTAAAGAATATATTAGAAATTAACGGTTACTACGAGATTAAGAAGAATGATCCCGTAAATGGGAAGGCTTATGAAAAAGCTGCTCGGATTTTGAATGAAAAGAAAAAGACGCTTGCAGAAATTGAGCATCAATTAAAAGACGGGAGCAAGCCCATCGAGCAATTAACTAAGGAGTTCGAGGATTTAAGAGCTGTCCGGGAACTAACTATAAAAGAATAAAAAATTTATAGCTTTAACGAGTGTTTGGCTGCTAGCCGGTTTAACCGTATGGTGGTTCGGATGGGGCATAGCTGCCCTTTACCATCAGCCGATAACCGCGGACCAATTATAAAGAGGCTGTGATGTTCATTTTCCGCAATTGGCCCGGCGCGGCCTTAATAACTTCTTGGATACGGGAGATAATAAGGGTCTCCAATTCATCCCGTTTGACGCTATGAAAAAAGCATTTGCTTTTTTTTGAGGTACCCGTCACAGAGTATCGGTAATGCACATTGGTGCTGTTTAACTTCTTGGAATAATTCTGGCTCATCTTCCCATTCATCTTTGATCCGCAATGAGCGCAGACGACAAGCCCGGTCAATAAATAACGGTCCTCATGATAATATCTCCCGATACTCTTACTGCCAGCGAGTATAATTTGCAGATCATCGAATGTTTCTTTGTCCAAGATCGGCTCATGATGATTTTCGATGCGTATCCATTCCTCTGGTGGCTTCTTTATTACCTTGTTTGAGCAATTTGGCTACATACTCACCTTCGGGGCGTATCTCGGGGGTCGGAGCTTTGCCAACGCCTTCTCCACGTCTGCTTGCTACCATTGAGGCCGCTTGGATGCAAAATAACAATGAGGGGTAAGGTAATCGCTCCTACAATTACAGTTAACTCCAACGGTGATAATACAGAGGAAATGGCTAATAGAATTGCACAGGAGATAAAGTCCAATTTTACCAAGTGCCTATGAATATTCTGTGCTAAAGAATATACAAAAAGCAAATGATACCTAATATTGGTATATTAGGTATCATTTGCTTTTTGTATAAGTTATTATAAAGAAGTATTTGCTCAGTCTGTTGCTCTAGAGTCGAAACTGGCTTTTTTAACCAGACGACCACTACTAATCAACTTGGAAGGTGTAATGATATCAGGAACACTGCCTGTTGACGCAGTTAAGTCCGTGCCTCCTCCGTAATAAAACGCCTGCCAAACAAATTTTGAGCAATAATTGTCATCAAGTGTTGAGTGATCATTTGTAATCCAGTATCTTTTCATTTTATAAATGTTCTGAGCCGCCCAAGATGCGGCAGCAGAAGCGCCGTAACTAGCACGGTAAACTGAAATTGTCTCATTTGGTTTATGCCTTTGATTCATATAAAAAGTAAGTGTATCTTTAGCAGGACCGTCTGGATGTGCATGATATAAGTAACCGTCGTTGCCTACAACCGCCACGTGACCCACAAAAGGTTGAGCGCCGAAGAGAGATTTACTGGAATAGATAACATCGCCTGGTGTTATTACAACTTGAGTACCCGGATAGTAGGCATCTGGAATACCTTCAGCCTCAGCAGCATAAGACGATTGGGGAAGCAACAAGATGGTAAAAGTAAAAATAGCGACTAGAAATGACAAGACCTTCTTTTGCACTTAACAAACATCCTAATTTTTGGTATAAAAATACTATAATATATAATTATGGAAAAAATCAACAGAAAGGAAGTTTTTCAGTGAAAAAATTTATAGTTGGCTTTTTGGTAGTGTTGATTGTTGTGGGTGCGACTGTTTTTGTCACGATGAAGATTAAAGCGAATGAGCTAAAAAAGGAAGTGCAGATACATCTGAAGAATAAAGGTTATAAAGAAAGCGACCTTAAAAATGTAGAGGGCAAAATATCTAAAACACCACAATACGTAGCTCGAGTAACATTTAATGATGAGCCTGATATTGTTTACTTTTATACCAAAAATGAACAAGGTATAACCCAATACGGTGCTACGCTAATCCAAAATTATCAGTATAAACATAAAGAGTCCAATTGGTAGAATGGTTTACAAAGTACTTTATGGTCTGATAAACGCAGATGCCCCCGCGCCTAATGGCCGGGGGCTTATTCTTATTTCACTTTAGCAAACTTCTGAACAAATTGTTCTCGTCCTTGCCTTTGTGAAATGTTTATTTGAAAGCTGTTCTTTCCACTTCTCGTTACTCTTATCTGCATTTAATTCCGCGAATTTAACTCCGTAATAAGCCTCTGCACTCTTTTTATCCAGCAGCTCAACAGAATAGGTTTTTCCCTCAAGGTGTACATGGTTACGGAGGATGAAAATAGCCTGCGGTGCATGTACGCCTTTTCGGGTTGTGAAGAACGGATGTCGATGGTCTGGCGGCTTGTAAAAGCTGAGGTAACGACACGCATGAAGTATTATTTAGAGATCGGTGTAGCTAAGACGAATTAAACTATAGGATTTTACGCGTTTTTCCTGTATAATACATTGATTGAAGACTTAACTTAAAATCACTAATCATAACCTAACTTCAGAGGAGTTGTTTATATATGCCACTCTCTTGTGGTATCGTCGGGTTGCCGAACGTAGGAAAATCGACGCTATTTAACGCGATTACACAAGCGGGTGCCGAATCCGCAAACTATCCTTTCTGCACGATTGATCCGAACGTCGGTGTGGTTGAGGTGCCTGACGAAAGATTGCAGAAACTGGCCGATATTGTGAATCCGAACCGGATCGTGCCGACTGCTTTTGAATTCGTCGATATTGCAGGTCTGGTCAAAGGCGCGAGCAAAGGCGAAGGCCTTGGGAATAAATTTTTGGCAAACATTCGCGAAGTGGATGCGATTGTGCATGTCGTCCGCTGTTTTGTGGACGAGAACATTACCCACGTGTCCGGTAAAGTCGATCCGATCTCCGATATCGAGACGATTAACCTGGAGCTGATCCTGGCGGACCTGGATTCCGTGGAGAAGCGCATCGACCGTTCGCGCAAAAATATGAAAGGCGGCAACAAGCAGTATGCCGCTGAAGTGGAATGCTTCGAGAAGATCAAGGAAGCTTTGTACAACGACCAGCCGGCCCGCAGCGTGGAGCTGACGGACGAGGAGCGCGTGCTTGTGCGCGACCTTCATCTGCTGACCATGAAGCCCGTGCTTTATGCCGCTAACGTGAGCGAAGCGGAAGTGGCGGACGGCGATAACAACCCTTACGTGCAGAAGGTCCGCGAGTTTGCGGCTCAAGAAGGCGCGGAGGTTGTGGCCATCAGCGCGAAGGTTGAATCCGAGATCGCCGAGCTCGAAGGCGAAGACAAAGAAATGTTCCTGGAAGAGCTCGGTCTTCAGGAGTCCGGTCTTGACCGTCTAATTAAAGCGGCCTACAAGCTGCTCGGTCTTTACACCTACTTCACGGCCGGTGTTCAGGAAGTAAGAGCTTGGACCATCCGCAAAGGAACGAAAGCTCCGCAGGCGGCTGCCGTCATCCATACGGACTTCGAACGCGGTTTTATCCGGGCGGAAGTTGTATCTTATGAAGATTTGACCGCAACCGGCTCGATGAACGCGGCCAAAGAGAAAGGCCAGCTTCGTCTGGAAGGCAAAGAATATATCGTGCAGGACGGCGACGTGATGCACTTCCGTTTCAACGTTTAGGGTGCAGATACAGCTGTGTCCTTAGCTTGATACGGTGTTATATAGAACAGGCGGGAATGTACATCCCTCGGTGGTATAAAGGCCCTTGAACGGTTAACCGGTCACCTACGTAAACTATCCTGACCGCTGCCGAGAGGTGCGTTTAGTATTTAAGCTGTTTGCAAAAGCAGCGCAAGGCCCTGATTATTTTGACATTATGGTAAGGAGTGGTCCAAATGCTGGATCGTTTGCAGGCTCTGGCGGATCGCTATGAGAAACTGAGCGAGCTGCTCTGTGACCCGGATGTAACGAGCGACACGAAGAAGCTCCGGGAATTCTCAAAAGAACAATCCGACCTACAAGAAGCCTACGATGCTTATGTGGAATACAAAGACGTGCTGGAACAGCTGGATGCGGCGAAAGCGATGCAGGCTGAGAAGCTTGATGACGAAATGCGCGACCTCGTGAAAATGGAGATTGAGGAACTGTCCGGCCGCAAAGACGAGCTGGAAGAGCGTCTGACGGTGCTCATGCTGCCTAAAGATCCTAACGATGACAAGAACGTGATCGTGGAAATCCGCGGTGCGGCCGGCGGTGACGAGGCCGCTCTGTTTGCCGGAGATCTGTACCGCATGTACTCCAAGTTCGCGGACGCCCAAGGGTGGAAAACCGAAGTGCTGGAAGCGAACCTCAACGACCTTGGCGGATTTAAAGAGATTATTTTCATGATTAACGGCAAGGGCGCATACAGCAAAATGAAATACGAAAGCGGCGCACACCGCGTTCAGCGGATTCCCGTTACGGAATCGGGCGGCCGTATTCATACATCTACTTCCACGGTTGGCGTAATGCCCGAAATGGAAGAGATCGATATCGAGATCAAGGACAGCGATATTCGGGTTGATACGTTCTGCTCCAGCGGAGCGGGCGGCCAGTCCGTTAATACGACGAAGTCCGCGGTCCGGGTTCTCCACGTGCCGACAGGCATTATGGCGACCTGCCAGGACGGCAAGTCTCAGAACGATAACAAGGCGAAAGCGCTGCAGGTTCTGCGCGCGCGCATTTACGATGTTAAACGTCAGGAAGAAGAAGCGAAGTATGCCGGGGAGCGTAAGAGCAAGGTCGGCACGGGTGACCGCAGCGAGCGCATCCGGACCTACAACTTCCCGCAAAGCCGCGTAACGGACCACCGCATCGGTCTTACGCTTCACAAACTGGATACCATCTTGAACGGAGACATGGGCGAAATCGTCAATGCTCTGACTATGACGGCGCAAGCCGAGCTTCTTGAAAAAGGGGAGCAATAAAACCATCATGAACAGGCTTATTTATCAAGCCGGCATGTCAATCCGAGAAGCCTATACCCAGGCTTCTTCTTTTTTCAAAGAGCGGCAAATCCAGGACGCGGCTATCTGTGCGGAGATTCTGCTTCAGCACGTGCTGGGTCTGAGCCGGACGGAATTCTTCTTCCGGATGGAAGAGCCTTTTCCCGCTGCGCATGCGGAGCAATGGGGCGAGGTCGTGGAGCGTAAGGCCGCGGGCGAGCCGGTGCAGTACATCACCGGCGAGCAGGAGTTCTACGGCCTAACGCTCCGGGTCACGGACGCGGTCCTGATCCCGCGTCCCGAAACCGAGCTCCTCGTGGAGGAAATCCTCCGCGAGGGCTCGCGCCTGTTCCCGCAAGGCGCTCCCCTCCTTGCGGATATCGGCACCGGGAGCGGAGCTATCCCGGTGAGCCTGCTGCATGCGCGCCCCGATTGGCGCGCGGCGGCATGCGACCTCTCGCCGGAGGCGCTGGAGGTCGCCAAGGGCAACGCCGAACGATGCGGCGTAGGGGAGCGGATCGCCTTCTGCGAGGGCGATCTGCTCCTGCCCTGCGTCGAACGGGGGCTGCCCGTCGACATCCTGGTTTCGAACCCGCCGTACATTCCGGCGGGGGATTCGCCGTCGCTGCAGCCGGAGGTGCGCGACTATGAGCCGCATCTCGCGCTGTTCGGAGGCGAAGACGGGCTGGATCTGTACCGGCGGCTGGCCGGCCAGATCCCCCTGCTGCCGAAGCAGCCGAGGCTGGTCGGGCTGGAAGTCGGCATCCATCAGGCGGAGGCAGTGGCGGACCTGCTGCGCGCGGCGGGGGAGTGGAGCGAGATCCGCTTCGTGAAGGACCTGGCTGGGATCGACCGGCATGTCATAGCGATACAGGACCCCTCAGAAGCCTGACTCTGGCAGGACCCGCACAAAGCAGTCAGAGGCCGGTCACAGGCTATGAATCCTTGATTGGAGCGGCGAAGCCCAAGTCCTAGACGACCACGTCGGAGATATTCAGTGAGTTGATGTCGATTTCATGACTGTCCGGGTTAACAAAGGACTTTGGGCCGCGTCTTGTATCGGCAAACGTTAGTCTGACCGGTAGCTCAAAGGATTTATCGTCGTACGCAAATAGCGTGTGGCTGTGAGAAATCCGCTTGCTTAGGAAACCGACTGCGTGCAACGGGGGGGAAGGATGGCGAACCCCATTTTTGACGTGGGTATAGCGAAAGAATAGCTTTTCAACAGAGAGATGCTGAAGGCTTTGCTATTACCCTTCCCCTAACGGGAAATCTATAAACCTCGTATCTAGCGAGCATCAATTTTTTAAGAGATATCAGCACGTTCGCCATACAGGCCCACTATGAAAGTCCTGTGCTGCGATAACGTCGCTGCGATTGCCGGTCACTTTCCTAAAGGTTTCTATGTTTCACACCCACAAATTGTTCCACGTGAAAAAATCATAGATTACTAGTTTAAAAGAATTGCCTTTTGACCATACTAACCGTTACAGAGGAAGAAACAGAGAACAGCTTCGAAGCTGGCGCTGTTTTTCCGGGAAACGGGAGGGAATTATTATGGTCATCCGCAAATCATACAAGCACTTGTTTTATACGTTTTTCGCTCTTGCCATCATGATGATGAGCTGGGAAGGTACGCGTTCGAATGCGGCTCTGGCGGAAGGGGCTATCCCGGACCAGTCGATCCGTCTTCGCATACTGGCCAACTCCGATAAGCCGGAGGATCAGGCCATCAAGCGGCTGGTGCGGGACGCCATTGTCGCTCAGATGAACGAATGGGTCACCGGACCGCATTCCATTGACGAAGCGAGGCAAATTGTGCGGCAAAACCTTCCGATTCTGGAAAAAGTCGTCCGCGATACACTGACATCCCGCGGTCTGGGAGGGCTTCCTTACACAGTGGAGCTCGGACAGGTGCCGTTCCCGACCAAAATGTACGGCAGTCGCGTCTATCCGGCTGGGGATTACGAAGCTCTTCGTGTATCTCTGGGCGAAGGGAAGGGCCAGAACTGGTGGTGCGTGCTTTTTCCTCCACTTTGCTTTGTAGACGGCGTGTCGGGCGAAGCGGTGGCCCAGGCGGCTCCTGCTGAAGACGGCGGGGAAGGACCCGGTGAAGCCAAAACCGCTGGCGTGCAGAAAAAAACGGCCGACGCTCCCGCCGAAGGATCGGCGGCGGCTGCAACTGCCGGCGGAGATACGGAAGTGAAATTTTTTCTGTGGGAACTGCTTCAAGGTATTATCGGATTCTTCCTGAATCTGTTCAGATAAATTTCGGAAACCAGTAAGGGTGAACAGCATTGACAACGACTAAACTATGGCAGATTCACGATGAAGCCGGAACGGGGACGGGGACAAGAGAAACGGCGGATAAAGCGATTGCCGAAGCTGCCGGTCTTCTCGTTCAGGGAGAGACCGTAGCGTTTCCGACCGAAACGGTATACGGCTTAGGAGCCGATGCGACGAATTCCGCTGCGGTAGAAGGCATTTACCGGGCCAAGGGCCGTCCGTCGGACAACCCGCTGATCGTCCACGTCGCGGACCGCTCCCAAATGGACGCGTTCGCGGAGGGCGCGCCCGCCGAGCCCCTGCGCAGGCTCATGGACGCCTTCTGGCCCGGGCCCCTGACGGTCATCGTGCCGGTCCGCGCGGGCGCGGTTTCCCCGCTGGTCACGGCGGGGCTGTCTACCGTCGGGGTCCGCATCCCCGACCATCCTGTCGCCTTGGCGCTGCTGCGCGCCGCAGGCTGCCCGGTTGCGGCCCCGAGCGCGAACAGCTCGGGGCGTCCCAGCCCGACGATAGCGGAACACGTCGCCGATGATCTCGGCGGACGAATCGGCGGCATCGTCGACGGGGGCCCGACGGGCGTCGGCGTAGAGTCGACCGTCGTGGAGTGGGCGTCCGGGGCGGTCTACATCCTGCGCCCCGGCGGGGTGACGGCCGAGCAGCTGCGCGAGGCGCTGCCGGACGTGCCGGTGCGCGAGCCTGTGCGCACCGGGGAACCGGCCGGGACACCGCGGGCTCCCGGCATGAAGTACGCGCATTATGCCCCGAAGGGGAGCATGCGCGTGGTGCTGGGCGACGATCCGGAGGCCGTCGCCGAGTGGATGCGGCGTGACCTGGACGCCGCCAAGGCCCGCGGTGAGCGCACGGGCGTGCTCACCTATGACGAGCGCCGCGGTCTGCATCACGCGGACGCCGTAATCTCCTCCGGCCGTCTGGCCGAGCCGGAGACGATCGCGCGCGGGCTGTATGCCGCGCTCCGGCAGTTCGACCGCGAGGGAGCGACGTATATTCTCGCGGAAGGCTGCCCGGACACGGGAATAGGCCGTGCCGTCATGAACCGTCTGCTGAAAGCGGCGGGTCAGGAAGTCATCCGGGTTTAAACACACAAGGGCAAACCCGGTGCCCGTAGAACGGCCTCTTAAACTCTCCGGTTCGTATAAGGTAACTGCCGTCAGAGGCTAAGCTTCGGGCAGTTGCAGGTCCCCCGGAACGTCTTTATTCTTTTCCGTTCCGAAAAGCAGCCGCCTGTATCGGTTATGCAGACAGGTACAAGTCCATAGCATGTTTCCCGGTTTGTCCGCATATCTTGAGAGAGAAAAAGTGGACAGGGGGAAATACCAATGGCGGCACTGGCGGGCGTGTCACCTTTCGTATGGGGCCAACTGGTGACGATCTTCATCATGGCTATTGCGCTTGGTTTTGACGCGTTTTCTTTAGGGATTGGAATTGGAATGAGGGGTATACGCCTGCTGCATATTCTTAAAATCAGCATCGTGATCGGTCTCTTTCATATCCTCATGCCGCTGCTCGGCATGTATGCGGGACATTATCTCGGTTCTTTACTCGGACAAGTTGCCGTAGCGGCCGGGGGCGGTCTGCTCATTTTGTTAGGATCCCATATGATTTACAGCTCGTTCCGGGGAGAAGATTCCAATGCATTCGATCATCGCACCTTCTGGGGAATGGTCCTGTTTGCGTTAAGCGTGAGCGTGGATTCTTTTTCTGTCGGCGTTTCGCTGGGGATTTTCGCAACGGATGTGGTTTTGACGGTGCTGCTTTTCGGATTGCTGGGCGGAGGCATGTCGATTCTGGGGCTTATGCTCGGGCGTCATGTGGGAAGCTGGATCGGTGAATACGGAGAAGCGCTGGGCGGTGTGATTTTGCTGCTGTTCGGTCTGAAATTTCTGCTGTAAAGTGTCCCTGATTTCAAAAAAACGGTACAATATATAGAGAGCGGAATAACCCGTTGGAATACTCTGTAAGGAGGTAGACGAAACATGAAACAGATCCTTTTTGTCTGTACCGGAAATACATGCCGCAGCCCGCTGGCTGAAGGGATTTTGCGTCATATGGCCCGGCAGGATAACCTGGAAGTCCATATCCGTTCTGCAGGGGTTTTTGCTTCCGACGGCAGTCCGATTTCCCGGCAATCTTCCTCCGTTTTGCGTGAAAAAGGCTGTGAAGCTTCTATCAGCTCCAGTCTTCTTAGATCCGCAGACGTGGATTGGGCCGATCTCATCTTAACGATGACACAAGATCATAAACGCGCCGTTATTCAGCGGTTCCCGCAGGCGGCGGATAAAACACATACACTGAAAGAATTTGTAGAAGACGACCCCAAGGTTATCACGGCTGCCGCGGAATGGGAGAAGCTGATTGCCGAAGTGCAGGTTAAGCATGCCCTTTCCGAAGAAATCACGATAGAAGAGCGGACACGGCTCATCCACTTGGAAAAACAACTCCCGGATTACGATATTTCCGATCCTTACGGCGGTTCGTTGGAGCTTTATCGCCATACGGCGGAAGAAATCGAAGAAGCGCTCGTTAAACTGGTTCAAAAGCTAAAGGAAAGCCGATGAGCGTCAAACGGTCGCAGTATCTTTCTGCCCGGCCTAACAAAATCTTCATTTTTTAGCGGCTTTACAGTTTTGCGGGAATACGGTAAGATAGGGGCATAAAAGAAGACCCGATGTAACTGGCGACGAGTGGGTGTAACCACAGTGGAGCATCGGGGTATACGGCCGGTCGCCTGGGCAAAAGAGCAGTACATGCGTATTTACGCGTGTCATGCTCTTTTTTTCATTGTCTCTTAACGATTACACAGGTGCAGGTTAAGTCGGAATTTGCCGGTTTTTTTTCTCCGGCCGATCGGTTTGGGTTATAATAGAGCCAAACGCAGTTTATTCCCACCCGAGGAGGGCTTTTCAATGAAAATTGCAATTGGCGCCGATCACGCCGGATACCGGCTTAAAGATGTTATCGTTCCTTACCTGGAATCGTTAGGTCATGAAGTGAAGGATGTCGGCTGCAACTGTGAACAATCGGTCGACTATCCGGACTACGCCGTTCCGGTTTGCGATATGGTGCTTAACGGGCAGGCGGACAAAGGTATTCTGATTTGCGGTACAGGCATCGGCATGACCATTGCCGCGAACAAAATGCCGGGCATCCGCTGCGCGCTTGTGCACGATATGTTCTCCGCGAAAGCAACCCGGGAGCACAACGACACGAATGTGCTTGCTATGGGAGAACGCGTAATCGGACCCGGCGTGGCGCAGGAAATCGTCAAGATCTGGATTGAGACCGAGTTTTCGCACGGCGAACGTCATGAGAACCGCCTGAACAAAGTGAAGCTTTTGGAAGAGAAGAATACGATTCATCCGTAAGGAGCTCTATTTTAAATGGAGGTGATCGTATGAATGACGGTGAGAAAGCCTGGCTGGACGGAATAGGGCCTGCGGTTGAGGCCAATTTCCGGGCGCTGATTGAGGCCGGCGGCTTAAGGCGCGGCCAGATCGTCGTGTTCGGTACCTCGACCAGCGAGGTCCGGGGCCAGAGAATCGGCACGTCCGGTACGCCGGAAGCGGCCGAGCGCATTTTCGCCGCCGCTGTCCGGGTGGCGGAAGAACACGGGCTGCGGCTCGCCTTCCAGTGCTGCGAGCATTTAAACCGCGCGCTTGTCGTCGAAGAAGCGCTGCTGGAGCAAGACTCCCGGCTGGAGCCGGTGAATGTAGTGCCGGTGCCCAAGGCGGGCGGCTCGATGGCCGCCCATGCATACCGGCACCTGGAGCGCGCATGCGTCGTGGAAGAGATCGCCGCCCATGCGGGCATCGACATCGGCGACACGCTGATCGGCATGCACCTCCGCCGGGTAGCCGTCCCTGTGCGCCCGCCCGTGAAACGGGTGGGTGAGGCGCACGTGACGATGGCGTATACGCGTCCGAAGCTGATTGGCGGACAACGGGCGGTGTACGAAGCTGTCCCGGAGAGCCCGGGCATTCCCGTACTCGTCGGCGCTGCTGCTCCTGCCCGGACAAGTCCGGGAAGTGCGGCAGACAGCGGCGCCTGCGAATAATGTATCTGGAGCCGTGATAAGCGGGGGACCTTTTTTTCTGCTTATCCGGCTTGTACAAAGTGAAACTGATTGTGATTTTAAAATCCATGGGAGGTTGTTATAGATGGTAGAATTTTTGCGTAAACAGGACCCGAAAATCGTTGAGGCTATGAACCTGGAGCTTGGCCGTCAACGCGACAAAATCGAGCTGATCGCTTCCGAAAACTTTGTAAGCCAGGCGGTTCTTGAAGCTATGGGCACCGTGCTGACGAACAAATACGCGGAAGGCTACCCGTCCAAGCGTTATTACGGCGGCTGCGAGTACGTGGATATCGTCGAAGATATCGCGCGCGACCGTGCGAAGGAACTTTTCGGGGCCGAGCATGCCAATGTACAGCCTCACTCCGGCGCTCAAGCGAATATGGCCGTTTATCTGGCCGCGCTGAAGCCGGGGGACACAGTCCTGGGTATGAACCTGGCGCATGGCGGACACTTGACACACGGCAGCCCCGTCAACGCGTCCGGTATCCTCTATAATTTCGTAGCTTACGGCGTAAGCGAACAGGATTCCCGCATCGATTACGACGATGTCCGCAAAGCCGCGTTCAAACACAGACCTCGGATGATCGTTGCAGGGGCAAGTGCTTACCCGCGCATCATCGATTTCGAAAAACTGGGACAAATCGCGGACGAAGTCGGCGCCCTGTTTATGGTTGACATGGCTCACATCGCGGGTCTTGTTGCGGCAGGTCTGCATCCGAACCCGGTTCCGCATGCCCATTTTGTCACGACAACGACTCACAAAACGCTTCGCGGACCGCGCGGCGGTTTGATTCTGTGCCGCAAGCCATGGGCTGCCGCAATCGACAAAGCCGTATTCCCGGGCTCCCAAGGCGGACCGCTGATGCACATCATCGCCGCTAAAGCCGTTGCGCTGGGAGAAGCCCTGCAAACCGACTTCAAAACATACGGAAAGAACGTTATTGATAATGCCAAAGCGCTGGCTGAAGGTTTGACGGCCGAAGGCATCAACCTCGTTTCCGGCGGTACGGACAATCACCTGATCTTGATCGACCTGCGCAGCCTGAACATCACGGGTAAAGACGCCGAGCATCTTCTTGACGAAGTGGGTGTGACCGTCAACAAGAACGCGATTCCGTTCGATCCGACCAGCCCGTTCGTAACCAGCGGTATCCGTATCGGTACGCCTGCCGCGACTTCCCGTGGAATGGATACGGAAGCCATGAAGCAAATCGCCAAGATTATCGCCCTTACGCTTAAAAATCCGAGCGATTCCGCCGTTCACGAGCAAGCCCGCGGACTCGTTAAAGAAGTTACCTCCAAATTCCCGCTGTACACGGGATTGGAATATTAATTCTTCCATATAAAATAGCCTGCTTTCCAGTAGGCGGTTTGTGAATCGGGGAACCCGTAAAGGGTTCCTTTTTTTATGAAAAAAAAGAGGGTGGATTGTTCATACAAAAGCAGATTCTTGTCATAAGAGAGTGTGCTTTTTGGGGAGGATATCTAAACAGACATATGATATAATGGACGAGGTTTGTGGAAAGTTGGAAAGACATCCAGATCAGCCAGATCGATATTCGGGAGGAATACTATGAGTAAGGTGTTCATTTGCGACCACCCCTTGATTCAGCACAAACTCACATACATAAGAGACGTAAATACGAAAACCAAGGATTTCCGTGAATTGGTGGATGAAGTCGCCACTTTGATGGCGTACGAGATTACGCGTAATATCCAGCTGGAGAACATCCAGGTCAAAACGCCTGTAGCGACTGCGGACTGCCGGATTATTTCCGGACGCATGCTCGGGATTATCCCGATTCTCCGCGCAGGACTCGGCATGGTGGACGGGATTCTGAATCTGATTCCGGCTGCGAAAGTAGGCCATATCGGGCTGTATCGCGACCCCGAGACGCTTCAACCTGTCGAGTATTATGTGAAATTACCCACAGATGTACAGGAAAGAGAATTGATCGTCGTGGACCCTATGCTGGCGACGGGCGGTTCCGCTAACCTGGCTATCACCGCTTTGAAAAACCGAGGATGCGTGCAAATCAAGCTGATGTGCCTGATCGCCGCTCCTGAAGGGATCGAAGCCGTCCAGAAAGAGCATCCGGACATTGACATCTATGTGGCCGCTATCGACGATTATCTGAACGATCATGGTTACATCATTCCCGGTCTGGGAGACGCGGGCGACCGTTTATTCGGTACGAAATAAAGTATTTTGGGGGGACGTACGTTCATGAAAAGGTTGAAAGTGATTACGATTTTCGGTACAAGACCGGAAGCCATCAAGATGGCTCCGCTTATTTTGGAGCTTCAGAAGCATCCGGAACAGATTGAATCACTCGTGGCCGTAACGGCCCAGCATCGTCAAATGCTGGATCAGGTGCTTGAGTTGTTCAATATCCAGCCAGATTTCGACCTCAACGTCATGAAGGACCGTCAAACACTCAACGAAGTTACTATCCGGGTTCTTCAAGGCCTGGAGCCTGTTTTCCGCGAAGCGAAGCCGGACCTGATTCTGGTGCACGGCGATACGCTGACCACCTTCCTTGCCAGCTATGCGGCCTTCCTGCAGCAGATCAAAGTCGGCCATGTGGAAGCGGGCTTGCGGACCTGGAACAAGATGTCGCCGTATCCGGAGGAGATGAACCGTCAGTTGACTGGCGTCCTCGCGGATTTGCACTTTGCTCCGACCCAGTTGTCGGCAGGCAACCTGCGCAAAGAGAATAAATCGGAAGACACGATTTATGTTACCGGCAACACCGTAACGGACGTATTCCAGTACACCGTGAAGAAGGACTTCCACCATCCGGTTCTGGACTGGGCGGAAGGCAAGCGTCTCATCCTGATGACGGCCCATCGCAGGGAAGCGCAGGGCGAGCCGCACCGTCAGATCTTCAACGCGGTCAAGCGCATTGCGGACGAATTCGAGGATGTCGCGATCGTGTATCCGGTTCATCCGAGCCCGGCCGTTAAGGAACCGGCTTATGAGATTCTGGGCAACCACCCGAGAATTAAACTGATTGATCCGCTCGACGTGTTCGAATTCCATAATATTTATCCTCATACTTATATGATTTTGACAGATTCCGGAGGTATGCAGGAAGAAGCCCCTTCTTTCGGGATTCCGACCTTGGTTCTTCGTGACACTACGGAACGTCCGGAAGGCGTAGAAACCGGAAACTTGGAAATGGTTGGTACAGACGGGGAAAAAGTTTACGAGCGCGCACGCGCTTTGCTCACCGATCCGCAAACGTATGATCGTATGAAAGACGCTGTGAACCCTTATGGGGACGGACAAGCTTCCCGCAGAATCGTGCAGGGAATCCTTCACCATTTCGGCTATAAAACGGAAAAACCGGACTCATTTTGACGCAACTCTTTCGACATTGTGACGATGCAATGACAAAGGTCACACTGTACAGTTCCACTGTTTGGTTTTAAATGCTGAAATCCCTTGATATACAAGGGATTTCGGCAGTGCTGTTCACGAAATGTTTGATTTTATACGAATTGACAAAGTAGACTTTGCTCCGATACAATATATGAGGATTGATAGGGGTCAAAGCCATGAAAAACAAAGGAAACCGCGATAATCCTTGGAGGGCGGCCGGCCTTGTAGGCGCACTCGGGCTTGATATCGCTATCTGTACACTGCTCGGCTACTTCGCCGCGAACTTCGCAGTCCAGCGTTTTGGCGGTCCGAGAAGCTGGATAGTAGCAGGCGTGATGCTTGGTCTCTTCGCGGGGATCGCTTCGGTTATCATGCTGCTTAAGAAGTTTCTGGAGGAACCCGATGAATGACCTGCTCAAGAAAGCTATGCGTATCGCACTTCTGCTTCTCGCCGCATGTTTACTGGTCTGGGCGCTTGTCCCTTCCGTACGCACGGTAGCTGCAGGATTATCAGTAGGTGCGGTTGCAAGCGGCATCAATGCTTTGCTCCTTCAGCGCAGAGTCGATTTGATCGGCAAAACCGTTGCAGAGCGGGGCGCACAGCGTATGAGTCTCGGATTTTTAAGCCGTCTGGCTACCGTGCTCCTTGCCGTTATGATTGCGCTTAAATTTCCACAACATCTTGATATCGCCTCAACCATTATTGGTTGCTTTTTGGTTCCATTTATACTTTTGCTAGTCGGCATTTTGAGTCGTCCACACAAACCGTAATGCATGGAAAGGGGTGAAATTGGAAAATGCATGAGTTTCCCGTGCTACACTTCGAAAATGGTATCGATATTGACATTTCAACCTTTTTGGCGATTATCGTATCCTGCGTGGTTGTGTTAGTCCTGGCTCTTCTGTCCGTGCGGAATCTGTCCGTCGACAAACCTTCCAAATTGCAAAACTTTATGGAATGGGTCGTTGAGTTCGTTCATAACACGATTGCGAGTACGATGCCGCTCAGCAAGGCAAAGTCCTACATTTCGTTAGGATTGACATTAATTATGTTTATCTTTGTCTCCAACCTTCTCGGTCTTCCGTTCGGTATCGTAACCGACCATCATAATGGATTTACGCTATTCGGTCAGCAAGTCTTGACGGATGCCCGTATTCATGAGCTGGAGGCAGCAGGCAAGCATGCTTCTGTGGCTTGGTGGAAATCACCGACAGCCGACCTTTCCGTAACGTCCGCACTCGCCCTGATGGTGTTTGTTATGACGAATACACTCGGTTTGACACAGAACACGAAACATTATCTGAAGCATTACTTTGAGCCGTTCTGGTTCTTCCTGCCGCTGAACATCATTAAAGAGCTTTCCAAGCCGTTGACGCTTGCTCTTCGTTTGTTCGCGAACATCTTTGCGGGTGAGGTTTTGATCTCCACCATTATGATGCTGGGTGTTGTAGGGATACCGCTGCTCGCCGTTTGGCAGGGCTTCAGTATCTTCGTAGGTGCCATCCAGGCATTCTTGTTCACCATCCTTACCATGGTTTACATTTCCCAAGCTACCGTTCATCATGAAGATCACTAAATGATCGGCTCAGCTGCGATTAGCAGCTCTGCGCGGCTTCCGCAAGGCGTGGGATCCATATACACATTACAGGTACAAAACCTATTTTCTGAGGAGGAAATTTTTCATGGAATTCCTGGCAGCAGCATTAGCAATCGGTTTGGGCGCACTTGGCGCTGGTATTGGTAACGGTCTGATCGTAAGCAAGACAGTAGAAGGTATCGCTCGTCAACCTGAGCTTCGTGGTACTCTGCAAACAACGATGTTTATCGGTGTTGGTATCGTCGAGGTTGTTCCGATTATCGGTGTCGTTCTGGGCTTCCTGATTTTCTTCAAATAATTCGCATAGCCTCGGTTGGGCGGGGAAGGCCTGAGCCATCCGCGCCTTCGCTATGAATTAGGTTTTTGAAGAATCGCCCCAGCACACAGTTACGGAAAGGAGTGACTCGAATGTCTTGGAATTGGGAATCGTTCGTATTCGCGCTTGTCGCGTTCGGAATTCTATACTGGGTGCTCAGCAAATACGCCTTCGGTCCGTTGCTCGCAACGATGGAAGAGCGCAGAAAGCTGATTGCCGACCAGATGAACTCTGCTGACGCAAGTCGTGTTCAAGCCGAGCAAATGCTCGAAGAACAGAAGCAGGTAATTCAAGAGGCACGTAAAGAAGCTTACCAAATGATCGAGCAAGCTAAATTGACGAGCTCCAAGCAAGCCGAAGAAATCGTCGATAAAGCGAAAGGCGAAGCGGACCGCGTGAAAGAAGAAGCGGTACGCGAGATCGAAAGCGAGAAAAACAAAGCGGTTGCAGCACTGCGCGGTCAAGTTAGCGCTATGTCCGTTATGATCGCTTCTAAAATTATTGAAAAGCAAGTTGACGAAAAGTCACAGGAAGAATTGGTGAACCATTACCTGAATGAGGTAGGGGGATCTAAATGAGTGACATCGTGGTAGCGAAAAGATATGCGAAAGCACTTTTTGAAGCTGCGAAGGAGCAGAACACGGTCGCTCAAGTTGAAACTGAACTGACCGAGATTGTTCAGACGATCCAGGATCATGCGGAACTGCGCAGCGTTCTGGATCATCCGAATATCGACGTGCCTGCGAAACGTCAGCTTTTGTCGAACATCTTTGCGGATCGGATTTCTCCGCTCGTTATGAATACGATTAAACTCCTGATCGATAGAAGACGGCAATCCCTGCTTCCTATTGTACTGTCCGACTTTGTTCAGATTTCCAACGAGTCGCTTGGCCAGGCAGATGCTACGATTTACACAGCCCTGCCGCTGTCTGAAGTACAAGTCAAGGAAATTGCAGACAACTTTAGCCGTATGACCGGCAAACAAATTCGTGTACAGACGGTAGTCGACCCGAGCTTGCTTGGCGGCATTACTGTTCGGATCGGTGACCGTCTATACGACGGCAGTTTGGCTGGCAAACTCGAACGTTTGGAAAAATCGCTGAAACAAGCTCAAGCAATGTAGATAGGGGTGAGGTTCGTTGAGTATCAGACCTGATGAAATCAGCACGCTGATTAAGCAGCAAATCGAAAATTATACAGCAGATCTGCAAGTCGTTGAAGTCGGTACGGTTATCACTATCGGTGACGGTATCGCTCGTGTGCACGGCTTGGAGAACGTCATGGCCGGTGAGCTTCTCGAGTTCGCCAACGGCGTTGTGGGCATGGCGCAGAACCTGGAAGAAAACAATGTAGGTATCATCATTCTCGGACCGTATTCCGACATCCGCGAAGGTGACCAAGTTAAGCGTACAGGCCGCATTATGCAGGTGCCTGTAGGCGAAGCGCTGCTCGGGCGCGTTGTTAACGCACTGGGTATGCCGATTGACGGCAAAGGACCGATCGAAGCTTCCGGATACCGTCCGGTTGAATCCGCGGCTCCTGGCGTTATGGCGCGTAAATCCGTACACGAGCCTATGCAGACCGGTATCAAGGCGATTGACGCGCTTGTACCGATCGGCCGCGGCCAGCGTGAGCTGATCATCGGTGACCGTCAAACCGGTAAAACGGCGATTGCCATCGATACGATCATCAACCAAAAAGGCAACGGCGTGAAATGTATCTACGTGGCCATCGGTCAAAAGCAGTCCACCGTTTCCAACGTAGTGGATACACTCCGCCGCAACGGCGCTCTCGATTACACGATCGTGGTAACCGCGAGTGCATCCGAACCGGCTCCATTGCTCTTCCTGGCTCCTTATTCCGGCTGCGCAATGGGCGAATACTTCATGTACAAAGGCGAGCATGTCCTGATCGTTTATGACGATCTGTCCAAACAAGCTGCCGCTTATCGTGAGCTTTCCTTGCTCCTCCGTCGTCCACCGGGCCGTGAGGCTTATCCGGGTGACGTATTCTATCTTCACTCCCGTTTGCTTGAGCGTGCAGCTAAGCTGAACGACGAACTGGGCGGAGGCTCCATCACGGCGCTTCCATTCATCGAAACTCAAGCGAGTGACGTATCGGCGTACATTCCGACCAACGTTATTTCCATTACGGACGGTCAAATCTTCTTGGAATCCGACCTGTTCTATTCCGGTCAGCGTCCGGCCATCAACGTGGGTATCTCCGTATCCCGTGTAGGTAGCTCCGCTCAAGTGAAAGCCATGAAGAAAGTTGCCGGTACCCTGAAGACTGACCTTGCACAATATCGCGAATTGGCTGCTTTCTCGCAGTTCGGTTCCGACCTTGATAAAGCAACGGTTTCCCGTCTGAACCGTGGTGAGCGTACACTGGAAATCCTGAAGCAGGGTATTAACGAGCCGATGCCTTTCGAAAAACAGGTTATCAGCATCTATGCCGCTACTAAAGGATTCCTGGACGAATTGCCGGTTAAAGACATTACCCGTTACGAAAAAGAATTCCTTGCATACCTCGATGCCAACAAACCGGAAATCGCCAGCTCCATCCGTGACACGAAGGATCTTACTTCCGACACGGAAAAAGCGCTGGTTGCAGCTATCGAGACATTCCTCAAAGGATTCTCGGTATCCGAATAATTATGAGAATTTGCGATTCCATAATCAAGCTGCAGGGGGTGAAACAGTATGGCTAAGGGTATACGCGAGATTAAGCGTCAGATTAAGAGCAAACAGAACACAAGGCAGATCACTAAAGCGATGGAGATGGTCGCGGCTTCCAAGCTGAAGCGCGCCCAGAACAATGCGGAGGCATCCCGTCCTTATGCGGATAAGATCCGCGAAGTGGTGTTTAGTGTGGCTGCAGGCTCGAAGGGCGTTCAGCATCCGATGCTCCAGGTTCGTGAAGTCAAACGCACGGGATATCTGGTTTTGACTTCAGACCGCGGACTCGCTGGCGGTTTTAACGCCAACGTGCTTCGGAAGGCGTTAAATGCTATTCGTGAGCGGCATAAATCTACGGATGAATATGCGGTTTTCGTTGTTGGCCGCAAAGGCAAGGATTTCTTCAAGCGGAGAAACATCCCGGTCTTTGACGAAGTCTCAGGTCTCAGCGATTCTCCGACGTTTGCCGATATTAAGCAGCTCGCTTCGTCCGCTGTACAGAACTTCATCGACGGCAATTACGACGAGCTGTACGTCTACTACAACCAGTTCCATAACGCAATTACGCAAACGCCGGTTGAGAAAAAGCTGCTGCCGCTCGAGCAGCCGGAGTCCGGCAGCAGCGCTGTCTCTTCTTACGAATATGAGCCCTCCGCCGAAGGCGTTCTGGAAGTACTGCTTCCGAAGTATGCGGAAACGGTCATTTTCAGCGCCGTGCTGGAAAGCAAAGCGAGCGAATTCGGCGCGCGTATGACCGCTATGGGTAGCGCGACGAAGAATGCGACGAAGATGATTGCAGAGCTTACACTTTCCTACAACCGTGCACGTCAGGCGGCAATTACCCAGGAAATCTCGGAGATTGTTGCCGGTGCCAACGCATTGAACTAATGCGCAGTGCGGAACTAAGCATTTGAGTACAGGAGGGAAATACAATGAGCAAAGGACGTGTTGTTCAGGTCTTGGGACCAGTTGTCGACATCGAGTTCGAACGTGGACATCTTCCCGAGATTCTGAATGCCATTAAAATTCAAAAAACTGCTCAATCCGCTGATCAAGAAAACAGCGAAGTGACAGTTGAAGTTGCCGTACACCTTGGCGACAACCAAGTACGCTGTGTGGCTATGTCTTCCACGGACGGTCTCGTGCGCGGAATGGCAGCTATCGATAGCGGTGCCGCTATCTCCGTACCGGTCGGTCCTGCTACGCTGGGTCGTGTATACAACGTACTGGGCGATCCGATCGACGGCAAAGGTCCTGCGGACCGGACCCTGACATCCCCGATTCACAAGCAAGCTCCTGAGTATGTCAACCTGACGACTCAAGCTGAAATGCTGGAAACGGGTATCAAGGTTATCGACCTTCTTGCTCCTTACATGAAGGGCGGAAAGATCGGCCTCTTCGGTGGTGCGGGTGTAGGTAAAACCGTAACCATGCAAGAGCTTATTCATAACATCGCGCAGGAGCATGGCGGTATCTCCGTATTTGCCGGCGTAGGTGAAAGAACACGTGAAGGTAACGACCTTTATCACGAGATGAGTGATTCCGGCGTTATCGCCAAGACCGCAATGGTGTTCGGTCAAATGAACGAACCTCCAGGCGCGCGTCTGCGTGTTGCTCTTTCCGGTCTGACTATGGCCGAGTATTTCCGTGATGAGGAAGGCCGTGACGTACTTCTGTTCATCGACAACATCTTCCGTTTCACACAAGCGGGTTCCGAAGTTTCCGCCCTCCTCGGACGTATGCCGTCCGCGGTAGGTTACCAGCCTACGCTGGCAACCGAAATGGGTCAACTTCAAGAGCGTATTACTTCCACGACCAAAGGTTCCGTAACGTCGATTCAAGCGATCTACGTACCGGCGGATGACTACACTGACCCGGCTCCGGCAACCGCGTTTGCCCACTTGGACGCAACGACTAACCTCGAGCGTGCCATTGCCGCGAAAGGTATCTTCCCGGCGGTTGACCCGCTTGCCTCTTCTTCCCGTATCCTGACTCCTCAGGTAGTAGGCGAAGAGCACTATGAAGTGGCGCAAGGCGTTAAGCGTCTGCTTCAGCGTTACAAAGAACTTCAAGATATTATCGCGATCCTCGGTATGGACGAGTTGAGCGAAGAAGACAGGGTTGCCGTTAACCGCGCAAGACGCGTAGAACGCTTCCTGTCCCAACCGCTCCACGTTGCCGAAGCGTTTAACGGTATGCCAGGTCTCTACTGCCCGGTTAAAGAAACCGTACGCAGCTTTAGAGAACTGCTTGACGGTAAGCATGACGATCTGCCGGAAGCAGCTTTCGTTAACGTAGGTTCGATTGATGAGGCCGTTGAAAAGGCAAGAACGATGGTATAAGCAATCGGGTCATGCGGGCATCTGCCTGCTTTCCCGGGTTTGAGCCGAGTCGGGGAGAGGATCTCTCGCAGAGCGCTTCTTTCTGACAAGGTGAAAAGCTTACGAAGCGAACGAACTTTCTAGCGAAAGTTCTGGGGAGGAATGAGCGTGAGTACTTTCCTTTTGGAAATCGTAACTCCGGAGCGCATCGTATATACCCAGAATGTTCACATGGTAAGTGTCGACGGCATCGAAGGCCAACTTGGCATTCTTCCGAACCACATTCCGTTTGTGACACCCTTGAAAATCGCACCCGCCACGATCAAATTTGAGAATGGCAAACAAGAAACTGTCGCTTTGAACGGCGGTTTCATGGAAGTGCGCAAAGATAAGGTTGTCATCCTGGCGGAAAGTGCGGAGCTGCCTGGCGACATTGACATCGAACGTGCGAAGTCTGCGAAGGAACGCGCCGAGAAACGTTTAACGGGTAAGAAGGACGAAGCTGATTTCCAGCGCGCCGAACTTGCTCTTAAACGGGCGTTGAACCGGATCGGGGTTTACGAGCATAAATAAGCAAGAAGAACAGAGGACGTTCATGCGTCTTCTGTTTTTTATTTTCTCAGCAAAGTATACGCTTACATCTAAAATCATTTTCATTAGACACATTTTTTGAGCGTATGCTATAATTGGAAAGGCGTTACATTACCAAATTTTATGAGATGATTCAAGATTTCTTATGAAAATGGAGGCGGTTTCAAGCAGATGTACGCGGTAAAGTATGTGATCGTAGCCATTTTCGTCGCACTCGGCATTTTGCTTCCGGTTGCAGCTCTTACGATCGGCAGATGGCTTAGACCCAACAAGCCGAACGAAGACAAGGCGACCACTTACGAAAGCGGAAATGAGCCGGTAGGGGAAGGTCAGGTCAGGTTCAATATCCGGTATTATCTTTTCGCCTTATTGTTTGTTATTTTCGATGTAGAAACCGTATTTTTGTATCCGTGGGCCGTGGCGTATAACAAGCTGGGGCTGTTTGCACTGGTGGAAATGTGTATTTTTGTCCTGCTTCTCGGTGTCGGGCTACTTTATGCTTGGAAGAAGAAGGTGCTGCAATGGACTTCAATTTAGAGTCGATAACTCCGGAGGATCGTGCTGAACTGGATCGTAACGTGTTTATGACAACCCTGGAGCAGGTCAAAGCCTGGGCAAGGAGCAATTCCTTGTGGCCGCTCACTTTCGGTCTTGCCTGCTGTGCCATCGAAATGATGGGTACGGGCGCATCGCATTATGATCTGGACCGTTTTGGCGTTATTTTCAGGACATCTCCCCGCCAATCCGATGTGATGATCGTGGCCGGCACGGTGACGAAGAAAATGGCTCCGCTGCTGCGCCGTCTGTACGATCAAATGCCGGAACCGAAGTGGGTCATTGCGATGGGGTCCTGCGCTACAGCGGGCGGTCCGTACGTAAAATCTTATGCGGTTGTAAAAGGCGTCGATCAGGTGGTTCCGGTTGATGTCTATATTCCGGGCTGTCCGCCGAATCCGGCGGCATTGATTTATGGAATCAATAAGCTTCAGGAGAAAATCCGTTACGAGGCAAAAACCGGAAAGCAGGTGACGAACCTGTGACCGATAAGGAAAAGGAAAATCCGCAGGAAACCGATATTCGATCAAAACCGACAAAATCAGACGAAAAATTGGAAGCGAATACAATTGAATATAAGGAAAAACAAGGGATTTTGTCGAAAGAGGAAAAAGACGAGTTACATACAAGTTTAGAGAGCACAGGATCAGCGGGGGACGGCACGGCGCCTCGGGTCCCTTCGCCCGAGCAGAGCGCCTCGGCAGCGGACACCGACGAATCGGCGCCGGAGACCCCGGCGTCCGGTGCTGCACAGCGCCCGGACGCAAACCGTGCGGCAGCGCGAAGCACCGCTGCCGCTGAATCCGGCGGCACCGCTCCGGCCGCGGTGAGCGGCGCTGCCCCGACTGAGGGTGCAGCGGCCGAGGACGGCGGCGACAAAGCGAAAGCCTCCGCCGAAGCTCGCGCAGCCCGTGCGGCGGCCCGCGCCGCCAAAACCGGGGCTCCGGCGGAGGATGCCCCGCCGAAGCCGCCGTCCCCGAACCAGCCGCTGCTGGACCGGCTGGTCGAGATCCTGAAGGGAGAGGTGGCCGAAAACGCCGTTGATGAAGCGTTCATCAACGAGATCGACGGCCACCGTCCCTTCGTGGTTATCCGCGGCGAGCACTGGGTGCGTGCCGCGGAGGTCTTCCTGCAGCACGAGGAGCTGCAGTGCGGCTACCTGCGCAGCGTGAGCGGCGTAGACCTCGGCAGCCAGCTGGAAGTGGTTTACCATCTGCTCTCTATCCCGCTGCGCAAAGAATACGGAGTCCGCGTGCGCACAGAGCGGGAGGCTCCGTCCGTTCCCTCTGTCGCTTCCGTATGGCCGACCGCGGACTGGAACGAGCGGGAAATCTATGACCTGCTGGGCATTGATTTTCCCGGCCATCCCAACCTGACGCGCATCATGATGCCGGACGAGTGGGTCGGCCACCCGCTGCGCAAAGATTACGAAGCGTACGACCCGGAGGTGTAGCGTTGTGTTACGGACAGAAGAACTGCTGCTTAACGTAGGGCCTCAGCATCCCAGTACCCACGGGGTATTCCGGATTATCGTCAAGCTGGACGGGGAGATTATCCGGGAGGCGATCCCTGTAATGGGTTATCTGCACCGCGGTACCGAGAAACTTGCGGAAAATCTCAATTACACACAAATTATTCCTTATACGGACCGGATGGATTACGTTTCGGCCATGACCAACAATTATGTGCTGGTCAATGCGGTCGAACGGATGCTTGGCCTGCAAATACCCGAAAGAGCCGAATATTTGCGTATTCTGGTCATGGAGCTTCAGCGGATTGCCAGTCATCTGGTCTGGTGGGGAACTTATTTGCTCGATATCGGGGCGATGAGTCCGTTTCTTTATGCGTTCCGCGACCGGGAGATGATCATCGACTTTTTCAATGAACTGTGCGGCGCCAGACTTACCTACAATTATATGCGTGTCGGCGGGGTCAAATGGGATGCCCCGGAAGGCTGGCTGGACAAAATCCGGGCATTTATTCCTTACATGAAGAGTAAGCTGGAAGAGTATGACCGTCTTGTCAGCGGCAATGAAATTTTTCTCGCTCGGATCAAAGGCGTGGGCCGTTACGATGCCGATACGGCTATCGCTTACGGATTAAGCGGGGCGAACCTGCGTTGTACCGGCGTGAAATGGGACTTGCGTAAGGATCAGCCTTACTGCATCTATGATCGTTTCGATTTTGACGTACCGGTGGGAACCAAGGGTGACTGCTACGACCGTTATCTCATTAGAATGGAAGAGATCGTTCAATCCCTGCGTATCATCGAACAGGCGCTGGATCAGATTCCCGAAGGCGATACGATGGGAAAAGCCCCCCGGGTCATTAAGCCGCCGGAAGGCGATATTTATGCGCCGATCGAATCACCGAGGGGGGAAATCGGCTGTTTTATTATGTCCAAAGGGCGGCCCGAACCGTTCCGGCTGAAGTTCCGCCGCCCCTCCTTCGTGAATCTTCAAATTTTACCGAAGCTGCTGGTCGGGGAAACCATGACGAATCTGATTACCATTCTCGGCGGGATTGATATCGTTGTAGGGGAGGTGGACGGCTGATGCTGGATCTGGTCGGACAACCGCTGACATGGACGACGGGGCTTATTTTCGCGGCCTACGGCGTTGTGCTGCTTCTTATCATCCTGGGATTCGTAACGTATGCCATCTACTTCGAGCGAAAAGTCATTGGCTGGATGCAGGGGAGATACGGCCCGAACCGTGTAGGTCCGCTGGGACTGCTGCAAACGGTCGCTGACGTGTTTAAGCTGCTCATCAAGGAAGATACCATTCCGCGCAAAGCGGACCGGGAGCTGTTCATTCTCGCGCCTGTGCTTACGTTTATCCCGGCGTTCGTCGTTGTGGCGACGATTCCGTTCACGGCCAATCTCATTCATGCCGATCTTGATGTCGGCCTTCTTTATTACGTAGCGTTGTCCGGTATTTCCACCCTGGGAATGATTCTCGGCGGTTGGGCTTCCAACAACAAATATGCCCTGCTTGGCGGCATGCGGTCAGCCGCCCAAATGATCAGTTACGAGGTTCCTCTCGTCATTTCCGTGATCGGGGTCATCATGATGACCGGCACCTTGAACCTTCATAAAATCGTGGAAGCCCAAGGCGATAACTTCTGGAACTGGAACTTCCTCCCCCAGATTGTCGGTTTTATCGTCTTCGTCATTGCGGGCGTGTCCGAGCTGAACCGCACCCCGTTTGACCTGCCCGAAGCCGAATCGGAACTTGTAGCCGGCTACCATGTCGAATACAGCGGATTCCGTTTCGCTTTCTTCATGCTTGCGGAATATGTGTACGTCTTTGCGATCGCTTCTTTAACGACGGTCCTTTTCCTGGGCGGCTGGCACGCTCCTTTTGCTTTTCTCGCTTTTATTCCCGGCATTGTCTGGTTTCTGCTTAAATTCTCGTTCATTGTCTTCTTCTTTTTCTGGATCAGGGCGACTTTGCCCCGAATCCGGATTGATCAGCTGATGGGACTCGGCTGGAAGGTGCTTTTGCCTCTGGCGCTGCTCAATATTTTTATAACGGCTCTCTACATGGGGATTACCGGGTAACGCGGCCGCTGCCGTTCTATGAAGTCGTAAAAGGAGGAGAGGGCCAGTGAAAGGTCTTATCAAAGGATTAGGCGTCACACTCAAAACGATGACCCAGAAAAAAGTGACCTACGCTTATCCCGATGTGCCCCTGCAAATGCCGGACCGGTTCCGGGGAATCCAGCATTTCGAACCGGACAAATGTATTGTCTGCAATATGTGCGCGAAAGTGTGCCCCACGGAGTGTATTACCCTGACGGGGAAACCCAATCCCGATCCCGATAAAAAGGGCAAAATTATCGACACTTACGATATTAATTTTGAAATCTGCATCCTTTGCGATCTTTGCACGGAAGTTTGTCCGACCGAAGCGATTGTGATGACCAACCATTTTGAATTGAGCGCCTACAGCCGTGACGAGCTGTTTAAAGATATGAAGTGGCTCACGGACAACAACACGCTGGTGCGTAAAGAAAACAACTCCGCCCTTCCCAAAGGAGGCGCGAAGAAAGATGTTTAGCGGGTTAGGAAGCTTTTTGTCGCAGGGGGAGAACTGGTGGTTCCTTCTGTTTGCCATCTGTGCGATAGGAGGCGCCATCTATATGATCACCTTCACGAAAGTCGTTCATATGGTGCTGTCCGTTGCTTTTACGTTCGTGAGTCTGGCCGGGCTGTACGTGCTGCTGGAAGCGGAGTTTGTCGGTTTTGTCCAGATTCTGATTTATGCGGGAGCCATCTCGATCCTGATGATTTTCGGCATTATGATGACCAACCACCGGGCTGAGGAGAAGGCCAAGAGCGGGCCGGTTCAGAAGATTCTGCTCGGTATCGGGTCGTTGGGGCTCTTCGGCATCCTTTTCTATGCGATTCAAAATACGACCTTTCCGTCGGCCTCAGGCTCTCTTCAGACCGGGCAGGATAATACGCTTGAGATCGGAAAACTGTTGTACAACGAATACGTCATTCCGTTCGAAATTATGTCCGTGCTGCTGACGGTCGCCTTTATCGGAGCGATTGTCGTTGCCAAAAGAGAGGAGGATTAACGTGACAAGTGTCGTGACTCCTTATCTGACTCTGGCGGCCATTTTGTTCTGTATCGGTTTGTACGGGGCTTTGTCCAAGAGGAACGGTGTCATCGTTCTCCTCTCCATCGAACTGATGCTCAACGCCGTGAACCTGAATCTGGTCGCATTCGCCAAAATGGGCGCGCAGCCTGCGCTGATCGGGCAAGTTTTTTCCTTGTTCACCATCACGGTAGCGGCAGCGGAAGCGGCTGTTGGCGTCGCTATCCTGATCGCTCTCTACCGCAATAAGGGAACGGGCAACGTGGATGAAATGAACACCATGAAGCATTAGCGGCGAACGGTGCGGCTCTTATCCTCATCTTTGATTGGCAGAGCTGTCTAACGTCATGGCCTTGAAGGAGGAAGGAAAAATATGATTTCCGTTTATTCGCAATATGCCTGGCTCATCCCGCTGTTTCCGCTCCTGGCCTATGTTCTGATAACCGCTTCGGGCAGGTCGGCAAGAAGAACAGGTCTATACCTGAGCACGGCCGCTATCTTCGCTTCGTTTGTTGTGGCCCTTCTCATTCTTATCGAGAGACTTGGAAAAGGCGTTCAAGACTACACTTGGAACGGTTTCCAGTGGCTGCGGGTGGGCGATTTTGCGGTGAGCCTGGGCTTCGAGGTCAATAATTTAAACGCGATCATGCTCATTGTTGTCACTCTCGTATCATTGCTGGTCCATATCTATTCGATCGGATATATGAAGGATGACGAGCGGGTCCATGTGTTTTTCAGCTACATAGCGCTCTTTTCTTTTGCGATGCTGGGGTTGGTTATTTCGGTCAACCTGGTGGAGTTTTACATGTTTTGGGAACTTGTCGGAGTCTGCTCGTTCCTGCTGATCGGATTCTGGTATACGAAACCCGAGGCTAAGGCTGCCGCAAAAAAAGCTTTTATCGTGACAAGAATCGGCGATTTCGGATTGTTTATCGGAATTCTTCTTCTGTTCTGGAGCATGCCGGGTCATGCGTTGGATTTTAATTCGGTACAAAATGCGTTTACAAGCGGTCAGGTGGAAAGCTCCGCAGCAACTTGGATCGCGCTTCTCTTCTTTATGGGGGCCATGGGAAAATCGGGGCAATTCCCACTGCATACCTGGCTGCCCGATGCGATGGAAGGCCCTACTCCGATCAGTGCGCTTATTCATGCCGCGACTATGGTGGCGGCCGGGGTTTATCTGGTCGCCCGTACGTTCGATGTTTTCCTCGCATCGGATACGGCCATGCAGGTCGTCGCTTATGTAGGCGGTTTTACGGCGATTTTCGCAGCGACAATCGGAACGGCGCAGAACGATATCAAACGGATTCTCGCCTATTCGACCGTATCCCAGCTGGGGTATATGATGATGGCGCTTGGAGTGAGCGCTACGTATACGACAGGAATATTCCATTTGTTTACGCACGCGTTCTTTAAAGCTCTCCTGTTTCTGGGTGCGGGCAGCGTTATTCATGCCGTACAAACGCAGGATATTACCAAAATGGGCGGAATCGGCGGAAGGATGAAGATTACGGCGTGGACGTTCGCGATCGGAACGCTGGCTTTGTCCGGAATTCCTCCGTTCTCCGGTTTCTGGTCCAAGGACGCGATTCTGTCTCAGGCTTACGAGACGAATTCGTTGCTGTTCTGGGTCGGCATCGTCGGTGCTTTCTTTACGGCCTTGTATATGGCCCGGCTCTTTTTCCTGGTATTCTGGGGCAAATCGCGCAGCGGTCAAGAGGTTCACGAATCCCCGGCCTCTATGACGCTCCCGCTCCTTCTGCTGGCGGTTCCCGCCGCTCTTGCCGGCTTTCTCTACACCCCGTGGAGCGGGTGGTTCGGCGACTGGCTGACAGGCAGGACCGAGGAAGAGGCCGTTCACGCGGGCGTGATGCTTCTCTCTACGGCGGCGGGCGTTCTGGGCCTCGTTCTAGGCTACTTGCTGTACGCAAGAAAGTCGGGAAGCTTTGTGTTCTCCGCAAAGTTTCCATGGCTGTACAATCTCGTACGTCGTAAATATTATATCGACGAAATTTACCAGACGGTCATTGTCCTCCCGCTGCGGGGAATCGGGTATCTCTTGCAGGCCGTAGACACGTTTATCGTGGACGGTGCCGTCCGGCTCGTGGCCGCAACCGCCGTCGGACTAGGCCGAACGGGCTCACGTCTGCAGAACGGCCAGGTCCAGACTTACGGTCTGATCACCCTGCTCGGCCTGCTTGTTCTCATCCTTGCTGTAGCCGGAAGGAGGTTTATCCATGTCGGCTAACCTGCTTAGTCTGATCGTGTTTTCCCCGCTGCTCGGCGTGCTCGTCCTCCTTTTTCTGCCGAAGGAGAACAAGAAAGCGCTCCAGGCCGTATGCATGGCGGCGACCGGAATCCCGCTTCTGCTCAGCGTATGGCTGTATGCGGCTTATTCCAACGGAGCGTCGGGGATGCAGTTCAAAGAGCAGCTGGACTGGATCCGCATCCCCCTTAACAAAGAAGGGGTCGAAGGTCTCGCCAGCTTCTACTGGACCGTTCAATACCATCTGGCCGTTGACGGTTTGTCGATGCCGCTCGTTTTCCTCACCGCGTTAGTGTTTACAATGGCCGCCCTCGCTTCGATCTACATCAAAAAAAGATGGAAGGCTTATTCGATCTGGCTGCTGCTGCTGGAAGTCGGCGTTTTCGGCGTGTTTACGTCCCAGGATCTGTTTCTGTTCTTCCTCTTTTTCGAAGTCACCCTCGTTCCGATGTTTTTCCTGATCGGAATCTGGGGCCGCGTAGACCGGGAAAAGGCAGCCGGCCGCTTTCTGATTTACAACGGACTCGGCTCGGCCATCATGCTTGTCGCATTCGTTATTCTAGTCACGACGGCGGGAATTTCCCAGCAGGTCACCGGCAATCAACTGACCGTATTCTACAGCGGCGATATCCAGACGATTGTACATAACCTGCTCCAGGACCCGGCCGCCCTGGTGAATCAGGTGTCGCCTAATCCTCAAGCGGAAAATCCGTTCTTCTTGAGCGGGGGCATGAAAACGGCCCTCCTGGTCATGCTTCTCATCGCTTTCGGCATCAAGCTGCCGATTTTTCCGTTTCACACCTGGATGCTCAAGGTGCACACGGAAGCTCCGCCTCCCGTGGTGATGATTCACTCGGGTATTTTGCTGAAAATGGGCGCTTATGGACTCATCCGTTTCGGCATCCTGTTGTTTCCGGCGCAAGCGCAGGATTGGGCATGGTTACTTGCCCTGTTGGGTGTCATCAACATTTTGTACGGAGCCCTGCTGGCTTTTGTCCAGAACGAGTTCAGGCTAGTGCTCGCATATTCCAGTATCAGCCACATGGGCATTGTACTGCTGGGCTTGGCGGCCTTTAATCCGATCGGTATGCAGGGAGCGATTTTCCAACTCGTTTCTCACGGCCTGATTTCCGCTCTCATGTTCCTGCTCGTCGGCAGTATTTACGAACGGACCTCCACGACGGAACTAGGCAAGCTGGGCGGGCTGGCGAAATCCATGCCTTTTCTTAGCGCTATTCTGCTTGTGGGAGGGCTTGCTTCCCTCGGTCTGCCGGGGCTCTCCGGCTTCGTGAGCGAACTGCTGGCGTTTATCGGCTTGTTCGGTACGGCCCGGATCCTGGCGATTATAGGTGCAGTCGGCATTATCCTGACGGCCGCTTATGTGCTGAGGGGGGTCATGAAGATGACGTACGGACCTCTGCCGGAACGGTTCAAGGGACTGCCGGACGCCCGGTTTATAGAAGCTGTGCCGATGATTGCGCTGGTCGCCTTCATTCTTCTGCTAGGCGTGTATCCGGGTATACTGAGCGAGCCTCTGCAGCAGACGGTAAACGGGTTTCATCAGACGATTCACAGCTTAGCTGGGAAGATAGGGGGATAGAACGTGGAACCGATACGAATTCATGTACAGGATTTAACGCATCTGCTCCCGGAAATGACGCTGGTGATCACGGCTATCCTGCTGTCGGTGCTCGACCTGTTTTTGCCGAAGGGGGTCAACCGGAAATGGATCGGCGGGCTTTCCCTCGCCGGTATTGCGGTCTCTATCGCCTTTGTCATTGCCCAGCTTAATCCCGGTCAGGCAATTGTGCTCCTTAACGAAAGCTACCGCGTAGACGATTTCGGAAACCTGCTGAAACTGGCGTTCCTCGGCGGAACCGCGCTGATTATTCTGATGAGTCTGGGAAGCGTGGAAGACGGGGAGATACCGCATGTCGGGGAATATTATTATTTCCTGCTGCCGGCTGTGCTGGGTGCCATGGTGATGGCTTCCTCCGCCGATCTCATCACGCTATTCGTAGGATTGGAGCTTCTGAGTATTACTTCTTACGTGCTTGTCGCCATGAAAAAGAAAAACACCCGGTCCAACGAGGGCGCCTTCAAGTATGTCATATTGGGCGGAATATCGTCCGCCGTTATTTTATACGGAATGTCATTCCTTTACGGAATTGCGGGAACAACGAACCTGGGGGCGATACAGGCGGCCATCGTCGCAGGTTACGAGAGCTACAAACCGCTCCTGTATGTATCTTTCTTCCTGCTCTTGGCGGGGTTCGGTTTCAAAATAGCGGCCGCGCCTTTCCACTCGTGGGCGCCGGATGTTTATCAGGGAGCCCCGACACCGGTCACCGCTTTTCTCGCCGTTATATCCAAAGGGGCGGCTTTTGCCATCCTGTTCAGGGTCTTTTATGTGCTTCTTGCCTTAGGACAGTTCGGGGACGAAGGGCTTCAGAAAGACATCTTCCTGGCCCTGTCGGTGGTAGCGGCAACCGCCATGATCTGGGGCAATACAGTCGCGCTGCGGCAAAAAAACGTTAAACGGCTGCTGGCTTATTCCGGAATTGCCAATGCCGGTTATCTGCTCGTTCCTTTGGCCGTCCACATCAACCTGGTGCAGGTGGATAACTTCTCCAAATTTTTCTTTTATTTGACCGCCTACATTCTGATGAATATCGGCGCCTTCGCGGTCCTTCTGATTATAGAAAGATCGACCGGAGACGAGGAGATTAAAGGGTTTGCCGGTCTTTATTACCGTGCCCCCTGGACTTCTGCGGCCGCTGTCATTCTTCTTCTGTCGCTTGCGGGCATTCCGGTTTCTGCGGGTTTTTTTGGAAAGTTGTATCTGCTGTTTGGCACCATGCAGGCGCATCTGTATTGGCTCGGTGCCGTTATGATGATCACGAGCGTCATTTCGTTTTATTATTACTTCGGCATTATCCGACAAATGTTCATGCGCGCCGACCTTGAAGACCGGCCCGTAAGCGTGCCGGTCCCCCTCGGAATCACCCTTTGGATATGTGCCGGCTTGACGTTATTGCTGGGACTCGTTCCCGGATATCTGCTCGCTTATATCGATCGGATATTCAGTTTGACTAGGGACCTCCTAATCCTGTCATAAATTTGATATAATATAAGCTTCTCCGCTGTTTGGGCAGTGGAGGGGCTTATTTTTATTGTTTTTATCTTCGATTAGACGGCGTAAAACTATCCGGGCTTATTATTTTTTTAAAATGACCGAAAGAGGACTCTCTAAATGAACCGAAAATTTCGATATAAATGGATGTATGGATGGCTCGGGATTGTACTGCTCGTATGGACCGTCGGCATATCGAATGTACAGGCGTATCCGGTTTCCAGCGACCCTTTGCGGGTGAAACAAACCTATTTGGATGACATACATATGGATGAAGGCTGGGCACAGGCAGGCGATAGCGATGAACCCGTCATCGTGGCGGTCGTGGATACGGGCGTCGATCTGACGCATCCCGATCTCGAAGGCAGACTCGTCCCGGGAGCGAACCTGCTTAATCCGCAGGAGAAGCCCCAGGACGATAACGGCCACGGTACGAACGTGGCCGGGATTATCGCCGCCAAGATGAACAACGACAAAGGCATCGCCGGCATCGCGCCCAACGCGAAAATTATGCCGATCAAGGCATTGGAAGCGGACGGTACGGGCGGGGAGACCAAGCTCGGCGAAGGCATCCGTTATGCCGTCGATCACGGAGCCAAGATCGTCGTACTCTCGCTGGGCTTGAACAAATATTCAAGCTTCATGGCCGGCACGGTCCGCTACGCCGAGGAGCGCGGCGTGCTTCTCGTCGCCGCCTCCGGCAACGAAGGCGGCAGCGTGAAGTATCCCGCCGCGTACCCGACGGTGCTCGGGGTAGGCGGCATGACCTCCGCGCGCCTCGCGGACGACCGGTCGAACTACGGACCGGATCTTGACCTCGTGGCGCCTTGGCAGGTGTACACCACCGCCAAAGGCGGAGGCTACGAGAGCAAGGAGGGCACGTCGATGGCCGCTCCGCAGGTGGCGGGCGCTGCGGCGCTGTTATGGGGCCGCGCCCCTTACCTGGAGCCCTGGCAGCTCAGGGAGCTCATCAAGCAGACGGCGGAGGATCTGGAATCGCCCGGATGGGATGCGACAACAGGCTTCGGGCTCCTGCGGGTAGACCGACTGATGAAGGAGCCGCTTCTGAGCGACCGTTTCGAGCCGAACGACGATTCGGGCCATGCGCCCATGCTGCCCGTACACACTCTCATCCATGCGGATTTTAGCTCCGGCAAAGATACCGATTGGTTTACACTGGATAGTCCTTACGACGGTTTTGTGAAGCTTGTCTTAAAAACAAGTGACGCTAGTCCTGTTTCTATTCGGTACTTTCGGGATAATAAAGAGGCAGAAGAGGTTTTCACCACGGACCCTCAGAATCCGGTTGTGACTCTGCCTGTTCAGAAGGGAAAGAGCAAAATCGCGGCAAGTCTTCTGGATCCGGGTAGAGCAGGGGCAGTCCTGTATACGCTGCAGACCGATTTCCAGATTTATCAAGACGCTTTTGAAGATAACGACCATCAGTATAAAGCGACTTCCCTGCCTGCGAGAAGCCAGATTGTGAAGGGCACCTTTCATCAGGAGAACGATCAGGATTGGTTTATGATTTCTTTTAAGAAATCCGGTACTCTCCGCTTGAAAACTTCCGTGGATACCGCTAGAATAGACCCGGTAGTATTGATTCAGAAAAAGGGAGAAAAATCGACAACTTTTGACCAGTTTGGAGAAGGAGCGACCGAGGCGACCCCTCTTATGAATGTCACGCCAGGCGACTATTACATCCGGATCAGCAATGTGAAGGACAATACGCAGCCGGTGATGGGGGAGTATACGCTATCGGTTGATTATACACCTAAGCTGATTGACCCGAATGAACCCAATAATAAGCCCTACCAGGCTACGACACTGACACTTCATGAAGATCGTCCCGGCGTTATAGAGAGTGCTTCGGATTTGGATTGGTTTCAATTCCGGCTGGAGCAGGAAAGTCTGGTGCAGCTGAAGTTCGGCTCTCTCCAGCGGGGATGCGATATGGCGTTCACGCTGTACGATCACACCCTGAAGGAGCTCGACAGCAAGAGCAGCGAAGGGTCTGCCGAGAATCTTGTTCTTGACAGGCGCTTGCCGGCAGGCTTGTATTATATCAAGCTGCAGAGTGACAGGGCTGCGACTCAGCAGATGTATCAGCTGAATGCGGCCGCACAGCCTCTCGTTGCCGGATTTTCCGATATTCACGGACATTGGGCCGAGAAGGCTATCGCAGACCTGGCCAGCAGGCATGTTATCGACGGAGACGGGAGCTACAAATTTTACCCTGACCTGCCGATCACCCGCGCACAGGCCGCTGTAATGCTGGCGAACGGATTCCGCCTGGATAAGAACAGGCCGGTCGATTATCCGGATCTCAGCAGCAGCCATTGGGCCTATGATTCCATTGCAAGGACAACAATGGCCGGTTACATGGACGGGTATGAGGATGGGCATTTCCGGCCGGATCAGCCTCTGACCCGGATGGAAATGACGCAAGTGATTGCGAATACGATGCAAATGGCAGGCAAATACCGCGGGCGTTCTCCTTTCTTGGACGTTAACGACCGGTATTGGGGCGTCGGCATTCTGAAGCAAATGTCCGGGGACGGCTGGATTCGGGGATTCCCGGATGGGACTTACCGCCCTGACAATCAGGCGACCCGGGCCGAATTTGCAGCCCTTTTGTCCCGGTTTTCGAATGTTTTCGGGAGGAAGAGGTAGAAACATGTCGAATATGGAAGAACTGACAACTGTTGTTCCGCAAATGCCCCTGATCAATATTGTTGTATATTTAGCCGCCGTGGGACTGTCGTGGTGGGCACTCCAGCAGTTCCGATTCGACGTGCTGCTGAAGCAGCCGCGAAGTCCCGCAGCCAAGATGCTGCAAGTGTTTATGTCCATCGGACTCGGTTACCTGGTAGCCAGTTTTTTCTTGAAGTATCTGGAATGGTCTGTAGGATTAAACGGAATTTTTTGACATTTTGTCGAATAACATCGCTTAGACTTGTAAACAATGGTAGTACAACGGTGCCAAACCCAGACCCCATTCCGAACTGTATGAATGGTGTGTTCATGACGACATAGACCGACAGTCACGTTTTACCCGATTTAGAACGATAAATTAAGACGCGGAGGGACCGAGATGAGCAAAATTATCGTCCGCGGTGGCCGTAAATTAGCCGGCAAGATTAAAGTTAACGGCGCCAAAAACGCTGTACTGCCCATCATTGCGGCATCAATTTTGGCTGCGGAAGGAGAAAGTGTCATACATGACGCTCCTCCGCTTGACGATGTACTTGTAATTAACAAAGTACTTAGAAGCCTGGGCCTGCAGCTCAGCTATCATAATCACAGCGTGAAAGTAAACGCTCAAGCGATCGAAACGTGCGAAGCTTCTTACGAGCTCGTTCGTAAAATGCGGGCTTCTTTTCTCGTGATGGGACCACTTTTGGCCCGCCTGGGCAAAGCCCGTATCTCCCTTCCGGGGGGATGTGCTATCGGCACGCGCCCGATCGACCAGCACCTGAAAGGCTTTGAAGCCATGGGAGCGGAGATCGAGCTGGGTCAAGGCTACATCGAAGCCAGAGTGGAGAAACGTCTCAAAGGCGCGAAGATCTATCTCGACGTCGCCAGTGTAGGCGCGACCGAGAACATCATGATGGCCGCTACTCTGGCTGAGGGCACGACGATTATTGAAAACGCGGCGAAAGAGCCCGAAATCGTCGATCTGGCCAACTACTTGAATGCGATGGGCGCAGTTGTCCGGGGTGCCGGTACCGGTGTCATCCGCATTGAAGGCGTGGAAAAAATGAAGGGCGCGGTACATAGCGTCATACCGGACCGTATCGAAGCGGGTACTTATATGATCGCCGCTGCGATTACACGCAGTGAACTGTACGTGGAAGGCGCCATCGGCGATCACCTGCGCCCTGTGATTTCGAAGCTGCAGGAAATGGGCGTACACGTGGAAGAGGACGAGAACGGAATTCTCGTCCGTGCCGACAAACCTTTGCGCGCGGCCGACATCAAGACACTGCCGTATCCCGGCTTCCCCACGGATATGCAGTCTCAGATGATGGCGCTCCAGCTGGTTGCGGACGGCACGAGCCTGGTTACCGAGACGGTATTCGAGAACCGGTTCATGCACGTGGACGAATTTATGCTCATGAACGCCTCGATTAAAGTCGACGGCCGTACGGCTGTCGTGAGCGGCAGCAATAAGCTTAAGGGCGCCAAAGTTTGTGCGACCGACCTCCGCGCGGGTGCCGCTTTGATTCTGGCCGCTCTTGTAGCCGAGGGAGAGACCGAGATTACCGGACTTCACCATATCGACCGGGGATACGTGGATATTACCTCCGCGCTCCGTTCAGTGGGTGCCGATATTCAACGGGTCGTCCCGCAGGAAGAAGAACAGGAGATACCGCAAGAAATCGGACTGTTCGCCGTTCAGCCCACCTGGGCTTAAGCACTGTACTTTCGTGATCCGTTAAAGGATCCAATCAGATATAAGGAAAGCCGGCTCTCCTATCGGAGGGCCGGTTTTTTCGTTCTAATCTAGTAAATACCTTCATAAGATGAGAGTAATCCCGTTCCGCAGAGAGAGGACGATTGGAGCATCCATTCCTTAAGGGCGGCTCCCGGCTATCCTTCTCGATACTAAGACGGAACGGAACACTTACGGAGGCCATCTATGAAGTTTAAGAGACGTTCAAAGCTCAAACAGCCGGCACTGCTTTGGACGGGCATTGCGGTTTCGGGTTTGCTGCTGGTCACCGTTTTGCTTCCCGCCGTGGTCGTCAAACAGCAAACCGGCACTTTTGCGGATCCTCATGACACCGAAGCAGTCTCTTCATCCGCCGGCATGGTTATGGTTCCGGTCTACCTCTCCAAGCAGAAGCAGATTCAGACGGTAAGTCTGGAGCAGTATGTGAAAGGAGTTGTAGCGGCGGAGATGCCTGCGGAGTTTTCGGAAGAGGCTCTCAAAGCTCAGGCGGTTGCGGCGCGTACTTATATCGTACGCCGTATTTTAACGGGAGATTTCAGCAACGTCCCCGTCAAGGAAGCATGGGTCACGGACACGATTCAGCATCAGGCCTACCTGACCGATGACCAGCTTCAGAAACAATGGACAGGCAAGGCGTACGAGTCGAACAGCAAAAAGATCGACGCCGCCGTAAAGGCTACGGCCGATCTCATACTTACCTACGAGGGGAAGCCGATTCAGGCCACATTTTTCTCCACGTCCAATGGGTATACGGAGGATGTCCGCAATGTGTGGGGGTCCGATGTTCCTTATCTGAAGTCGGTCAGCAGCCCGTGGGATGAGAAGCTTTCGCCCAAATTCAAACAAACCATAACCCTTTCCTATAAAGACATTCTTCAAAAGATGGGGCTTCCGGCTTCATCGTCCTTAAATACGGGCAGCATAAAAGTTCTGGAACGGACGGAATCCAAACGGGTCAAGACTGCCATGATAGCGGGCAAAGCATTTACGGGAAAAGAAATAAGAGAGAAACTGGGTCTCAACTCTACCGATTTTGAAGCGGCTTTGAGCGGATCGGATTGGACATTTACGGTAAAAGGGTACGGACATGGAGTCGGAATGAGCCAGTGGGGGGCGAACGGAATGGCCAAAGAAGGGAAGAAAGCCGCGGAAATCGCCTCTTATTATTATCCCGGCGCAAAGCTGACTTCCGCTTCCACTCTACTGAACAAGAAAACTCAAAAATAAGACCTGCTAGAATTTCTTTAGGGCAAATGTATAAAACTCTCAAACGTGTCAACAATGGTTATTGAGGTGATAACCATATGAGAGATGGTAAACAAGAGTTTCAGAACAAGGAAGAAGCTCCCCAAACTGTAACGGGAGCAGGAAATGTCCCTAACTCCGCATGGAAGAGATTTTTGGCCAAAAAGTGGGTTTTCCCGGCAACTTATGTAGCGGCAGCGGCAATTATCTTAACCTTAATGTGGGTCTATCAGGATGCGGTTAAGAAACCGGTCGCAACGAATACGCCGGCTGATTCCGTTCAATCCGATAAACCTGCTGGTGAAACGGCTAACAAAGACAATGCCGTTCCCGTAGGTGCCAAAGCCGAAAGCATTCAATGGCCGGTAAAAGACCGCAGCCAAGTAACGATTTCGCTTCCGTCCTACGACAGCAAAGGCAGCAATGAAGCCAAGCAAGCGGCGATGATCGAATACGGAGATACGATTACCCCTCACGTGGGCGTCGATCTTGTCCGTGCAGACAAGCAGGCGTTTGATGTAAGCGCGGCCCTCAGCGGTAAAGTAACCGCGGTGGACAAAAATCCGGTCGTAGGCAATCTAGTCGAGATTACGCACGACAACGGGCTTGTAACGGTTTATCAAAGCCTTGGGGAAGTGAAAGTAGCCAAAGGCGCCGCCGTTAAACAAGGCGATGTTATCGCACAGGCCGGCCGCAACGAGCTGGAGAAGGACCAAGGCGTCCACCTTCACTTTGAAGTCCGCAAGGCGGAAGACGGCACGGCCGAGCTGCCGGAGCAGCTGCTTCCGGAATTCAAACCGCAATAAATCTTTACCATATCGGCGGATGGGGAGAACCCTATCCGTCTTTTTTTTGCCTGCATACGGAAAACGTCCGGGGGACTAGCTTTCACCTTGTCCGTCAAAATAATTGGACGGAAATAGCTTGTCAGCGGCGGAAACAACGAATATTAGGCCCTACCCCTCATATAATGTACCAAACTATCCGAGTAGGGAGGCGAGGGGAGTGCACGATTACATCAAAGAGCGAACCATTAAGATCGGAACTTGCATCGTTGAGACGAGAAATACGGTTCGCACCATAGCGAAGGAGTTTGGCGTTTCCAAAAGCACGGTGCACAAGGATTTGACGGAGAGACTGCCGGAAATCAACCCGGAGCTGGCCAATCAGGTCAAAACGATCCTCGAATACCACAAATCGATCCGCCATCTTAGGGGAGGGGAAGCGACCAAAATCAAATACCGCAAGACCAAACCTGTCAAATCCGCTGAACCGCTTGTTACGGTTAAATCCTGACTCCCAAGCCCGCCCTTCCTTCCGGAAAATTGTCGAAATTGTCCCGAAAAAAGAGGAATTTCTGTTTTTTTCTGCGAAATTAGCTTATAATGAAAAATATGTATACTATTCGAAGCACCGCTTCAGTTTATGGGGATGGACGGTTAGTTTAGGGAGGATTATTTTTCATGTTAAGTAAGGATATCGGAATCGACTTGGGCACTGCGAACGTCTTGATTCATGTGAAAGGACGCGGCGTAGTGCTCGATGAGCCCTCGGTTGTGGCGATCGAAAGCGATACAAAACGCGTTCTAGCGGTCGGTGAAGAAGCCAGGAGAATGGTAGGGCGTACGCCCGGTAACATCGTGGCTATTCGCCCGCTCCGCGAAGGTGTAATCGCTGATTTTGAAATTACTGAAGCGATGTTGAAACATTTTATTTCCAAAGTTGGGGGCAAAAGCTGGTACTCACATCCTCGAATCCTCATCTGTGCGCCTACCAACATTACCTCTGTGGAACAAAAAGCAATTCGGGAAGCGGCTGAACGCAGCGGCGCACGCGAAGTGTTTATGGAAGAAGAACCGAAAGCCGCTGCAATCGGCGCCGGAATGGATATTTACCAGCCGAGCGGTAATATGGTCGTTGATATCGGTGGAGGGACGACGGACGTGGCCGTGTTATCCATGGGTGATGTCGTCACCTCTTCCTCCATTAAGATCGCCGGCGATAAATTCGATACGGCGATTACCAAGTACATCAAGAACAAATACAAATTGCTGATCGGCGAACGCACCTCCGAGGACATTAAGGTCCAAATCGGTACGGTACAAGCCGACAGTGTTCAGAATGAAATGGATATCCGCGGCCGGGACATGGTATCCGGTCTTCCTTTGACGATCACGATTCGCTCCAGTGAAGTGCAGGAAGCTCTGTGGGATCCGATTTCTTCTATCGTAACTGCCGCAAAAAGTGTATTGGAACGTACACCTCCGGAACTTTCTGCCGATATAATAGATAGAGGGGTTATTTTGACAGGTGGCGGTGCCATGCTTCACGGTCTGGATCAGCTTTTGGCGGACGAGCTCAAGGTTCCCGTTCTGATTGCGGAAGACCCGATGCACTGCGTCGTCAAAGGTACGGGCATTATGCTCGACAACCTGGACAAAGTGACCAAACGAAAATTCGTATAGAGGTGACTCATGCTTAGGGGATTATACACGGCGGCATCCGGCTTGACCATGCAGCAGCGTAAACACGATACCGTGACGAACAACATTGCCAATCTCAATACACCGGGCTTCAAACAGGAAACCACTTCGGCGCGTTCCTTTCCGGAAGTTCTTATCTCGCGTATCCGCGGGGGAGAAGCCGGGGACGGTACCGTGGTGAATGTGGGCAGAATGAATACGGGCGTTTTTGCCGAGGAAACCGCCAGACTCATGGTGCAGGGTCCGCTTCAGCAAACGGGAAATCCGCTTGATTATGCGCTTGTTTCCGATATTCAGGTAAACGGCTTGAAGTTCGACAACGGCGGTAAGGCTGTAGGCCCGGACGGTACGGTCGTTTACCAACCGGAAGCGTTGTTTGTGGTCGAGAATCCGCAAGTTGCGGGTGAACGCCACTATACGCGCAACGGCAAATTCACGGTGGATGCGGAAGGTTTCGTTGCCAATGCGGACGGTTATCGTCTGGTGGCGGCTAACGGCCAGACAGTCCGTTACGATCCGGCCAATCCGCCCATCCCGCTCGTGATGAAAGTCCAGAATCCGAATGTGCTTCTTCCGGAGGGCAACGGGCTTTTCACGGTCGGCGCGAATGACGAAGGACAAGTGGTGGCGCTGGCGGCAGGAGATCAAGTCGAGGTCCGTAAGGGTTTCGTGGAACGCTCCAATGTGGATCCGACTCAAGCGATGGTCGATATGACGACGGCAGCCCGTGCCTATGAAGCCAACCAGAAGATGGTCCAATTCTATGACCGCAGTATGGACAAGCTAGTAAATGACGTGGGCCGGGTATAAGCAGTGGGCATGATAAAATCCCTCTCAGGGAATGCTTTCGAAGCAGCTTTCTCCGGAAAGCTTGGAGGAGATCACGATGAACAACTCAATTATTAACGCATCGGTCACGATGCAGGGCCTGCAGCAGAAGTTGGATGTGTTGGCTAACAACATGGCGAACGTCAATACCGTCGGATACAAGAAGAAGGAAGCCAGCTTCGAGAATGTACTGACGAACACCATGAATCAGCCGCAAGGTTTTATGAAAACCGGACGGATGACTTCTCTCGGGTTTCCTCAAGGCTGGGGCGCTAAGCTGGTCGGCCTGCAGAATATTATGACGCAGGGAAGCCTGAAACCGACGGATGAGCCGTACGATCTGGCTATCGAAGGGGACGGTCTGTTCGAGGTGACCATTCCCGGTTCCAACACACCGGCTTGGACCCGCGACGGGGCTCTTAAGCTCAGCGCGTACAACAAAGTGGACCCGGCTACGGGCAATGTGACCAAAGCCATGGGGCTTGCCACCAAAGACGGTTACTTCGTAAAGGACACGGCCAGCAATCAGCCGATTGAGATCGCGATCGATCCGGCCGATCCGACCCTGCAGAACAGCCGCGTTCGCGTGGATGAGCAGGGGCGGGTAGTGGTTTACAACGAAGCCAATCCGGCGAGTACGGGCAGACAAGTCGGTCAGATTAAGCTGGTCAAAGTCATTAATCCGCAGCTGCTCGGCGAAGCCGACGGCAACTACTTCCGTCTTCCGGCGAACGTGGCACAGAATAACGTTTTCGCAGCCAATACGGACGGCGTGACCGTCAAGCAGGGCTTCCTGGAGCAGTCCAACGTGGATCTGCAGCAGGAAATGTCCGAACTTGTTATGATTCAGCGTGCTTTCCAATTGAATTCAAGAGCAATCTCCTCGGCGGATACGATGATGGGGCTCGCTAACAACTTGCGCGGCTAATGCGTGAAGGAGGGGCGATTCTCGTGTCCATGGAAGAAGAGAGCAAGGAGACGGAAACAGCATCATCTACGCAGGCTAAAGAACCGGACACGGGCAAACCGGGAGGGACTTCAAGATCCGCCGGAGCGCTTCGCGTCCTGAAGAAACTGCGCGTTCCGCTCATTTTTTTGGGAGCCTTGATTGTCGGGCTTTGGATCGGGTATTCAGGAATCGGCGGTCAGCCGACTTTAGACATATTCAGAATCAGCACCTGGAAACATCTCTTCGATTTGGTGTTTGCAGACTGAGCGTGGGCTCCCGCAAGGGAGTTTTCTTTTTGCCCGGAGAAACGGTATAATGGAAACCAATGAAAATGAGAGGAATCGCGCCTGTTCCAGCTTTAGCCGTAGAAAGGGAGAGACGATTGAATTTACCGAATCTGCTTACCATAAGCCGTTTTTTTCTAATTCCCGTCTATCTGTACATTTTCTATGCAGGCTATACGAAACTGGCTTTTCTCGTTGTCGTCCTAGCGGGCATAACTGATATCGCAGACGGATATATCGCCCGCAAACGGAATCTGGTTACCCAGATGGGCATTATGCTCGATCCGCTTGCGGATAAGTTGATGATGATCGCGGTCATTATCTCCCTGCTCAGCTCCGGGATGATTCCCTGGCTGGCCGCAGCGGCTTTTTTCATCCGGGATATCGGCATGATCGCAGGGTCGGCTTTTTTTCATTTCCGCGGCAAACAAACGCTTCCGGCCAACGCCATGGGCAAGCTGACGACGGTCCTGTATTACCTGGCTGTCCTGCTTATCCTCTTTCACGTTCCTTATGCAACGGAATACCTGGCGGCCGTCATCTTGTTTTCTTTCGTCACCTCTATTATTTACGTGGCCCAGTTCAATACGGTCAATCGTAAAACCAGGCGATTAAGTACGGAAGAGACAAGTCCGGTAAAAAAAGGGTCGTAAAGACCTTGTTCGAACCTTGAAAAATTGTTTATAAAGGATAGGGAAGCAAAAAAAGAGCATATTCCACGACCATTTCGGTGGCCGCAAAATACGCTCCCTTATATCAACCTTCACTTCTGCAGCGGTGAAGGGATAGGGTTAGTGTGAGTTGTTTCAAACCAAAATATACAAACGGAAAGCGTCGGAAGGAGCAAGATTGCAATGTTGGACAACAAGCAGATTCAGGAGATTATCCCGCACCGCTACCCCTTTTTGCTGGTAGACCGTATTTTGGAGGTAGAGGACGGCGTCCGTGCCGTGGGCCTCAAAAACGTAACGGCGAACGAACCTTTTTTCCAGGGACATTTTCCGGGCTATCCGGTTATGCCGGGCGTTCTTATCTTAGAGGCACTAGCACAGGTCGGAGCGTTTGCGATTTTGAATGTGGAAGCCAACCGCGGGAAAATCGGTCTGCTGGCCGGTGTGGATGGGTTCAGATTCCGCAGACAGGTAACTCCTGGCGACACGCTGACGCTGGAAGTGAAAATCACCCGCTTGAAGGGTACCATAGGCAAAGGCCAGGCGACCGCTAAAGTCGGAGAAGAGCTGGTAGCCGAAGGTGAAATCATGTTTGCGCTGGCAAACGCCTAACCGGATAAAAAAGATCCTATCATTTTAATAAGGGGACGATGAACGATGACTCGTGTACAGAATCTTTATGAAAAATGGTTGCAGGACCCGTCTATCGACGAAGAGACGAAAAAAGAGCTTCAATCCATTGCAGGACAGGACAAAGAGATCGAAGATCGTTTCTACAAGGATCTTGAATTCGGAACCGGCGGTCTTCGCGGCGTAATCGGCGCGGGTACAAACCGGATGAACCTATATACGGTAGGAAAAGCTACGCAGGCACTTGCTGAATTCGCTTTGAAAAACGGAGGAGCTCATCCTTCCGTTGTGATTGCGTATGATTCGCGCCATCAGTCACCGGAATTTGCTTTGGAGGCTGCGCTTGTTCTTGCGGGCAACGGAGTGAAGGCCTATGTGTTCGAGTCACTGCGACCGACGCCCGAGCTTTCTTTTGCCGTGCGCGAGCTTAAAGCTTCCGCCGGAATCGTGGTAACGGCCAGCCACAACCCTCCGGAATATAACGGGTATAAGGTGTATGGCGCCGACGGTGGCCAATTGGTGCCGCACGATGCCGAACAAGTGCTTGCGAACATCCAGAAGATCGAGGGATTTGACAGCGTCCGCAAAATCTCCCGCTCCGAGGCGGAAGAGAAAGGACTTCTGGAATGGCTGGGCGGAGAGATGGACGAGAAATACTATGCGGCCGTTACATCCGTGAGTCAACATCCCGATGTTATTAAGCAAACGAGCGGAGACTTCCGTATCGTATACACCCCGCTGCACGGGACGGGCAACAAACCGGTCCGCGAAGCCCTGAAGCGCATCGGTTTCGAGCAGGTGCGCGTCGTGAAGGAACAGGAGCAGCCGGACAGCAATTTTTCTACGGTCAAATCGCCTAACCCGGAAGAGCGGGAAGCTTTCACGCTGGCTCTGAGAGACGCCAAAGAGTGGGACGCCGACATCGTTGTGGGAACGGACCCGGATGCCGACCGGATGGGCGCAGTTGTGAAAGACGATAAAAGCGAATATTTCGTACTCACGGGAAACCAATCGGGCGCTATAATCGTCAATTATTTGTTGGGTTCGTTAAAAGAACGCGGACAGCTGCCTTCTAACGGCGTCGTGATCAAGACCATCGTAACGAGCGAGATGGGAGCCGTTATTGCCGAAAGCTACGGGGCGAAAGTCATGAACACCCTGACGGGATTCAAGTACATCGGGGAGAAAATGACCGAGTTCGAGTCGACCGGTGAGCACCAATTCTTGTTTGGGTATGAAGAGAGCTACGGCTACCTGGCGGGAACCTATGCCCGGGATAAAGACGCGGTCGTAGCGGCCATGCTGATTTGTGAAGCGGCTGCTTACTACAAGAGTCAGGGTAAGACACTATACGATGTTCTGCAGGAGCTTTACCGTCAGCACGGCTTCTTCTTGGAGAAGCTGGAGTCCAAGACGCTAAAGGGCAAAGACGGCGTGGAGCAGATCGGTCGGATGATGGAAGACTGGAGAAACAACCCGCCGGCTTCCATTGAAGGCGTGGAGGTTGCGGAGGTAGAAGATTACAGCCGCGGCATTAACGGGCTGCCCAAAGAAAATGTATTGAAATTCAAGCTCAAAGACGGCTCCTGGTTCTGCCTCCGTCCTTCCGGAACGGAACCGAAGATCAAATTCTACTTTGCGGTAAAAGGAACGACAGGCGACGAGGCGGCGAAACAGCTGGAAGGTCTGGTACGCTTCGTTCTGGGCAGAGTAGAGCAGTAACAGCCGAACCCTCTCCAAGGCCCCTGCATCCATACGGTGCCGGGGCCGAGAGGTTTTCGGGTACAAATGACGCATGATTCAAGAAACGGAGTTGAACAGATTGGTACACAGGTATACTGCGGCAAACCGGTTGCTGCGCAAGCTTTTATGGTGGCTTGTCATTATCGGCCTTCTGGCTTCCCTGCCGCTTGCCTTCTTCCGCGAACAGACGGAGAAGTCCGCAAATCAAGTGGAGTTTGTTTTTGATTATCGGGACTTATTGGAGATGGCCGACGTGCGGCCGAATCCGCAAGGATTTGTATCGGAACAGCTTCAGGCGATGAAAAAAGCCGGCATCGGATCGCTTTCCGTGTACGAATCGACGCTTTCCGAATTAAGATTGAGCCGACGTATTGAAGTGTTCTCCTCCAAGGATGCGACTTCTCTTACGCAAAAGCCGATCTCGCCGAATGAAAATTTTACGTATATCCTGTTCACCGACCCGGCATCGGAGTCCCAGATCAAACCGATGATCGAGACGGCTTTTAACAAGCTCGGTGTTAAGACAAGCCCATGGAGCTTCAAGAACCAGACGGGCATGATTATCGAAATGAACATGGAAGAAGCCAATATGAAGCCGATGGACCCCGATCCTATTACACTTCAAATGATGAAGGATGAAGGCTTCCGTATCGTGGTACGTCTCGGCAACAAACGTGAATTCGTCACGAACGAGATGGACGCGCTGCTCGCAAAATTATACAAAATGGGTGCCCGACGTATCATCATTGACGGAGATTACGCCCCGGGATACTCGGATGATCCTGAACAGGTCACTCTCCACAAGATGGGGATTCTGCTCAAAAAGTACGATATGGGCCTGGCCAATATCGAGATGTTGAAACAACCGCAGAAAGGCTTCGGTTCTTTGGCCAAAGATACCGACTATAACGTCGTCCGCCTGCACTCCTTTACGGAGAAAGACGGCGAGAAACTGACGGAGAACCTGACGAAAGATGATCAGGAAGCCCGTATTCAACAAACGGCGGACCGGTTTGTGCTTGCGGTTAAAGACCGGAATATCCGGATGATCTTCCTTAACGGACGCGCCGTCAAGAATCTGGACAAGGCAGCGATCCTCACTCCGCTGGATGGCCTGTACGAGAGCTTGAGCGGCAAAGACGGGGCGATCAAAAGGATCGAAGATGCCGGTTTCAAAGTGGAGCCTGCCAAGCAGTTCGACTACACGTACAACGCTTACCAGAATGTCGCCCGGTTCTTTACACTGATCGGCGGTGTCAGCCTGATTGTTCTGTTGGTCGGCTACTTCGTTCCCGAAGCCGTACTGGCATTATTTATCATCGGCTTGTTAGGAGCGGCGGGGTTGTTCTTAAAATCGCCGGATCTGTACGCGCAGGGACTTGCGCTCGCTTGTGCGATATCGGCGCCGAGCATCGCAGTAATCGAGGCGATCCGCTCCATTCAATCGGGCCGGGCAGCTAAGGCGAAATCGGCAGTCCTTTATGCTTTGGGCCTGCTGATTAAAACGACACTGATCTCGTTAATCGGAGTCGTTTACCTGGTCGGTTTGCTCAATCATATTTCGTACTTCCTGGTACTTCAGCAGTTCCGCGGTGTCAGCCTTCTGCACCTGCTGCCAATCGCCATCGTCGGTCTCTACCTGCTATTCTTCCGGGAAACCTTAAACTATCGGGAACGCGGAGAGCGGGTAAAGAAGCTTCTTTTCACTAACATTAGCGTGCTTTGGATAATTGCTGCAGCCGCGGGGGCCGGAGTGATCTACTACTACCTGTCGCGTACGGGTAATGAAGGTCAAACTTCAGCGATTGAGCGTTATCTCCGCTCCTTCTTGGAAAATACGCTGGGTGTACGCCCGCGGAATAAAGAATTTATGCTGGCACACCCGCTCTTCCTGCTTGGAGCTTATCTGTCGGTCAAATACCGGAACGCCGTTTATTTGCTGCTGATCGGTGTGGTCGGACAGTTGTCCATCGTCGATACATTCGCGCATTTGCACACCCCGCTTGAGATCTCGGGCATCCGGATTACCTACGGAATCGTATTCGGTGCCATGATCGGACTCGTGCTGATCGCCGTCTGGGAAATTGCATCAAGGAGTTGGATAGCATGGGCCGCGAAATCGCGAACAAGAGCAAACGGCTAGTTGTTTCGGGCTATTACGGTTTTGACAACAGCGGGGACGAGGCCGTTCTGCAATCGATTCTTTTTGCGCTAAAAGAACAGGGGGAGACGGCGGGCATCCACATCGAGCCTGTTGTGCTGTCCGCCAACCCCCAGCGTACAAGGGAGATGTACGGAGTCGAAGCCTGCCACCGGATGAAGGTGCCGGATTTGTTCCGGGCGATCAAATCGTCCGACGGACTGATCAGCGGCGGCGGAAGTCTGCTGCAGGATGCGACCAGCTCCCGCACCATTCCTTATTATCTGTTGGTCCTCAAACTGGCCCAGTGGATGCGTAAACCGACCTTTATTTATTCGCAGGGGATCGGTCCGGTGAACAATCCGCGCTTCTTTTCCTGGATCCGGTCCACTTTCAAAAAATGCGCCATGATCACGGTCCGCGACCAAGAATCCGCGGATCTCATCGGGCGCATGGGCGTACCGGGCTCTTCGGTCAGCGTGGTGCCGGACCCGGTCATGGGGCTCCCGCTGCGCGGGGAGGCAGCCTCCGGCAAAGCCGGAACCGCTGCCGATGCGAGCGGCGAAACCGGCCGCGTTCCCGTCGTGGGCGTATCCGTCCGCTTCTGGAACGCCGACCGCTCCGAGCTGGGCGCGCTCGCCGAGGCGCTGCGCGCCGTGATGGACAGCCGCCGCATTGAAGTGCGGCTTCTGCCGTTCCATCTCCCTTCGGACGAGGAAGCTTCCGCCTATGTGGCGGAGCGTCTCTCTCCCGCGGGAGAAGGCGGCGACGTCCGCATCGTGCGCGGCGTCACGCATCCGCAGGACATGCTCGCCGAGGTGAGCGCCTGCGATGTGCTCGTCGGCATGAGACTGCATTCGCTGATCTATGCCGCCTCGCAGTTCGTGCCCATGATCGGCGTGTCCTACGACCCGAAGATCGACCAATTCCTCGCCCGGCTCGGAATGAAGGCCGCGGCATCGACGCAGAGCTTCGACGCCGCGGCGGTAGCCGCCGAAATCGGGCGGCTGCTGGACGGCCGCCGCGAGTGGGCGGACGGCAAGCAAGCCGCCATCGACCGGCTCAAAAAAGAGGCGCAGTTGCCAGCGCAACAAATCATGCAATTTTACCGTTAAGAGGGATGAAGACCAATGACTGCTAATGCAAACGCAAACGCAAGCGTGCCGATTGTCCGGATCTACGGCGTTCCCGTTTCCAAAATGAACATGAAGGATACCGTCACGTACTTGACGGGAGCGATCGAGTCCCGTATTCCGCATCAGATCATAACCGCCAATCCGATTATGATCATGTCGGCTCTCGAGGACCCGGCCTATATGGAGATGATGCGCAGAGTGGAGCTGATTGTCCCGGATGGCGCCGGACTGGTTTGGGCCGCCGGCTACGTCGGACAGCCTGTCGCCGAACGCGTTCCGGGTATCGACCTCATTCATGAGCTGATGAGAGCGGGAGAGCCGCGCAGATGGAAAGTTTACCTGCTAGGTACGACTCCGGATACAATTCAGGCGGCTGCGGCTAAACTGGCGCGCGATTATCCTCTCATTGATATCGTCGGTTTCAGGGACGGTTATTTCGGAGAAGCGGAAGACCGGCAGGTTGTGGACAGCATTCGGCAGCTGCAGCCGGACATCCTTCTCGTCGGCCGTTCATCCTCAACACAGGAACCCTGGATTTCGAAATACAAGCGGGACCTGGACGTTCCTGTTATAATGGGCGTAGGCGGAAGCTTTGACGTTTTGGCCGGTAAGCTGAAGCGTGCACCCAAGATTTTTCAAAAGCTTAAGCTGGAGTGGTTTTACCGCCTGCTTCAGGAACCGTCCCGTTTCGGACGCATGCTGGCTCTGCCTAAATTTGCGTGGAAAGTGATTCGCGACAAAGAAAATGTGTTAAAAACCGATGAAAACCATTGAAAATTGGCGTTGTCCATCTGTTTGGGTGTAAAATAGGACTGGTAATGTTTATAAAGTAGCAGTATAATTTTGTCGGCAGTACAAGTTACTTGCGACAAGAGGGGTTGAAAAACCGATTATGTATGGATTATATGTGCTGGGCTTTGTTGTATCCTGCCTGTTTGCACTGTTGTTGACCCCGCTGGTCAAACGTTTTGCCTTCTGGGTAGGCGCCATCGATAAACCGAATCACCGCAAGGTACATACGAGAATCATGGCGCGTATGGGTGGAGTGGCGATTTTCTTGGCTTTTGTCGGAGCATACTTTGTCATCTCACCGGCCTTGTCCGACGTTAACGGAAACGCGGCGCTGGCTTTGGTGCTCGGAGGATTTGTTATTGTGCTTACCGGCGCTCTGGATGACCGTTTCGAGCTTTCTCCCAGATGGAAGCTTCTCGGACAATTCGTTGCGGCCTGTATCGTAGTGGCATGCGGACTGAAGATCAATGAATTCAATGTCCCGTTCGGCGGACACTTCTCCCTGCCTGATTACGTGAGCATGCCTCTGACCGTTCTCTGGATCGTCGGGGTTTCCAACGCGGTGAACCTGATCGACGGTTTGGATGGTCTGTCCGCCGGTGTATCCGGAATCGGTACGGGTACTATTTTGGTTCTTGCGCTGCTGACACCGTTCAGCGATGCTTTTACCGTAATCTTGCTTTGTACGATACTTCTTGGAAGTATTTCCGGGTTTCTGTTCTACAACTTTCATCCGGCCAAGATTTTTATGGGAGATTCGGGAGCCTTGTTCCTCGGTTTTGCCTTGGCTACACTGTCGATACTCGGGTTCAAAGTATCCGTCGTTCTCTCCTTGTTGACACCTATCATGATTCTGGGTGTTCCGTTGTCCGATACATTCTTTGCGATCATGAGACGTTTTCTCAATAAGAAACCGATCTCGGAAGCGGATAAGAATCATCTGCATCACTGTCTGCTTCAGCTGGGTTTCAGCCACCGCACTACGGTGCTGATTATTTACGGAATTGCGGCCATGTTCGGCGCGGTAGCTATCATTTTGAATAACTACACGGATTCCGCCTGGTTGACGGTATTGATCGTTGTCATTCTGCTCTTTGTACTTGTAGTCGGCGCTGAAGCGATCGGCATCATTAGCAGCAGTCAGAAGCCGGTTATCCGTTTTCTCCAGAAGCTGCTCTTTAAACCTTCCGTGAACAGTCGTTTACCCAAATAACGGCACGTATTCCGGCAACAGTTTTACTGAACTTATCAAATAAAATACCTAACCATTCCATCTGTGGAATGGTTTTTTTGTGCCTTTTTTATTCCAAAAAATGAGAAATGGCTAAACATTTCGGCGATCCGGGCCGATATTTAAAATACAACTGTTTAAAGGACACCAGGATTAGCTTCGCCTAATATCGGAAGGGGGCCCGCAGGCAGCAAGATTGTACGTTCCATTTGTAGATTTCATCCATTTATATAAGGAGGAGTTTTGTTTTGAAAAAGCATACCCGTAAATGGTTCAGCGTTCTCGTGCTCTTTTCGATGCTGATTAGCCTGCTTCCGCCTCTTACGGCTTACGCGGCTTCCACCATTTCCATCACAAACATGTACAACCAGACCGTAAACTTCGGTACGGACAAGGAAGCTCCACAGGATTACAACAACGTTACACGCGTAACACGCAATCCGTTCACTCTGAAGGCGAGCATTTCCAACATCAGCGACTCGCAGATCAGCTCGATCTACTATGAGATCATGAATGTGAATACAAAGCAGGTTACGGTGGAGAAATCCCACAAACCTACACAAACGGGCGCGAACGAGATTACATTCTCGAACATCACGCTGTCCGAAGGACTTAACCGCATCATCGTTAAAATGGGGGACACCAACACGCTGTCTTCCGCACCGGGCTGGATTTACTACACCCCGACGACCAACCTAACCGATTTTACGGTAAATAACGCCGGTCTGGTGGACGGCAAAATTTATCCGGTTGACCGCGGCAACATCAAGCTGGGCGTTACCGCTGTCGATATTAAAGCCAAAGCTTCCAACGCGAACGAAGTAAAGGCTTATGAAACCGGGAGTACGGTTCCTAAAATCGGTATTCTGAACCGGACCGAAGGCATGGTTTATTTCCGTGGGGGAGATGCCGCCGCAGGCTGCGGTTCCACGGGGGAAATTTGTTTGAAAGCCGGGGATAACCGGATTGTTTTCGATTCCAGCAACGATTCGAACTCCTACCAGACGGAAAAACGGTTCGTGTACGATAACGGCCAACCGTTTGCATTCGGGGTAGAGATGGGCGTTACGAGCGCAGGTACTACACAGTCTCTGCTGGACAAGCCTAACTTCGATGTAAAAGAACTGACGCTTAAAACAAGCCTTAAAGTTGACTATGATTCAACCGGCGCTCTGCGTCAGAATCGTGTTGACGTACTGATCAACGGACAACAGGTAGCCGCAGGCCTTGACCTGAATACGCCAAGCAGTTCCGTAGGGGGCGCAGTCAAGAAATTTACTCCAAACTCCACGTTCACACGTGCCAATGAATATGCGGCTTATGATCTTGTTCTGGATCTGAACGTTGCCGGTCTGACCGATTGGACAGCGGCGCGTAATCCGCAAACGATTCAATTTATTTTCAAGGATGCAACAGGTTCGGCAGGACAAGGTGAGTCTTCGTATACCTTTAACTACACCAACCCGAACGAAGCCGGCATTCTCGATGTTTCGATGGTAACGGGCAAAGACGCCGCTACGAACACGAACATCTACACTTCTTTGACCGAGTCGGCAACGACCGAGGTTAACGAACTGCCGGTAGAAATGAAGATTAAAGCTAACGGACATACAGCTAAGATCAAAGTTTTCCTGGATGGCAAAGAATTCGCAGAGGTTGCTAATCCGTCTAACAATGAATTTATCTACAAACTGGAGAACATCACCGACGGCCAAAAAAACATCAAGTTTGTTCCGGTTGATGCTTCTGGCACGTTAGTTGAGAACGGAAGCCGTCAGTATACGATTCAAATTAACAACGCACCGTATATTATCGCGAACCAGATCGCAAGCCCGGGCAACACGGGTATCACGCTCCGTGACGTTAAACAACTGACTTGCGGATCCGATGTCGCTTGTCTTTCGGGTAAAGCAGTCAACTACCTGCCTACAGGCGCCGGTAACAAAGTCGAGCTTTATGTCAACGACAAAATGATCGAACTTCAAGCGAGCGACTTTGACGCCAACCGTCAATTTAAGTTTGATCTGGCCAGACTGGGAACGAAATACGGCATCACGCCAGCCCAACTGTTCAGCGAAGGCGCTAACCAAATCAAGTTCTTTATGTACGTAAACAACTCGCTGATCAGCAAGGCGATTTATAACGTAAACCTGATCACGGCCGAGGCGCCGGAAATCGTTCTTTTCGTACCGAATGAAGATTCGGTCGGCAAGAGCAAGTTTCCGAAAGCTCAAAAGCCGGACATGTATGCCACGAATGAACGTACCGTTCAATTGAACGGTAAATTCTTTAACACAACTAACGCAGGCAACGTTACGGTTTCCCTGAACGTGTACTCCAAAGATAAAGACGGCAATCCGCGCGCCGACTATCACGTGTGGAACAGCGTTTCCGGCTCCAGTACGAACGTAAGCGGAGGATTCTTCACCGGTATGCCTAGCTCCGGCGTTGAATTCAGAACGAATGCCATTAAGCTTCCTGAAAAAGGCGAAATGACGTTCCAGTTCACCGTTACGAACCAAGCTAACATGAGTGTTTCCAAAACGGTTACCATTGCACGCGAACCGCTTCCGTATGTCGTGAAAAAGCCGGTACTTATCGAGAACGAAAAGCATGAGTACCAAGCGAACATCAACAGCAACTTCTACACGATTGTGATCGACGCCGAGAAAGCGGACAGCGTTACTTTCGGTAAAGAGACGGCAAGCAAACAAACCTTGAACGAAAACGGCCTCGATGTCGATCGTTTCTCTTATGAAGTGAGAGATCTCAAGGCAGGCAAAAACACGATCAAGTTCACAGTCAACCGTGGGACTTCGAAAACAAACGGTACTATCGTGCTGTACAACACAAATACACCGGTTGTCGGAGCTGAATATCTGGACGGTATGACCAGCAACTTCAACGTATTTAACGGTGACGTTAAACTGAAGTTCGATAAAGACACCAAACTGATGCGTTTTAAACCGACTTTCGATAACAATCAGTACATCACTGCCGACCGCAAAGTGTACTTCGGTATTGCAGATACCGTTGACGGCCGTGTAGACAAGATCAACAATCCGTTCAGCAGCGACTATGCCAAGTCTTTACTTGCCAGAAAAGGCAAGGGCGATAACTTTAGCGCAGCGAGCAAATTGTTCTACATCGATTCCGGTACGATTCCCGAGAAAGCAAGCGGACAATCGACGGAAGATTACCTGCAAAACGCTCTCCGGGGAAGAGGGATGGAGCCGTTTGATCTTAAAAACAACTTCTATACCCGTTCCGTTGATCAAACTGTAGTTCCTACCAAGCGCGGTACGCTGACTCTTAAGTTCGACCAAGCTATCCGTGATGACGCAGGTAAGTATATTTCCGTCTTCTTCTTTGATACGTATGAGCAGTACAACACATTAACAGGACGCGGTTGGGTTAATCTTGGCGGCGTTGTGGATGTGAAGAGCAACACGGTCACGGTTCCGTTCGAGAAATTCGGTTACTATCAAGTTATGTACATGGATAAGGGCTTCGATGATGTAACGGGCCACCCGTGGGCAAGAAATGAACTGGAAACCTTGTTCTCCAAAGGGATCATGAACAGCAAAACGAACTATTCGTTCAGCCCGAACGAACCGATTTCCCGTGGCGAATTCGCTACCATGCTCGTTCGCATTTTCGATCTTCCTTTAAATTACAGCGGCACGCCGACCTTTATCGACGTATTTAAGGTTGAAAATCTGTACGGATTGTATGACTTTAAGTACATCGAGACAGCTGCAAGAGCAGGTATCGTCAGGGGTACTGCGGGCAACCGCTTTAGTCCGGACAGCTCACTTACACGTCAGGATGCTTCCGTGATGATTGCCCGTGCGGCAGATTTGAAGCTGGGTACCGACAACAAAAAGATTCTTGCAGGGCTTCAAAAAACATTTACCGACGCGAATACAATCGATTATTATGCCCAGCCGGCCGTAGAGGCCGTTGTAAAGGCTAAATTGATCGAAGGCAAGCCTAACGTTCTTATCGAAGGCCAGAAGAAAGAAACGGTCCGTTTCGATCCATTGGAAACCTTCACGAGAGCCGAGGCGGCTATTGTTGCGATTCGTGTCATGAAGCAGCAAGGCAAACTGAAGTAAACGGATAAAAAGAAAAGACACGGCAGCAGATTGCTGTCGTGTCTTCTCTTAAATCAAAGCAATCCTTTTCAAAGTCTTCAAAATTGGACATCCATAATTATCCCAAGCTATAATACATATGGGTAACAAGAAAGTTACAAAAAGATTTCAAAAAAAAATAAAAAAAATCGCAGCAACCGCAACTTTTTCCGAAACCGCTCGTTTAATACATTGGAAGAGCAAGAGAGCTCCAAAAACGCAAGGTTTTCTGGAATCATTTCTCAAAATTCTTCTTTACGTAGCAATAACGCCCATGTATAATATTTAGAGTGGTGTTAGATGTCTACATATCTATTAGTTTCGTTACTAGATTCTATGTGGTCTTTTAGGCTGCAGATGAATTAGTTATACATTTAGGCTCAACCACTCTGGAAAGGGGGTGAATCATTCAATGAGTAATATGAGCTCTAGAATTCCTAATCACTCTCAAAACCCGAAAGATATTCAAGGAGGAGACAAAAAGGTTATGAAAAAAAGTTTATCCGTAATTCTTTCCACAGCTATGGCATTGTCCGTATTTTCTTCCGTAGCATTCGCAGCTAAGGCTGATGATTTCTCTGATCTTAAAGATCTGGACGCGGCTACAAAAGCCAAGTTCGATTCCATGATTCAAGCAGGCATCTTTGACGGTGTTGAAGAAGGCCGCTTTGGTCTGAACGACAAAATGAACCGCGCCCAATTCGCTAAAGTAGCAGCTCTGATTTTCGAACTGAAATCTTCCGCTACTACTTCCAGCTTCGAAGACGTTAAATCCAGCGACCCTGCTAACGGTTACGCTCTTCCTTACATCGAAGCTCTCCGTGTTGCCGGCATTACTGACGGTAAAGCAGAAGGCAAATACGTTCCAGCTGGCGATGTAACTAAAGAAGAACTCGCTACATTCCTGATCCGTGGTCTTGGTAAAGAGTCCGAAGCTAAAGCTAAGCCGGGCGTTTCCGATAAAACAGTTTCCGACTGGGCTAAAGGTTATGTTCAACTGGCACAAGAACTGAAATTGTTCGAAACTCCAGCTGGCCAGCCTTTCAACGGTACTGCAGCTGCTACGCGCGACCTGCTCGTAACTTCCGCTTACCAAGCACAACAACTTAACAACGCTAGCAAAAAGCTTTCCGTTTCCGAAGCTAAAGCTACTGGCGTTAAAACTGTAACAGTTAAATTCAACCGTGAAGTTGATACTGCTAAAGCATCCCTTGCTCTGAAAAAAGGTACTGCTTCCGTAGCAACTGACGTTAAATGGGCAGACGATAAGAAATCTGCTGTACTTACACTGACTAACAGCAAACTGAGCGCTGGTGCTTACTCCGTAACACTGAGCGGTCTGGCAGCTGAAACAGTTGACAAAGCCGTAGCAGAATTCTCCGCTGAAGACGAGAAGCTGACTAAAATCGAGTTCTTGAACCCTAGCGACACTATCGCTTACAGCAAGAACGTAATGATTAAACTGGCTGCTACGAACCAATACGGTGAAGCTGCTTCCCTGTCTGCTGGTGCGTACACTGTATATGCCGGCAACAACAACGATGTACTGAAAAGAATCACTAAAGCAGAAGACGGTACTCTTCGTTTGATTCTCGATACAGCTACAGGTGATAACTACAAGCAAGGCTACGGCATTGTTTCCGTTAACATCATTGAGAACGATTCCCGTGTTAGCGTAAATAAGACGTTTAAAATTGGTACGCAGCCAATCATCACGAAGAGTGAACTGGGCACAGTGAAATACTCCACTGGTGATGCTCTTTCCGGCAAAGGTCAACAAGCAACAGTTGAATTGCTTCGTTACGACCAATACGGCAACCTGGTAGCTGCTGATGATTCCGAAGATTATGACAAAACAATTACTCGTTTCTTCTCTGAATATGAGAAAAACCTGAAAACTGAAGTTGTAAAATCCGGAAATGACGGCATTCTGACCGTTAAGGTATCTTTGCTTGATAACGTAGCAAAATCCGGCACTTATACACTGAATGTTCAAACTCAAGCTTCCTTCTCTACTGTTAAAATCAACGTTAAATCTTCGAAGGTAGCTACGAAAGTTAAACTGGGAGATGTTAAAAAAGAAATCTCCGCAGGTGACGACGAAGCAATTATCGATCTAGCTGCATTTGACAGTGAAGGCAACCAACTGAGTGCTGATGACATCGTTAACAGCCTGAAAACAAACCAAGGCAACGATAACACTGTGAACCTTTCGACTTCGAACGGTAAGATTGAAATCGTTCAAAGCGGTGAAAACAAAGGTAAACTGCGCATCACTGAGATGACTGCATCTGACAAGAGCATCATCAGCGTAAGCATTGTGTTGACTTCCCCAGGCCTTAACTCGTTCGACACAAAAACTTACAACGTTAAAGGTGCACGTATTCCTAGCACGCTTAAGCTGACTAACGATCCAGCTAAGAAAGCACTGCCAGGCGCAACTGCTGATATCGAGCTGAACGTACTTGACCAATTTGATTCCAAGCTTGACAAAGCAGTTACTGGTGATGTGTATGTTCAAGTATCCTTCGCTGGTAGTGCTGGTGTTGAACTTTGGGAAGATGGCCAGTCCGGTAAAGCAGGACAATCAGCTATTACTACTAAAAAATACGAAGAGGCAGGACTCAAAACCTTCAATAAAGGTTTCGATGTTGTAGTTGGAGCTGGCGTTGATAACTCTAAGAACGACGTTTCTGGAACATTCAAAGCTGAGCTTGTTAACTCTAAAGGTAACGTACTTGCAAGCATTACTAAAGACGTTAAAGTTATTGACAAGACTGCAGACCTTTCTTACACGGTAACTCCTGTAAGCGACCTTTATGCTGCAGGTGACAAATTGAAGGGTACGCAAGCAACTCTTGATAGCGCTCTGCGTAAAAAAGTTAAAATCACTGCGAAAGACAACGCTGGTGACGTCGTTGCACTTCCGTCCAACGTAATTACTTCCATTGCTACTTACAATGAGTCCATTGTAAAAGCAGACATCGTTGGTGGAACTCCTTACGTGCTTGGTAATAAAGTTGGCTCCACTACAGTAGCTGTTGGTTACAACACTGCTAAAGGCGAGCAAAAAACAGCTTCTATCTCCATCAACGTTAAAGACGAAGCCGTTCAAGTTGCTAAAGTTGTAGGTGAAAATGACAAAGCAGATTACACTGGTGCAGAAAATGCTCAGACTCTTCTTGATCTGACTGTGACTGATAACTACGGTGTTGAGTATGGTCCTGGTGTAATTGCTGATAACAACAACATCCTGGGTGTTATCTACACTGCAACAGACGTACAAGGTAGCGGTTCTGTAACAATCTCCAGCAAAGGTGTAATCACAGTTACTGGATCTGTTAAGAGCTTCACACTGCAAGCTATTGCTAACGGAAAATCCGATTCTGCTGTAATCACAGTTAAGTAATCAAATTTCCAATAGTAAAATAAAGGAGACCCAATTGGGTCTCCTTTTTTCTTAAAGGAGGTACTTTTATGAAGAAGGTTGTAGGACTCGGGATGGTTATATTAACAGTACTTGCATCTCCTATCCATGCTGCCGCTCCCACACCCGGCTCCGCAGATGACCCGGTCGTAACCAAGAGCTATCTGGAACAATACGTTCAAGGCCTTGGCGGGTCAGTTGGTACCGGTGGGGGAAATGGCTTAACAGAGAGCAAAATTAAAGAAATCATTGCGCAAGAAATCGCTAAGCTGCCAACGAACAACGGTGGAGGTGGAACACCATCCACAGGTCAAGGCAATGCCATGAAAGTTGTTGCGCTTAAAGCCGGACAAACTATTTTGGCGGACGCAGGTTCTGAGCTGATTGTACGTAATGGTAAAACTCTGGCTGTGAGTAACGATGATAATGGCATTCCGGATGTAACGGCCGGTAAAGACCTAGCTGCTGGTACAGTGGTACAAAACAATCATCTGCTTATTTTTCCGAGAGACGGCCGCGGAGTTAAGCCTGATCTTAAGGAGACAGCAGACGTTTATGTAATGGTTCGTGGTGGATATGTGGTTCAGAACGCGGATGGTTCTAAGGTTCCTCAATAAAGAGGACCCTAGACTGGAATATTTTTATAACATTAATGGTGGCATGGATTCCAATTTTGGAGTCCTTGTCATTTTTTTATTTTTGTAAATGATTTTATTTCATCTAAAACGATCTATGGCGAACGCAAACTCCTCCATAAATTAACCAAGCTGACAACAACTTATACGGGTCGAATGAAGTCGAAAGGTGATACTAATCGCACAACCAATGAAGGAGTGTGAAAAAGATGTCGAAGAACAACAACAAGGTGGTACCGGAGTCGCATAAAGCTTTAGACCTACTTAAATACGAGATCGCTGCAGAGATGGGGCTGCCTGTTGGGAAACAAGCTTTGGGAAGCTTGGATTTAAGCACGGAGTTTGCATCGGAGCTTGGTTCTATACCCGCAACTTCGATAAAAGAAGACTACTGGGGGCACATCAGTTCACGGGACAGCGGGGCGGTTGGAGGGGCTATCACTAGCCGGTTAATCCGCAAAGCGGAAGAGGTTCTTTTCACTTTATAATTCATACCTGTTTCGTTGACATTCATCGACAAATGAAGTAACATAACTTCAAGAAGGTCCTGAAGCAACCTTTTCCACCGAGGAAAAGGTTCATTTTTTGTGTAAGTTCGCACTTGTTTCTACATACTAAATCCAGTAGGAGGTCGATGACATTGGCACTAGAACGCGGCAGACGTTTGTTTACATCCGAGTCCGTGACAGAAGGTCATCCCGATAAAATTTGCGATCAGATTTCCGATGCGGTGTTAGACGCATTTTTGGAGAACGATCCGAACGCACGTGTAGCTTGTGAGGTATCTGTGGCTACCGGTTTGGTTCTGGTCATCGGCGAAATCACGTCCCGTTCCGAATATGTGGACATTCAAGCCATTGCCAGAAAAACAATTAAGGATATTGGTTACACACGCGCGAAGTATGGCTTCGACTACCAAACGTGTGCTGTGCTTACATCCCTGAACGAACAATCCCCTGACATTGCACAAGGGGTAGACCAGGCTCTCGAAGCCCGTGAAGGCCAAATGAGCGACGCTGAAATTGAAGCGATCGGTGCAGGCGACCAAGGTCTCATGTTCGGATACGCAACGAACGAAACACCGGAACTGATGCCGCTGCCAATCTCGATGGCACACCAGCTTTCCCGCAGACTGACCGAAGTCCGCAAGAACGGCACCCTGGATTACCTCCGTCCGGACGGTAAGACTCAAGTAACGGTTGAGTACGATGGGGACAAGCCTGTACGTGTTGATGCGATTGTAGTATCTACACAGCACAGTGAGGAAGTCACTTTGGAGCAAATCCAAAAAGACATCAAAGAACACGTTATTAAGCCAATCGTTCCGGAGCAATTCCTGGATGAGAACACCAACTACTTCATCAACCCGACGGGCCGTTTCGTAATCGGCGGACCTCAAGGGGATGCTGGTCTGACTGGCCGTAAAATTATCGTAGATACTTACGGTGGTTACGCTCGTCATGGCGGCGGCGCGTTCTCCGGTAAGGATCCGACAAAAGTCGACCGTTCCGGCGCTTACGCGGCTCGTTACGTCGCGAAAAACCTCGTTGCTGCAGGACTCGCAGAAAAATGCGAAGTACAGCTTGCTTACGCCATCGGCGTTGCTAAGCCCGTTTCCATCAGCATCGATACGTTCGGCACAGGGAAAGTAAGCGAAGAGAAGCTCGTTGAGCTGATCCGCAAACATTTTGACCTTCGTCCTGCCGGTATCATTAAGCAGCTCGACCTGCGTCGTCCAATCTACAAGCAAACGGCTGCTTACGGTCATTTTGGCCGTAACGATCTGGATGTTCCTTGGGAACGTACAGACAAAGCTGAACTGCTCAAAGCGGAAGCTCTGTAGAACTGAGGTTTTACTTTTCAACAATTGTCTGATAAGACGTGAAGAACACGGCTTGATCCTAAGGGATCGGGTCGTGTTTTTTTGCTCGCTAAATATTGGCGGAAGAATGGTTAAATTTAAGCGGCTATATAGCTAGAAACAAGAAGATAGCGATATTCGGGGAACAGCGGCAAATATGTTGAACATAATTTGTGAAAATAATCGCCACAGAACAACAACCTCTCTCTAAAAGCCACTAAATTACTATCTCCTTAAGCACTTCTAATCTTCTCATGTCCTCAAAAAGGCATAAAAAGACCGATTTTAGACCCGATTATTCCAGTTTAGACCAAATTCCGAGCCTTTTGCTCTCTTTTCTCAATTACTCTAGGAAAAATCACATAAATTTCGTAACTTTTTAGCTAGTTTAAGAGTCTATACTATTGTGTGTCCTAGCTGATTTTACCTATTCAGGAGAGAGGAAAGTGAAAGAAGGATGAGGTTTACCAACAAGCTGTGGAGATCGACACTCGCATTCGTCGTTGCTTTTCAGGTAGTCGTATCCCTGCCTGTTCCCACATTTGCCGCTGACCCTACGGTTACTTTGAAGTCGGAGAGCATTTTAACTTCGGGTGCCGTTATGAAGAAGTATGTTTGGAATTTTACGAGAAACAATAAGAAGGTCTCGGCAACTGCCAACGTAGTAGAGGTAGATTTGACGAACCCGTATGTAAAACTGGATGTAATCGCTGGAAAAAATAATCAGTTTACCGACAAGCAGACGGTGGCGACGATGGCCAAAGCGGCCGGCGCAGTCGCGGCGGTTAACGGGGACTTTTTTAATACGCAAGCGGAGGGTGTGCCCTTGGGCCCGCAAATCACCAACGGTCAAATCATGTCGACCCCATCCAATAAAATGTCCGGTCTTTACGCTTTTGGGATAACAAAGGATAACAAGCCGGTGATTGACCTGTTTGCTTTCCAAGGTGCGGTAAAAGCCAAGGACGGCACTTCTTTCGAACTCGGAGGCATCAACAAAACGTACTATTGGTATGATGACGGTACTCACAGCCATACGGACGGGTTGTTCATGTATACCGATGCTTGGGGACAGGTGGACCGTTCCAATGACGGAAAATCCGTACCGACCGAGGTCTTGGTACAAGACGGGGTTATCAAACAAATCGCACCGGATACGGTTATTAAAGTCGAGCCGCCTAAGAACGGGTACATTTTAAGAGCCGCGGGCAAATCCGCTCAATTCGTCAAAGAACATTTAAAAGTCGGAGACCCTCTTACGGCGGACTACGCGTTTACTAACCAGCGTACGGGAACGGCCTATGCGAACGATGCTTTTAAAACAATGATCGGGGGCCACTCCATTCTCGTAGACGGAGCTAAAGCGACTTCCTTCTCCCGTGATGTCTCTTCCCTGGGTGGTTACCGTTCCCGTACCGGCGTAGGATACTCCCAAGATATGAAGAAGGCCTATCTGGTTACGGCCGATAAGAACGACAATAGCGCAGGAATGAGCCTGCAGGAATTCCAGCGTTTCCTAATTCAGATCGGTGCTTACAAAGCGATGAATCTGGACGGCGGCGGCTCCACGCAAATGGTCGAACGTCCTCTTGGCACGAACAATATCCAACTGGCTCATGTAACGGAATATGGCACGCAGAGGGCTGTCGTGAATGCCCTGGGAGTCTTCTCGACGGCACCGAAAGGCCAGCCGAAGGGCTTCACTATGAAAGGCGACACAGAACTGTTCCTGAACGAGAAAGCGACGTTCACCTTCAGTGGTTATGACGAATATTACAACCCGATTGTTTCGGACAGCGTTCAGCCGACCTGGAGCGTTTCCAACAATCTTGGGAAATTCGACGGAAATACCTTCATTCCTACTAGCTTCGGAAGCGGTAAAATTACGGCAACAACCGGTGCAGGGTCGTCGAACCTGGACGTAAAAGTAATACGCCGTGCGGATATCAGCTCTATGAAGGTTTCGAAAGCGAGCGGACAAGGGCTTGTTGCGGGCGGAAGCTACAATCTGAACGTAACCGCGACGACCAAGAGCGGCAAAACCAAGGAAATTTCCCCGGCGTCGCTTGAGTGGGAAGTGCTCGGTGTGAAGGGCGAAGTCAAGAACGGCGTCCTGAAAGTAGACAGCCTGGAGGGCAGTAAGAATGCCCAAGTTATCGCCCGGTACGATGGGTACAGCAGTATGCTGAACATCCCGCTCGGCAATGAGTCCATGTGGTACAACCTCGATGACAAATCGATTCTGACCACTTCGGAAAGTTTCCCGGCTGAAGTCAGTACGAAGCTGAGCATCGTGAAGAACGAGTCCGGCAACAACAGCCTGCAGCTCGCTTACGATTTTACCAAAGGCAGCGGCAACAAGGCGTCTTACGCGGTCTTCAACAATACCGGCGCGCAGTTGTACGGCTACCCGCAAACAATCAACCTCAAGGTAAAAGGTGACGAAAGCCAGAACTGGCTCCGCGCCGAAGTGATCGATGCGGATGGTAAAAAAGAATTGGTTGAGCTCGCCAAAAACATCAACTGGCAGGGTTGGAAGTCCATCTCGGCCAACTTGTCCGGCCTTAACCTGAAATACCCGCTGACTTTGCGCAGCATCTATGTGGTTAATCCGGAGCAAGGTCAGGACGAGCGTGCGCTGCAAGGCAAGATCGAGCTTGACGACATCTCTTTCAGCTATCCGAATTATGATACACCGTCCGGCAGCCTGAACAAAGTAACCCTGCAAATCGGCAATCAGATGGCAACCGTTAACGGAAAATCGTACTGGCTGGAGCAAGCCCCGATTAACGACCGTGGAAATACGCTCGTTCCGACACGCTTTGTTTCGGAAGCTCTGGGAGCGAAAGTGTTGTGGGATCAGGAGGCACTCCGGGCAACGGTTGTAAAAGACGGGAACATCGTCGATATGTGGAACAATGAGCTCGATTTAATCACGAACGGCAAGCGGGTTACCGCCGAAGTTCCGCCGCGTATCATGAACAATTTAACGATGGTTCCGCTGCGTCTGCTGACTGAAACTTTAGGCTGGAAAGTCACGTGGAATCAGGCCGAACAGATCGTTAACCTGCAATAAATAGTTCTATTAGTTTACTCTCAAACAGCACAAAGTATGGTACTATAGAAGGCAGACCAATTTGTTTTGAAAAGGGGTTTGGAGCGATTTGCAGGTGGATGCATTAGACCGTGTCATCAAGAACGCCATCGAAGTCATGGAGAGCAGCAAGTACCAGGTATTCGAAATTTGCGAAAGCGCCCGGGGCGAACGAGAGTCGCTTCTTAGGGAATTAAGTCAAGTTAAGGATGAAGTTACCCAGACGATCGAGCTGGTGGACAACCTGGAACGTGGCTACAAACGTGCGCGTATCCGTCTTACGGAAGTAAGTCGTGATTTTGCCAGATACCGGGAAAATGACATCAAAACCGCCTACGAGGCGGCTATATCGCTCCAACTGCAGCTTACGGTATCCAGAGAAAAAGAGAATCACCTGAAAGAAAGACGCAACGACATCCAACAAAGAATCAAAAATGTAGACAAACAGCTCGAGCGGGCGGAAATGATCGTCTCCCAAATGAATGTCGTTCTCGAATATTTATCGGGTGATCTTAATCAGGTCACCCGCATTCTGGAGTCGGCCAAAAACCGCCAACTGCTCGGGCTGAAAATAATTTTGGCCCAGGAAGACGAGCGCAAGCGCATGGCCCGAGAGATTCATGACGGGGTAGCGCAGACCATGGCGAACGTCGTACTTCGCACGGAAATTGCGGAGCGCATGGTGACCAAACAGGAATATACGGCGGCAAAGGAAGAACTCATAGATCTTAAGTCCCAGCTGCGGTGCGGGCTGGAGGAAGTTCGCAAAATGATCTTCAATCTCAGGCCGATGGCGCTGGACGATCTTGGCTTGATTCCGACCGTACGTAAATTCGTACAGGATTTTGAAGATAAGACCCAGGTACATACGAAGCTTGAAATTTCGGGCAAAGAAACAAGACTTCCATCCGGGATGGAGGTCGCTATTTTCCGCCTGATTCAGGAAACCTTCTCCAATATTCTCAAGCATGCCCACGCAACGTTCGTTACACTTGAGCTGTCTTTCCAAGAGGATCTGGTGAGTATCTCCATTAATGACAACGGAATCGGTTTCAATGTGGACTTGACGGAGCATAAGATTGCCAAGGGCAACAATTTTGGCATCATCGGGATGCGGGAACGGTTGAAGCTACTCGAAGGGGACATGGCCATCTACTCAGAAAAGGACGTGGGAACGAAGATTACGATGTTGATTCCCATTCGCGCAGAGAACAAGGAGGAAATTGGTAATGGACAACCAGGGGAGTCCCAAGCGTAACGTAAGACTCATTCTTGCGGACGATCATCAGCTGTTTCGCGAAGGCCTCAAACGAATCATTAATATGGAAGACGATATGGAAGTCATCGGGGAGTGCGGCGACGGTATTCAGGTTATCGAGCTCTGCAACGAAATGCAGCCGGATGTAGTCCTGATGGATATTAACATGCCGCTGGAAAACGGCGTTGTCGCTACTGAGCGGCTAAAGCTTATTTTTCCCGACGTTAAGGTGATCATCCTTTCGATTCACGACGATGAAAGTTATGTGTTTGAGACGCTTCGCAAAGGTGCTTCCGGATATCTGCTGAAGGATATGGAGGCGGAGGCGCTGATCAATGCGATTCGCTCCGTTGTAGCCGGGCATGCCTATATTCACCCGAAAGTCACCGGTAAATTGATCAACCAGCTCCGTCGTATGACATATCTGGATGATAACGGTGTTATGGGTTCCGGCAACGGTGTTCAAGAATCCGGACTAAAATATATTCATGTTCCGACAAGCCCGCTGACCAAGCGTGAAGCGGAAGTTTTGCGTTTGATGGCTGAAGGCAAAAGCAACAAGCTGATCGGAGAATTCCTTTATATCAGCGAGAAGACTGTAAAAAACCATGTGAGCAGCATTCTGCAAAAGATGGAAGTAGACGACCGTACACAGGCCGTTATTATTGCCATCAAAAACGGCTGGGTGACTCTCTAGGAACCAACCCTCCCGCCAAGGCATATAGTATGCTAAGGGAGGGAGCCGTCATGTGGACCGGATTGATGTTATTTGTAGGGAGCTACATCTTCTGTGTATGTATGCTCCATGCATTAAAACGCCCCAATGAAGAGGTACGTTCGTACCACCTGCTTTTAGTGACCAAGGATAACCAACTGCACATCGAGTGGTATATCCGTTCTTTGTTTTTTCTGGCGAGGTTCAGCGGAAAATCGCTGACCGTCTCTGTAATTGACGAGGGGTCAACGGACGATACGCTGCGGATTGCCGAGAAGCTTTCACGTTCCTACGAGCTTAAGATCAGAACGGTTTTGCCCGAATCTTCCTGGGAAGAATGGGCTTCATTATCCGAGCGCGATAACCTGGTGGTTATGCATGTGAGCGACCAGAAACAGCTGGTTAAACTTCCGTTGTTTGAGTAAGCACCTAGGATTCTTCATTGGCTCTGTGCCGTCTGTGGTTTACGTAATCGTTTACAACCGAATAAGCGTTGAAGTAGGTGAGGCATGAAAGTTCAAGTTTACGCTGCTGCCGACGATAATGGTTGGCAATGGCACATTTCCCTTGCAATGGCCGTCGACTTCACGTACTGGTTCGAGCGGCTCGGACGTTCCGTCCGGATTGTGCTGCTGGAGCCTCCTGTCTCAGTTGGACAAGCTCTGGCTCTGATTGATGTGCTGAGCTCTCCCTCATGCAAGAAGCGATTCCCCCATGTTTTTCCCGAAATTCATCCGTCTGTTTATACACCCTCCTCGTCAAGAGAAGACCCTGATTGGCTGAAAACCGAATTTTTAATCCCCCACTCTTATTCTACAGGTAAAAGAAGTACCTCCAAAACCCATTCTGATCTTTTCAAGCCCCCTTATGTAATTCACCCTAGACTTTCTTCACCAGAGTCTTTAAATGATTACTTACAAGCAGCAACCCTAACGGAATCAACCCCAGATTTAAACCATTCTCCGCCGCCTGACGGTAGAAAAAAAACGCTCCTCTCAGAAAAATTAATGCGTACGTCCCCGCCGGTTCCTTCAGAAATCGTTCAATCCCTCACTTCCCGTTCGATAGATTATGACAGCTGGCTTACTTGCGGCCCATCTGAGTTTCCTGACAATTCCACCACATATGATCGAATTATAGAAGCACTAAACGGCAGAAGTCTTTTGAGTGAAGAAGTCATCCGGTTGCTGGAGGCTTCTGGGATGGCAGAGCTGTTGGAAAATGGAGTTTGGAAAGCTTACATCCAATTGGCTTATTTAAACGGGGATATCACCTTGACCAATGGATTACAGAACAACCAGATGAGAAAGATTCCGGCCTTTTGGCGGCGGCAGACCACCTATAGCTGCAGAAGATGCGGAAGCGGCAAACTTCATTTTACTCCCTGTTATCATTGCGGAACGGATTGCGCCTACTGTGAAGAATGTCTGACTATGGGGCGAGTGCGTTCCTGTACTTTGCTCATTGAAGGAGTTAAGGGAAACGACAAGGGCGAGGAGGATGTTTACCGGTGGTCTGGAGAGGAAAAAGAAAACCCAAGGGGGAACCGTTGTCCTAAAAATAGTACAAGGGAATCTGTATTGGATCCTACTTTGGAGGTTTATTTAACCCCTTGGGGTCTGAGTCCGGCTCAAACAGCAGCTTCGAAGGAGGCGCTTGCGTTTTTAAGCAGCACATCGCCCGGCAGCAAAGATGCGGCAGGAAAAGTGGCGCTGGCGCGAAACGGCGGAGACCCGGATGAGGGAGAGAAAGGCGGCAAAACAGCCCCCAGCTTCTTGATCTGGGCGGTCACGGGAGCGGGAAAGACCGAAATGATCTTCCCGCTCCTCCAATACGAACTTGCGCACGGCCGCAAGATCGCGATTGCCACTCCGCGCCGGGACGTCGTACTCGAGCTGCAGCCGCGCCTGATGCGCGCGTTTGAGGGCCGCAGCATCGTGACGCTGTACGGCGGCGGCAGCCAGACGTGGGAAAGCGGCGATATCACGATCGCAACCACGCATCAGCTTATGCGCTTCGCGCATGCTTTTGATGCCGTGATTATCGACGAGATCGACGCTTTCCCGTACCTGAACAGCGCGGCGCTGGAATTCGCCGCGCGCAAAGCTCTCGCGCCGGGAGGACGCTACGTGCTCCTCTCGGCGACGCCCCCGCGGGCACTGCAGCGCGAGGCGGCGTCCGGACGCCTGCCTCACGTCACCGTGCCCGTGCGCTTTCACCGGCACCCGCTGCCCGTGCCCAAGCGGGTGCCGGTGCCTCCGCTGCGGCGTATCCTACGCAGCGGTGCCCTGCCCCAGACGCTGCGTGCGCGTCTGGAAGGCTCGCTCGAACGCGGCGCGCAGCTGTTCGTGTTCGTGCCGGAGATCAAGCTGGTGGACCCGCTTGTCGGGCTGCTTCAAGGCCTCTGGCCGGACAAGGTTATCGCCGGCACATCGTCCAAAGACCACGAAAGGTCGGTGAAGGTAACCGACTTCCGCGGGAAGGTTACGGACATCCTGGTCACCACAACGATTTTGGAGCGTGGCGTGACCGTGCCTAAAACGGACGTATTCATCCTCGACGCGGATTCCAGTTTGTTCAACGAAGCGGCTTTGGTTCAAATGGCAGGCCGTGCGGGAAGATCGAAGGATGACCCCCGAGGACTTGTTTTTTTTGCAGGATTGGAAAATACCGTCTCGCAAACAGGGGCAATCCGGCAAATCAAAAAAATGAACCGGACAGCACGGAAAAGAGGCTATTTATTGAATTAAGTCAGTGAAAGGAAGGATAAACGAATGATCGGTCTATCCAACCCCAAGCCGCCTGCGGCATGGTGGAGCAAGGTGAAACGATGGTTTCAGTTTCCTGAAGCCGAGATAAACGCACGTGATCGAGAAACGGCTAATTGTGTTTGCTGCGGCGGGCGCAGGAGCTCCGCCCAAGAGAGCCTCGGGCTTTGCATGACCTGTTTTACCGCCATTCCTTGGATAATGGCTGTGCGTTGTCCGGTTTGCGGCCGTCCGGATGATTGTCCGGACTGTATCCGACGAACGACGTGTTTTTTCCGGTACAGCCGAAGTGCAGTCCGCTATGACTCCCTGATGAAAGAATGGCTGGCCTCCTACAAATACAGGGGCAATGAGCGCCTGCTTCCTCTTTTCTCCGGGATGATGGTACATGCCTATCATCAATTGATCAAAGAACTGCCGGCAGCGGGGCACGAAAGTTCCGGCTTTCACTGCATCAGTTACGTACCCATGAATGTCAGCCGCCTGGCGGAAAGAGGCTTCAATCAGGCCGAGGCCATGGCCGTAGATCTGGGAAGACGGCTCTCGCTGCCTGTGATGCCCCTGCTTGAGCGGACAAGGCATACGGCTAAGCAGAGCTTTAAGTCAAGGGGGGAGCGGCTCAACGATCTGCAGGGAGCTTTCAAGCTTCTTGAGGAAGCCGCAGGATCGATTGCGCGGCTGCAGGCGGGTCAAGGATGGCCGATTCGCGTCCTCCTGCTTGACGATGTCTACACAACAGGGAGTACTCTAAACCAATGCGCCCAGACTATAACGCAATCTTTACCGGTAGAGGTTTACGGGCTGATGTGGGCGCGTTAATTCTGCCAAGGTGCATGATATGGAGAGAAATAAACATATTTCCAACTCTTTCAGAAGGCCCCTTCTCAACGCAAGTCCAATACGTTACACTAGTCGTATACTATACTTGAAGTTTGATAAGGTGATCATAATGAGCATGAACGTTCAAAACTGTCCGCGCTGCGGAAAGCTTTTTGTGAAAGGATTTGCCGAAACTTGCCCGGCCTGCGTAAAAGACATTGAGGCTCAGTATGTTGCATGTGCGGACTACCTGCGGCAGAATCGTAAATGCGATCTTCAGGAGCTGCATGAAGAGACGGAAGTCCCTATGCGCCAGATTATCCGTTTTATCCGCGAAGGCCGTATTTCGATAGCGGATTCACCGAATCTGACCTATCCCTGCGAAGTTTGCGGAAACCCTATTCGTGAACATACCATGTGCGACTCCTGTCGCCAGCGCCTTGTACGGGATGTGAATCAGATGATGGATGAGGGCAAAAACAGCGCAAACGCGGAAAAAGACGCTCATCATTTTCGCATTACGGACCGCTTAAAAGACCGGCACTAATCAGAAAAGCTGTATTTAACTAAAAAGATCATATCCTTCTGCCGATAATAGTAATAACCATTATCGGTTTTTTTGTAGAATCGAGCCGTAAAGCGGCCTTGGAAAGTAGAGGATCCTCCATCAGATAACAAGAGGTGAATAACTATGAAAATTAATGATAGCCATCGTATCGGAAATGTAAATCCGTATGCCAAGCATAAAGAACAGTTTCAGACGGCTGCCGCTGATAAACGTAACCGTCCCAAAGACGAGGTTCAAATTTCCACGGAAGCCAAAGAGCTGCTTGGAGCCGCAGGGGATGAGAATAGAATGCGCAGAGTAGAAGAATTGAAACAGCAGGTTAAATCGGGAACCTATCATGTGGAAGCGGGCAAGATCGCCGAGAAACTCCTTCCGTACCTCAAATAAGACCGGCAGAAACGGGTGAAAAGCTGTGTCCGTATCCGAAATCGTCAACGTTTTGAATCGCATTATTGAATGCCACCAGGAACTTCGGGAGCTTGGGACAAGGAAGAGAGAAGCGATTCTTCAGAACTCCATAGAAGAGCTGTCGGCTATTGTCCAGAAAGAATCCAAGGCCGTTAAAGAAATCCAGGAGCTGGATCAGCGCCGTGTAGTCAAGATCAATGAATACATGGTAACACGCTGCTATAAAACGAACCCTTTTATAACCGTCGGAGAATTGGTTAAGCTGGTTTTCAAAGCGGAAGAAAAACAGCAGCTGATGGATTGTCAGGAGCGGCTTTTAAAAGAAATCAGACAGCTTAAAGAACTCAATGCTTTAAATCAGCAATTGGTGGAACAGTCACTCGGATTCATCGACCTTTCACTCGACCTCTTAACGGCAACACCCGAGCAGGACGCGATCTATGCGAACCCGACCCAGCAGGGACAGGCCAAACGCAAGAACGCTTACTTCGATACACGGGCTTAGCCCGGCACATATTCCGGCCGCTTAAGGCCCTACAGCAAAGGAAGTGAATTTATGCGTTCTACATTTCATGGACTGGAGCTCGGCAAACGCGGTGTTATCGCACAGCAAGTCGCGCTGAATACAACGGGCCATAACATTACCAACGCCAACACTCCGGGATACTCCCGCCAGGTGGCTCAGATGGTTGCCGCCCGTCCGCTCGAATATCCTTCTGTGACCAATTCCACCTCTCCCGGCCAGCTGGGCATGGGGGTTGAAGTCAATGCGATCCAGCGTATACGGGACATTTATTTTGACGTGGAATACCGGAATCAGAACTCATTAATGAACGAATCGAAAGTTATTTCGGAAACGCTCGGCAACATTGAGGGCGTCGTTAACGAACCGTCGAACAACGGTCTGGCTAAGAATATCACGGAATTCTGGAAAGCCTGGCAGACGCTTAGCAAAAACCCGAGCACGGAAGACCTGGCCGCCCGTTCCGCAGTCGTTCAGCAGGCGATGGCGATGGCCGATTCTTTTAACAGCATGGCTAATCAGTTTGCGACGATGGGTAACAACATCACGGAAAGAATCAACGTCAAAGTGTCTGAAGCGAACAGCTATGTGACCGAAATCTCCGACCTGACGAAGCAAATTAAACACATTGAGTCCGGTGGGGATAATGCCAACGATCTCCGGGATAAACGTGACTACCTTGTCGATCAACTGTCCAAGCTCGGTAACGTGAAAGTAACGGAGACTTCGCAGACTTACCAGATCACGTTCGGAACGAAACAGGTTATCGACGATCTCAACTCAGATTCTATTGTGCAGGCCGATGTCGCGGGCGTCACATCCGGTGAGATCTTCGGCTATGTACAGTCCCGGGATACGTTCATTGCCGAATACACCAAACAAATCGATCTCATGGCCAATACGCTGGCTACCGGCAAAATCGAGGTCACCCTTCCGGCGGGAAGCATTTTGCCTAAAGGGATGACGCCTCCGGCAGGAGCGAAAATGGATCCGGCCAATCCGCGCAAACTGGCTGCCGACGCGAAGGTAACCGTCGATGGCTTGAATGGGCTTCATAGGCTCGGATACACCCTCGAAGATCCAGCTACCAACGGGAAGGACTTCTTCGTCACTTCCGACGGATCGGGGAAATTTACGGCAGAGAACATTCGGGTTAACCCGGACATTGCCAAAGATTTGAAGAAGATCGCGGCTTCGCTGCGTATCGAAACCGTCAGCAAACCGCCTGCGGCACCTACCGACAAAGTGGTGCAAAGCAACGGCGATCTGGCGCTTCTTATCGGCGGCCTGGCGGAGAAGACGTTTGATTTCGGCGGTACAGCCTTGACAGCATCTTCGACCTACGGCGGTTACTATGAAGCGGTAATGAGCCAATTGGGTGTTCAGACCGATCATGCCAAGAAAATGCTCGAAAACGGCGAGCTGCTTACCGACCATGCAGACAGCTTGCGTCAATCGATCAGCGGTGTGTCGCCCGATGAGGAAACGGCCAACCTGATTAAATTCCAGCACGCCTACAACGCTTCGGCTCGTGTTATCACCGTTGTAGATGAAATGCTCGACAAATTGATTAACGGGACCGGCGTTGTCGGCAGATAGGAGGGGTAGCTAAATGCGGATCACACAGAACATGATGAGTTCGTCGATGATGAAAAATCTCCAAACGAACTATAATAGGTTGGATAAATATCAAGAGCAGCTGTTAACGCAGCAGCGGATTAACCGTCCTTCCGACGATCCCGTAGGAATATCCAGCTCGCTTCGTTATAGAGGCGAAATCGATATGACGGATCAATTTGCCGAAAATGCCAAGGATGCGGACTCTTGGATGAATTTTTCGGATACTGTGATGAACGAGGCTGTGCAGCTTCTACAAACTGTATCCGAAAAGGCTATACAGGGATCCACAGAATCCATTAACCCCGAGGCACGTAAGATTCTTGGTCAGGAAGTTGACGAGTTATATAAACAACTGGTGGCTATTGGAAATTCGCAATTCAAAGGGAAGTATATCTTTAACGGCCAGATGACGGATCAGAAACCGTTTTCCGATGACCCAGCAAATACGGCTTATACCCTTGATGAAGGAGTTATGCGCTATCAGATAGGTGCGGGCATTTATGTAGATGTGAACTCTCTTGGCAAAGATGTTTTTGGTACTTTTCAGGATCCGGCTGATCCAACTAAGGCAACTAATGTTTTTAAAGTGTTGGATAACTTAAAAGTTGCTTTGAACGGTGACAATACAGCGGATATTGAAAAAAGTATCAAAGAAATTCAATCTAGCATGGATCGTGTACTCTATGCCCAAGCAGATGTAGGTGCTCGTCAAAATCGTCTTAAGTTTACAACCGATCGGCTGGAAGATCTTACGATAAACTACACAGATCTTCAATCCAAAATTGAAGATGTTAACGTACCTAAAACTATTACCGATTTGAAAACAGCAGAGAGCGTTTTTCAAGCTTCCCTTGATACAATGGGCCGGATTATCCGTCCAAGCTTGCTGGACTTCCTGAGATAGGAGGGGCGGCTTATGCAGCTTCCACGTATTCAAATTAGCCAGCAGTATGGAAAAATCGGACTCTCCAGAACTCAAGGGCAGTTGTCGATTGAGCAGCCAAAAGCCGAACTGAACCTTCATCGGGAAAATGCAAAAGTCAGCTTGAATATGGAGAAATCTGCTCTTGAGATTGATTCAACCAAGGCTTGGTCCGCTTTGGGTTCTTCAAAGCTGATTGAAATGAGAGATCGTATCGCACAAAGCTCATTCGACATTTCCATGCAGAACATTGCAGAGATCGCCCAAAATGGTGATCGTATGATGGACATAACGAATCACTCTAATGCATTCGCGGATATTGCACGGGAAAACGCATCTAAGGATAGGCCGATACAGATAACGGGCGAACCATCTTTTGATAATGTCGATATTCAATATACCCCTGGCGCAGTACATCCAGAGGTTCAGGAAGGGGTTCTTGCATTTAATCCCAAACAAAACCAACCCCAGATTCGCTTTGAACCTGGGAAACTGGATGTCTATGTTATTCAGAAGAATGCCATTTCCTTTGCCGTAGTGGGTGGAAATATAGATGCATCAATTTAAAACATGTGAGACAATAGCTATATTTCTATAGCTATTCTTTCTTTTTATAGGGAGGAAATTCGATGATTATACAATCTACACGATTTGGTGAAATTGAAATTTCAAAGGATCAACTGATCAATTTTGAAACGGGAATATTCGGTTTTGAACAGTATACTCAGTATGCTTTACTTGAGTTAGATGGGAAAGAGTCTGTGTTTCTTGTGCTTCAATCCCTAGATGATGAAGATCTTGCCTTTATTGTAGCAGAGCCCTTTTTATTTGAACCTGCCTATGAATTTGATTTACCAAAGCTGATTAAAGAGCAGCTTGGTATAAAAGAGGAACGAGATACACAAGTATTTGGCATAGTAACCGTTCGAGATAAAAGTATTATTACTATGAATTTAAAAGCCCCTATTGTTGTAAACAGAAGTTTGAAGAAAGCGGCGCAAATTGTTTTAGAAAATTCTACTTTTCCTATTAGGCATTCCTTGATTAAGGAGGCGGATTGAATGCTTATCCTTTCTCGTCTCAAAGGCGAAAAAATTATGATTGGTCAAGACATTGTCCTGACGATATTAGATGTGGCCGGAGACCAAGTCAGGATCGGTATCGAGGCCCCAAAAGAAGTTACAATCTATCGCGAAGAAATTTACCAAGCTATTCAAGCCGAAAACCAGGCTGCTATCAGTTTGAATTCCGATAAAACTTCTCTTCTTCATGCCTTACGAGGCATTTCCAATAAATCCGGAAATTCAGAATAAATTTTTTTGAAATTCATCTAAATAGCTATAAAGTATATATCAGTTTGCTCCGATATATATATCATGGGAGCAAGCGGGCTTTGGCGGCCGACTGAACTCGCTTAATCCACAAATCAGGTGAACGCAAGGATGCGATCACTGCCTACATTCAAGGAGGAATATAATCATGCGTATTAACCACAACATTAGCTCTTACAACACTCAACGTCAACTAGGTGCCAACAATGCTTCCCAAAGCAAATCTTTGGAAAAACTCTCTTCGGGTTACAGAATCAACCGCGCAGCTGATGATGCAGCCGGTCTGGCAATTTCCGAAAAAATGCGTAACCAAGTTCGTGGTCTGGAGCAAGCTTCGAAAAATGCATTGGACGGTATCTCTCTGATTCAAACTGCTGAAGGTGCTCTTAACGAGACTCACGCTATGCTGCAGCGTATGGGCGAACTGTACACTCAAGCAGCAAACGAAGTATTGACAACTGAAGATAGCGCTAAAATTGATGCTGAAGTTAAAGAGTTGACTGCTCAAATTGACTCTATTGCGAAGCAAACAAGCTTTAACACTAAGAACCTGTTGGGAGATACTGCTCCAACTGATCTTACGTTCCAAGTTGGCGCTAACAAAGATGAAGTTATTAAATTGACGCTGACAAAAGCTACTGCCCAAGAACTCGGTGTTGATGGTCTAGCTGCTTTGGATGGAACAAATGCAAAAGCAACTGCTAACCTGGAAAAAGTTCAAAAGGCGATTGATAAAGTATCGACTAACCGTTCTAGCCTGGGTGCAGTTCAAAACCGTCTGGAGCACACTATCAACAACCTTGGAACTACATCCGAGAACTTGCAAGCGGCTGAGTCCCGTATCCGTGATACCGACATGGCTAAAGAAATGTCCGAATTCACCAAGAATGGTATTCTGCAGCAAGCTGCTACAGCTATGCTGGCACAAGCTAACCAACAGCCGCAAGGCGTTCTTCAACTGCTTCGTTAATTTGATTCCATTTGGAATTGGTCCGGCCGGATTACCCGGCCGGTCTTTTTAATATAATTTTCGAAAGGGAGTTCACAGAATGAGGCTTGAGGTTGCAACAGGCTTTGTTCCGCAAACCTCGGATACACAAACATATGGGCAGCCAGCGGTTTCTGGGACGGAAAAATCAGAGATTAAAGTATTGGCAGTTAGTGAAGAAGAGCTTTCGAAATTAGTAGATCAGGCTAATAAGACTCTTGTAGGTGCCAATACACATCTGGAATTTACTATTCATTCAAGCAATCACAGGATAATTGTAAAAGTAATGAATACGGATACGGATGAAGTGATACGGGAAATTCCACCCGAGAAGTTCATAGATATGATCGATCAATTGCTTAAACAGGCCGGTATTCTGATGGACGAAAAAAGATAGAACAATTTGGAGGTGAATGCAATTGGTTTCCTCAATAAAATTCAGCGGGATGGCTTCCGGAATAGATACGGATAAGGTCATAAGCGATTTGATGAAAGTGGAGCGGATGCCGCTCAATAAACTGAAGCAGCAGAAGCAAATCATCGCTTGGAAACGTGACGATTACCGAGAGGTCAATACCACTTTAAGTTCCATTCGCTCATTGGTTGATAAACTCAGATTCTCTTCAAATTATAACAAACAAGCGGCGACAAGCAGCAATCCGGCTGTCGTAACAGCAGCAACAACTTCTTCGGCTGTCAGCGGCAGCTATACAGTAGAAGTTAAATCACTCGCTTCCTCAGCTCTCTTAACGGGTAATACTGTGGACCTCGATACCAAAAGCAAGGTAGGGGTTTCTGGTGACTTTGTGGTGGAAGGCCCGGAAGGAAAAAACGTTAAGATCACTGTTACGCCAGATACCACTTATGATTCAATAATGAAGCAAGTCAACGGTTCCGGTATAGGTGTTAATATGAGCTATGACAAAATCAATAAGCGTTTTATGCTCAGTACAACATCAACCGGTAAAGCAGCTTCCGTTAATGTTCAGGACGGAACCAATAGTCTGGCGTCCAACGTTTTGAAGCTAGATACGACTACTACCGTTACAGGAACAGATGCTACCGTTGTTATAAACGGGTCGACGATGGAATTGAAAAATAATTCTATGGAATTTAACGGTTTGAAGTTTAATTTGAATGGAGTTTCGACCTCAGCAGTGACCGTAAAAGTGTCCCAAGATACAGAAAATGTAGTAGGCCAAATTAAGGAATTCGTCACTCAGTATAACCAGCTCGTCGAAAAAATTAATACTAAAACAAAAGCGATTCCCTCAAAAACTTATACTCCATTAACAGATGAACAGAAGGAAGCTATGACAGAAACCCAAATAAATTTGTGGGAGTCTAAAGCTAAAGTGGGGATGCTTTACAAGGATGATATTCTGCAAGGAACGCTGGATGCCACTCGTAGTTCTCTTGTAGGAACTATTAAAGGATTGCCGGATGATTTTAATTCCTTGTCTGACATTGGCATTACGTTTAAAGGGTATCAAAAAGGGCAACCTAGTGAGTTAGGCAAATTAAATCTTGATGAGAAAAAGCTGCAGGAGGCTGTCGATACCAATCCGGACGCTGTAATGAAGATTTTTACTCAAACAAGTACGTTGGACCCTAAAGATAAGGATTATAAATCCCAAACCGGTTTTGCCGAAAGAATTTATAGCGATTTAACCAATCAAATCAATAAAATTGTTAAACGTATTGGAACGTCCACCATTTCGGATGCGGTAGATGGAAGTCAGCTAGGTAAATCCCTCAGGGATATTAATGACAAGATGGATACGCTCGAAGATAGAATCAAGTCCGTACAAGAAAGATACTATAAACAATTTACTGCTATGGAAAAGGCTATCCAGAAACTGAACAGTCAAGGTTCATGGTTATCTCAACAGTTAGGACAGCTGTAAGAATTGAATTGGCCTATTCTTGCTGGAAGAACAACAAAAAGGTTTTAAGGAGAGAAGTTAAATGATTGCACCAAATTATAAAGAACAATACTTGAAAACAAAAGTTGAGACAGCGAGTCCTGGCGACCTTACCCTCCTTTTATACGAAGAGTTGTATCGAAAGCTGAATATGGCCAAAATGTTTTTTAACCAAAACGATCATGAAGCCATGCTTGATAAAATTCATGGAGCTAGATCGATTTTTTATGAGTTGATTGTAACACTTAATTTCGATTATGAAATTTCTAATCAGCTAAAAGAGTTGTATGAATACTATTTAAGAAGAATCAATGAATTTACAGTGCGAAAGCAAGAAGAAATCCTTATTGAAGTAATCGATTTTGCTAGGGACTATGCTGAAACTTGGAAAAAAGCTTTACATATTGTAAAGAGCAGTAGGGGCTAAGAGGTATGGAACGGATACGGATCATGCTGCAGATAAAGGCAATATACGAGAAACTCTTGGATAAATCTGATCTAAATGGATATCACGCTGTGGAACAAGAGCTGGACAACTACTTTAAAGCATTGGACTCTTTAGGAGATCAATCTTATACCGATGCCGAAAAGGAGCTCCTTGAACAACTTTTCGAGTTAAATAAGCAGCTTATGCTATCCATGTCCAGAAAAAAAGATCAAATGGACCGTGCCAACCAAATTTCCCCTAAAGTCTCAAGTAAATACGATTCTTATGGTTGCAATGAAGCATATTTCATTGATCAAAAATTTTGATTCGGGGGCTATATATGAACATTATTAAGCGTTCAATAACATTCTTACTTATTACAATAATGGTAATAAGCTTGTTACCCATGAATGCATCTAAAGTTCTGGCAGCTACGAGTTACGTGTCAGCTTCCAAAACAGTAAATCCCTCCAGCATTCTTGTAGGAGAAGAAACTGAAATTACATTAAATATTCAGGGAACACCACCAGTAAACGTGGTAAAACCAAACGATGTTATTCTGATTATCGATAGATCAGGAAGCATGGGTACAGAGAAGATGAATAGTGCTAAAAATGCCGCCAAGGGATTCATAGATTTGATGGATTTTACAAAACATCAAGTCGGAATCGTAGATTTTAGCACGAATGTAGGTTCCTTTAATCTTACAACCGATAAGCAGAGCGCAAAAAGTTACGTGGATACTTTAATTGCGAATGGTTCAACCAATACAGGTAGTGCTATTCAAAAAGCAACAGAATTGCTTGCAAACCATCGGAGCGATGCTCAGCCAGTTATCGTTTTGTTAACAGATGGTGAGGCAACTGGTGCGGGTGACGGTCTTAATGCCTTTGATTATACACTTAAGAAAGCTCAAGAGGCCAAAGATGCCGGGATTGTCTTTTACACCATTGCGCTTTTAAACGCTACTGACAATCCTGACTCAAGCTCCCCTAACATTTTGATGAAAAATATGGCGACTACGGCACACCATCACCACTTTATTTTGGGTTCCGTAGGGCTAAGTGAGATTTATGCGGCAATAGTACAGGAAATCGGTCTAGCCAGCGCCTATGATGTGATCGTAAAAGATGTCGTAGCGGATGGATTCGAAATTGTTCCGGGTTCTTATAATAATAATATTCCTAAACCTGTAGTCAGCGGTAACACACTTACATGGAATTTCCTTGAGCTGAAGAAAGATGTTCTCTCTTTTACGTATAAAGTGAGACATACGGGATTGGTTGCCGGAACGTTCCCTGTAAGTAAAGGATCCGTAATTACTTATAAGGATTATACGGGAGCGAGCAGAACCTATGATATACCTGTCTCAAATGTTGTGGTAAAATACCCTGCTCCGGTTATTACGTCTGTTACGCCCAATAAAGGACACATTCTTGGTGGGGAGACAATTGTGATCGAAGGGGCTAATTTCCTGCCTAACGTTAAGGTTAGAATAGGAGGGTCTTACTCGACATCAGTTAATCTTATCAGTGACAAAAAAATTGAATTTATCGTTCCGTCAGGTATTCAGGGAGAAAATGTCCTCTCCGTTATAAATCCGGATGGTCAATCTGCTTCTGATAAGTTTTTCTATTACGCAAATCCTGAGGTTTCAAAATTGGAACCTAGTTCGGGGCCTCTCTCTGGAGGCACTAAATTATTGATAACAGGGAAGTATTTCATGAATGGTGTTAAAGTCAAAGTCGGTGAGAATTATTCTCCTACCGTGACATATAACACCACCCAATATATTACCGCTATTACTCCACAGGGTGCCCAGCCTGGACTAGTGGATGTTACACTTGAGAATCCAGATGGTACTTTTTTGGTGGTTAAAGGTGCTTTCACTTACAATGAACCTCCTAAACTTGAACTAAAATCTCTATCACCTAGCCAAGGTTATACTAGCGGTAATGAAACAGTTGTGCTAACTGGTCAGTTGTTTGAAGCTACAAGTAAGGTGTTTTTTGGTGACACACCTGCTGCAAGCGTTACTTTTGTTAACCAAGGCACTTTATCTGTGAAGACACCGGTTTCGCTTCAAGAAGCAACGGTTGACGTCAAAGTGTTGAATGCAGATGGTACTTCGGCTACATTACCTCAAGCATACAAATACATTTTGCCTCCACCTCCTAACGCTCCAACCATTACTTCCGTTTCTCCTAACAGTGGGCCTATGGAAGGCGGAACGATCGTATATGTTGAAGGTAAAGACTTTGTAACAGGCGCGAAGGTAACAATAAAAAATGACACAGACAGTAAAGAAGCAGAAACGACTTTCGTCAGCGGTACTCGTTTGAAAGTTAAAATGCCGGCTTGGTCAAAAGCCGAGATTGTAAACTTTAATGTAATAAATCCCGATCTTCAAACGAATACATTGCTGCAGGCCTTCACTTATTTGGCTCCTCCGGCAGCTCCAGCACCTACCGTAACGAGCTCATCGCCAAACCATGGGCCACTTGAAGGAACAACTATTATTTATGTGGATGGTTCTAATTTCAAAAGCGGGGCTAAAATGTTCTTTGTTACAGGTGGCCAGGAAATAGATCTTAATGCCACCTATGTAAGTACCACCCGTATGAAGGCTACAACACCGGCATATACGACAGCAGGACCACTTACTATTAAAGTGGTTAATCCGGACAACCAATCCGGTGAGTTAGTCAATGCTTTCATTTATGATGCGCCACCAGTTTATCCGGATCCTGTGGTAACAAGCATAAGTCCAAACAGCGGTAATAAATTAGGCGGTTATACAGTTGAGATAGCTGGCACCGACTTTCGGCCAAACGCTACTGTCAAATTCGGCAGTACGGTGGTTCCACTGAGCGGATTTGTTAGTCCTACTCTTGTAAGAGTGAAGGCTCCTGCCGCTGCTGTAGCAGGTAGTGTGGACGTTACATTGACTAACCCGGATGGTAAATCTTCCACCGTAATAAACGGATTTACTTATGAATTAGATAAACCATCCATAAGAGTGCTTACACCTGGTAACGGTCCTATGGCAGGCGGTACTATTGTGTATTTGGATGGAAGTTTTTTTGAATCTGGATTAACGCTAAAATTCAATAATGCCGTGATTCCATATGATTATATCAGCTCATCCAGAGTCAAATTTAAAACGCCATCGGCTTCAGTGCCTGGTGCAGTAAATGTAGAAATCATTAATCCAAGTGGTCTTTCAGCCAGTTCTACATTTACTTACGATGCTCCTCCTGCAATACCGGCTCCTAAGATAACTAGTGTATCACCTGGTTACGGTCCTGTTAGCGGAGGAACAATTATTTATATCGATGGTTCCAGTCTCCAGCAGGGTTCGAAAATTATATTTAATGGTGTGCAGTATGACGCTACTTTTGTAACAACAACACGGGTGAAATTTAAAACACCAGCTATGGCTGCGGCGGGAGTAGTGACATTTAAAATTATCAATCCCGACGGTCAGGAAAGCGGTTATTTGAATTTTGAATACAGATAAGCTCGGAGCGGGGCCTTTTATAGGCCCCTCTTTATCTAAAACTACACAAGGAAGTGCGCATAATGAAAGATACTGTACTTTTACCAACCTACATGAAATCCTTCGCTTGTATAGGATCAGAGTGTGAGGATAGTTGCTGTGTTGGATGGAGGGTAACTCTAGATAAAAAATCTTTTAAAAATTATAAAAATCTTAAGCATCCGGTCCTAACAGAAAAATTTAAAAATTCTGTGAAAAGAAATAAAAAAGATTCAAGCGAATTAAATTACGGTCATTTTGTAATGGAGCCGAAAACTCTTAGGTGTCCTATGTTGGATGAGGTAAATCTTTGCAGTATTCAAAAGAACATGGGAGAAACTATGCTGTCTCCAACCTGCAACACTTATCCTCGTATTGTGAATAAAATGAACAATAGTTTTGAACTGTCGGCGAAATTATCGTGCCCGGAAGTTGCTAGGCTTGCTCTATTGAATGAAGAGGGAATAGACTTCGAAGAACTTGACTATGAAATCAATCCTTTATGGGGAGTAAATAATTCAACTCACGCAACCTATACAGAGGAACAGAACCGAACTTTTTGGGCAATCAGAATATTCACAATCGAAATTTTACAGGATCGTAATTTGTCTGTAAGTGACCGCCTAATCTTTTTAGGCTTGTTCATTGATAAGGCTAAGAGGGCGATAGCAACTAATTTTGCAAACGTTGAATTTCTTATCGAAGAATATAAAATGAAAAGAACAAATGCTGTATTCCTAAGCAGCATCAGAGATATTAAAGTAGACTATGAATTTCAAATAAAATCTGTTTTGGAATTGATTCGTGTTAGGGACACATTTGGTTCTGGCAATAAACGCTATATAGAATGCTACTCAGATATGTTGGAAGGTTTAGCAATAGAAGCTGGCGAAAAAATCGACATCAAACTTTTAAAAGAGAATTATTTATATAACGAACAAAATTACTTTAGACCGTTTATGGATAAGTATTCTTATATTCTCGAAAATTACCTTGTTAATTATATATTTGAAACAAAGTTTCCTGACTTTAAGGTTGAAGATGTTTTTGAGCAATATGTAAAAATAGTTGTCGTATATGCGATGCTAAAAATTCATTTTATAGGAATATCGGGGAAATACAGAGATTTACAACCGGAGATTGCTGTGAAAATAATACAATCTTACGCTAGAGTAGTAGAACATAATAATGTATATCTCGATAATATTATGGATATGTTTAAAGAACAGAATTTCAATACTTTAGCCCATCTTGTAACTCTGATAAAAGATTGAGGTTTTTCTTATGAATAATCTTGCGGAAATTTCTGCATGTTTAATTGTCAAAAATGAAGAAGAACATATCGAACGCTGCATCACATCCTTAAAATCAGCTGTACAAGAGATCGTTGTAGTAGATACAGGATCAACCGATAATACTATAAATATATTAAAACGATTAGATATTCAAGTTTATCATTACGTATGGGATAATGATTTTTCGAAAGCGAGGAATTTTTCTATTTCCTTTGCAACAAAACCATACATTCTAATTATGGATGCCGATGAGATTTTGGAAAGAGATTCTGTAAAAAAAATCATAGAGTATACAGCTAACAAGAGGAATAAGAAGCTACCAGCCACCGTAATTATTGAGAATTATATCAACGCTGACCGTTGTGTTAAAAATAGATTAACCCGTATGTTTCCGAACAACCAATCTTTTTATTTTGAGGGATTTATTCATGAACAGCTCTACTCTCATGGAGAACCTGTCGCGAAAAAATTGGATACAGATGTGCGGATTGGACATAACGGGTATAAAGAAGATGAAATTAACAATAAAAACAAGTTAGCTAGAAATTTATCTTTATTAAAAAAACAACTAGTAAAAGAGCCAAATTCGCCGTATATTAATTTTCAAATCGGACAGACCCATTACGTCGGTAAAGAATATGAGAAAGCGGAATGTTATTTTGATGAGGCTCTTAAACTGTTGTCTAAGTATCAGAACCTTCCGGGGTATGCTTCATCCATTTTTCTCTCTTATGGTTATTGTTTGTTTTACAAAGGAAAGTTTCAGGAACTGGATCATTTATTAAATGACGCTTTAGATTTTTATTCTGATTATACAGATTTATATTTTTATACGGTCTCTCTTTAATAGAAAGAAAGGATGTCAACCGATTTTCTGAAATACAGCATATATTTGAACATTGTCTCTTTTTAGGTGAAGTAAAGACAGGGAGCTATGAAACAGTTGACGGAGTAGGCTCATACCGATCGCTATATAATCTGGGACTATATTATGAAGTAATAGGAAAAATCGACCTTGCTCATTCATACTATACAAAAAGCAGTGAGTATTCTTTCGTTCCGGCTCTTGAGAGATTAAAGGTTCTTAATGGATAAGCTGATTTTATGCCGAATTGAATTTTAGGAGTTAATATGCTGGATAAACTTCGTTCCGCTCTTCAACTCAAAAGAAAAAATGATCTAAGAAATGATGGAAATCGCTTAAAGCGTGAATTGGAAAGAAAGAGTTTGGATCCCAAGCACCGACTTCATATCGTTTTCGTTATGAATCAGGTCGGTATTTGGGGCGGCGTTAAAATCGTCTTTGAACAAGCCGATCGTCTGATTGAAAAAGGCTTCCGCGTAACGATTATATCAAGACATCCTTTTCCGGAATGGTTTCCACTGCAGGCACAATATATCCAGATACCTTACGGTTTGGATTTGGGGCAGGGCATTCCTACTTGTGATTTGATAGTGGCGACGTATTACGATCACATCTATGAATGTGTGCAGACGGGGATTGCGCCGGTTGTTTACTTCGAGCAGGGGGATAAACATTTATTTGAACCGGAGAAGCTGGAAGAAGAACAGCTGCAATTTATTCAAAAGCAATTAGATCGGGCGGATCGGGTATTAACGGTTTCCCATCAGGTTAGCAACTTGCTCAAGGATATGTACAATTGTGATTCTACAGTCATTCATAACGGTATTGATTCTCAGATTTTTAAGCTTTCAGGCCATATACTTAAGAGAGAGCGTCCGTATATCTTAATGATGGGGAACGAACAAATAGCGTTTAAGGGCATTCATGATGTTTGGAAAGCCTATCTACATTCCCCTGCAATCCAGGCAAATTATGATTTAATTTGGATTACTCCGGTTAAACCTCAGTTTTCGCCGCAAGAAAAACCGTGGATATCCGAGATTTACGTGAATCCGACTCAGCAAGAGATTGCCGATCTGTATCGGGGAGCGGCTGCGTTTGTCTCCGGGTCACATTATGAATCTTTTTCACTGCCCGTGATAGAGGCCATGGCTTGCGGCTGCCCGGTTGTGAGCACCCGTAATCAGGGTGTTCTGGAATATGCGGTAGAGGGATCTAATATTTTGCTGGCGGAAATCGGTGATCCGGAGAGTTTGTCCAAACAATTGACTTGGTTGCTTGAGAATCCCCTGCCAAGAGAAAATCAGATTGTAAAAGGCCTTGAAACGGCAGCCCGTTTCTCATGGAAAGCGGTTCTGCCTCAGGTAGAGATGTACTACAAGGAAGTGGCCGGCTACGATCCCGTACCGGTGAATTCTTTGGATGAATGGAACATTTTGCTCCATGAGAAAGACTTCTTGAATGAAGAAGAGCACCGGCGATTTATAAAAAGGCTGCTGCATAGCAATAAAGATAAAATCGAGCTTGTTTCCGTATATTCTCTCATCGAAAATCACTCGTTTGGCAGATGGGAGACAGCGGCTGTAAGAAAGCAACCGGGAAGCCGAATGTCTGTAGACAAAGTGTATAGCTTAGCCCGGAATATAAAATCACCCGAATCCGATCACGATGCTGCTATCGGTTGGCTTGCGCAAGGAATGCCGGAAGAAGCGTATCGCCTGTGGCAGCGATTGATAAATACAAACGACTCTTCGCCAGAGCAGCAAGGCGTTTATACGAAATGGCTGATACTATGTTTGATAGAACTTGAGAGAGATGAGGATGCTCTCCACATGTTAAATAGGGCTCTTCCTAAATACCCGGATTATACGGATTTATATTATTTATATGCTCTTGTGCTCACTTTGCTGGGTAAAGGCAGCGAGGCGGCTCCGGTAATAGGGATAGCCAAATTAGTGGGAGACGCGGCTCATTATCCCGAGTTTTTCCTGAACAGCTCCGCATTATTAAAAAAATTACAACAGTGAACAGCTAAAGGGAGAGAGGATAATCATGCACGGAACCTATATAGGAAACAATAAAATGATGGTGAAGTTAGCGTATAATGCCGTAATCACGATACCGTCCAATGATTTGAGTCTAATGCCGACATTGGTAACCACCGGTATGTTTGAAGTCCCGTTAACGAAATATTTCCTTACTCAGTTGAAGCCCGGGTATACGGTCGTGGATGTAGGAGCAAACATAGGTTATTTTACGGTGCTGGCCGCCAAAGTAGTCGGAAATACGGGGAAGGTTATCGGATACGAAGCCGACCCCAACACGGCTGCTGTCTTAAAGGATAACTTGGCTATGAACTGGCTTACGGAGAACGTAACCGTCATAAACAAAGCGGTTTATTCGGAAAATAAGACGCTGCAATTTCGGAGCTCGGAAAGATTTCATGGATATTCCTCATGGAAGGAAAAGCCTAAGGACGACAATCTGATCGATCACTATACGATCCGGGACGTCGAAGCTGTCTCCTTAGATAACGAGTTGCAAGAACTGGATACGATTGATCTGGTTAAGATCGATATCGAGGGTGGAGAGTATCATGCTTTTCTGGGGATGAAAAAATTGATACAAGACCGGAAGATTAAGAAAATCACATTCGAATGGAATAAAGCGATGCTTGGAGCGGATGAAGGTCCTTTCCTTGATCTGATCAACGATCTAATTACAAATCGGGGAGCACGTCTCACGCTGCTGGACAAAGAAGGCGAAGTTGTGGAAACAACGTTAAAGGATCTGGCAGCCTTCGAATTTTATCCATTTGTTTTGTTAGAATTCCAAAACTAACACAAATCTCTCCCTGTGGACAATGTGTATAACTTTGTTGATAACTCTGTGAATAAGTGCTTAAATCCCGCTTTCGACAAGGGATCTAGGGCTTAAAGCCTATGCTGTCGAAAATGTGAATACCTAAATTTTCAAAATATTTAGGATTATCTTGTCATCAGATTGACACAATTATTTCCGTGGTGATATATTCAAAAGGTAAGCAAAGGCTTACATTTATTTGAAGACGAAGGGAATGTGTCCGATGCAAGGTAAAGTAAAATGGTTCAATGCGGAAAAAGGCTACGGTTTCATTGAGCGCGAGGACGGCGGAGACGTATTCGTACATTTCTCTGCAATCCAAACGGACGGTTTCAAAACACTAGAAGAAGGTCAGGCTGTCGAGTTTGACATCGTGGAAGGCGCTCGCGGACCACAAGCAGCTAACGTAAACAAGCTGTAATTATTCGGCCGTTTGGCCGGTTCATAAAACATGGTAAAGATGTTTGAACCAGCACCCTGGATTGCGATCCGGGGTGTTTTTTTGCATGCGCTCGGAGTTCACAGTTTAGCCGCAGAACGGACACAAAACGTATATTAAGATTTTTTGAATATTCAAAATAGTTGGTGTATAATAGAGACAGAAGGGAGGAGTTTTATATGAAATTCACCGTTCGAGGAGATCATCTCGAGATAACAGTTGCCCTCAGGGAGTATGTGGAGAAAAAGCTGAGCAGACTGGAGAAGTACTTTGAAGCCCCCCTCAACTCGGAAGGATTTGTGACACTTAGCGTAGTCAAAAACATCCACACGGTGGAAGTGACGATTCCGCTCCAGGGCGTCCTGCTCCGTGCCGAGAATAAAGATCAAGACATGTATGCGGCAATTGACCTGGTGGTCGACAAGCTGGAACGTCAAATCCGCAAACACAAAACGAAAATGAATCGTAAAATCCGCCTGGAAGGCAACAAACGCGAGTTGAGCAAGCTGGAAAGCCCGGTTCTCACCATGGATGAGGAAGAGGAGGATTACGAGCTGGTCCGGACGAAGCGGTTTACGCTGAAACCGATGGATATCGACGAAGCGATTCTGCAGATGAACATGGTTGGTCATGATTTCTTCGTTTTTTCCAACATGGATACGGAGCAAGTGAACGTGGTCTATAAAAGGGACGATGGCAGATACGGTCTGATCGAACCGGCTATTTGACCACAACCCGTCTTACTGATTGCGCAAGTGCCAGACGAACTTCTAACTGAAAATATGAAACCAAAGCTTGATCCGACAGGGTCAGGCTTTTTAATTGTTTATAGCTTATCCGGCACAAAAAATCGGGTGAAAACAGCTGACGTTTGACGTGGAAGCCGCCGTTACGTTATCTTCTCTTTAATAGTAGGAAGAAGCTCGCAGATCTTGCGCTCGTTTACGAATAATAAAACAATTCTAAAGGCTCTCGTCTGTTCAACAGCCGACCGGTAAAATTTCGCCAACTTTGGAAACGGAAAATCGGCTTCTCAGCGGCTTTGCCGACAACAACTGCAACAAAGCGCGAGCTTTTACGTATGTAAAGGAGTAGGTTTGCTACAGAGAAGCACATCTGATAAACTGAAATGTTCCCGCTCTGAAGCCTTGTTTTGTTGCGGCTTGACGAGCAAACTGATACAATTTAAGGATACTGAGTGTAAGGGAAAGGGGTTCACCGATGCTAGGACTGGTCAAAAAAATGTTTGGTGATTCCAACGAACGTGAAATCAAGCGATATTGGAAAGCAGCCGATGCTATAAATGGGCTGGAGCCGGAAATTTCCGCTCTGTCCGACGAACAATTAAAGGGCAAAACCGTCGAGTTCCGCGAGCGTCTGGAAAAGGGCGAAGACCTGGACGACCTGCTGCCGGAAGCATTTGCCGTTGTGCGTGAAGCTTCCAAACGGGTGCTGGGCAAACGTCACTATGACGTGCAGTTAATCGGCGGCATGGTGCTCCACGAAGGCAAAATCGCCGAGATGAGAACCGGTGAAGGTAAAACCCTCGTCGGTACGCTTCCCGTCTATCTGAATGCGCTGGCGGGCAAAGGCGTGCACGTGGTTACCGTCAACGACTATCTGGCGCAGCGTGACAGCGGCGAAATGGGCCAAATTTACGATTTCCTGGGGATGACCGTCGGGGTCAATCTTCATGATCTTTCGCATGAGCAGAAGCAGGCCGCCTATGCTTGCGACGTAACCTACGGCACGAACAATGAATACGGATTCGACTATTTGCGCGATAATATGGTGCTTTACAAAGAGCAGATGGTTCAGCGTCCGCTTTATTTTGCCGTTATCGACGAAGTGGATTCCATCCTGGTCGATGAAGCGAGAACACCGCTGATCATTTCGGGACAAGCTGCCAAATCTACGGATTTGTATTATGCGGCGGACCGTTTTGTGAGCAAGCTGGAAGCGGAGAAAGATTACACCGTCGATATCAAGGTGCGTTCCGTATCTTTGACGGAGCAGGGTGTGGAGAAGGCAGAGAAGGCGTTCGGGATCGAGAACCTGTTCGACCATCAGAACGTGACCCTCAACCACCACGTTACCCAGGCTTTGAAAGCCCGCGTCATTATGCGCCGCGACGTGGATTACGTCGTTCAGGACGATGAAGTTCTGATCGTCGACGAATTTACGGGCCGTCTGATGACCGGCCGCCGCTACAGCGAAGGCCTGCACCAGGCGATCGAAGCGAAAGAGCAGCTCCAGGTGCAGAACGAGAGCATGACGCTGGCGACGATCACGTTCCAGAACTACTTCCGTATGTACCGCAAGCTGGCCGGCATGACCGGTACGGCGAAGACGGAGGAAGAAGAGTTCAAGAAGATTTACGGTCTGGACGTTATTATTGTGCCGACTAACCGTCCGATGATCCGTAAAGATATGCCTGACGTCGTTTATAAGACGGAGATGGGCAAATTCAAAGCGGTCGTGGAAGAAATCGTCGAGCGCTATAAAAATAAACAGCCGGTGCTGGTCGGTACCGTTTCCATCGAGAATTCCGAGCTGCTGTCCGAAATGCTGAAGAAAAAAGGCGTTCAGCATAAGGTACTTAACGCGAAGTACCATGCCGAAGAGGCGGAAATCGTCTCCCGCGCGGGACAAGCCGGCGCGGTAACGATCGCAACGAACATGGCGGGCCGCGGTACCGATATTATGCTGGGCGACCAAGTCCACGAAATCGGCGGACTGCATATTATCGGTACGGAGCGCCATGAGAGCCGCCGGATCGATAACCAGCTCCGCGGTCGCGCGGGCCGTCAGGGTGACCCGGGTTCCTCCCAGTTCTATCTGTCGCTTGGCGATGAACTCATGAAGCGCTTCGGCGCCGAGAACATCATGGCTATGATGGACCGTCTTGGCATGGAAGAGGATCAGCCGATCGAAAGCAAGCTTATCACGCGTGCGATCGAGTCCGCTCAGAAGCGTGTAGAGGGCAACAACTTCGACATGCGTAAAGTCGTCCTCCAATATGACGACGTTATGAACCAGCAGCGTGAAATTATTTATAAACAGCGCCGTGAGGTGCTCGAGTCCGAGAATATCCGTGAGATCGTGGAAACGATGCTTCGTTCCAGCATTGAGCGTATCGTGAACGCCCACTGCAGCGAATCTCAAATTCCGGAAGAGTGGGACCTTCAGGCAGTTGTCGATTACGTAAATAACAACTTCCTTTCCGAAGATGCGCTGAACAGCAAAGATATCTGGGGTAAAGAGATCGACGAAATCATTCAATTTATTGATGAGAAAGTCAAAGAAAAATACAACGAGCGCGAAGAACAGATCGGCGCTGAATTTATGCGCGAATTTGAGAAAGTCGTCGTACTGCGTGCGGTCGATTCCAAATGGATGGATCACATCGACGCGATGGACCAACTGCGCCAAGGGATTCACCTTCGTGCATACGGCGGCACGGACCCGCTTCGTGAGTATCAATTCGAAGGCTTCGAAATGTTCCACGAAATGGTCGACAGTATCCAGGAAGAAGTGGCCACTTATATTATGAAGGCCCACGTCGAAAGCAATCTGGAGCGTCAAGCCGTGGCCGAAGGCCAAGCCGTGGATCCCAAAGTGGAATCCGCAGGCAAACAGCCGATCGTAAAAGAAGAGCAAATCGGCCGCAACGATCCTTGCCCTTGCGGAAGCGGCAAGAAATATAAGCAGTGCCACGGAGCGTAATTCGCATCCGTCCGGGACTTTATAAGCTGTATCTTATGCAAGGTTATGCATTTTTCATGCATAGCCTTGCATATTCGCTTATATCCTGGCACAGGCCCGGTTATGATAAGCTTAGAGCGGCCGGGACCGGCGAATTTTTTACTACCATGTGTTACAACTAACTGCTAGAACAAATATGAGGACTCCGAGGTGTTGGTATGCTGGAACCGGAAGTAAAACAAGACCTGCGCGAAATTGCAAAGCGACTAACGGAATTAAGGGGGTCTCTTTGACTTAGATCATAAGCTCGAAGAGATCGGAGATTATGAAGTGAAAATGGCGGCGCCGGATTTCTGGGACGATAACGAGAATGCCCAGAAAATCATCGGCGAACTCAACGCCATCAAGAGCGTTGTGGATCAGTTCCAGGCGCTGAATAACGAATATGAAGACCTGGACGTTATGGCGCAGCTGGCTGACGAGGAGAACGATGAGGATATGGCGGCCGAGCTGGCCGACGGCCTGAAAGGCGTTCTCCGCAAGCTGGAAGACTTCCAGCTGCAGCTGCTGCTCAATCAGCCGTACGACCGGCTGAATGCCATTCTCGAGCTGCATCCGGGCGCGGGCGGGACGGAGTCCCAGGACTGGGCGGAGATGCTGCTGCGGATGTACCGCCGATGGGCCGAGAAACGGGACTTCAAGGTCGAGGTGCTCGATTATCTTCCCGGAGACGAGGCCGGCGTGAAGAGCGTTACGCTCCTCATTAAGGGCTACAACGCCTACGGGTATCTTAAAGCGGAGAAAGGCGTACACCGTCTCGTGCGCATCTCGCCATTCGACGCCTCGGGCCGCCGCCACACGTCTTTCGTGTCATGCGACGTGGTCCCGGAGATCGAAGACGACGTGGAGGTCGATATCCGTACGGAGGATCTGAAGATCGACACGTACCGCGCGAGCGGAGCGGGCGGCCAGCACATCAACACGACGGATTCGGCCGTGCGGATTACGCACTTGCCGACAGGAGTCGTGGTGACGTGCCAGACGGAACGTTCCCAGATCAAGAACCGGGAACGGGCCATGAAGCACTTGAGATCGAAGCTCTACGAGAAGAAGATCGAGGAGCAGGAGAAGCATCTCGCGGAAATCCGCGGAGAGCAGTCCGATATTGCGTGGGGCAGCCAGATCCGTTCCTACGTCTTCCATCCTTACAGCATGGTCAAGGATCACCGGACTACGGAAGAGACAGGCAATGTGGGAGCGGTGATGGACGGCGATCTCGATCCGTTCATCGATGCTTATCTCCGCCTGCAGATCCAGAAGAAAGAAGAATAAGAAACGTGCGGGGAAGGAGGCCAAGTGCCTGCGGCCCCGCATTTTTTGTATGGCGGGGAAGGATGGCCGAGGAGGACTCAAGCGCTCAGCCAATTCCGCTGCCAGAGAGGTAAGAACAGGCCAGGCTGTGCATCCTCGGATTGCGTGAACACCGCATGGAGCCCGCCCATGCTGACTACCTGCGCCGATGCGCGAACTTCCGACGCGCCGGTAAGGCGACGCGTGGTGATTGTTTGGGCGACCACCGTCATACGCTGCTACACGGCGGGCTGGGAGCTGCCCAAGCGTTGTGGTCAATCACAAGCTGGTCACAGCTGAAAAACCGGAGTGGCACGCCATTGAAAGAGCGAAATCTCTTCAAATCAGAAGGATACTGGACGAGTGGTGCGAACCAGTCCTATACAAGGTTCTGGTTATGCAACGCTTCCGAATTATTTTTGACCTACGGTTAATTAGAGGTAGGCAAACTCTTCTTTTGATGCCATAATAATTCCAGTACCTTACTCATACAACAATAGACCTTCATCAGGCAAAACTAGAGATAACCGGCGCGAACGGCCGGTAAAAGATAGGAGGAACGCCCCATGGCTATGGCCAAAGGCAAACGGAGAAAAGCCCGTCTTGTCCTGAACAGTCCGCAGCAGAAAGTGTACGAATATGCGATGCTGTTGATCGGCTGTTTGATTATTTCCATCAGTTTTAACGTCTTTCTCAATCCCAATCAGGTTGCTTCCGGAGGGGTATCGGGCCTGTCGACCATTATCCAGCAAACTTTGGGCTGGCAGCCGGCTTTAACGCAGTGGGGCTTGAATATTCCGTTATTTCTCCTCGGCTTGTGGCTTCTGGACCGCTCCTACAGTCTTAAGGCAGTCGTAGGTTCGATCGTCCTGCCGCTCTGCGTCATGCTGACCAGCCATCTGCCCACTCTGACTCATAACATTCTGCTTGCAACGATCTACGGCGGCATGGTGCTGGGACTCGGTATCGGGATCGTGTTCCGCGGCCGCGGATCGACGGGAGGCTTCAGCATTTCCTCGCAAATTTTACATAAGTATTCCGGCTTGAGCTTGGGTGTATCGGTTGCCGTTTTTGACGGAATGGTCATTTTGCTGGCCGGTCTTTTTTTCGGTCCTGAAAAAGCTCTTTACGCGCTGATCGGTCTCTTTGTGACCACGAAAACCATTGACATCGTGCAAGTCGGGCTCAATACGTCAAAGGTGGCTTACATCATTTCGAATGATCCGGAGAAACTTCGCGAAGCGATTCTTCATGATCTGGACCGTGGTCTGACCCAGTTGACCGGAGCCGGCGGATACACGGGTGATGCACGGCTTGTGCTTATGGTTGTCGTCAGTCAAAGCGAAGTCAGCAAGCTCAAAGCGCTGGTACAGTCGATCGACCCTCAAGCGTTTATCATTTTAAGCAATGCGAACGAGGTGCTGGGGGAAGGTTTCAAACGCGCGGTATAACTTTGCATATATACAGAACATTCTGCATAAAAGATCAAAGACTTGGAGACTGATCCTCTCCAATAACACTCATCTTCGAACATGTATCCTGTAACAGAAAACAGCTGTCTGTATAGACAGCTGTTTTTTTGCGCGTGATTTAATACTGTGGAAGAGAGGCTCCTTGGCAGGCAAAAAAGTCGTTGAATTATTATACCTGTGTCTGTATAATAATACATATCATTTTTAGGACGTTTGGGGGAAAAAGCAATGACGGAACACGTGAGAGCGGCAATTGTAGGTTCAACCGGTTACGGAGGAGTGGAGCTGATCAGGCTGCTGCTCGGACATCCTGCTGTAACGATCACTTCGGTAATTTCGTCTTCGAGTGCAGGGACGCCTATTTCGGACGGATTTCCTCATTTGAACAGCATTATACACGATTCACTGGATGCTGTGGACGTATCGCTTATCGCGTCCAAAGCGGATGTCGTTTTTCTGGCGACACCGGCGGGTGTGGCTGCCAAGCTGGCGCCTCAAATGCTGGAGGCCGGTCTCAGAGTGATCGATCTGTCCGGAGATTTCCGGCTGAAAACCCCGGAGATCTACACCCAGTGGTACAAGCGCGAGGGCGCGTCCCAGGAAGATCTGGATAAGGCGGTTTTCGGTTTGTGCGAAATTTACGGAGAGCAGGTGCCGGGAAAAGAGTTTATTTCCAACCCGGGCTGTTACCCGACGGCTACACTTCTTGGTCTAGTTCCGGCTGTGAAAGCGGGATGGATCGATCCGTCCACGATCATTGTGGATGCCAAATCCGGCATTTCCGGCGCGGGCAGAGGACTGGGTCTCGGCGTCCATTACGCGGAAGCCAACGAGAACCTCTCGGCTTACAAACTTAACCGCCATCAGCATATTCCCGAAATCGAGCAGGTGCTGAGCGATGCCGCGGGACGTGAAGTCATCATCACTTTCTCGACTCATCTTGTGCCGATGACGCGCGGAATTATGGCGACCTGTTATGCGCAGTTGAACGGAAAGCATGACACCCGCGAGTTTATTGAAATGTACCGTAATTTCTACGAAGGACGCCGTTTTGTGCGGATTCGCGAAGAAGGCAAGTGGCCGGCTACCAAAGAAGTTTGGGGCTCGAATTACTGCGATATCGGTTTCGCCGTAGATGAGAGGACGAACCGGGTTACCGTCGTTTCGGTTATCGATAACGTGATGAAAGGCGCGGCCGGGCAAGCCGTGCAGAACTTGAATCTGATGCTTGGCTGGGATGAAACGACGGGTCTTCAACTTACGCCGGTTTATCCGTAATAGTTCCGATCGGTTTGATGACAGTTTGCTTTCCATAGATTAGCAGGGCTCTAATGAGGAACCGTTATATTTTACCGGCTTGCGAGAGATTTAACAGATAGTAGATATCCCAGGGATAATGGGCAAAAAGGACAGGTGAGCATCCATGACGCTGCTAGGCCGTTTTACCGTCGTGCCGGATGGCACGGTGACTACACCTCAAGGCTTCCGCGCTGGCGGCCTGCATTGCGGTTTAAAGAAAACCGAACGCAACGATCTCGGAGCGATCGTATGCGACGTCCCGGCGGCCGTTGCGGCCGTTTACACGCTTAACGCGTTCCAGGCCGCGCCGCTTCGCGTGACGCAGGAAAGCATAGCCGCAGGCGGCAGGCTCCAGGCGATGCTCGTCAACAGCGGCAACGCCAACGCGTGCACGGGCGAGCAGGGACTCGCGGATGCGCGCGCTATGCGCGATGCCCTGGCACGCCGCCTCGGGATCGCTGAAGAGCTGGTCGGCGTCACCTCGACAGGCGTCATCGGCGAGCTGCTGCCGATGACGAAAGTGCTCGCCGGCATTGATGCGCTGCCGGAGAAGGTTCACGCCGCAGGCGGAGAGGACTTTTCCCAGGCGATTCTGACGACCGACCTGGTGAAGAAAGTCATCTGCGTGCGTGTTAACATCGGCGGGCGCGAGGTGCATATCGCCGGAGCGGCCAAAGGTTCGGGGATGATTCATCCGAACATGGCGACGATGCTCGGTTTTGTCACCACCGACGCGAACATCGAGAGCAAGCACCTGCAGCAGCTGCTTGGCGAAGCGACCGACTCCACCTTCAATATGATTACGGTGGACGGCGACACCAGCACGAACGACATGGTCGTCGTGATGGCCAGCGGCCTGGCCGGCGGGGAGGCTCTTCAGCCGGGCCATGCGGACTGGGAAGACTTCGCGGCCGCTTTCCGCCACGTGTCGGAGCATCTGGCGAAAGCGATCGCCAGAGACGGCGAAGGAGCGACGAAGCTCATCGAAGTCAACGTGCACGGGGCCGCTTCACAGGAGGCCGCACGCGCGATTGCCAAAACCGTCGTAGGCTCCAGTCTTGTGAAGACGGCGTGCTTCGGAGCGGATGCCAACTGGGGGCGGATCATTGCAGCCGTCGGACGCGCGGGCCAGCCGGTGAATACGGAGACGGTGGATGTAAGTCTTGGAGGCATCGCCGTACTTAAGCAGTCCAAACCGGTTGCGTTTGACGAGGACCGGGCGGAAGCTTACTTAAAGGGAGATATCGTGCAGATTGACGTGCACTTAAATATGAGTGAGAGCGGAGCGACTGCTTGGGGCTGCGATTTGACCTATGATTACGTCCGCATCAATGCGGCGTACCGGACTTAGGCCGCCAGGACCCGCTTGGGGAGACGAACGGAGGCAAGGGGAGACATGGAAAGTTTTGTGATGAAGTGCGGCGGGAGTACCCTGGCTGCACTGCCGGATTCTTTTTTCACGGATTTAAAGCAGCTTCAGGATCGCGGCATTGTCCCTGTCATCGTGCATGGCGGGGGGCCTGCCATTTCAGAGACGCTGAATCAGCTTAGTATCGCGAGTGAGTTCGTGGGCGGGCTCCGCAAAACAAGCGAGGCTGTCCTCGACGTCGTCGAAATGGTACTGGCCGGACGGATCAATAAAGAAATCGTCAGACGCATCCAGTTGTCCGGAGGCAAAGCCCTGGGATTGTCCGGAGTAGACGGACGCCTGATTACGGCCCGCCCGGTGGAAAACACCTCCGAAGTAGGACTCGTAGGCGACGTGACCGATGTGAACGCGGAGCTGATTCAAGGTGTAGTCGGGATGGGCTACATGCCCGTCATTGCACCGATCGGTCTCGGCGGGGACGGAAACCAGCGCTACAACATTAATGCCGATACGGCAGCGGGTGCGGTCGCATCCCGGATCGGGACGGACCGGCTCATCGTTGTGACCGATGTACCCGGTATTATGAAGGTGGAGGACGGTGTGAAGCGGGTGCTTCCGACCGTCACCATTGCGGATATCGAGGCGATGATCGAGAGCGGAGATATTTACGGGGGCATGATCCCTAAAGTACGGGCGGCGATCCAGTGCATCCAAGGGGACGTGGGGGAAGTCGTGATCGTGGACGGTTCCGTCCCCGGTATTCTCAGCAGCGTTCTGGACGGAGCGCAGGCCGGGACCCGGATTATCCGCTAGCGGCAACTATCTTTAACAATTAAACGATGGGAGTGAAGAACATGGTTCAGCAGGCAAGCAGTTTATTTCCGACGTATGCCCGGTTTCCAATCACACTGGTAAAGGGAGAAGGCAGTCGATTGTGGGACGACCAAGGCAAGGAGTACATCGATTTGATGGCCGGTCTTGCCGTTACGAATTTAGGGCATGCTCCGGAAGTTGTTAAAGAGAAGCTTGTGGCGCAGCTTGATCAGCTTTGGCACGTGTCTAATCTGTTCCATATCCCGAATCAGGAAAAGCTGGCGAAGCTGCTGACCGATAACAGCTGTGCGGACGCCGTGTTCTTCTGCTCGACCGGTGCCGAAGCCAACGAGGCGGCTATCAAGCTTGCGCGCCGTTATTCGCAGAAAGTACTGGGCGAGAACCGTTATGAGATCATTACGTTCCATCAGTCGTTCCACGGCCGTACGTTGGCTACCCTGACCGCAACCGGACAAGAGAAGGTGCAGGAAGGCTTCCATCCCCTTCCCGAAGGGTTTGTCTACGCCGACTATAACGACCTTGCTTCCGTCGAAAAGCTGATCAGCGAGCGTACGTGCGCCGTTATGCTGGAAATGGTTCAAGCCGAAGGCGGCGTAATCCCGGCGGATCCCGCTTTCGTGAAGGCTCTGGCCGAACTTTGCAAGGAGCGCGGCCTGCTTCTCATCGTCGATGAAATTCAGACGGGTATGGGCCGCACCGGCAAGCTGTTCGCCTATGAGCATTACGGCATCGAGCCGGATATCTTTACTCTGGCCAAAGGCCTCGGCAGCGGTTTCCCGATCGGGGCTATGCTGGGGAATGCCAAGGTGGCGCCGGCTTTCTCCGCAGGTTCCCACGGCAGCACGTTTGGGGGAACTCCAATCGCTACGGCTGCAGCTATAGCAACGGTTGAATACATGCTGAGCGAGAAAATTCCTCAGCGCGCGGCGGAGCTTGGCGAATGGACGGTTAAGACGCTTCGTGAGAAGCTTGCGGGCAATCCGATCGTCGAAGAAGTGCGCGGCGAAGGCCTCTTGATCGGCATCGTGTGCAATCAGCCCGCAGCGGAGCTTATAGCCGAGATTCATGAAGCGGGCGTTCTGGTCGTATCGGCCGGCCCGCAAGTGGTGCGTCTGCTGCCAAGCCTCGTTATTCCGAAAGAAGATTTGCAGAAGGGCCTGGACGTCGTTTGCGATGTACTGGCAAGAAAAGCCTCTGCTTTAGTACAATAGACAAGAAGGTCGTCCGCAGCTCTGCGGACGCTCCGACATTTTGCAGGAAGAAAGGACGGATTCCCATGTCCAGCACGGTACAGGAAGAAATGCAGCAGCAGCTTAAGGGAAGAGATTTCCTGGGGCTGGTCGATTACACACCCGCGGAGCTTAATCACCTGATCACGCTGGCCCGCGATCTGAAGGCCAAACAAAAGGCCGGCGAAGCCCATCAGCTTCTCAAAGGCAAAACGCTCGGCATGATTTTCGAGAAATCATCCACGCGGACGCGTGTTTCTTTTGAAGTGGGGATGTTTCAGCTCGGGGGTCAAGCCTTGTTCCTTAGCAAAAACGACATCCAGCTCGGACGCGGAGAAACGGTTTCCGATACGGCGCAGACGTTGTCCCGCTATCTGGACGGTATTATGATCCGTACGTTTGCCCACCGCAACGTGGTCGATCTGGCGCGTGCCGCGACTATTCCGGTTATTAACGGATTGACGGACTTTTCTCATCCGTGCCAGGCACTGACGGATTATATGACGATTCAAGAGCATAAAGGCCGCCTGGAAGGGCTTAAAATCGCTTATGTCGGCGACGGTAACAATATGGTCCACTCCCTGCTTGTCGGAGCGGCCAAACTCGGCCTCAACATCACGGTCGCTTCTCCGGAAGGGTATACGCCGGATGAAGAGCTTGTCCGCAGCAGCAGGGAATTTGCTTCCCAATCGGGCGGCTCCGTGCTGGTTACTCAGGATCCGAAGGAAGCGGTGGCGGATGCGGACGTGATTTATACGGACGTATGGGCGAGCATGGGCTTCGAAGCGGAGCAGCAGGAGCGCGAGCGTGCTTTCAGCGGCTACCAGGTGAACGAGGAGCTTGCCCGCTACGCGAAGAAGGATTACCTCTTCCTGCACTGTCTCCCGGCACACAGGGGAGAAGAGGTCAGCGAAGGCGTAATCGACGGACCGAATTCTTTCGTATTCGACCAGGCGGAAAACCGCCTTCACGCACAGAAAGCCGTTATGGCTTCGATTATGTAACCAAAATTATGGCAGCAAAGGTGAGGGAAAACATGGCTAAAGAAAAAATCGTGCTGGCCTACTCGGGCGGTTTGGATACGTCCGTTATTCTGGCTTGGCTTAAAGAAACATATGACGCTGAAATTATCGCATTTACAGCGGATATCGGGCAGAAGGACGAACTCGACGGCCTGGAAGAAAAAGCGCTGGCGACCGGCGCCAGCAAGGTCTACATCGATGATCTCCGCGAAGAATTCGCGAGCGACTTCATCTATCCGATGTTCCAGTCCGGCGCGCTGTACGAAGGGCAATACCTGCTCGGGACGAGCATCGCGCGCCCGCTGATCGCCAAGCGCATGGCCGAGATCGCCCGCGCCGAAGGCGCTACGGCCATTGCGCACGGCGCAACCGGCAAAGGGAACGACCAAGTGCGCTTTGAGCTGACGGCCGCTGCGCTTGCGCCGGAAATCGGCGTAATCGCCCCATGGCGTCTGGAAGCGTTCCGGGAGCAGTTCCCGGGCCGCGCCGAAATGATCGCGTATGCCGAGAAGCACGGCATCCAGGTGCAGGCGACCGCGTCGAAACCGTATTCGACGGACCGCAACCTGCTGCACATCTCTTTCGAGAGCGGCATGCTCGAGGACCCTTGGTTCGACGCAAGCGCCGATTCCAACCGCGATATGTACGTGCTCAGCGTATCTCCGGAAGACGCGCCGGATCAGCCGGAGTACATCGAGCTTGAATTTGAGCAGGGCAATGCAGTCGCTATCAACGGCGAGAAGCTGAACCCGCTGCAAATGATGGAGACGCTCAATGAGCTTGGCGGCAAGCACGGCATCGGCCGTATCGACATGGTCGAGAACCGCTTCGTGGGCATGAAGAGCCGCGGCGTGTACGAGACGCCGGGCGGCACGATTCTGTTTGCGGCTCACCGCCGCATCGAATCCCTGACCATGGACCGTGAAGTCATGCATCTACGCGACTCTCTGATCTCCAAATACAGCACACTCGTATACAACGGGTTCTGGTTTGCTCCGGAACGTCTGGCTATTCAAGCGCTTGTAACCGAGAGCCAGAAAAACGTAACGGGCACGGTTCGTATGAAGCTGTACAAAGGTAACGTGATTGCCGCCGGCGTGAAGAGTCCGGTGAGCTTGTATAACCCGAATATCGCGACGATGGAAGCGGATCCGACCCAAGCTTACGACCAGGGCGATGCGGCAGGTTTCATCCGTCTCAACGCGCTGCGTTTGAAAGTAAGTTCCGGCGTAGAGCAGCAATCCGGGAAATAAACGGGAAACCAATCGTTTGTTTATATACCTGTGAAACAGGAAACGGGGAACGGGCCGGAAGCGGCCCGTTGTTCCGTTAAAATCGAAGGAGGCAGCAACGTGTCGAAATTATGGGGCGGTCGGTTTACGAAGCAAACCGACCAATTAGTAGAAGAATACACAGCTTCCATCACGTTCGATAAAGAACTGGCGGAAGAAGACATCCAGGGCAGTCTTGCCCACGTGACTATGCTCGGCAAATGCGGCATCCTGCCTCAAGAGGATGTCGAAACGATCAAGGACGGTCTTAACCGCGTACTGGGCATGATCCGCCGCGGCGAGCTGGAATACACGATCGCCAACGAAGACATTCATATGAATATCGAAAAGACGCTGATCGATGAGATCGGGCCGGTAGGCGGCAAGCTGCACACGGGCCGCAGCCGTAACGATCAGGTGGCGACCGACATGCACCTGTATTTGCGCGGGCGCGTGGTGGAATTCGTCAGCCTGCTCCAGAAGCTTCAGGAAGCCCTCCTGACGCAGGCAAAGGCCAATCTGGATACTATCGTGCCGGGATATACGCATCTCCAGCGTGCGCAGCCGATTCTGTTCGCCCACCATCTGATGGCCTACGTGTCGATGTTCCAGCGTGATATCGAGCGTCTTCAGGACAGCTACAAGCGGATCAACGTTCTGCCGCTGGGCGCCGGTGCGCTTGCGGGCACAACGTTCCCGATTGACCGTCATTTTGTTGCGGAACAGCTTGGCTTCGAGGGAGTATACGAGAATAGTCTGGACGCCGTCAGCGACCGCGACTTTATTCTGGAGTTTCTCGCCAATGCATCCTTCATCATGATGCACCTGTCCCGTTTCTGCGAGGAGCTGGTTATGTGGTCCAGCACCGAATTTAACTTCGTCGAACTGGACGATGCGTTCTGTACGGGCAGTTCCATTATGCCGCAGAAGAAGAACCCGGATGTCGCCGAACTTGTCCGCGGCAAAACCGGCCGCGTCTACGGCAACCTGTTCGGTCTCATGACCGTTCTCAAGGCGCTCCCGTTGGCCTATAACAAGGACATGCAGGAAGACAAAGAAGGCATGCTGGACACAGTCCGTACCCTTCAAGGCGCCCTGCAGCTTTTTGCACCGATGATCTCGACAATGAAAGTGAACAAAGCCCGCATGCGCCAGGCGGTTAATCAGGATTTCTCTAACGCCACAGACATTGCGGACTATCTCGTAAACAAGGGTCTGCCATTCCGCCAGGCTCACGAAGTGATCGGCAAGACAGTCCTCTACTGCATCCAAGAGGGTAAATTCCTGCTCGATTTGTCCATGGAAGAGTTCAACAAGTTCTCTGAACTGTTTGGTGACGACATTTACGAAGTGCTTCAACCGGAGCAGGTGGTCAATGCCCGTAACGTATACGGAGGCACGGCCAGCAGCCAGGTAGAGGGAGCTATTTCGCGTGCGGAGAAGGGTCTGGAAGTAACTGTAAACTGGGTTGACAGCAAGCTCGATAAAAGTAAATAATGGGGAAATAACCGAAAGGCTCATGAAATTCATGCGTTTGGCCGTTGTGCCGCGCACGGGTTATTCAGGGCCTTTCCTGTTTCGCCCTGTCCCTCTTTTGCCGGGTGAACGGGTTGTTACGCGGGCACTAAGGTGTCTTGCCGTTTTGGGTGACTCCGTCTTCAATGACGTTCTTTGGCGGAGGAGCGGATTCCGCCGGCGGCTTGAGTACACCTGTATTAGACGCGACGACTCTCGCTTGCGGAGTATAGCGGTCTCTGGAAATTTTTTCACGGGAGACTTCTTTGCCGGCCTGCTTTTTTATCCGGTAGGTATCGACCACAAACCCTTGCTTGCCGGGACTTAGCTCCACCTGTTCGCCGGCTCTCAACCCGGGGTTGTGCACGTATTTGACGGGCGGTTGAATCGTCTCAACGGTATTCGACATAATCTCATACGTCGTATCCGAGGGAATGCTCCCGAATAGTTTAATAGTCAGCGCCGTATCCGACATTTCCGTTCGGATAAGGAGGTGGGCTTTTGTGTCGTTTCGGAAGCGAAAATTGATGAAACCTGTCGAAAAGGTGGCATCTTGCCCCAAAGGGGCGTAGCTGATCGGCAGCGAATGGTTTCTTCGTTCGACAATCTCCAGACCGGCGCGCAAAACCGCGTTGTAGAGCGTGGTGGAAACTTGGCAAATTCCGCCCCCTACTCCGGGAACAAGCTTGCCGTTTAGGATAACGGGAGCTTCCCGGAAGCCGAATTTAACGCCGGTCTGTTCAATAATAGGGGCGTAATCGAAAATTTCGCCCGGCTTTAGGATTACTTCATGAAGCATAGCTGCGGTCGAGCGGACGTTATGCTTGCGTCCCGGCGACGATTGGTTAAGCGGGGTCGAGAACTGCGTGATAAGCCGGTCCACATGCTGGTCGCGCAGCATTTTTTCCGTCACCTCGGGTTCCTGCAGCCGAAATGGGACTTGGATGGAAAGCGGATTCTCCGCCCGTTTAGGATCTATCTGCCTGATCTGTTGCTCTATGTCCGCCTTCAAGCGGGAAGCATCGATGCGGAGGGCGGGTTGTCCCGCTTTATACTGCACGCGGTCATCGGGCGTAACGATGCGCTGGGCGGATACCGGTTGTACGGCATAGATATCGGGCCATAGGATCCGCAGCTTCTTTTCGAGCTGATCCGCTTCTATGAACAAGCCGATTTTCGCTTGGTAATGGCGGAGCTTCCAGCGGTTGCGCGCACGATCCAGCAAATTTCCTTCCGTAAGGTCATGAAGGAGTGTCTGAAGCTCGCGGTCGTCTATGCGCAATCCCAGGTCCTGAAGCTTCTGCGAGCGGGAAGGAACTTCCTTCCGGTCGGACACAAGCTGTACGGGAACGGAATTCAGAAGCGCAACCTGACGGCTTAACTGCCCGGGGAAATCGGCGTAAGCCATTCCGCCCACCTTCCACCCCGATACGGTGAATTGCTCCGGAAAAGCCGGGCGCGAGCCGTAAAAGGCAATGGAACCCAGAGCTATAACGGCCGCCAGCGGCAGGACGATGGCAATTGTCGTTAGCACACGCTTAACTGGCTTCATAAGTAAACTCCTTCAAAGAATTTGGCGCACTGACACTTTGGACTCAAGTTGAACTTGAACATTCAGACGGATGCCTGTTCTACATGTCTATGGATTCATCGGACAAATATGCCTGAGTCGAAAATAGGGCAAACCCCAACAAAATTCGCGTCCGCTGTGAAAAGATGTTGAATATTCCCTTTTTTAAAAGGATTTTTAAGATGGATGTCGAACTTGTATGAGCTAGGATCAATCCGCCGTTAACAGGAAGTGATGATTTTGATCGAAATGCAGGATGTCTGGAAAACGTATCCTAACGGAACTCATGCGCTGCGGGGGATCGATGTCAAGGTCGACCGCAACGAATTCGTTTATATTGTCGGCCCGTCCGGCGCCGGTAAATCTACTTTTATGAAGATGATCTATCGGGAGGAAAAACCTACAAAAGGGCAAATATTTGTGAACGGGTTTAATATCGAGAAGCTTAAACAACGGAAAATCCCGTATGTGCGCCGCAACATCGGCGTTATTTTTCAGGATTACCGGCTGCTGCCGAAGATGACCGTCTATGAAAATATTTCTTTTGCGATGGAAGTTATCGAGGCACCGAAGAAGTTGATCAAAAAGCGCACGATGGAAGTACTCGACCTCGTGCACTTGAAGGATAAGGCCAATTCTTTCCCGGGACAGCTCTCTGGCGGTGAACAGCAGAGGATCGCAATTGCCCGGGCAATAGTGAACAACCCGGCCGTGATTGTCGCCGATGAGCCGACAGGCAACCTGGATCCCGAAACCTCGTGGGGAATCATGAAGCTTCTGGAAGAAATCAATTTCCGTGGAACGACGATCATGATGGCGACCCACAACAAAGAAATCGTCAACACGATGCGCAAACGCGTTATCGCTATCGAGAACGGGATTATTGCCCGTGACGAGCTGCGAGGTGAGTACGGTTATGAAGAGTAGGACAATGGCCCGCCATCTGCGGGAAGGCTTTCGCAACATCATTCGCAACGGATGGATGACCTTCGCGTCGATCAGTTCCATCACTATTTCGCTTTTTATACTGGGCTTATTCCTGCTGCTGTCATTGAATGTGAATTATGTGGCAGATCAAATAGAGAAACAAGTCGAAATCCGCGTGTACATGGATTTGAACATTACGGAAGATCAGACCAACCAGTTGAAGCAGGAGCTGAATGCCCTGCCCGAAGTCCAGAAGGTCACTTTCGTTTCGAAGGAGCAAGGGCTTGAAGATCTCCGGAACCGTCTCGGGGAAGAAGGAAAAGGGTTCCTGGAAGGGTTCGAAGGCGACGAGAATCCGCTGCCGCCTGCTTTTAAAGTCGAGGTTAAAGACCCCCGGCAAGTGGCGGGAGTTGCAGATAAAATCAACAAGCTTAACGAAGGCAAGGAACCGAAGCCGATCGGCAGCGTCAAGTACGGCCAGGGCACGGTTGAGAACATGTTCAAAATTACGCAAATTGTCCGCAACGTCGGACTCGTTCTTGTAGCGCTTCTCGCTTTTACATCCGTATTTCTGATTGCCAACACCATCAAGCTTACCATTGTCGCCAGACGCAGAGAGATCTCGATCATGAAGCTGGTCGGCGCGACGAACGCTTTTATCCGCTGGCCGTTCTTTATCGAAGGGGCTCTGCTGGGAATCGGCGGTTCCGCCATACCGGTGGCCGTGCTCCTGTACGGGTACAACAAGCTGGTGGAGTCCAGCAAGTCGGACCTGAGTATGGTCTTTATCAAATTAAAGCCTTTTGCCGAAATCAGTTATGTCATTGCCGGACTGCTGTTATGCCTGGGTTTCCTTATCGGAATTTGGGGCAGCATCATCTCCGTGCGCAAGTTTCTCAAAGTGTAGACGTGAATGGGCGCATGCACAATGTGTAAGAGGAGGATCAACACTTGAAGAAAAGACTCATGCCTTTAGTGGTTGCACTCGGAATCTCGACAACATTGCTGCCGTATGCGGTGGCCAACGGGGCTTCCAACTCGGCCAAAATCGATCAGGAAATTTCGAATATGAAGAAAATGAAGTCCGCAGCCGAACAGAAGGCGAAGGACGTTCAAAATCAGCTTACACAGGTTCAGCAGGAAAAACAGGAAACCGCCAAGGATATCGAAACCTTGATGGACCAGCTCGACAGCGCGACGGCCAAACTTTCCGGCTTGAACGTCCAGATCGAGAACACGACCGAGGACCTCGAAGACAACGCCAAGCAGCTGGACGAAGCGGAGAAGCGGGTTGAAACCCGGGACGAGCTTTTGAAGAAGCGTATGCGCATTATGTACGAGAACGGTTCGGTATCTTATCTGGAAGTCGTCCTGAACTCCACGAGCTTTTCGGATTTTATCGACCGGATGTCGGCGCTGAAATCTATCGTGGGCCAGGATAAAGAGATTCTGGAAGCGAACAAGAAAGACCGCGCCCTTGTGGCCGAAAAGAAACAGCAGATCGAGAAACAGCTGGCTTATGTGAAAAATCTGTACGCGCAGACGGAAGATCTTAAGCAGGATCTCCTCGTCAAAGAAAAAGCAAAAGAAGTGAAAATCGCATCCCTGTCCGCCGAGCAGCAGCATTTGGAAGAGATTAGCAGCGATCAGGAACAGGCGATTATGGAATATGCGAAGAAAGAATCCCAGCTTCAGGCCAAGAAAGCAGCCGATGCGAAAGCTGCAGCGGCGGCTGCGGCGGCAGCCGCGTCGAAGAATTCATCGTCTATCGGCGGCTCCAGCGGTGGCGGTCCGGCAACGGGTTCCGGAGGCAGCATGGGCTATCCGCTTCCGAAGAGAGTTTCGCTGTCATCCGGTTACGGAGGCCGTGTAGACCCGATCAACGGCTCCTTCGCCGGTCATACGGGAATTGACATGCCTTCTCCGCAAGGAACCGATATTTATGCGGCGGAATCCGGCACCGTTCTGGTTGCTTCCGAGTGGAGCGGCTACGGCAACTGTGTCATTATCGATCACGGGGGCGGCGTTTGGACCCTATACGGACATATACGTAACGGAGGCATTAAGGTTTCCAAAGGTCAATCCGTGAAACGCGGCGAGAAAATCGCAGAGGTAGGTTCAACGGGAAGATCAACGGGGAATCACTTGCATTTCGAAGTCCGGATCAATTCGAAACCGGTCAATCCGTCCAGCTATATCGGCTATTAAGGTTTTCGGCGACTGGCACTCATAAATTGGAAGAGCTTGTCATACACTAACAAGAGCAGCTCATAAGGGTGCAAGTACAAAGGTGGTGAACGGCAGTGCAATTCAAAGGGCGTACGGTGATCGCATTCGTTCTGCTGGGGATGTTTGCAAGCAGCATTCTGACGCTGACCTTTACGGGCAGAAATCTGCTGCCTCTCGGGAGCAAATCCGTCGGAGCTTCGGCAACCGCAGGAAGTTCGGGACTCAGCAGTCAAGACGTCGGCAAAATTGCAAAGACGTACCAGCTGATCGAGAACAAGTATTTGAACAAGGTCGATCACGACAAAATTATGAACGGCGCCATCAACGGAATGCTGGAGTCGCTTGAAGACCCGTATACCGTGTATATGGATTCCAATGAAGCGAAGCAGTTCAGCGAGAGCATCAATTCTTCGTTCGAAGGAATCGGGGCAGAGGTTACGTCGGAAGACGGCAAAATCAAAGTCGTTTCCCCGATCAAGGGATCGCCGGCCGAGAAAGCCGGAATCATGGCTAACGATGTAATCGTATCTGTCAACGGTGAAAAATTGGACGGTCTAACCGTTAATCAGGCGGTCGTCAAAATCCGCGGCCAGAAAGGCACTCAGGCCAAACTGGAGATTTTGCGGCAGGGTTCGACGGAGCCGGTTCAAGTGGTTGTAGTCCGTGACGAAATCGACATTGAGACGGTTTTCGGCGAAATGCTTGAGGGCGGCATCGGCAAGATCGAAATCCGCCAGTTTTCGGCAAATACCACGGAGCACTTCCAGCAGGAGCTGAAGAAGCTGGAGACGCAGGGAATGAAAGGGCTCGTAATCGACGTCCGGAACGATCCCGGCGGTCTTCTCAACGTTGTGATAGATATTGTCGAGCCGTTTGTGCCGAAGGGCAAACCGATCGTACAGATCGAAAACCGGGAAGGCAAACGGGAAGCGACTACGTCCAAGGACGGCAGCAAGAAGTATCCGGTTGTCGTGCTGACGAATAAGGGAAGCGCCAGCGCTTCGGAGATTTTGGCGGGAGCGTTTAAAGAAGCGGTCGGCAGCAAGACCGTTGGCGAAACTACGTTCGGCAAAGGCACCGTGCAGGAAACGTATGTGAAGGAAATGGGAGACGGCAGCAATATCAAAATGACCGTCTACAAGTGGCTGACCCCGGACGGGAACTGGATCCACAAGAAGGGGATCGAACCGGATATCGCGGTCGAGCAGCCGGCATTCTTCAAAGCATCGATTCTGTCCAAGAAAGATACTTTAAAGCCGGACAGCAATAGCGACGATGTGAAGAACCTGCAGCTGATGCTGACCGGTGTAGGTTATGAACCGGGCCGGACAGACGGCTACTACAACAGCAAAACGGCGGATGCCGTCAAGGCGTTCCAGAAGAGCAGCGGTCTGCCCGTGACCGGTAATGTGGATGCGGCGACGGCCAAGAAGCTGGAAAGCGCCGTTCTGGAAGCCGTTAAGCTTCCGAAGAATGACAACCAGCTGAAAGCGGCCGTTAAAGAGCTGCAGACCCAGCTTTCGAAATAAAAGAGGGACGGTAGGACTTTGTGCGCTCCGGCGCGGGTCCGGCCGTCCTCTTCTTTTTGCCAATTGCATGGGGACGGAAGGAAATGAAGGGGGCGGGTCGAATGTATATAACTAAGTCGGACCGTCGGATTTTTTACAAAAAAGAAGCGTGTTTCGAGCCTCGAGGGAGTGAGTTATGGACATTATTGCGGAAATTGCCGGACGTTTCTTGACGGCGTTCGGCCGGTTATGGCTGAACCCTTTTACGTATATCGGACTTCTTCTCGTCCTTCTGCAGTACCGGAAACAAATTCAATTTGAGCGAAAATTGTTTGCCACCCGCCTTCATTCCCTGATCGGGGAGACCTGGCGGACTTATTTATGGGGCTGGGTCGCGGGACTTGGCGTATCGGTCGTTATGCTGTTCGTAGGCGTCTCCCTGCAAGCCGATACGATTCTGCTGCTGTGGGGCCTGTCCGTCGCGATGATTCTCATCCGCATCCGGTTTCTGTGCCTCGCTTATTCGGTGGGACTCCTCGGTATTCTGCAGGTTGTGTTGGCCGGACTGCCCGCCCCTGGCGGGGACGGTTTCTGGAGCAGCGTGGCTGCCGCGGTAAGGAATGCGGACGTTCCTTCCCTGCTTGCTCTGGTAGCCGTCCTACATGCGGCGGAAGCCCTGTTGATCCGCTCGCAGGGAGCCCGGATGGCGAGCCCCATGTTCTACGAGGGCAAGCGGGGCAAGATCGTCGGAGGCTACCAGCTCCAGGGATTCTGGCCGGTGCCGCTTTTCCTCGCGGTTCCGGTTCAAGCGGGTACAGGAGCGGCTGATTTTCCCTGGTCGCCGCTGTTTACCGGCGATGCTCTGATGGCGGGCTGGAGCTTGCTCGCATTCCCCGCCATGATCGGGTTTACGGAGCTGACGATGACCCGGCTTCCGAAGGAGAAGGTGGGGCGAAGCTCCGCTATGCTGCTGGTCTATGCAGCGGTGCTCTTCCTCTCCGCGCTGCTTGCGCAGGTCTGGAGTCCGTTCACCGTTGTCGCTGCCGTGCTTGGAATTGTGCTGCACGAAGCGGTGATCTGGTACGGACGATGGGAAGAAGCGCAGCGCAGCCCGTGCTTTATCAACCAGCCCCGCGGGCTGAAGATTCTGGCGGTGGTGCCCGGTAGCCCCGCCGCCGAGCTGGGGCTGAGACCCGGAGAGCTTGTACACAAGGTAAACGGCGTCCGGGTCCACAGCAAAACCGAGCTGCACCAGGCGATCCAGGTGAGCTCGGCGTACTGCAAGCTGGAGATCGTCGACATGGAAGGCGAGATCCGTTTTCACAAGCGGGCCGTCTTCGCGGGTGAACATCATCAGCTGGGCATCGTCATCTGCCCGGATCAGGATGCCGTTTATTACGTCGAAATCCGGCAGCTGCCGCTGCTGACTTATTTTACGAGAAAGCTGACGGGGCTGTTGACGAAACGTTCGGAAGAAACCTTGTAGGGAGCGAACGGAGCGAGTTCCGCGGGGAAATCGGTTCTCAAACGCGCATGTCCGCCTTCTGCTCGCTGCCGAGCAGTTTAGAGACAGGCGGAAGCAGACGCTGCAGGAACTGACACACCGGCTTGCGGGCTCTTCATCCAAATAAAAACCTCGACATCACCTTATGGTGACCGTCGAGGTTTTTTTAGCGCTGCGATGCAGGCGGGAGGGAAGGAAAGTTTCCCAAACCTTTACAATAGGAGCGTGAACTAGTTAGCTTTTGCTGGAGCCGCTTCCGCGACAGCTGCCGGCGGCGCTTCTTTCTGTGGCTGCGGCTGCTGCTCGTCATTTTGGAACTCCCTCAATACGACGATCTCCACACGCCGGTTCTTGGCGCGGTTCTCTTCGCTTGTGTTAGGCATTTTAGGAACGGTATCCGCATAAGCCGTCGCCATCAGATGATCATCGCTCAGTTTAGCCGTATTCGTAAAATAACGGAGTACGGAAAGCGACCGCGCAAACGAGAGTCCCCAGTTATCTTTGTAAGTCGATCCGGATGAAATCGGAATATTATCGGTATGCCCTTCGATGCTGACCCGGTTGCTCAGCGTAGGTAGAAGGGTAGCGAGCTTTTCAAGTACGGGATAAGCGGCCGGTTTAAGATCGGCTTTACCCAGATCGAACAGGAACAGATCGTTCAGCGTAATGGCGATGCCCCTTGGTGTATCCGATGCGGAAACTTTAGCTTCCAGGTTGTTATCTTTGATGTACGCCTGAATCGCTTGAAGCATGTCCTTGAGCTGCTGCTCTTTCTTGGCCGCTTCTTCCGCGGAGGTATCCTTCTTAGGCTTAGTTCCGTCGCTCGCCGTGGGTATAATCGTGCCGGAAATTCCGCTGCCTTGAGGCAGAAGGGATTCATTTTTCATAAATTGCGAATTCAGGGCCTTGGCCATAGTCTCGTATTTGTTCATATCGACTTTGCTCATCGCGTACATGACGATAAAAAATACCAGGAGCAGTGTAATCAAGTCGGAATAAGTAATCAGCCAGCGTTCATGGTTCACGTGTTCTTCTTGTTTCTTACCTCTCTTCCGCAAGAACGGCACCCGCCTCTCCGCTGCTTTGCTTATCGGCATTCTTCTCGTGAACGAAGGAAGCCAGCTTTTTGCGGATCAACTGAGGATTCTCACCGGCCTGTAGAGCCAGAATGCCTTCCAGCATCAGTTCCATTTCGGAAATTTGCTCTTTGCCGCGCAGCTTGATCTTGTTGCCGATCGGCAGATAGACCACGTTGGCGAACATAACGCCGTACAGGGTGGCGGAGAAAGCGACCGCGATGGCCGGACCGAGTGTGGAAGGGTCGGACAAGTTGCCGAGTACGTGAATAAGCCCGAGCACTGTTCCGATAATTCCCATGGTCGGAGAGTAGCCGCCTGCGGCTTCGAACATTTTGCACATGCCGTCGTTGCGGTGTTCGATGGAATCCATTTCAAGCTCCAGAATCTGCCGGGTAAGCTCCGGATCCGTTCCGTCTACGACCATCATAAGACCGTCTCTCAGAAAAGGATTGGGATGCTCTTGGGCTCTCTGTTCCAGGGCCAGTACGCCTTCGCGGCGGGCGATGGAAGCCATGTCGACGATTTCGTCGATGGTGGCGGTCGTGTCCCGCTGGGTTTGCTTGAATGCGATTCCGAGCGCTTTCGGAATTTTTTTGAGTGTTGCTACCGGGAAACTCACCGCGACTGCACCGAAGGTGCCTCCGAAGACGATCAGCATGGCACTTGGAACGAGGAGCGAGGTCAGATGACCGCCGTCCCACATGTATCCCCCGATTAGTGCCCCCAAGCCGAGTATAAGCCCTAACAATGTTGCCAAATCCACGATTGACCACCTCTAGAATCGAAATATGTTCATGATGCAGACCAGGCTGCCGCCTAAAATAAGGAAATGAAAATGAGTCTGAATATTTGCAACCGGATCATAAAAAGAGTATAATTATACGGGAACACATATTCTTATTTCCGGCAGCCCGAATATCTCCGTTGTAGGTAAGTATATATGTTCTATATCGGAGCAAGACGGGTAAAAGTTTATAGGTATTAAGACAGGCATACGGGGTGCAAGCCGCCGCGTGCTTTTAAATTTGACTACCTGACGGTGGGTGATAAATTTTGAGTGAAATAATCAAGAGCACGAACAAGTTTGAACTCGTATCGGATTTTTCTCCTCAGGGAGACCAGCCTTCCGCGATCCAAGAGCTCGTCAAAAGCATACAGAACGGGACGAGGCACCAGACGCTTTTGGGCGCAACGGGTACGGGAAAGACGTTTACGGCGGCTCAGGTCATTGCCCAGCTAAACCGTCCGACCCTCATTATTGCGCACAATAAGACGCTGGCGGCTCAGCTTTGCAGCGAGTTCCAGGAGTTTTTTCCGAACAACGCCGTGTCTTATTTCGTCAGCTACTATGATTACTATCAGCCGGAGGCTTATATAGCTTCTTCGGATACGTATATAGAGAAAGACTCCAGCATCAATGAAGAAATCGATAAGCTCCGCCATTCGGCGACGAGTTCTTTGTTTGAACGCAGAGACGTTATCATCATAGCGAGCGTGTCGTGTATTTACGGCCTCGGTTCACCTGCGGAATACGGATCGCTGCTGCTGTCGCTGCGCACCGGAATGGAGAAGTCCCGCAACGAGATTCTTCACCGGCTTGTGGACATCCAGTATCAGCGCAACGATATGAACTTCGTGCGCGGCACGTTCCGTGTCCGTGGCGATGTCATTGAGATTTTCCCGGCTTCCCGAAGCGAACAGGCCGTCCGTGTGGAACTGTTCGGGGACGAGATCGAGCGGATCACCGAAATCGACGTGCTTACGGGCGAGATTCTGGGTGAACGCGACCATATCGCGATTTTTCCGGCGTCTCACTTCGTAACGAAAGAAGATACGATGAAGCGTGCGCTGGTGAACATCGAGCGCGAGCTGGAGGAGCGGCTCGAGGAACTGCGCGGCAAGGGCAAGCTGCTCGAAGCGCAGAGACTGGAACAGAGAACGCGCTACGACATCGAAATGATGGCGGAGATGGGCTTCTGCTCCGGGATCGAGAACTATTCCGGGCCGCTGACGTTCCGCGAACGCGGGGCGACGCCTTATACGCTTCTCGATTATTTCCCGGACGACATGCTGGTGATGGTCGACGAGTCCCACGTGACGCTGCCCCAGATCCGTGCGATGTACAACGGGGACCGGGCGCGCAAGGAAGTGCTGGTCGAGCACGGATTCCGTCTGCCGTCCGCGCTGGATAACCGTCCTCTGCAGTTCGAGGAGTTCGAACGCAAGGTGAATCAGATCGTTTATATCTCGGCAACGCCGGGGCCATACGAGCTGGAACACTGTCCGGAGATGGTTCAGCAGATTATCCGTCCGACCGGACTGCTTGATCCGATCATTGAAGTGAGGCCAACCAAAGGTCAGATCGACGACCTCATCGGCGAGATTCAAGACCGGATCGCCAAGGACGAGCGGGTTCTCGTGACGACCCTCACGAAGAAGATGTCCGAGGATTTAACGGATTACTTCAAGGAAATCGGCATTAAGGTGCGTTATCTGCATTCCGATATCAAGACTTTGGAGAGGATGCAAATCCTCCGCGACCTGCGGCTCGGTACCTTCCACGTTCTTGTGGGAATCAACCTGCTCAGGGAGGGGCTTGATTTGCCGGAAGTTTCGCTGGTGGCTATTCTGGATGCCGACAAAGAAGGCTTCCTCCGCGCGGAACGTTCGCTGATCCAGACGATCGGCCGGGCGGCCCGGAATGCGAATGGACGCGTGATTATGTACGGCGATAAAATTACGGATTCCATGGATAAGGCGATTAAGGAAACCGAACGCCGCCGGACCATACAGGAAGCCTACAATATAGAACACGGGATAACCCCGCAAACCATTGCGAAGAAGATTCGCGACGTAATCGAGGCGACGAAGGTCGCCGAGGAGAAGACGGAATACCTGGCAGAAGTGAAGACAGGCAAGATGTCCAAGAAAGATCGCGCCGCGGTAATCGAACGTCTCGAGGCAGAGATGAAAGATGCGGCGAAGAGTTTGCAGTTTGAAAGAGCTGCGGAATTGCGCGATGCTCTTCTTGAACTGAAAGCGGAAGGTTAGGATAGCAACGATGCGGCACAGACAGGCAGGAGAACAGAAAGGGATCCTGCCTGTCTGTCTGCTTATATCCGGCCCAATCGGGGCATAACTGGTACTAAGCGAGGCAAATATGGTAAATAGAGTACCTGTACCCGTATAGTTGGGGATGACAGTTGCACAATTGATAGATTATCGTATATATTGACGTATATACGTTTTGATTAATATTTTAATGGGACCCGCGTCCAAGCGACAGCTGGACGAAGGGTTTTGTTCATAGATATCTTTTTGGTGTGAATCTGTTCTGCTATATTCGAAGAGTCGGTATGTACAAGCCGGAACAGACAATAGAGACTGGATTTTGAAGCGTGTGGAGCATCAAAGAGATTAACTAACAGGAAGCTCAGCCTTCGAACCCGGAAAGGGAACCTTTCAGATGTTCCGGGGAAAGGACTGGATGGCCTGCGAATAGAGAGGGTGTACGTACAAGGTGGCCAGAGAAAACATAGTCATTAAAGGGGCACGGGCACACAATCTGAAAAACATTGATGTGACCATTCCGCGCGACAAGTTTGTCGTGCTTACGGGACTCAGCGGTTCCGGGAAGTCGTCCCTGGCCTTCGATACCATTTATGCGGAAGGACAGCGCCGTTATGTTGAATCGCTGTCTGCTTATGCGCGGCAATTTTTGGGACAAATGGACAAGCCGGACGTCGATTCCATCGAAGGGCTTTCACCGGCGATCTCGATCGACCAGAAGACCACCAGCCGGAATCCCCGTTCTACGGTTGGAACCGTTACGGAGATTTACGATTACCTGCGTCTTCTCTTCGCGCGTATCGGGAAACCGCACTGTCCCGTACACGGCATTGAGATTACTTCCCAGACCGTCGAACAAATGGTCGACCGGGTGATGGAATATCCGGAACGGACGAAGCTGCAAATCTTGGCTCCGCTTGTTTCCGGACGGAAAGGCGAGCACACCAAGCTGCTGGCCGATATTCAGAAACAGGGTTTCGTCCGCGTGCGTGTTAACGGAGAAATCATGGATCTCTCCGACAAGATTACGCTGGAGAAAAACAAAAAGCACAACATTGAAGTCGTGGTTGACCGTATCGTCGTTAAAGACGATATTCAAAGCCGGTTGGCGGATTCCCTGGAGACGGCGCTGAAGTTGTCCGAAGGCCGCATTATCGTCGATATTATCGACCAGGAAGAACTGCTCTTCAGCCAGAATCTCGCCTGCCCGGAGTGCGGGTTCAGCATTGATGAATTGTCTCCGCGCATGTTTTCCTTTAACAGTCCGTTCGGAGCCTGCCCGGAGTGTGACGGTCTTGGCAGCCAGATGATTGTAGATCCGGATCTTCTGGTGTCCGATCCGAACAAGACCATCAACCAGGGAGCCTTTGAAGCTTGGGCGGGAAGCACGTCCACTTACTACCCTCAATTCCTGGCGGCCGTTTGCAGCCATTATCAGATTCCGATGGATGTTCCGGTGTCGGAACTGAGCCAGGAGCAGTTCAAAATCATTCTGTATGGCACAGACGGGCAGCGTGTCCGCTTCCGTTATCAGAATGAATTTGGAACCGTCAAGGACGCTTACGTGCCGTTTGAGGGCATCGTGCGGAACTTGGAGCGCCGTTATCGCGATACTTTCTCGGATGGAATCCGGGAACACATTGAGGCGTACATGAGCTCCAAGCCATGTCCGAAATGTAAAGGACAGCGGCTTAAACCGGAAACCCTTGCCGTAACGGTAGGGGGAACCAACATTGCGCATGCGACAGAGCTCTCTATCGGAGACGCTCAGAACTGGTTTGAGGATCTTGACGGAGGGCTGTCCGAGAAAGAGCGGACCATCGCCAACCTGATTCTTAAAGAAATCAAAGCACGCCTAGGGTTCCTGGTAAATGTAGGGCTGGATTACTTGACTTTGCACCGGGCAGCGGGAACGTTATCCGGGGGCGAGGCCCAGCGTATCCGGCTTGCTACCCAAATCGGGTCATCCCTGATGGGTGTCCTCTACATTCTGGACGAGCCGAGTATCGGTCTCCACCAGCGTGATAATACACGACTGATTCAGACGCTGGAGCATATGAGAAATCTGGGCAACACGCTGATCGTTGTGGAGCATGACGAAGACACCATGATGGCTTCCGATTATATTATCGATATCGGTCCGGGTGCAGGTATTCACGGCGGACAAATTATCGCTCAAGGTACGCCGGAAGAGATCATGAACAATGACAACTCCCTGACGGGCCAGTATTTGAGCGGTAAAAAATTCATTCCGATTCCGGCGGAGCGGCGCAAGCCGAACGGGAAATGGCTCGAGATTAAAGGAGCCAAGGAAAATAACCTGCGCAACGTAAGCGTGAAATTCCCGCTGGGTGTATTTACGTGCGTAACGGGCGTGTCGGGATCGGGTAAAAGTACCTTGATTAACGAGATCCTGTATAAGACACTGGCACGCGATCTTAACAAAGCCAAAGTGCGTCCGGGTCTGTACCGTGAAATGAAGGGTCTGGAGCACGTGGACAAGGTGATTGATATCGATCAATCGCCGATCGGACGGACGCCCCGTTCCAACCCGGCAACGTATACGGGAGTCTTCGATGATATCCGTGATCTCTTTGCTTCCACGACGGAAGCGAAAATCCGTGGTTATAAGAAGGGCCGTTTCAGCTTTAACGTGAAGGGCGGACGCTGCGAGGCGTGCCGAGGCGACGGGATTATCAAAATCGAGATGCACTTCCTTCCGGACGTCTATGTGCCGTGTGAAATCTGCAAAGGCAAACGGTACAACCGTGAAACGCTTGAAGTCAACTATAAAGGTAAAAGCATCTCCGATATCCTGGATATGACGATAGAAGATGCCTGCGAATTCTTTGAGAATATACCGCGGATTCACCGCAAGCTTTATACCCTTCTGGACGTAGGCTTGGGTTACATGAAGCTCGGACAGCCCGGAACGACCTTGTCCGGCGGGGAAGCCCAGCGTGTGAAGCTGGCGGCGGAGCTGTACCGCCGCAGTACAGGCAAGACGATCTATATCCTGGATGAGCCGACAACGGGTCTGCATATTCACGATATCGACCGGCTGCTGAAAGTGCTTCACCGTCTAGTTGAGAACGGCGATTCGGTTCTGGTTATTGAGCATAATCTGGATGTAATCAAAACAGCCGACTATTTGATCGATCTGGGTCCTGAAGGAGGCAGCCGCGGCGGTGAAATCGTCGCAGCCGGTACTCCGGAAGCCGTCGTCAAGGTCGAAGGCTCCTATACCGGCCAATATCTCAAACCGATATTGGACCGCGACCGCAAGCGTTCGGACGACTATGCCGAGCGCGCGAAGGAACTGCTGGAGGACGCGGTCAGCTAAGGCGGGCGTCGGGAGTACTCTTAGGCACCTTGCCTCGAAGCAAAAAGGAAGCAGGAACAAAGCGGTGATTCGCTTTGCTCCTGTTTCTTTTGCGTTGGACGACAAGTAAATAAAAGAAAAACGGGCAGGATCGCTTTAGAACGATCCTGCCCGTTTTCTGTAGTTCTTTAAGAATATATGGGATTCATGAAAGCTCTGTACGAGCATAAGGGATGCTGTGGTCGGCAGCTGCACCCGAATTCAGCTCATTCTCATCCTTTCGAATTAAGAAGCTACCGTAAGGATTTCCGTCAATTTCGCCTGGAATGCAGGTGCACCTACGCGGAGGAAGAATTGATGGAACGTTTCCTCGGGGCTGCGATTTTCCTTGTAGAAACGGATAAGCTCGGCAAGCACCGGGCCTACATCGTCCCCTTTAACACGGCCTTTCAGCCCGGTGTTAAACTGGGCGCCGGGACCTAGGATACCGCCGACCGCGATATCGAACGCATCTACCGGGCCATCCGGCGTTTTAACGAGCGTACCCTGCAAGCCGATGTCCGCGATTTGCTTCTGGCCGCAGGCGTTCGGGCAGCCGATGAAGTGGATGCGGACTTCTTCGTCCAGATCAACATTGGCGTCCAGGTACTCGGCAACGCGGCGTGCGCGTTCCTTGGTTTCGACGATCGCAAGGTTGCAGAATTCGTTGCCTGTGCACGATACCGTCCGGCTCATGAAACGTTTCGGGAACGGTGTCAGACGCTGCAGCACGGTTTCCTGGAGAACATCGTCCACCCGGTCGTTCGGGATATCCGACAGAATGATGTTCTGGGACATGGTCGTGCGGATCGTGCCTTGGCCGTACTGGTCCGAGATGCGGGCCAGTTCGCGCAGCTCTTCCGCATTGAGACGGCCTACCGGAACGTTCAAGCCGACATAGCTGTAGCCATCCTGTTTTTGGGGGTGAACGCCGTCAAAATAAGCCGCTGTCCAGCCGGCGACTTTCTCTTCTCCGCGGGTTGGCATAGGACCGATCAGCTCGATGAGCTTCTCCAGGAATTTCTCCGGGCCCCAATCGGCCACGAGAAACTTCAGGCGCGCATGGTGGCGCTTCTCGCGATAACCGAAGTCACGGAAAATAACCGTTACGCCGGTAGCGACTTTCAGCACTTCTTCCGGACGCACGAAGAGGTCAAGCTGTTTGGCCAAATGGGGCTTCGCGGAAAGACCGCCGCCGACCCAAGCATGGAAGCCGAGCACTTCTTCTCCGTCAATGATTTTAACGGCCGGTGTAAAACCGAGGCAGTTAATTTCAGCATGAGCGGAGTTATATACGTTGCTGGAAATGGACATTTTATATTTACGCGGCAGGTTGGAGAAATCCTTATTCATCAAGAAGAAATCGTTTACTTCATTTACCAGGGCAGTCGTGTCCATAAGCTCATCGGGATCGATACCTGCCAGCGGATTGCCGACAATCGTACGCGGGCAGTCGCCGCAAGCTTCATAAGAATAAAGGCCGACTTCTTCCAGCCTTTTGAAGATATCGGGGAGGTTCTCAACGGTCAACCAGTGGAACTGGATCGCCTGACGCGTGGTGACGTCGACCAGATTCCGTCCGTAATCTTCCGCAATGCCGGCGAGTGCACGAGCTTGAGCGCTGGTCAATACGCCGGAGTTGATGCGGACGCGCATCATAAAATGGCCGTCCTTGGGCTTTTGTTGATAAACACCGGCCCATTTGAACAAATTCATATCGTCTTCAGGAATGGAATCGTATCCTTCCAGAGCATACTTTTCAATAATGGTACGAATCACATCGAGTCCGTCTTTTTGAAGCTTGACGAGTTCCATCTTGTTCAGTTTCGACGTGTCTTGAGCCCAGATCGGTTGATAAGCCATGCGTGGGACCTCCCTTTTTATACGTAATTCCGATAGAAAAAGTGTGAAATAAGATAGGTTGATCGTATCATATTTAGGTCAGGGCGTAAATCCGTGCAGGGCAAAAGCGGGTATAAACAATTATTATGAAACAGACAGGTTTTGTTTATAATTACCCTCCTATTCATAGAAATGAATAAATCGTGACAAACTTGTTAACATCAAGACTAGGGCCTTGCATCTTGACCCCGATAGAGCTAACATAGAGAGTAAAAGGCTATTTCGTTAAGTTACCTGGTTGGATAAATGAAGGAGGTCTCTCACAATGTTATTTGCAGAAGAGGCAGCACAAGCATCCAGTTTTTCCGGATTCGATCCATTTGTGATCATTTTTACGATCCTGATCGCAATCGGCTTGGTCCGTCTGTTTGCGGCCAAAAGAAAAAACGTTTTCGCGATCGCATTTGCGTTGGTTAGCTTGGCTGTATTCCTTTTCATGGATTTCGTCATGATCAAAGGCTGGTAACAAGCTGCCGCTTACAAATATGCAGCGCATGAAGAAAAGCCCCTTATCTGCCGATAAGAGGCTTTTCTTTTTGTTCAGTTACACCCACCACATGTCGCCGAGCGGTTCTTTGATAAGAATCTGCTGCAAGTTCTCGACGGCTTTCGTGAAGCCTTCGTTAACCGACATCAGGCCGTCTTCGTGCTCAATGCTCACGACATAGTCGTAACCGACCAGACGCAGGGCGCTGATGATATCCGCCCATGTCTTCATGTCGTGGCCGTAGCCGACGGTACGGAACTGCCAAGCGCGATCCAGCATAAGCGAGTAGGACTGCATATCCGTGATGCCGTGCTTATTCACGTTGATCGGATCGATCGAAGTATCCTTGGCATGGAAATGATGGATCGCATTTTCACGGCCGAGAATTTGAACAGCTTGAACCGGGTCGATCCCCTGCCACCACATGTGGCTCGGATCCAGGTTCGCGCCGATCACTTCGCCGGCTGCTTCACGCAGACGGAGCAGGGTGCCCGGTGTATGAACGGAGAAACCGCCGTGCAGTTCAAGGGCGATCTTCACACCGCGGTCCGAAGCGAATTTACCGGTTTCGGTCCAGTAAGGGATGACTTTATTTGTCCACTGCCAGTCGAGAATCTCCTGGAAATCGTTCGGCCAGGGAGCTACGGGCCAGTTCGGATATTTGGCATCCTCGTGATCGCCCGGGCAGCCGGAAAATCCGTTTACGACCGGGACTTCAAGCTTTTCAGCCAGTTCTAGCGTACGGATAAAATCGTCGTGGAACTGTTTGGCTACCGCCTTTTGAGGATGAAGCGGGTTACCGTGGCAGCTGAGAGCGGAAATCGTCAGACCGCGGGAATCGAACGCATGTTTAAATGCCTTTAGCTTGCTTTCGTCGGCAAGCAGTTCTTCGGGCTTGCAGTGAGCGTTGCCCGGGTAACCGCCGGTGCCGATTTCAACGGCTTCAAGGCCTTTTTCTGCAATGTAATCGAGTGCTTCTTCTAGAGGTTTTTGTCCGAAAAGGACGGCAAACACGCCTAGTTTCATTTTTGTACACCTCCACGAATTATAAAAAGAACGCGCGTACACTTATTATATCACCGCTTTGCCGGGAAATGAAGCGCACAGCCGTAACAAGTTCCAGTCAGGGAAAACCGGCTTGCTTTTCCGAAAAACAAAAAGGTCTTCCCACCTGCCTCTTTTAGAAGGGGAGATGGAAAAGACCTTTGTAAACGCGTAAGACCACGTCGGGGTTATTCAAGTTAATGATAATGGCCGCGACGACAAGAGCCTGGGTTAGCAGGCATCGCATATAGAAGTAAGGCTTGGAAACCTTTCTGCGGATGACGGTCGTCTTGCCGAGCAGATTCTCAATCGCGATAATCACCCCGTGATAAACCCCGTAGATCAGAAACAGCCACGAGAAGCCGTGCCACAGTCCCATCAGCGTCATAATGAAAATCGAAAGCCCGGCGGTCATGAGCTTGGATGGCGTTTTGCGCGAAAAGAAAATGAAGATATGATCGCGGAACCAATCCCCCAAGGTAGCGTGCCAGTTCCGCCAGAATTGAGTAAGAGTGGGAGAGAGGAACGGCTTCTTAAAGTTTTCGGGAATCGTGAAGCCCATCAGACGGCCGAAGCCGACGGCGATATCCGAGTAGCCCGAGAAGTCCATGTAAATCATCAGGTAGAACCAGATCATCAAGAAGAGGCTCTGATGGGTATGAAGCTCCTGGTCCATCACTTTGTTGAACAGATCGGTCATCCAGACGACCACGACGACTTTTTTGAAAAGGCCCAAAATAATCCGCTTCACGCCCGCCTCAAACTGGGGCGCATCGACTTTGTACGGCACTTTTACATCGGCCATGAAGTCCCGGAACTTTAAGATCGGACCGGAGGTAAACGTCGGAATGAACAGAATGTAGTTCACATAGTCGATAACCTTGGCTTGCCCATCTTTGCCGAAGAAATAGGCGAAATACAGCGCATCGATGATTTTGAGCACGTTGAACATGATGCCGAGTGTCATCACGCCGTCTGCCAAAAGCGAAACCGAGCCCTGCTTGCCGAGCATGTGAAACAGGATTACGGCGCCTATGTTGGCGAGAATGAACAGCGCGAACGCAAATTTCCGCCAGACGGGTGTACGGCACAAATAGACGAAGAATATATAATTAAGCAGCGTATAGGCGATATAGAACGCAAACAGTTTGCCGCTCCACAGAAAAAGAAAGCCGAGGTTGAACAGCAGCATCAGGATGCGTTTGTTCTGCGGCCATTTTCTCGTCGCCATCAGCACGAACACCATGCCGCACATGGCGAGCAGCGCGTTCATGTTCAAATAAAACATAACAGGACTCCTTCAACGGACGGAGAATGAGTGGGTCCACACATAAGCGGACAGGTAAGACCTCATGGGGAGGCTGGGGCTAAAACCCTTCATAGATAAACAAGCCTTGCCCGGTAAAATAAACGAGCACCAAATAAAGCATTCCTACATAAATCAGGATTTCGAAGGTTTTCTTAAAGAAAGAAGCCATTCGTCAACCTCCTTCGTAAACAGGGGAGCCCCTTCCTCCCGGTTAAGGTGGACGAGGTCGTGAAAGTACTTGGGCGCATAACGGTCCATGAGATCGAGCACGGGAACGTCCGCGGCTTTGAGACGCGCATTCACTTCCTGCTTCATGGCAGCGGTATAGGGTGGCTTTGCATGGTCCTGGCGGAATGGCATCCAAACGACGCGAAGCGGTATCCCTTTCTCTTTGGCGTCATTCAGTACCCACTGGAGCGCATCCAGGTTATCTTGCATGTCCTTGAGCGTCATCCAGTTGTAATCCTTCTCGTACCGGGCCCAGCTTTTGGTCATCGCGTCTTCCGTAGCGTACCCGTGATAAAGTTCCTTGTCGATCCAGCGGGGCTCATAAGCGAGACTCCCCTGAAAAGCCAGATTGCGGACCAGTTCTTTGCCCGCATCCAGGAAGTCGGCCCGGTACGCGTATACGTACGGCTTGTACCAGGGCTTGTTCCACGGGAACCGGTAGTCGGTTTCCATCTTGTCCAGCAGCGTATGCACATCGATGCCGATCACGAGCTCATCTTTCACGGAATATAACCCGCGCTGAAGAATCTGCTGCAAATCCGTCAGCTTCCCGTAGGATAAGCCCATTTCGACCAGCTTGGCTGCCGACTTCTCCTCGATATACGCCCCCGTAACGGAGGAATTGCCGTAAAATACGGCTCCGCTGCGCGACCAGCCGTGATGGTAGAGCGTCTTCGTAAAGTCGTCTTTACCGAACCGGCGGCTTGTCTCAAGGGGATTCCACCACATGACGAGAGCTTCAGCGACCACAAAAATAAGAAGCAGCCCCAGGACGAAGCTGTTCTTCTTGAAAAAAGCGAGTATGTTCACACGATCACTCTTTATAGGGATTTTTGTTGCCAAGCAAGGTACTGCTCACGGAAAGACGCCGGCCAGTTGGCCTCATCCATGCCGTATTGAGCGAGGAATGCAAACGCCCAGCGCTCGATGCCGAATCCTACGCAGCCGGTGACGGCGGCACGCTTGCCTACTTTGATGTCGAAGGCGTTGCCGAATGTGTTGCTGTGGAAGTTGACGGAACTGCAGGCGATGGACTTATCCAGGTACGGAATCGTCAAACGCAGTTCATATTTCATCTCCTGATTGCGCTGGAAGGACGCTTTTACCTGAAAATCGTTGGTGAAAAACGGATCGTTCGCAATTTCAAGCAAGCTGTCGACTTCCCACTCTACGGCAAGCTCTTTAATGTATTCGATGGATTTCAGACGATTTTCCTTCACGAAATCCGGTTTTCCCACAAAAATAATTTCCCGCATCGAGAAATCGAGCAGACGGCCGAAATCGGTGTGGTTCTTGGATTCGAACCGGTGACACTTCGCGACAGCCGTTACTACGATTCCGTCTCCTTCGAGAGTCTCGCCCTGCAGGCCTTCATAGCAGTGGTAGCACGTGGACGGGTTCATCGTAAATTTAGGCTTCGGCATGGTGGCGTTCAGATCGAGCGGAAGCTCGTCCTTCCAGCCGCCGGTAGCACGGATTGAGTCGGAGAAGGATTCGATCACATCCAAATCTTCGCGTAAGTGCGTGAGGAAGTGGATATGCTCCGGAAAAGAAGTGAAGTGATTCGTTTTGTTCAAGGTCTCCGAGTGAATCACGGCCGGGTAAGACTCTTCCTTCACCTGGAAGCGGTTCGCAATCTTCGTAACGAACGAATAGTCGAGAAAGCGCATGAGAGAGGAGAACGGCTCGCGGAAAATAAACAGGCCCGGCTCCAGCACCTTAATGCTCTTGCTTTCCACGAGTTCGCGGATAATGTCGCCGCTGTATGGAACGGAAACTTCGTTGCGGAACAGGACGTTTTCTTTAAAACCGAAGTCGCCCTTGGAGAAGCGTTCGATAAGACGCTCTACGCGTTCGCGGATCGCTTCGTCGCCGTTCGGGGACGTATGGACGATCCGGAGATGTCCGTCTTCCAAGGAAATTTCCTGAATGTGCTCATCCACGAAAGCGGATGCGTATTTAACCTGTCCGTGCTGGCTTTCGGAAAGCCGTCCCAGCGATATTTTGCATTCCATGGTGTTACCTCCCGGTTTTCGTGGAAATGAATTGGGCGATCTCGCGAACGGTATTCATCGGATACAGCATCAGATCCTGGTTCGTCACTTGAATGCCGTACGTTTGCTCGATATGAGCGATCAGTGCCGTGGCGCCCATCGAGTCGATAAAGCCGTAATCGAACAGATGAACATCTACGCCGAAATCGTCGTCGTCTTCTTCAATCTCATAGCGGCTTCTGATGTGTTCTTCCAGCTGCTTTATGATTTCTTCCATAGTCAGTCGGGCCTCCCAGGCAGGAATAGATTGGTGTAAAGAAGGCGTACAGCCGGATGGGCCGTAGGAACGGCAGGCACCGGCTGTACTCGGGAGCGGGACGGCGTTAACCGGCCCCTCCGTTTATTTTTTAAGAGACAGGCTTATGGTCGTCTTATCTCCGTAACGCGTAAGTGTATACATGCCGGTTGCCGCATCCTGTTCAAGCTTGATATCCGCCGGGTTTCCCGGGATCGTCAGCCCGGACGGGCTGTAGATTTTAATTTGCTGCAGACCGGCCGCCTGCAAATCGAGCTTCCAGGTGCCGCTCTCGCGGGTATCCAGCTCGAACGGCACATTGGCACGTACAATGTGAGCTTCTCCGGCAGGCTTGCCGATATGAAGCTGCGCCTCGCGGGCAAGGCCGAGGTACAGCTTGCCGCTGCGCTCGGTGTATACGTCGGACTTGGCGGCAAGGGAGTAAGGCGCGTATTTCTCGCCTTTTTCCACCACGACGCCCGGCGTATTGGCGTACTCGGCCGCCTGTTTCGGCACGGCGGACGTATCCGCTCCGATCGTGAGAGACAGATGAAGGCCTTTGCCGGAAATCCGGTCTTTCACTTCGTCCATGATATAGTCGGCCCAGGTACGTTTCACGGTAACCCGCGTTGTCAAGGTAGTCAGGAAGGAACGGGCCATTTGGGTTTCCGTCATAAAGTTATAATCGTACTGATTCCGAATGTCATCGAGGAAGGAAGCGAATTCCTCCAGTTCCCCTACGCGAGCAGGGAAGTGATACTCGATGTGTTCGAAGTAATCAATGGGCATATCGCGCTTGATATAAGAATCGTAAATATCGATCGTAGAGCTTTCGCCCGTTTTGCGAAGCACCGGAGCCGGCGTGTAAATCAGCATAGGCTGATCGCTGCCGCTTTTGTCCTTCGTCAGCAGGAAAGGAAGCCCCCAGATGTAATCCGTACCGAGCCGGGGCTCCGTAGGCGTATGTGACGGCGTAAAGCCAAAGTTGAACCAGATTCCCTGCTCGTTCTCGTTGCGGAGTGTCTGAAGCCGGTCCGGGAAGTTGATCCGCCAGGTGTGCTGGTTCGTTCCGGGCATCGTCCAGGGAAGGCCGAGCTTCTCGAACGCCTGCTTGTGCAGGGCGATCTCCTGCTTCTCTTGGGCGTCGCTGACGAAATTGTGCACATATATGTGCGGATACAATTCGAGATGATTCTGCTTCGTATACTGCAGGAACTCCTGCAGTTCCGCCTTGTAAGGGAAGGCCGGCGAATCAACCGGAACCGGCGATCCGAACTCCAGCTGTCCGACGATCAGGTCTACGACACCGTCGTGATTCACATCGTGCCAGACCGGCACGGAGTTGTGCCCGCCGACCAGGGCGTTCGTGCCCATCTGATTCAGCGTGGCACCGTTTACGCTTCCCTGGGCGGTGAAGGTTCCGCCGCTTTCCTGGCGGAACACGCGCAGATCCCCCTCGTTGCTGCCGACAACGAGGTCGGCCCGGCCGTCGCCGTCCATGTCACGGACGGACGGCGCGGCGTACTTGGCGCCGACGTCCGCGACTACTGCGCCGGCGGAGAGGCGCAGCGCGCCTGCCTGCGGCGCGCGGTACACCCGGACCTTGCCGTCGGCGTCTCCGACGACCAGGTCCGGAAAGCCTTGGCCGCGGAGGTCTCCCGCGGCCGCAAGAGCCGGTCCGGGCACCTTGATGGGCCCGGACGGGTCCTGCAGGGCGGTTAGCGGTGCGAACCGCCCGCCGCCTTGGCCGAGCGCGATCTGCACGGCCCCGGTGGCATCGCTGACGAGAAGGTCGATCTTCCCGTCGGCGTTCCAGTCCACCGCATGCACGGAAGCATGCGGACCGGTCTTGAGCGGCTGGCCATTCGTCAGCAGCAGCTTCTCCGGCTTGCCGTATACATCCGGCAGCTTGAGGCCGCCCGGCGCGGGATCGCGCTCGTAAGCCTCCGGCTTCGGCCCGAGGTTCGGATACACGTAGACGTATCCGTCGCTGCTGCCGGCGAGAAGGTCTTCCTTCCCGTCCCCGTTGATGTCCGCGAACGCCGGTACGAGCCGATGCGGGCCTTCTACGGGATCGGCCAGCGATTTGTAGTCCGGATACTCCGCCAGGCGTATGGCGCCTTCCTCGGACTGCAGATGCATGCCGCTGCTGTAATACGAAGCGGGCGATTCCCCGCTGAACTGCGGCTTCTCGTTCGATCCTCCGTTCAGGTGGACGGAGACGCTCTCTTTCCACTGTCCCCAATAGAAGGCGGAGCGGACCAGCGAGAAGGACGGGATCTGATTGTACTTCTTCGTCAGCTCCGCCCATTGGATCGCTTCCTTGTCCTTGAACGCCGGCATGGCTTCGAAATGGTTCTGGTAGGACATGGCCGGACGCCCGTAAGGCCCGAGTACTTTGGTCACGCTGTACCCGAAGGTTTCCTTGGACACGTAAGTGACAAATTCCGTGCGGAACTGGGCGTTGGCCGCCGAGAAAGCGAAGTTGAAGTAGGGCTCCAGCTTCAGGTCTTTCTTGTCGAAAAAGGCGGTGCCCGGTTTCAGGCTCCGCTGCTGATCGTACTTGGCGGCCAGGCTGCCGAACCCCTGCGCGGGGTCCATGCCGCTTTGAAGATCGTAGCCCGTAATAAAGTACCGGTTAGGCAGGAAGGTGCTGCTCAGGAGTACCGTTCCTTCGCCGACCTTATTGACGGCGACGAGCGCTTGTCCGTTCAGCGTAACCAGCGGCTGCGCCGTTGAAGGATCAAGGCCGTAGCCCCAATAGAAGCCCGGAAGATTGTCCATCGTTTCCCGTTTGAAGAAATTATCGCTGAAAAGTTTGATGACTTCCTGCATGCCTTGAGCGTTCACCGGCACGGCCGGATATTGAAACTGCGGTTTGGCCTGCGGCGGCGCTATGAGCTGCGTCTGATAGGCTCCCAGAAAATCGGCGGGAAACTTGCTTGCGAACGCATTGTCGAGAAGCAAATGCCCTCCGTTTTGCACATAGTCCTGGAGCTTCTGGATGTATCCGTTGTCGGGTATGTTTGCGAGCTCCGGATCCGGCACGACCGCATCGTACGATTGCAGCTTGCGGGCCGACACTTCATCCATCGGCTTCCGTTCAAGCTCCAGATTCGCCGCCAGCGACTGCCGGAACTGTTCGAATGCCGCCGTGTCATAGCGATCGCCGCCGGTTGCGTACAGCAGGCGGACCTGCTCTTTCTTCCCTGTGAGGAAGGCTGCCGCTCCGACTGCCAAGAGAAGGGCGGCCAGGCAAAATACCGCTATGGCGGTTCTTTTTTTCGACAAATTCATCCCTCGATTTTTGTATATGATCCTTGCCATTATAGCACTTCTCCCTCCGTTTGTTAACTTTGGGAGCGGCTGCGCCGCGGTTTCGCGCATTCGCCGAATCTGAAAAATTTTGCCGAAAAATAGGTTCATAAATAAAACCTCAAGCGCCGATATATAGGAAAGGTGAATATTTACAATCCGAAATCATTCTGACAAATGGGGAGTTGCTATGAGTAACAAGTGGAGTGAGAAGATAGCCGGAGGCTGGCGGAGCGCGGTCAAAAAGATACAGAACCTTGCGCCGGCCAAGACTGCGGCGGGCGGCCCTTCCGGCCCGGGGGGAGGCGGGAATTCGGTTCCCGCGTTGAAAGCCGTAGGAACGAAGCTGTTCGTCATCTTTTTTCTCAGCATTCTGATCGCCGTTCTGATTGTGGGAACGCTGTCTTACCAGACTTCCAGCAGCGTTGTGGAAGAAGAAGTATCGAAAGCGGCTCAACAGACCGTTATCCAGACGGGAGAAAAGCTTGATTTTCTTTTCCGGACTTACGAGAAGATGTCGCTGGATATTATGATCGACAAAACGGTCGGCGCTTCGGTGGATCAGCTTGCACGCCCGAATATATCCGATTCGGATGTCGCCATCGCCCGGATGAATCTGGACAGCAACCTCAAGAAATACTCGCAAACGGACGAGAATCTGGCGGGCATTTACATTATCCCGGTCACGGAAAAAGGGGTTCCTACCGGCTACGGTCAGGAAAAGCTGATTCAGGAGAATGCCGCCCTCATTAAGAGCGTGAAGGATGGAGACGGTAAGGCCATCTGGTTCGATTCGAAAATCAACGGCTATTTTACACAGCTTTCCTTCCCTACATTCGGTGTCGCGCGTGTAATGAAGAACGATTACGGACAAGGGAATTATATGGTCCTGCTGGAGATCAAGACGGACTATCTCTACAATCAGCTTTCCGGCGTTCACGTCGGACAAACGGGCAGGATCGAAGCGATGAATGCCAAACAGCAGCTGATGGTGACCGAGAAATCCGACATGATCGGCAAGGAAGCACAGGTTAAACTGGAAGGCCAGCTGCAGGATCAAGGCCGTACGAAGGCCGATGTGAGCGGAGAACAGAATCTGATCGTTTATACAAAAAGCAAACAGACGGGCTGGCTCATTTACGGCTTCGCGCCGCTGGATGAAATCACGGAAAAGGCGAACGGTATTTTCGTACTGACCGTCTGGGTGGCGATTATTTCCGCTCTGCTTGCGGTCGTGGTCGGCTGGCTGATGAGCCGCATGATCGGCAAACCGCTGGTCGAGCTGGGCCATCTGATGAACGAAGGGGAGAAGGGCAACCTGGCGGTACGCACTCTCTTCACGCAGCGTCAGGACGAGATCGGCCAAGTGGGCAAGAGCTTTAACGGCATGATGAGCAAAATCACGGATCTCGTCAATCAGACGAACCGTTCGGCGGACAGCGTGCTCGAAACGGCGCGGGAGCTTACGGACGCATCCAAGAAAACCGCGCTTTCGGCGCGGGAAATCGCGACGGCTACGGAAGATATCGCCGGAGGAGCGACAAGCCTGGCAGTTGCGGCCGAGAACGGAAACGATCTGACATCTAAAATTTCCGAGCAGATGAAATACGTCATCGAGAAAAACATCCGGATGTCTATCGCCACTTCCGAAGTGCAGCAGATGAGTGAGCGGGGCATCGAGCAGATGGATGAACTGACGCAGAAAACTCTGCAGAGCGAGCAGATGACCCACTCTCTCGTAGATCGGGTCGATACGCTCAAGCAGAGCACCAGCTCCATCCGCAAAATTCTGGATGTGCTTACGAAAATCACCGCGCAGACGAATATTTTGTCGTTGAACGCGAGTATTGAAGCGGCGCGCGCCGGGGCGGCGGGCAAGGGGTTCATGGTCGTTGCCGGAGAGATCCGCAATCTGGCGGACCAATCCAGAGAATCGATCGTGAACGTAGCCCAGATCACCGAGGAAATTCAGCGCGAGATGGACGCTACGGTAGAAGCGCTGTCGGCCGCTTATCCGCTGTTCCGCGAACAGACGGAGTCGGTGAAGGAGGCGAACCAGATGTTCTCTTCCGTGAAAAACGAGATGGACAATCTGCTCATCCAGTTGGATGAGGTCTCGACTTCCATCAACGATCTGAACGAGTCCCAGATGACGCTTGCCGATGCGATGGCCAACGTGAGTGCCGTTGCGGAGCAATCTTCCGCGACAAGCGAAGAAGTCGCTTCCCTGAGCAGCGAGCAGCAGAGCGTGAGCGAAGGGCTGGTACGCCTGTCCGGGAAGCTGGAGGACGTTTCCAGCCGGTTGAGCGAATCGCTGACGAAGTTCAAGGTGTAGAACCGGATCGGTAAACCGCACAGCAAAAAGCCCGGCCGACGCAGCATCCTGCGGTGGCCGGGCTTTTCATGTAGGAAGCCCCTTGCGGGGCGGAGCGCAGCTTTTGAGATTCAGGCTGTATTCCGCTCCATAAGGGGCTTTTTAATCAGCTCCATGTTGTCTTAGAACTGAATTTTGCTCTCGATGAACGCCTTCAGCTCGCTGATCGGCATCCGGGTTTGTTCCATCGTGTCGCGGTCGCGCACGGTAACTTGGCCGTCCTGTTCGGACTCGAAGTCGTACGTGATGCAGAACGGCGTGCCGATCTCATCGTGACGGCGGTAACGCTTGCCGATGGAGCCGGTGTCATCGTAATCGACCATGAAGCTTTTGGCCAGGTCGGAGAAGATCGCCTGCGCGCCTTCGGACAGCTTCTTGGAAAGCGGGAAGATCGCCGCTTTGAAAGGAGCAAGCGCCGGGTGAAGGTGAAGCACGGTGCGGCTGTCGTCGCCTTCCAGCTTCTGCTCTTCGAAGGCGTCGATCAGGAAGGCCAGCGTTACGCGGTCGGCTCCGAGCGAAGGCTCGATGCAGTACGGCACGTACTTCTCGTTGCCCGCTTCTTGATCCACATAGTTGAAATCTTCGCCGGAGTGTTCCATATGCTGCTTCAGGTCGTAATCGGTGCGATCGGCGATGCCCCAGAGCTCGCCCCAGCCGAACGGGAAGCGGTACTCGATATCCGTCGTGGCGTTACTGTAGTGGGACAATTCGTCATCGGAGTGGTCGCGCAGACGGATGCTGGCTTCTTTCACGCCGAGGTTCAAGAGCCAGTCGCGGCAGTATGCGCGCCAGTATTCGAACCATTTCATGTCCTCGCCCGGTTTGCAGAAGAATTCAAGCTCCATCTGTTCAAACTCGCGCGTACGGAAGGTGAAGTTGCCCGGCGTGATTTCGTTCCGGAAGCTTTTGCCGATCTGGCCGATACCGAACGGAAGCTTTTTGCGCATGGTGCGCTGTACATTCTTAAAGTTAACGAAAATACCCTGCGCCGTTTCCGGACGCATGTAAACGACGTTGGAGCTGGACTCCGTTACGCCTTGGAACGTTTTGAACATCAGGTTGAACTGGCGGATGTCCGTGAAATCGCGGCTGCCGCAATCCGGACAGGCGATTTCGTGTTCGTCCATCAGCGCTTTCATCTGATCGAAGGACAAGCCGTCCACCACGAGCTCGATGCCTTTGGCATCCAAAGCGTTTTCGATGATTTTATCCGCGCGGTGGCGGGCCTTGCACTGTTTGCAGTCGATCATCGGATCGTTGAAGTTGCCGACGTGGCCGGATGCGACCCAAGCTTGCGGGTTCATCAGGATAGCGGCGTCCAGACCGACGTTGTACGGAGACTCCTGGACGAATTTTTTCCACCAGGCGCGCTTCACGTTGTTCTTCAGTTCTACGCCGAGAGGGCCGTAATCCCACGTGTTGGCCAGGCCGCCGTAAATTTCGGAACCCGGGAAAATAAAACCTCTGTGCTTGGCCAGAGCTACGATTTGATCCATGTTGACGCTCATTTTTGTTCGCTCCTTTGCGTATTTCGGGAATGGGTAAAACATGATGCAAGCCAAATCGCCTGATCGCTGCCCGGGTCATGGGAATTTCCGTCTGAGCAGACTCCGCAGATCCGTACGGAGCCCTCCGCCGCCCAATCGAAAAAGCCCCCAATCCCACAGGCATCCGATATGCCTAGGGACGAGAGCTTGAGCACCCGCGGTTCCACCCTAGTTGATGCTCCGCCCGGATATCCGCCGTTCCCCGTCATTCCGTGCCCGTCCGGCGCTTGCTCATCGGACAAAGGATCGGATTGCGGTGAATGGCGCCTGGCTGGCGCATCCCCTTTCTTGCCGCACGCGGCTCCGGACTGCCGTTTCGCTGGTTCCTTGCCCGGGCTTCCACCATTCCCGGATCGCTGATTCGAAGGAAATTCAGGTACTATTGGTCCTTCACGGCCGCATCGTATGCAGTTGGGAATAGTTTACCTAAGTTGTGCAAAAAAATCAATGCGGCAGATGCGCAGCCGGGACGCAAAATATTTTTATGGAAAAGGAAGGAAATAAATGTTGAGAGTCGAACTGTTTAGGTATTAAGAGAACTGCGGCGATAAAAATGACCCGGACGCATGCATCCGCAGATGCACATTTTGCAGCTTGTAAAGTTAAAGCCATTTAACTTTTACAGAGACTCGGAGGAGGAGATAAACGAAAGAACGACAGGCTGACGAGCAAGATACGAATGACAGTCAAGGAAACGGCTGTGCCCGGACGGGTTAAACGGGTTGTCCCGGAAAGTTTCCTAATTATGAAGGGAGAGAATTAACGGATGAATGAAAAAGCAAAAAGAGGATTAGCGTTCGCTCTGGTCGTCCTGCTGCTGCTCGTATCCCTGCCGCTGACCGCTTTGGGCGCGTCGGAATGGGCACCGGGAACGGCTTACAAGAAGGGTGAGATCGTCAGTTACAGCGGAACGCTCTATGAATGTGTGCAGCCGCATACGGCACTGCAGGGCTGGGAGCCGCCGAACGTACCGGCGCTGTGGAAGAAATCGACAGCCGTCCCGGACACGCAAGCGCCGACAGCGCCTACGGGATTGAACGCGGGAACCGTAACGGGGAATTCCGCTGCACTCAGTTGGACGGCTTCTACCGATAACATCGGTGTAAGCGGTTACGAAGTGTACAACGGCACGACCCTGGCCGGAACTTCCACGACGACTTCATATACGGTAACCGGCCTGCAGCCGAATACGTCCTACACGTTTACCGTGAAGGCGAAAGACGCTGCCGGCAATGTATCCGCGGCCAGTGCGGCGGTTACGGTTAAGACGGCAGCCCCTGACACGCAGGCGCCGACTGCTCCGACTAATTTAAAGGCCGGAAATGTAACCGCTAACAGTGTAGCGCTAAGCTGGACAGCGGCTACCGACAACGTCGGTGTAACAAGCTACGACGTATACAACGGCACAGCACTCGCGGGCTCCACGTCCTCGACAAGCTACACGGTGACGGGCCTTCAGGCGAACACGGCGTACACGTTCACCGTGAAAGCCAAAGATGCGGCGGGCAACGCGTCCCCTGCAAGCGCGGCTGTAACGGCAACGACGACGACACAGCCGACCGGAAGCAACGAGATTATCGGTTACTTCCCAAGCTGGACTTCGTACAATACGCCTTCTTTCACACCGGCTAACGTAGACGCAACGAAAGTATCCGCCATCAACTACGCGTTCCTGGATATTTGCTGGAACGGCAGACACGGCAACCCTTCCAATGATCCCGAGAATCCGAATGCTCAAACCTGGCCGTGCCAGGACGGCAACGGAGCGGCGAACAACGCGCCGAACGGGTCCATCGTACTGGGCGATCCTTATGTGGATGATGTCGGCGAAGGCGGCGGCTACGAGAGCCTGAAAAAGCTGGCTCAGCTGAAAACGAAAAATCCGAAGCTGAAACTGTTCTTCTCCGTCGGCGGATGGACTTGGTCCAACCAGTTCTCCAACACGGCTGCGGATGCGACAGCCCGCCAAAACTTTGCGACTTCGGCGGTTTCCCTGCTCCGCCAGTACAATTTTGACGGCATTGATATCGACTGGGAATATCCGAACGCCATCGGCGTACCTTGCGCTTCCGGTCAAACCTGCCAGCGCTCGGCGGATAAAGCCAATTACATCCTGCTGCTGCAAACTCTGCGCCAACAACTGGACACCGCCGGACAGAAGGACGGCAAGCAGTACTATATCACGATCGCGTCCGGAGCTAACTCCACTTTCGTGGCGGATGCGGGCGGCACTTCGAACTGGATCACCCAAGCTGCGAACTATCTGGACTGGATCAACATCATGACTTACGATTTCCACGGTCCTTGGGATACTTCCAGCAATCACGTAGCACCGCTTTACAACGATCCGAGCGATCCGTCGGGCACTCCGCAGTTCAATGTGGATTCCGCCGTCAAAATCTATCTGAACAAAGGCGTGCCGGCCAGCAAAATCACGGTAGGCGAACCGTTCTACGGCTACGGCTGGAACGGCTGCAACGCGGGAGCCAAAGGCGACGGCCTGTACCAAAGCTGCTCCGGCTCCTCCAACACGGGTTCGGACGGCTCCACGTTCAACTTCTCGTACCTGCAGAACAAAGGCTACCTGACAAAAGACGCAAGCGGCAAATATACAGTGGGCGGCCTGGGCTTCACGCGTTACTGGAACGACGTGACCAAGACACCTTACCTGTACAACCCGACGAGCAAAATTTTCATCACTTACGAGGACGAGGCTTCGATTCACGCGAAGAACGAATATGCGAAGTCCAAAGGGCTGCGCGGCGTCATGTTCTGGGAGCTGGAAGCCGACAGCAACAAAACGCTGCAAACGGTCGTTTCCAACGATCTGCCTCACTAAGCACTTATCCATTTGGAGATTTTTATAGGAAGAAAAGCGGGCGCTGTCTTATGACGGCGCTCTTTTTCTATGGAATGGGTGCGCTGGAACGGTTCCGTTTCGCTTTCTTATACGACTGTAGATGTGCTTCAAATAGGCAGTACGCAGCGGTGAACGACTTCCTTATGGCCGGGGCCGCCAGCCGCCTGCGGAAGAATTTTGTCCGGGGGGCTTATTTTTTTTAACCTTATGACAAAAAAAGGGCGCCGCGGGGGCTTTTGCGGGTTGCGGGCGAACATTCACAAAGGTACACTAGTTATGTTACCTGATTTGCACAATGAAAGGATATGAATCATGCGATCTTTACGCAGAGAAGATATAGAGCTTCTGGCTCCTGCCGGCGACTGGGATTGTCTGCGGGCGGCCGTAGCGAACGGCGCCAATGCGATTTTTTTCGGGGTTGAAAAATTCAATGCCCGCGCACGCGCGCACAATTTCAAGATGGATGAACTGTCCGACATTATGTCGTTTCTACATTTATATGGCGTCAAAGGCTTTCTGACGTTCAACATTCTCGTGTTTGAGGACGAGCTTCGCGATGCGAAAGAACTTATCGAGGCTTGCGTGGATGCGGGTGTGGACGCGGTAATCGTACAGGACCTGGGCCTTGTCAAAATGATCCGCGACATCTCCCCGGATTTCCCGATCCACGGATCGACGCAGATGACCATTACTTCGCCGGAAGCGGTGGAGTTTACAAAACCGTTCGATATCGAACGTGTCGTGCTCGGACGCGAAAACAACTTGAAGCAGATCAAAACGATCGGCGACCAGGCGAAGCTTCCGATGGAAGTTTTCGTGCACGGTGCGCTGTGTGTTTCCTATTCAGGACAATGTCTGACATCCGAAATGTGGGGCGGACGCTCCGCCAACCGCGGAGAATGCGCCCAGGCCTGCCGGCTGCCGTATGACCTGATCGTCGACGGAGAGCCTAAACCGATGGGGGACGTAGCTTACCTGCTGTCGCCCAAGGATTTGGCCGCTATCGAGCTGGTTCCGCAGCTTATCGAAGCGGGCGTCACCTCGTTCAAGATCGAAGGACGCCTGAAAAGTCCGGAGTATGTAGCCAACGTCGTGAGCAAGTACCGCCGGGCTATCGACGCGTATTTCGACGGGAAGGATGCGAAGCCGTCCAAGGAAGATATCCGCGAACTCCAGCAGAGCTTCTCGCGCGGATTCACGAGCGGGTTCCTCGAAGGAACGAACAACAAGAAGCTCGTGGACGGCACGTTCCCGAAGAGCCGCGGCGTATTCCTCGGCCGCGTGAAGCAGGTTCTGCGCGATGCGGTCATTTGCGAGATTGAGGCGCCGCTCAAACGCGGAGACGGGATCGTGTTCGATGCGGGCGACCCGACGAAGAAGGAAGAGGGCGGCCGCGTGTACGACTTGCGCCGCAAAGGCGTCAAGATGGAAGGCGAAGCCGAGGGCGGCCTGATCGAAATCGTGCCGGGGCGCAACGATGTGGATCTCGGGCGTGTCCGTGTCGGAGACCGGATCTGGAAGACGAGCGATCCGGCGCTCGACAAGCGTCTGCGTCAGACGTACGAAACGGAGAAGCCGTACCGTACGTTCCCGGTCCACCTTCGCGTCACGGGAGCGGTAGGCCAGCCGCTGAAGACCTGGTGGAGCGATCCTTCCTCGAACCACAGTGTGTTCGTGGAAAGCGAAGCGCTGCTGGAAGCGGCCCTGAAGCGCCCTCTCGGCGAAGAGGTGCTGGCGGAGCAGCTGGGACGTCTCGGCGGCACGATCTTCGAGCTGGCCGGACTGGACGTCCAGCTTAGCGGCGACGTGATCGTCCCAATGCGCGAGCTGAACGCCCTGCGCCGCCGCGCCGTGGAGCTGCTCGAAGCCGAGCGCCAGAAGCCGCGCCGGTACATGAAGCGCGAGGTCGACGCTTACGCCGACGAGCAGCTGCTCCAGGCGCCGGTGAGCGCCGAAGAGCGCCGGGCAAGCGGCCGCGCGGATGCGGCCGCACAGCAGATGCCTGCGGAAGCGGCCCCTGTGCACACGGCTGACGCGGCGGGCAAGACCGCAGACGGCATCGGGGCCGCTGGCGGACAGGCAGCGCAGCCTTACGGCGTGCGCCTGACCGCTCTCTGCCGCGGCATCGAGCAGGTGCTTGCGGCCGTTGAAACCGACGTCGATATGATCTACGCCGATTTCGAGTTCATCAAGCAGTTCCCGGCCGCTGTGGAGGCCGCTCATGCCGCGGGCAAGAAGATTGCGCTGGCGACTCCGCGCATTCATATGCCCGGCGAGACCGGCTACTTCCGCAATATTTTGAAATTGCGGCCGGATGCGGTGCTTATCCGAAACACCGGCGCGATGTACTTCTTCATGAAGTACCGCGCGGAGAACCCGGAGGAGCACCAGCCGGAGCTGATCGGCGATTTCTCGCTGAACATCGCCAACCATAAGACGGCTTCGCTCTTCGTAGATGCCGGATGCTCCATGGTCACTCCGTCGTACGATCTGAATATCCAGCAGATGGTGGATATGCTGTCGCGCACGGATACGTCGAAGATGGAGATGGTGATCCAGCAGCATATGCCGATGTTCCACACGGAGCACTGCGTGTACTGCACGTTTATGAGCGAAGGCACCGACTTCACGAACTGCGGACGCCCTTGCGAGGATCACCGCGCCTCCCTGCAGGACCGGATCGGCATGTCCCATCCGGTTCGCGTGGATGAAGGCTGCCGCAACACGGTCTACAACGCCATTGAGCAATCCGGCGCCGAATATTTGAACCATTTCCTTGAACTGGGCGTACGCTCGTACCGCGTCGAGTTCCTGGAGGAATCGCCGGAGAAGGTCAAGGAAGTGCTGGACTTGTACCGCCGGGCGATCCGCGGCAACATGACAGGCACGCAGGTCTGGAAGACGCTCAAAGCGACCAACCAGCTCGGCGTTACCCGCGGTCAGCTTGTTAAATGGGGCCGCGTGGATACGATGGAATAAGCAACCGATCGGAACAAAGAAAGGCCTGCCGGCAAACCGGCGGGCCTTTTTCGATTATAGATGTCGTTACTTGATACGAATGCGGTACGGTTCTCTTAGAGGGTTCGGCCACTCTTGCAAAGTAGTGGTAAACACACCTCCGTAGTCTTTTTTGGGAATCGTAAAAGATTCCAAGGATGCGTTGGATTCGGGATCTTCTCCTAAAGTCCTGCTTGAAGTATGGTTCGACACTTCGACAGTGTTTCCGTGCGCATCTTTCCAGGTGCCCGATCCCGCCATATAACCCATGTTGTCCCAGGAGGAATCGAGCCCGCTTAGTTTAAGGGAAACAGCGTAGCTGTCGCCCCTGTCGGTCAGCTTCAGAAGTTGAATCCGGTTGCCCGGAGATACGAGCTGTTTGTTGGCCAAGTCCAGCTTCACGGTTAATTGATCTTTGTCCAAAGCGGTAACCAGGCTGCCTTCGACATACAATTCTTTCGGTTGTGTGAAGTAGGTGCTTTCGAAGATGAGTGTCTTTTTGTTCTCGCTATCGTTGGATGCACCCCGGCTCGGAAGGTGTTCCCCTTTTTCGGTGACCAAATGAACGTCGCGCAGCCCGAAAAGCTGCTTGGTGTTGCTTTCCTCGTATGAAACGTCCAGTAAAATCCGGGTCGGGTAAAGCTTGGCTTCATTAAACGTGACCGTTTGACCCTGGATAACGACGCTTTTGCCGATCGGAATGGTTTCCGCCCGGTTCATGAACAGCTCCCGGTCGAGCTTGAACGGCACTTTCCAGACCGGCCCGTCATCCCCGGCAAGCTTCACCTCGAAAATAAAATCGTCCGGCATCGGGGTCCCCTCTACGAGCATGGCATCCAAATAGTCACTGCCCGAAGTTACAGGCTCGGCAGGGACAGGTGAATGCTGAAAACCAATAATAGCCGGCATATGGCTCCCGTCAGCTGGGTGCAGGTTCACCTCAGGGCCGCGTTTCGAGGTGGAGTGGGCATTGCTCCACGAATAAAAAACGACGATCCGCGATTCATCGGCGATGACGCCGTTGAGCGTGACGGTTTCTCCGTTGAGCGTGTGGGATATGTTAATCGGTTGGAAAAATTCGTTATCGACCGCTTGCGCCAACCCTTTATCCTGGGTGCCCATTATCCGGACGAAAATCTCCATACCCGGAATCTGGCGAATCGCAGAGGCAAAGGCGGGAGACACATGGACCATGGCCGCAAATATCGTAACCAGCAAGATTAAAGAAGCCGCAGCGGTTAAGAACGTCCGGTTACGCTGCCGCAATGCCTTTGCTCTCTGAATGCCTTGCGCTATAGCCAAATCCGCCTCGGGGGGTATTTCCCCGTCCGTTGTTCCGCGCAGTTCTTTTTGCAGCCAATCTTTCTCATCCATAGGCTTCGTCCTCCCTTCCCAGGATTGATTTTAACTGGTCGAGCGCCTTGCGCGCCCTGGTTTTGATCGTGCTTTCCGGTATTTGCAGCAAGGACGCGATTTGAGGGTATGTCCAGTCCTCCATATATTTGAGGATGATGAGTTGTTTTTCGGAAGGCTGCAGGCGGTCTAAAGCCATATATAAATCCAGGTTATCGGGCTTCGGACCGGAAACTTCATTAGCTGCCGTGTAATCCGGATAAACGGGACGGTTTCGGCGCTTCCGTTCATCGGCGCAATAATTCAATAGAATACGGGTGATCCAAGTGGAAAACAGCGTGTGATCGTTCAGCCTGCGAATGTTTCGGTAAGCGCGGAAGGCCGTTTCCTGCAGGGCATCCAGTGCGTCCGGCCGGCTGTGAAGGTAGGCGTAGGCGATCCGGTACAGCCTTGCTTTTTCCTCATCCATAAGCCGGGTAAAAGCCTTATCGTCCCCGTTTCGTGCCGCCCGGACCAGCATTTCGGTGTCCAGAAAAAGCTCCCTCCTTCCAGGTTCTATTGTATTAGACGGAACAGAAGAGGGAATCGTCGGAGTTCCGGTGAAAATATTTTGTTCACAATTTAGACACATTTTTTTAATCCGAAATTCAGTTTTGTTTAAGCTTGTTTTATTGTGCTCTGGATATATTGAGTACGGCTTCTACAAAAGAACGTTGTCTATCCATCCCAGAACATGTGACTCGTGAACATCTATTTGAACGTTGAAAAGGAGGGGGCAGGATTGCTGGAAGTGAACGGAGTCAGCAAGCTCTACGAAAACTCCCGGGGAGTTAAAGAGATCAATTTCTCCATGCAGCGCGGGGAAATCGTGGGCTTTTTGGGGCCCAACGGAGCAGGCAAAACGACTACCATGAGGATGATTACGGGGTACTTGAATCCGACGGGCGGGAACATCCTGGTGGACGGCTTGTCCATGGCCGATCATCCCCGCAAGGCAAGGCGCAAGATCGGATATTTGCCTGAAACGCCGCCGCTTTATCCGGAAATGACCGTACGGTCGTACCTGAAATTTGTGGCCGATCTCAGAGACGTACCTGTCCGGGCGCAAAAAGGCAGGGTTAACGAAATTATTGACAAGCTGGGGCTTAACGGACGCGAAAACCAGATCATTCGCAGCTTGTCCAAAGGGTATAAACAGCGTCTGGGACTGGCGCAGGCGATCGTTCACAAACCCGATTTGCTTGTGCTGGACGAACCCACTTCGGGGCTGGACCCGAAGCAGATCATTGAAATCCGCAGCCTGATCCGCGAGCTGGGCGAAAATCATACGGTGCTGCTCAGCACGCACATTCTGCCCGAAGTGAACACGCTTTGCAACCGGGTGCTCATCATTAATCAGGGGCAGATTGTGCTCGACGAGAAGCCGGAGATGCTCGGCGCGACAATGGGCGACACCTTCGAGGTGTCGCTGGAAGTGAAGGGCCCGCGCGAGGAAATCATCTCGCTGCTGGGCTCTACTGCCGGCATTGCCGCTGTGCGGGAGCTGGCGGACGGCACACCCGCTGCGGGGGCGCTCGGCCTGGCCGGTGCCCCGGAGGCAGCCGCGTCTGGAGCGGCATCCGGCGGAGCGGGCGACACTGCGAGCGAGGCTGCAGAGGCAGCGGCTGTGGCTCCGGCCTCGCCGGATGCAACAGCAGAGCCGGCGGGCTCTTCCGGCTCCGCCGTGCAGACGGACGGCCCCGGACGGCCCCAATCGGGGGCCGTCGAAGAGCCGGCTGCAGCCGGAGCAGACGCCTCGGCGGCACCGCAGGCGAAGACCGGCGGGCGGCAGACCGCTTCTCCGGGGGGAACTGCCCCGGATACGGTCAAGCTGCTCGTCTCGTCAGCCGATAGCACGGACATCCGCGAGCCGCTTTTCTTCCGTCTGGCGGAAGCTGGTTATCCCATCCTGGAGATGAAGCGGGAGAGCCTCAGCCTCGAGGATATTTTCCTCAAGCTGACGACCGACGAGAGCTTGTCCGGCTCTGCCGAAGACGAGCCGGAGAGCCGTCCGGGACAGCCGTCCAGGCTGGATCGTGTAAGCAAATGGCTGCCGCTGAAAGACAAGTCCGGAAGCGCGGCGGCAGGCCAATCGAAGGGAGGCGGCGAAGATGCGTAGAACGTGGGCGATCTGCTCGAAAGAACTGCAGCTGTTTTTCTATTCGCCGACCTCGTATGTCGCATTCGCTTTTTATGTGCTGGTGTCGGGCATCATGTTTTACTTGAATTTTGTCATGGTGCAGCCCAGTTTGATCGATATCCGGTATGTGGTCGGTAATATTACGTTCATTTACCTGTTCATCATCCCGCTGCTTACGATGCGTCTGGTGGCGGATGAATTCCGTCACGGTACGGATGAGCTGCTGCTTACTTCACCTGCCGGAATCGGCGAAATTGTGCTGGGCAAGTACCTGGCCGCGCTTATCGTCCAGTTTCTGCTTACCATATGCAGTCTGGTTTATCCGCTGATCATGTCTGCCTTCGGCACGCTGGACCAGCCGGTCCTGTGGCTGTCATACCTCAGCATGTTCCTGCTGGGAGCGGCCATGATGGCGATCGGCCTGTTTGCCTCCACGTTATCCAACAACCAGATGGTGGCCGGGATTGCGGGTTTTGCCTTTCTTCTGTTCTTCTGGCTGATCGACTGGATGGCCGACGGATTCGGCGGCAAGTTCCGGGAATGGATTATCCAATTCTCGATGAGCGGCCGGATGGCCAATATGCAGAAGGGAATTCTTCAAGGAGCGGATATCCTGTTCTTCGTGACGCTTGCGGCCGTGTTCCTTATTCTCGGCATGCAGACCCTTGAAAGAAAACGGTGGAGGTGACAGCGATGAAGAAATGGCTGCGCGGTACAAATACGGCGGTGATTTCAATCGCCGTCATCGGAATTTTTATTCTGCTGACCTTCTTTCTCCATTCATTGAAAGATTTTCAGCTCGACTTATCCAAAAACAAAATGTACACACTTTCGGATCAAACGCTGGGAACTCTCAAAGATCTGGGCAAGGACATTCATGTCACGGCTTTTACGAATCCTCAGGAGGATCCGGACGGCGTGCTGACCCGCGAAGTGACGGATATGGTTCAGGAATACAGCAAGCGTACGGGCAAGATTACGTATAATCAGTACGACATGCTGAAGGAGCCCTCCAAAGTCCAGCAGTACGGCGTTCAGCAGAGCAGTCTTGTTTTTGAAAGCGGAAGCCAGAAAAAAGTGATCACCTTCCAGGAGATGTTCACGGCCGGTCAAGACTCCGGATCTTATCAGTTTGCCGGGGAAGAGAAAATGACCCAGGCCGTCAAAAGCCTGACCAGCACTGAAAAACATACGGTTTATTTCTTATCGGGGCACCAGGAAATTACGCTTCAGGAAATGACCGTTTTGAAATCAAGCTTGGAGGGCGAGAATTACACGGTTAAAGATCTTAATCTATACCGGGAAGGCAAGATTCCGGACGATGCCGACATGCTGTTTCTGATCGGTCCCCAAACCGATTTGAACGACAAAGAGGCCGAATTGATCAAGCAGTACCTGAGCGGAAAAGGGAAGCTGTACGTTTCCCTGGGCTTCAGCCAGGAAATGGCGTCCAAATGGAAAAACATCGATGCCCTCATGAACACATACGGTGTCAAGGACCAGCATGCGGTCGCCATCGAAGCGAAGCAGAGCACTCTGTACGATCCGCTTACGATTATTCCCGAGTACGGGGATCACGACATCACGACAAAGCTGAAAAACTACAATCTCCTGACGATGATGTCGCTGGCCGTTGCCCTGAATGCTCAGGAAGAGGGCGACTTTAAAAGCACGCCGATCTTGAAGACGTCGGCACAGGCTTACGGGGAAACGGATATCGCCGGGCTGATGAAATCCCAGACGAATCAGGACGACAAAGATGTGAAAGGCCCGCTCAACCTGGGCTATGCCGTAGAAGATAAAGACAGCAAGCCTAAGGCCGTCATACTCGGCGGTTCCACGTTCCTGATGGATCAGGAGATCAACGTGCAGGGCAACCGTGATTTTGCGATGAACAGCATCGGATGGCTTCAGGAGAAAAAAGATCAGGTGACGATCCGGCCCAGACAGAATGAAGCGTATCAAACCGCTGCTTTAACGCCGGGGCAGGCCAAAACGATCTTTTTCGTGGCGATCGTCTTTATGCCGCTGATCTTCCTGCTGCTCGGCGGGTTTATCTGGTGGAGGAGGAGAAAAGGGTGAAAAAATTCGCGCCCGCGCTGCTTTTGATTCTCGTGTTTCTGGGCGGTCTCTGGTATGCCTGGAGCCAGGATTTTTTCAAGGAAAAACAAGCGGAGACATCCAAGCCTCTTGTCCATGTAAATGTTGCGGATGTCCAAAGTTTCTCTATCTTGAGCGGAGGCCAGCAGACGGAACTGGTCCGCAAGGACGGCGAATGGTCGATGACCAAGCCCTCGGCTGCCCCGCTTAATCCTAACTTGACCGAAGGCTGGATGGATTCTTTTAATTTACTGACACAGGAAAGGGTCGTCGAAGAGAAGGCGTCCGATCTGGCCAAATACGGGCTCGACAAGCCTTCATCCGTCTATAAAGTAAATCTTGCAGACGGTACTTCTCAGGAAGTGAAGGCCGGTTCGCCGACGCCGGTGGAAGGGTACGTCTATGTGCAGTTGGGAAGCTCTCCTGCCGTCTATCAAGTGGGAGAATCCTCGCTGTCCGTCTTGAATAAGTCGCCGCTGGATTTCGTGGAAACGAGTCCGGTGAAATTCGATTACGATCAGGTAAAAAGCGTCACGTTCTCCTGGAAGGATCATAAATGGTCCCTGACGAAGAACGAACCGGATAAATCGGCGGCCCAGTCTAAATGGAAGCTGCCGGATCGTGAGATCGAGGGAGCGGAGGCGACCCAGGTTCTGGATAAGCTGCTATTCATGAAAACGGAAGAAATGCCGAAACGGGCCGCCGATGAGGCGATTAAGCCGGGGGAATGGACGCTGGAAATTGTCCGGACCGTGGATGGCAAAGAGATGAAAGATACGTACAGCGGCCGCTCCGACGGCAAATCCGTATGGATTGCCAAGCAGGGCGGGGATTGGGCCTATGCCATTCCGCTGGCGGCTATGGAAGAAGCAGCGGCTTCTAATGTGAAAAAGGAATAGAGAATGCCGTCTGCATTCCCTCCGTTTATTAGACGGAAGACCCTGAAGAATAAAAGCGCACGATGCTTTTATTCTTTTTTTTGCTGCGAGCTGCTTGTGCTAAGAGAGAATGAATCACATAGGACGGGTAAAAAATGGGCATGCTAATAAAAACATCCGATCAGGGGGTTGAGGGAATGGCAATCAGTCATGCCGGCGAGCATCGTGTCGTTTACAAAGAAGAACATTTGGAAAGGGTCACTCTTCCCGAGCTTCAGTCGTTAGGTGACCTGATCCGTTTTGAACATACACTGGCCAAACGCTGTGCCGAAGAAGCGGAATCTTCCACGGATGTAGAGCTGCGGGAAGTGCTGGAGCAACTGGCCGTGCTCCGGCTCGGCTGTGCCCGGCAGCTTCTGGCCGCGCTGAGAAGCACGGAATTATGACCCGGCACCTTAAATCTCAGGCTCTAAGCTGTAGAGGATCTTTATGAACAGACCGTATGAACTAAATGGAGGTGGCTGCAGATGAAACAGGAACTTCAAACGGATCAAGCCGGAGAGAAACAATGGGAGGCTGCCGAACGGACGATGGCCGATTTTAAAAGGCTTGCGTCCCGATACGCATCGGCCGCATGGGATGCCCGGCAGCCCGGCATTCGCGCTCTTTACCGCCAGCTTCTCCAGCAGACGCTGGATGATCAGGATAAGCTGTACAGGCTTCTGGCCGATCGCGGGGACAAGAAGAAGGTCCAAAACGCCAGCGGGGAAGACGTGCTGCAGGAGATTGCCAGCCACGACCGGGCGCTCTCCGAGCTGGAAGCCGCTATCCGGAAAGATTTTGCCGGAATAGAAGCGAAAGAAGCTGAAACAGGGGCGTCGCCGGAAGCGGTTCTGTATACAGCAGAGGCGGACAAAACGACAGCCTTAGAACCTGTTACATACGAAGAGAAAGAACTTGAAATATTCGGAGAACGTCCCGATTACTATTCTTCTCTTTCCTCGTCTTCCGTCTATGATTCTTCATACGGAGACGTCTACCATCCCGAGCCGTCAGTCTCGGAAGAGGAAGAATCGGTTTCCGCGGAAGCGGCGGAAACGGGCTCGAGCGCGCTCGCTGCACCTGAGCAGCCAGCTCCCGCACCGGCGGCAAGCACCGCCCCCGCGCCGATGGCGCCGTCGCGCTTTGGAGGCGCGCCCGCTTCCGCAGCGCCTGAGCAGCCGGCTCCCGCACCGGCGGCAAGCGCCGCCCCCGCGCCGATGGCGCCATCGCGCTTCGGAGGCGCGCCCGCTTCCGCAGGGCCCGAGCAGCCCGCTCCCGCACCGGCGGCAAGCGCCGCCCAGCCGTACGCAGCTCCGCGCTCCCCGTACGGCAGTCCTGCCACAGGCGGAGCGGTGCCTTACGGCACGCCTGCCGCTGCAGCGCCGCCCGTGGCCTACGGGCAGCCCGCTTCCGGCGTGCCGGTTGGGCCGTCCTACGGCGGCTTCCGCAGTCCGGCCCCGGCTTCGACCCGCGAGCCGTACGGCCAGTCCCGTCCGCAGCCGGGTCAGCCCGCGGCAGGCGCTTACTCTGCCGGCCAGCCCCAGCGGTACGGGCAGCCTTACGCCAGCCAGCCGCAGCAGTCCAGCCCGACGGCAATCACGCCGCCATCTGCACAGCAGCCTTACAACTCCCCGTATAGGGGAGAGGGCGGCGGCAGGCCGCCTGCATATCGTCCGCAGGGTTAACCGCTCTGGCCCCGGTTTTTCGAATCCTGTCGGCAGCCTGGCACAATGCAAGGTGCCATCCTCAAAAAAACGCCTCCTCGAAAGGCGTTTTTTTATTGCCGCAATTCCCGGGACTTGCGGACTCGGGGAAGTGACGCCGATGGCTGTTTACGGATCCACTTCAGGAAAGCCCGCATCCGTTCATCGCCGCGCAGTGCATCAAGCGTATGCAGATCCCGCTCCAGCTGTTCGTTCGTAAACAGGGCGTGAATCTGCTTGTGGCAAGGAATGCAAAGCATAGCCGTAGGCAGAAAGGTGCCTCCTTTTTCCTTCGGAGTCAAGTGATGTTCGGTCCGTTTCACCTCGTGGCGTCCACATAATTCGCAGGTTCCCTGCTCTCTCTTTTTAACCATATTCACCTCTCCCTTCCGGTGCATTTTCGCCGTTTACAGTATTCCCTTGCCGAAGATGCTGGCATGTTTCCTCATTGCGCCACATATACAAGTTACAGGGATGTCCCTCCCGGCCATTTTATTAATCAAAGGAGTGTCTAAATCATGCGTAAAATAAGCGGTAAAAGATCTTTTGTGCTCATGCTTCTCCTCATTTTTGCCTGCAGCGGGGCCTTAACGGCATGCGGCTTTCAGAACAAATCGGAGCAGGTCGGCAGTTCGGCCGTTTCAGGCGCGGCCCCGACTATTGACGCAACCTTAACGCAGGAAGGCACATCCGCCGTTATTTCCTACAAGGTCAGCAATTTGACGATCGCAGGCGACAGCATGGGAGCAGCGCCCAAACAAGGGGAAGGCCATCTCCACATTTACGTGGATGGCGTTCAGAAAGCCATGCTGAAGACAGACGCCCCGGTCCGCCTGGAAAACATCCCTCCGGGCAAACATACGATCAAACTGTCCCTCCAGCAGAACGATCATGTTCCTTTAAATGTGGAAAAAGTATTCGATGTAACGATTAAAAAGTAAACCGGACCTTTCAAGGCCTACATAACCGGGTATCCCGAGAAGCCGAAACCGGACGAACCTCGCGTTCGGACCGGTTTCTTTTTTTATTTTCCCGGCTTTAAGCGCGGGCTTCCTTTCACTCCCACCTCTCAAAATGGAAGTTCCTCTTTCGCGAACGTACATTCCTGTTTTATAATAAAAAGAGGTCTGTTTCCTGATTTGACACACCCGGAAGCGTAGCATAGACTGAGGGTATTGAAGTGCAGACAGGCGGCTTATTTGCGCCTATGCTTGAGCGGAGGGAAGAAACGTTTTGATCGTAGACAGCTCAACCTGGAAACATGTGTTTAAGCTCGACCCCGACCGGGAAATATCCGACGAGGCTCTGGAGCGTATTTGCTTGTCCGGCACCGATGCCATTCTTGTCGGCGGCTCGTCCGGTGTAACGTTTGACAATACCGTGGATCTGCTTGCTCGGATACGCGGATTTGAAGTGCCCTGCATATTGGAAGTGTCCGATGCGGAAGCGATTGTGCCGGGCTTTGACCTGTTTTTTATTCCGATGGTGCTAAATGCCGGAGATCCCCAGTGGATTCTCGGACGGCATCACGAGGCGCTCAAAGAATACGGGGCTATCATGGACTGGAATGAAATTCTAGTCGAAGGCTATGTCATTCTGAACGGGGAATCTACCGCCGCGAAAGTGACGTCAGCCCGTACGGACCTGACCGAGCGTGACGTTGTGGCTTATGCCCGCATGGCGGAGCATCTGCTGCGGCTGCCCATTTTTTATGTGGAATACAGCGGAACTTTCGGCGATATGGAGCTTGTCGGAAGGACGAGACGTGTCCTCGAAGGCACCCGGCTTTTCTACGGCGGCGGCATTGACGGTCCCGAGAAAGCCAAGCTGGCGGCCGAAGCCGCCGATACGATTGTGGTCGGCAACCTTATATATGAAGATTTGGACCTGGCGCTGGAAACAGTGCGGGCGTTGATATAAACAAGCGGGGATCGGTTTCGGCCGCTCAGCCGTGGAAGGAAGGTAATTTCATGATTGATATACAGCAAGCCGTTCAGAAGCTCAACCCTCAGCAGCGTAAAGCCGTGGAAGCGACCGAAGGGCCTCTTCTCATTATGGCGGGCGCGGGGAGCGGCAAGACCCGGGTGTTGACCCACAGAATCGCGTATCTGATCGGAGCGAAACGGGTGGCCCCTTGGAGCATTCTGGCCATCACGTTTACCAACAAAGCCGCACGTGAAATGCGTGAACGGGTCGAACAGCTTGTGGGCCCGTCCGCGAACGACATCTGGGTCTCCACGTTCCACTCCATGTGTGTGCGGATTCTCCGCCGCGATATCGACCGGATCGGGTTCACTTCGAATTTTTCCATCCTGGATTCCGGCGATCAATTATCCGTTATTAAAACTTGCATGAAAGAGCTCAACATCGATACAAAGAAATTCGAGCCCAAAGCCGTTCAGGCCGCACTCAGCACCGCCAAGAACGAACTGATCACCCCTCAGCGTTTTGAGCAGAAGATCGGGGATTATTTTGACGGTCTGGTGGCCAAAGTCTATACCCTGTACCAGAAAAAACTCAAAAGCAACAACTCCCTGGATTTCGACGATCTCATAATGGCGACGATCCAGCTTTTTACCGATGTGCCTGAAGTTCTGGACTTTTATCAAAATAAATTCCGCTTCATTCACGTGGATGAGTATCAGGATACGAACCGCGCCCAGTATATGCTGTGCCAGATGCTGGCGGACAAATCCAAGAATCTCTGTGTCGTAGGTGACTCCGACCAATCGATTTACCGTTGGCGGGGAGCGGACATAACGAATATCCTCAACTTCGAGGAAGATTATCCGAACGCCACGACCATTTTGCTGGAGCAGAATTACCGCTCCACTTCGACCATTCTGCAGGCGGCCAATAAGGTGATCGGCAACAACACGGGCCGCAAAGCCAAGAATCTCTGGACCGACAAAGGCGAAGGCAGCAAAATCCGGGTATACCAGGCGGATTCCGAGCATGACGAGGGGTATTTTATCGCCGGTGAAATCAATAAGAACGTCGGTTCCGCGCAAAAATACGGGGATCACGCGATCCTGTACCGGACCAATGCCCAATCCCGGGTCATCGAGGAAATTTTAATTAAATCCGATATTCCTTATCAGATCGTGGGAGGCGTCAAGTTCTACGATCGCAAAGAGATCAAGGATATTCTGGCTTACTTAAGACTTATCTCCAATCCGGACGATGATATCAGCCTGACGCGGGTCGTGAATGTTCCGAAGCGGGGAATTGGGGATACTACTCTGGATAAGGTGGCCGATTTCGCGGCCAAACGGGGAATCTCTATGTTCGCTATGCTCGATGAAGTGGAATCGCTGGAAATTTCAGCGAGAACGCGCAACGCGCTTGCGGACTTCCGGGACATGATCCATAACCTTCACCGGATGGTGGACTACTTGTCCGTAACGGAACTTACCGAGAAGGTTCTGGAAATGAGCCAATACCGGATGGAACTGCAGCGTGAGAATACGCTGGAATCCAAGTCCCGGCTGGAGAACATCGACGAGTTCTTATCGGTTACCAGCGAGTTTGAAACCCGCAATGAAGACAAATCCCTTGTCGCTTTCCTGACGGATCTCGCGCTTATTGCGGATATAGATACGATGGACAAAGATGCGGGACCTCAGGACTCGGTCGTTTTGATGACTATGCACAGCGCCAAAGGCCTGGAGTTCCCCGTCGTCTTTATCATAGGCATGGAGGAAGGCGTCTTCCCTCACAGCCGCGCTGCCACGGACAACGAGGAACTGGAAGAAGAGCGGCGCCTGGCTTATGTAGGGATCACGCGTGCCGAAGAAAACCTGTTCCTTACCTGCGCCCGGATGCGGATGCTTTTCGGCCGGACAAGCGCCAACCCGCCGTCCCGGTTCCTCAAAGAGATTCCGCAGGAGCTCATGGAGATCGTTTCGTCCGGCGGAGGGGGCAGCACATTCTCCGGCTGGTCCCGCAGCGGCGGTACGAGCTTCGGGGGACGCACATCCTCCGGCTTCGGCAGTTCGGGCTCCACGAGCTTCGGACAATCTGCCGCGGGCGGCTCCTCCTGGGGAAGCCAGACTTCCTCGTTCGGCAAGTCTTCTCCGGGAGCCTCGACTGTGCGCAGTACGCCTCGTACGGCCCCTGCGGCAGCGGGAAGTCAGCCGGGAGACTTCAAGATGGGCGACAAGGTATCCCACGGCAAATGGGGTACAGGCGTTATCGTGGCGGTTAAAGGCAAGGGGGACGATACCGAGCTCCAGATCGCTTTCCCGGCGCCCGTAGGCGTCAAACGGCTTTTGGCCAAGTTTGCACCGATTACGAAGCAATAACCCGAATTTAAGGAATAGATGAGACGAGAGGAAGAAAATAGATGGCCGACTTCACTGCGGAGATGAAGACACTCATCGAAGCTATCGAGCAGCACAATTACAACTATTACACGCTGGACCGCCCGGTAGTTACCGATGCCGAATATGATAAGCTGTATGACCGGCTGGTGGAATTGGAGCAGGAGTCGGGAATGACTCTTCCGAATTCTCCTACAAGGCGTGTCGGCGGCGAGCTGTTGAAAGGGTTCGAACCCCACCGTCATCTCTCCCGGCTGTGGAGTCTGGACAAGACGCGGGACAAAGACGGCCTTAACGCGTGGCTGACGCGAGTCTTGAAGCTCGTTGGCGAGTACAACAAACAGAATCCGGACAATCCTCTGCCGCATCCGACCTTCGTCGTTGAGCTCAAGTTCGACGGTCTCACCCTCAATTTGACGTATGACAAGGGGACACTTGTCCAAGCTTCGACCCGCGGCAACGGAACGGTAGGAGAGGGAATCCTGGAGCAGGTGAAAACCATCCGTTCCGTCCCTCTGGAGATTCCGTACAAAGACGGGACCATTGAAGTGCAGGGCGAAGGCCTGATGTTCCTGTCCGTTTTGGATCAGTATAATCAGACGGCGGCCGAACCGTTCAAAAATGCGCGCAATGCGGCCGCAGGGGCTCTTCGCAACCTGAATCCGCAAGTAACGGCGAAACGCAAACTGAGCGCCTTCTTCTATAATGTAGGCTATTCCGATAACCTCCGGTTCACCGACCACCGGGAGATGGTGGAGTTTCTTAAAGTGAATCGGTTTAAAGTTAATCCGGACATCAAATTTTTCGACTCCATCGACGATGTTATGGAGGAACTGGAGCGTATCGGAAGCAATCGCCTAAGCTATGACTTCCTCATCGACGGAGCAGTAGTCAAAGTGGCGGATATGCGTACGCGGGAAGTGCTGGGCTATACCGAGAAATTTCCGCGCTGGGCTATCGCATTCAAGTTCGAGGCCGAAGAGGTTACGACCGTTCTGGAATCCGTATCCTGGGAAGTGGGACGCACAGGCAAAATAACGCCGGTAGCGCGCGTGGAACCGGTCGATCTGGCAGGTGTGACCGTACAGAACTGTACGCTGAACAATATCGGTGACATCGAACGCAAAAACTTGAAGCATGCTCTGGGAAGTCTTGTTTATATCCGCCGCTCCAACGACGTGATCCCGGAAATACTCGGCAAAGCCACGGAAGAGATTGACGGTGAAGAGATCGTATACCCGGAAAATTGCCCGGCTTGCGGAACTCCGCTTGAACAGCGCGGGGCCCATTTATTCTGTTCGAACCGCCTGGGCTGCAGGCCTCAGATGATCGGCAGAATTACTCATTTCGCTTCCCGCGACGCGATGGATATCGATACGTTCAGTGTCATGACGGCGGAACAGCTCTATCAGGAGGTGGGCGTACGCGATCCTGCGGACCTGTACAGGCTCACTTATGACGATTTGATCAAGCTGGAACGTTTCGGCGAGAAAAAAGCCAACAAGCTGCTTGCCGCGTTCGAGAAAAGCAAGGAGTGCGACCTTTCGTCCTTCCTGTTTGCTTTAGGCATTCCGAATACGGGCAAAACCACGACCAAAGTGCTGGCCGAGCATCTCGGCAGCCTGGGTAGGGTCATGGAGGCGTCGATCGAAGAACTGATCGCACTGCCGGATGTCGGCGGTATCGTCGCCGACAGCATCTACAGCTTCTTCCGCGATCCGCTCATGCAGGACAGCATCTCCCGCATGCTTGCGGCGGGCGTCGCACCTCGCGCGGAAGAAAAGCCGGCCGCCGCGGCGGACGAGAGCCATCCCCTCTTCGGCAAAACCATCGTGCTGACAGGTACACTCAGCGCGATGAGCCGGGACGAAGCGGCGGATAAGCTCGAAGCTCTCGGCGCCAAAGTAACCGGCAGCGTCTCGAAGAAGACGGACATCGTGATCGCCGGGGAGAGTGCCGGCAGCAAACTTGCCAAGGCCCAATCTCTTGGCATCCGCATAATAGATGACGAGCAGGAGCTTCTTGCTCTGCTCGGTGAGTAGTTAGTCACCGTTTGGATACAAGAGACAAGGCTCGTTCGTACGGGCCTTGTCTTTACTCTTGTATATAGAAGAAGTTCGAGTGAGGAACTCCGCCAGTTTACTGGTTTATCCCGCGGGGTCTTTGCAGCAGCCACCATGTGATTGACCATGGTCGTGGATGCCAAGCGCCGCACGCTGTAAAGGAGAAAGCAGCGGCTATTCAGAGTTATTTCAAAGGCTTTGGAAGCCTGAATTTCATGCTTGTACCCATTTTCCAACCTCATTAAACACCTGGAAGAAAATTCTTTTAAAATAGGGGTTGCAAATAGTTAAAAAGCCTGATAATATTAGTTCTTGTCACCGCAAGTGACGCAAACATTAAGTAAGCTCCTTGAAAACTGAACAGAACTAATTTACAACCAGCATAGATTTAAAATTGAGCTTAATCAGCTTGAGATAAACCGCTGGCCTATGGCCGGCACAACTTTATCGGAGAGTTTGATCCTGGCTCAGGACGAACGCTGGCGGCGTGCCTAATACATGCAAGTCGAGCGGACTTGATGAGAA
>NZ_JBGBYL010000014.1:0-69921 GCF_041260495.1 Paenibacillus sp. RC84
CGACCGTTAAGCCTTCCAGCGCCGATGGTACTTGGACCGAAGGGTCCTGGGAGAGTAGGACGTTGCCAAGCAAATGAGAGTCCTTTTGAACGTAAGCGTTCAAGAGGGCTCTTTTTGTTTTGTTCTACTTTTTACTAATCAAAGGTCCCTTTTCTTAAAAAGATCTCTACTTAATGACTGCTTGATGTGTTTTATTTAAAACTGGTGGTCCTGTAAACAGAGAGTGTAAGCCAATTGTTGAAAGAAGTCGAATGAAATAAGAAATTGTTTTCGCAGGGTCGAGGACTTATAAAAAAAGCATATATTAAAGAGCAGCGGCCTGTAAATTTAAGGATAAATAAGCATGCTTTTTCACTAAACTGTTTAAGGAAAACGGTTTTGAAGAGCCTTTCAGAAGGCTTTTAAGAACAGAAAGCGAACTTTACTTCTTTTTCATGAATTGAATGTTCGTATTTCGTTTGACAGGCAAAAAGGTAACTGGTACACTAGAGGAGCGACAATACCTGACAAAACACGTAAATATAGATGTTTACAATCTCGTATAATCATCGGGGATATGGCCCGAAAGTTTCTACCCAAAAGCCGTAAAGTTTTGGACTACGAGAGCGAAGCGAGGGGATCCCAGACGGGGGTGCCTTATGTTTGTGTCTCTTGCAGTCCGGCAGATAGAAGGAAGCAATCTATCTCTGGGCTTTTTTTGCGTCCGGGGATGAAAAGCTGAGGCTTGGGGCTTTCTATTTAAAGTGGTTACCAATATGATAGAAAAGGCGGGTTACGGAGATGTCAGCACGAGTTGGAGTCATTATGGGAAGTAAATCGGATTGGGAAACGATGAAGCATGCTTGCGATGTGCTGGACGAATTCGGCATCCCTTATGAGAAAAAAGTCGTGTCGGCACACCGTACACCGGACTTGATGTTCCAATATGCCGAGCAGGCTGCTGAGCGCGGACTGCGGGTCATTATCGCGGGTGCGGGAGGCGCCGCTCACCTGCCGGGCATGGTGGCAGCGAAGACGGAGCTGCCGGTTATAGGGGTTCCCGTTAAAAGCAGAGCGCTGAACGGGCTGGATTCCCTTCTCTCGATCGTACAGATGCCGGCGGGTATTCCCGTGGCCACTGTAGCGATCGGAGAGGCAGGAGCCGCGAATGCCGGACTGCTGGCGGCGCAAATTCTTGGAGCATTCGAGCCCGAGCTTCAAAATAAAGTGCGTGAGCGCCGCGAACGCATCAAAGCACAAGTGTTGGAAGCGAGTGAGCTTGAATGACAGCGAAGAACAGCGGAGAAAAAACAGCAAAGGGTAAGTTGAACGGGAGCTTAACTAACAGCGAAGGTTTAAACCGAGCAGGACAGACGGACGGCTCTTACTTTGGAACTAATGGTTCAACGTCCCTGCCGACCCAGTCCACCTCAGTCCAGGCACCCCAAGCTGAGACAGGGAAAGAATCCAAAGCTGCGACAGCGGTGCAGGACGCCACTGCCGCGGCTGCGGGCACATCTTCCATGCAGCACAGAGTCATCCCGCCCGGAAGCACCATCGGTGTGCTGGGCGGCGGCCAGCTCGGCCGCATGCTGGCGCTTGCGGGCCGAAACATGGGCTACCGGTTCGTTACACTCGAACCGGGCGCAGACTCGCCGTGCGGACAAGTGGCCGACCGGCAGATCCAGGCTTCGTACGGAGACGTGGACGCGGCGCGCGAGCTTGCGAGAGTGTCCGACGTCATCACGTACGAATTCGAGAACGTCGACGCCGCGGTGACGAAGCTGCTGACGCAGGAAGCCTATGTGCCGCAGGGCAGCGCCTTGCTGTACACGACGCAGCACAGGCTTCGCGAAAAGCGTGCGATCGAGGCAGCCGGCGTGAGGGTGGCCCCATATGCCGAAATTGCCAGCGAAGAGGATCTTCGCGTTGCTGTCGGCAAATTCGGCACCCCCTGCGTGCTGAAGACCGCGACCGGCGGATACGACGGCAAAGGCCAGTGGGTCATCCGCTCGGCGGATGAGATACCCGACGCTTTTGCCGAGCTGAGCCGGGCGGGTACGGATCTGGTACTCGAGCAGTTCATCCGGTTCGAGAAGGAAATTTCGGTAATCGCGGCGCGGAGTCCCCGCGGAGAGGTGAAAGCTTTTCCGGCAGCGGAAAATATCCATGTCGAGAATATTTTGCATATGTCGATCGTGCCGGCTCGGATCAGCGCATCCGTTCAAGAGGAAGCCGAACGTCTGGCGATCCGCATCGCGGAGTCGATGAAAGCGGTCGGGTTGATCGCCGTTGAGATGTTTTTGACGAAGGACGGGGAGTTGTTCGTGAACGAGCTCGCACCAAGGCCGCACAACTCCGGACATTATACGATGGAAGCCTGCCTGACTTCGCAGTTTGAGCAGCACGTACGGGCTATCTGCAATCTGCCTCTCGGTCCTACGGAACTGTTGACACCGGTAGTGATGGTGAATGTGCTCGGAGAGCATATGGAACCTCTGCTGAACTGGTTCTGTTCCGAGGAAAGCGCAGCCTCCGATTCGGGGGTAACGCCAAAGCTTCATTTGTACGGAAAAGACGAAGCCAAGACGAAGCGCAAGATGGGGCACATTAACCTTCTTACGGACGATACGGCGAAAGCTGCCGAATGGATGGAACGTACGGGTATCTGGGATTCTATAAGTTAGGTTCACGAGCCAGTCCATTGAACAGGAGCAAGAACGGAAGTTCGAGGCACAAAAAAAGGGTTCCAACCCAATCGAAATACAGATGGAGGGTTAACGATGATCGAAAGATACAGCCGGCCAGAAATGGTCAACATTTGGACGGAAGAAAACAAATTCAAGGCGTGGCTTGAAGTTGAAATTCTCTCCTGCGAGGCTTGGGCAGAGCTAGGCGTCATTCCTAAGGAAGACGTGAAAGAACTGCGCGCCAAAGCGGATTTTGATATGGACCGCATTTATGAAATCGAGCAGGAAACCCGTCACGACGTGATTGCCTTCACTCGCGCGGTATCCGAGAAGCTCGGTCCCGAGCGCAAATGGGTGCACTATGGCCTGACTTCCACGGACGTTGTGGATACGGCTCTGGGCTACCTTTTGAAACAGGCGAACGAGATTCTTGAAAAAGATCTTCTCAACTTCATCGGAATTCTTAAAAACAAAGCGATCGAGCACAAGCATACCGCCATGATGGGACGCACGCACGGCGTTCATGCCGAGCCGACTACCTTCGGTCTGAAAATGGCCCTGTGGTATGAAGAAATGAAACGGAACCTGGAGCGTTTCCGTTTTGCGGCGGACGGTGTGCAGTACGGTAAGATTTCCGGTGCTGTCGGCACTTACGCGAACATCGATCCTTTCGTGGAGCGCTACGTGTGCGAGCATCTGGGTACGAACCCGGCTCCGATTTCGACACAGACCCTTCAGCGCGACCGTCATGCGGAATATATGGCCACTCTCGCCCTGATCGCCACGTCTTTGGACAAGTTCGCGACAGAGGTGCGCGCCCTTCAGAAGAGCGAGTTCCGCGAAGTCGAGGAAGCTTTCGCCAAAGGACAAAAAGGTTCGTCGGCTATGCCTCACAAACGGAATCCGATCGGATCGGAGAATATTTCCGGTTTGTCCCGCGTCATCCGCGGTCACATGGTTTCCGCTTATGAGAACGTCACGCTGTGGCACGAGCGCGATATTTCGCACTCCTCCGTCGAGCGCATTATTTTGCCGGATGCGACGATCCTGCTCAATTATATGCTCAACCGTTTCGGCAACATCGTGAAGAACCTGACGGTGTTCCCTGAGAATATGAAGCGCAACATGCAGAGCACGTACGGCGTACCTTTCTCCGGCCGCGTTATGACGAAGCTGATCGACAAGGGTTTCAGCCGCGAGCAGGCCTACGATACGGTACAACCTCGCGCCATGCAGGCCTGGGAAGAGCAGCGTTCGTTCCGCGAAATCGTGGAAAACACCGCTGCAATCACCGAGCTGCTGAATGCGGAGGAAATCGAAGACTGCTTCAACCCAAGCTGGCACCTGAAGCATGTGGATACGATTTTTGACCGTCTGGGCTTAAAATAATTCAGAACTTCTGCTTGGGAGGACGCAAACATGGGCGCATCCGTCGCATTGTCGACCGCCGAACATCTCATTAAAGCCCCTTTGGTATACAAAGGCAAAGTCCGTGAATTGTACGACTTAGGGGAGCATTTCCTGATCGTCGTCACGGACCGCATCTCCGCTTTCGACTATGTGCTGGACCCGGCTGTGCCGGATAAGGGCAACGTGCTCAACACGCTGAGCAAGTTCTGGTTTGAGCTGACGACGCCTTTTATGGAAAATCACGTGGTGCACTGCGACGTCGAGCTCCTGGGGGATCTTGTAACGGAGCCGGCGCTTCTGAAAGACCGTGTAATGGTCACCAAAAAAGCGACCCGCATTCCGGTTGAATGCGTCGTGCGCGGCTATATTACCGGCGGAGGCTGGCGCCAGTACCAGGAAACCGGCATGATCAACGGTATCCGGCTTCCGGAGGGGCTACGCAAAAACCAGGTGCTGGAGCACCCGATCTTCACTCCGGCCGCGAAGAACGATGTCGGTCACGACGAGGACATCACCTACGATCAAATGTGCGAGCTGGTCGGCGAGAAGGTAACGGAGCAGCTGATGACCAAAAGCGTCATGCTCTACACCCTCGCTCATACGTATTGCGAGCACCGCGGCATCATTTTGGCGGATACAAAGTTCGAATTCGGCTTTATCGGCAACGAGCTGATTCTGATCGACGAAATTTTCACGCCGGATTCTTCGCGCTACTGGGCTAAGGATAAGTACGAGCTGGATACGGAAATCGATTCGATGGACAAAGAACCTGTCCGCACGTATCTGGCGAACTCCGGCTGGGACAAGAACAGCGCACCGGATCCGCTTCCGGATTCCGTGGTGGAGGAGACTTCCCGCAGATACCGCGAGATTTTACAGCGTTTAACGGAAGAAACCGAGTAAGAGAGAAGCTGCGCCGGGTTTTGTCGAGTGAGGCAGAGCCCGGTACAGGCTTATCGGTACGCGGTCCGTTAGCCGGGAGAGATGTGCAGGCGTCCGGCCAAGCCGACAGGCAGGCTGGGGTTTATCGGGTCTGTCGGGTCGTTAACTATCTTCGTCATGAAAGATAGACAGAACAGACGGTTAACCGCCTTTATAGCACAGCGATTTAAGAATAAATCGGCCTTATTTTTCAGGAGATTAACTTTTTCAAGGATAAAGAGTCAGAAGATTGAAAAAACAAGATGCCAAGAACGGTCAGACAGCCGCATGGAAGCACACGGCGATCGTGATACCAAGGGAGGACAAACCGTAATGAAAGCAACCGTCTATGTGACGATTAAGCAAAGTGTATTGGATCCGCAGGGAAATGCCGTTCAAGGCGCACTGCACTCGATGGGATTTGAAGAAGTCGGCAAAGTACGCGTCGGCAAGTATTTGGAGCTGGAACTGGATACGACGGACCGCGCGGAAGCGGAAGAGCGTTTGAAAGCTATGTGCGAGAAACTGCTGGCGAATACGGTCATTGAAGATTACCGCTTTGAGCTGAACTAACGGATCAGGAGGACTTTCCCATGAAATTTGCGGTACTGGTATATCCCGGTTCGAACTGTGACATCGATTGCTACAAGGCGGTCGAAGACACGGTAGGCGAACCCGTCGATTACGTGTGGCATACGGCCACGGACTTGTCCGAATACGACTGCATTCTCGTACCGGGCGGCTTTTCTTACGGCGACTATCTGCGCTGCGGCGCGATTGCCCGTTTTGCTTCGGTAACCCAGGCTCTGGTGAAAGCGGCGGAGCAGGGCAAATATATTCTTGGCATTTGCAACGGTTTTCAAGTCCTGACGGAAGCGGGCCTGCTGCCCGGCGCGCTGCTGCGCAACCGCTCGCTTAAATTCCGTTGTCATTCCACCCTGCTTAAAGTCGTGAATAACGCGACACCGTTCACTTCCGATTATGCGGAAGGCGAAGTGATCAACATTCCGATCGCGCACGGGGAAGGCAACTACTACTGCGACGAAGAGACGCTGCGCGAGCTTCAGCAGAACAATCAGATTGTTTTCCGTTATGAAACGGACACGAACCCGAACGGTTCGGTGGATGACATCGCGGGAATTTGCAGCAAAGAAGGCAACATTGTGGGCATGATGCCCCATCCGGAACGGGCCGTGGACGAAATTCTCGGTTCGGCTGATGGCAAACGGATGTTTACGTCGATTTTAAACGCTTGGAGGGAACAACATGGCACAGCAGTTAGCCGCTAAAGAACCGAACGCGGAGCAGATCGCCGAGCAGAAAATCTATAAGCAGATGGGCGTAACCGATGCGGAATACGATCAGATCTGCGGATTTCTCGGACGCAAGCCGAACTACGTGGAAATCGGCGTCTTCAGTGTAATGTGGTCGGAGCACTGCTCCTACAAAAATTCCAAGCCGCTTCTCCGCCGTTTTCCTACGACCGGCGAACGCGTATTGATGGGTCCTGGCGAGGGCGCGGGTATCGTGGATATCGGCGACAACCAGGCTGTCGTGTTCAAAATCGAAAGTCATAACCATCCGTCTGCGATAGAGCCGTACCAAGGCGCCGCAACGGGAGTAGGCGGCATTATCCGCGACATCTTCTCGATGGGCGCGCGGCCTGTAGCGCTTCTGAACTCCCTGCGTTTCGGACGTCTTCAGAACGACCGCGTTAAATATTTGTTCGAGCACGTTGTTTCCGGTATTGCCGGTTACGGCAACTGTATCGGAATCCCGACTGTGGGAGGCGAAGTTACCTTTGACGAAAGCTATGAAGGCAACCCGCTCGTCAACGCCATGTGCGTCGGTCTGATCGACCATGACAAAATCCAGCGCGGCGTAGCCAAAGGCGTAGGCAACCCGGTTTATTACGTCGGCCCGGCAACAGGCCGCGACGGTATTCACGGCGCGACCTTCGCGTCCGAAGAGCTGACGAGCGAATCCGAAGCGAAGCGTCCTGCCGTGCAGGTCGGCGATCCGTTCATGGAGAAGCTCGTGATGGAGTCCTGTCTGGAGCTGATCGACACGGGTATCGTGCTCGGTATTCAGGACATGGGCGCCGCAGGTCTGACCTGCTCCAGCGCGGAAATGGCGAGCAAGGCGGGCAACGGCCTGGAGCTGTACCTGGACGAAGTGCCGCAGCGCGAGGAAGGCATGACGCCTTACGAGATGATGCTGTCGGAGTCCCAGGAGCGTATGCTGTTCGTTATCGATCCGAAGGATGAAGCGCAGGCTCTCGAAATTTTCGAGCGCTGGGGCGTCATTTGCGCCAAAGTCGGCAAAGTGACCGACGACGGCCGCCTGAAGCTTTTCCATCAAGGTCAAATCGTGGGCGACATGCCGGTAACGGCACTTGTCGACGAGTGCCCGGTTTACAACAAACCGTCCGCCGTTCCCGCTTATTACACCGAGCAGGCGAACACGGACACGAGCCGTTACGAAGAAGTGACCGATCTGAACGGGGCGCTGAAAAGCATCCTGGGCTCTCCAACCGTGGCGAGCAAAGAGTGGGTCTATAACCAATACGATTACATGGTACGCACAAGCACGGCCGTACAGCCGGGCTCGGATGCGGCGGTTGTCACGATCCGCGGCACCCGCAAAGCGCTTGCCATGACAACGGACTGCAACAGCCGTTACGTGTATCTCGATCCGGAAGTAGGCGGACGCATCGCGGTCAGCGAAGCGGCGCGCAACATCGTCTGCTCGGGCGGAGAGCCTCTGGCCGTGACGGACAATTTGAACTTCGGAAGCCCGGAGAAGCCGGAAATTTTCTGGCAGCTGGAAAAAGCGGTCGACGGCATGGCCGAAGCGTGCCGCGAGCTGAGCACGCCGGTTATCGGCGGAAACGTGTCGCTGTACAACGAGAACGCGAAGGGCGCCATTTACCCGACGCCGGTTGTCGGCATGGTCGGTCTGATCCAGGACACGGATCACATTACGACTCAAGGCTTCAAGAACGAAGGCGACGTTATCGTCCTGCTGGGCGAAACGAAGGCCGAGCTCGGCGGAAGCGAGTTCCAGAAGGTCGTGCACGGCGTGGTCGAAGGCCGTCCGCCGCAGCTGGACCTGGAGACCGAGAAACGCCTCCACGCCGGCGTGCTTGCCGCGATCCGCGAAGGTCTGGTCGCTTCGGCGCATGACCTTTCCGAAGGCGGCCTGGCGGCTGCCGTAGCGGAAAGCAGCATCTCCGGCGGACTTGGCGCCGATGTGGACTTCCGCACGGTGCTGCGCGCGGATCATGCGCTCTTCAGCGAGAGCCAGTCCCGCATCCTGCTCAGCTGCCGTCCGGAGAAGCGCGAAGCGCTGATCGCCCTGCTTCAACAGAAGAACGTACAGGCGGAAGTTATCGGAACGGTAACCGGAACGAACGTGAAGGTCGACATTAACGGAAAACCTGCCGTTCAAGCCTCTATCTCGGAGCTGAGGCAGGTTTGGAAGGACGCGATACCATGTCTGATGCAGTAACATCGGGTAAGGGGCTGTGGACCGGTTCTTACTATAATGAAGGCCACGGCGGACATGACGGTCTGTTCGACAAGCTGAAAGAGGAATGCGGCGTGTTCGGTGTCTTCGGACATCCGGATGCGGCTTCCTTGTCCTACTACGGGCTGCACGCGCTGCAGCACCGGGGACAGGAGAGCGCCGGCATCTGTACGGCGGACGCGGATAATTTCCACTACTTCCGGGGCATGGGCCTCGTCAAGGAAGTGTTCGACCAGTCGAACCTGCCTACACTCGTCGGCACGTCGGCTATAGCCCACGTGCGTTACTCGACGGCAGGGGAGAGCAAGCTGGCGAACGCCCAGCCCTTGGTGTTCAAATACCGGGAGGGCGATCTCGCCGTAGCGACGAACGGCAACCTCGTGAACGCCGGCGAAATCCGCCGGCAGCTCGAAAAGCAGGGCTCGATCTTCCAGACGACGAGCGACACCGAAGTGGTCGCGCACCTTATCGCGCGCTCCAAGCACGATGATATCGTCGACGCGGTCAAAGACGCCCTGCAGCAGGTGATCGGCGCCTACGCGTTCCTGATCCTGACGAAGGACAAGCTGATCGCGGCGCTCGACCCGAACGGGCTGCGGCCTTTCGCGATGGGCAGGCTCGGCGACGCGTATCTGTTCGCGTCGGAGTCCTGCGCCTTCGACATCGTCGGCGGCACGTATATGCGCGATCTTCTGCCGGGCGAGCTGCTGGTCCTGGACAAGAGCGGGCTCACGGAAGACCGTTTCACGGAAAGTCAGACACGCGCTACATGCGCGATGGAATATATCTATTTCGCCCGTCCCGACAGCGACATCGACGCGATCAACGTCCACTCTGCCCGCAAGCGGATGGGCAAACGCCTCGCGTCGGAAGCGTTCGTGGACGCGGATCTGGTGACCGGCGTGCCGGATTCCAGCACGTCGGCCGCCATCGGTTTCGCCGAGCAGACCGGGATTCCTTATGAGCTCGGACTGATCAAAAACCGCTACACGGGCCGGACCTTTATCCAGCCGAGCCAGGAACTGCGGGAGCAGGGCGTGAAGATGAAGCTGAGCGCCGTGCGCAAGGTCGTGGAAGGCAAGCGCGTCGTCATGATCGACGATTCGATTGTCCGCGGAACGACTTCGCTGCGCATCGTTAACCTGCTCAGGGAAGCGGGAGCGACGGAAGTGCACGTGCGCATTTCCTCGCCGCCGTTCCAGAACCCGTGCTTCTACGGAATCGATACGCCGAGCCGCAAAGACCTGATCGCGGCGCAGAAATCGATCGAAGAGATCCGCCAGGCGATCAACGCGGACTCGCTGTACTTCCTCACTCAGGAAGGGCTGATCGACTCCATCGGCCGCAAGGACGGCGTGGAGAACGGCGGCTTCTGCACGGGCTGCTTCGATAATCGTTATGTTACTTACGTGAACGATAGCGAAGATGCGGTGGGCTGCGGCTGTTAAACTGCTGTGCTGCCGATACTTTTAACGATAGATCCAACAGTTACGCATCAAAAGATAATCAAGCATGGAAGGTATCGCCGCGTTTTGCCGGTGTGCTTTTCAAACCATTAGGGAGTGAGACAAGTGTCGGAGGCATATAAAAAAGCGGGTGTCGACATCGCGGCCGGTAACGAAGCCGTTGAACGGATGAAGAAACATGTGCAGAGAACATTCCGTCCGGAAGTGCTGACGGGACTCGGCGGATTCGGCTCTCTGTTCAGCCTGAACAAGGATAAATACGAAGAGCCGGTACTCGTATCGGGCACCGACGGTGTCGGAACGAAGCTCAAAATCGCGTTTGCGATGGACAAGCACGATACGATCGGGATCGATGCGGTGGCGATGTGCGTCAACGATATCGTGGTGCAGGGTGCGGAACCGCTCTTTTTCCTGGACTATCTGGCCTGCGACCGTGTCATTCCCGAGAAGATCGAAGCGATTGTAAAAGGGATTGCCGACGGCTGCGCGGAGTCCGGCTGTTCGCTGATCGGCGGAGAAACGGCGGAAATGCCGGGGATGTATACGCAAGGGGAGTATGACATTGCCGGTTTTACCGTAGGAATCGTGGATAAGAAAAAAATCATCGACGGCTCCACCGTCCGCCCCGGCGACGCCGTGATCGGTCTTGCTTCGAGCGGCGTGCACAGCAACGGCTTCTCGCTGGTGCGCAAGCTGCTTCTGGAAGAAAAGGGACACAGCCTGACGGACACGATCGACGAGCTTGGCGGAGTTCTCGGCGACGTGCTGCTCGAGCCGACGAAGCTGTATGTGAAGCCGGTTCTCGGCATTCTGGAGCAGGTGGGCATCAAAGGCGCCGCGCACATTACGGGCGGAGGCTTCCTGGAAAATATCCCGCGTACGCTGCCGGAAGGCGTGAACGTGAACATTCAGTACGGCTCCTGGCCGATTCTGCCGATCTTCTCTCTCATGCAGCGTGAAGGAAACATCACGAACAATGATATGTTCCGTACGTTCAACATGGGAATCGGCATGGTTATTATCGTGGCTCAGGAAGATGCGGAGAAGGCGCTGGAGATTGCCGCATCGCATGGTCATGACGCTTACCGGATCGGGGAAGTGACGGAAGGCGGCAAAATCGTGACGTTCGAAGGCGCGGAGGTCTAGAATGGGAAAACTGCGGATCGCCGTGTTTGCTTCGGGAAGCGGGTCGAATTTTCAAGCGGTCGCGGACGCCGTGCGCAGCGGCAGGCTTGAAGCGGAGCTCGCGCTGCTCGTCAGCGACCGGCCGCAGTCGAAAGTGGTGGAACGGGCAAAACAGGCGGACGTGCCTGTTTTCGCTTTTTCTCCCAAAGCGTACGACAGCCGGGAAGCTTACGAGACCGAAATCCTGCAACTTCTGCGGGAGAAGGAAATTGATCTGATCGTGCTCGCGGGTTACATGCGTATTTTGACGCCGGTGCTGGTGGAGCCGTTTTATGGCCGGATGATTAATGTGCATCCGTCTTTACTTCCGGCTTTTCCGGGAATCAAAGGGATCGACCAGGCGCTGGAATACGGCGTCAAAGTGACCGGCGTTACGGTGCATTACGTCGACGGCGGGCTCGATTCGGGTCCGATTATCGCCCAGCGTGCCCTCGAAATCCGGGAAGACGATACGGTGGACAGCTTGACCGGGCGCGTACATGCGGCGGAACATGAGCTGCTTCCTCTTGCGATCGGCTGGATCGCCGAAGGACGAGTGACGCTGGAAGGCCGACTTGTGCGTATTTCGGAACCGAAGACCGCCGAGGCAGCGGAGCAATAGAAGCAAGCTTTTTGTGCAAGGCGAGGTTTAATCGCGTTCAGTATACAAAGGTTCAAACTAGACTTTCCAACCCATAGGAGGAGAAATCGTGGCAATCAAAAGAGCGTTAATCAGCGTATCGGACAAAACGGGCATTGTGGAATTCGCGTCGGAGCTGGCAAAGCTGGGCGTCGAGCTTATTTCGACGGGGGGAACGAAGACCCTTCTGGAAAAAGAGGGAGTACCGGTCATCGGAATTTCCGACGTGACGGGATTTCCGGAAATTCTCGACGGGCGCGTAAAAACGCTGCATCCCGCCGTACACAGCGGCCTTCTGGCCATCCGTGACGATGCGGAGCACCGCAAAGTGATGGAAGAGCTGGGTCTGGGGTATATCGACCTCGTGATCGTTAACCTGTATCCATTTGCGGAAACCATCGCGAAGCCGGATGTGGAGTACGCGGATGCGGTGGAAAACATCGACATCGGCGGACCGACTATGCTGCGCTCGGCAGCGAAGAACCATGCTTTCGTCTCGGTCGTGGTGGATGCGGCCGATTATGACACGGTGCTTGCCGAAGTCCGTGAAACTGCCGATACGACACTCGAAACGCGCAAACGCCTGGCGGCGAAAGTTTTCCGTCACACGGCGGCTTACGATTCCCTGATCTCCGAATATTTGTCCGGACAAGTGGGCGAAGAGTTCCCGGAACGCTATACGGTTACGTATGAGAAGGTTCAGGACCTGCGCTACGGGGAAAATCCCCATCAGAAAGCGGCGTTCTACCGCAAACCGCTTGCCGGTGAAGGAAGCATCGCGACAGCGGAGCAGATTCACGGCAAAGAGCTTTCTTACAACAACATCAACGATGCGAACGCAGCCCTGCAAATCGTGAAAGAATTTACAGAGCCTGCCGTCGTCGCCGTGAAACATATGAACCCTTGCGGCGTCGGAATCGGCACGTCGGTGAAGGAAGCGTACGAGAAAGCATACGCGGCCGATCCTACGTCCATTTTCGGCGGAATTATTGCGGCCAACCGTCCGATCGACGGAGAAACGGCGCAGCTGCTGCACGAAATCTTCCTGGAAATCGTCATCGCGCCTGACTTTACGCCCGAAGCGCTTGAAATTCTCCAGAAGAAGAAAAACATCCGTTTGCTGAAGCTGGGCAACTTTACCGAAGGAGAGCGCAAGGCGCTGCACCTGGTCACTTCCGTAGAAGGCGGCATGCTCGTACAAGAGAGCGACGTTCACGCGATTTCGGAAGGCGATCTTAAGACGGCTACCGACCGCGAGCCGACGGAAGCCGAACTGAAGCAACTGCTGCTGGCCTGGAAAGTCGTCAAGCACGTGAAATCCAACGCGATCGTGCTGGTGACCGAGGACATGACGATCGGAATCGGCGCGGGCCAGATGAACCGTGTAGGCGCGGCCAAGATTGCCATCGAGCAGGCGGGCGAGAAAGCCAAGGGTGCGGTACTCGCGTCCGACGCGTTCTTCCCGATGGGCGATACGCTGGAAATTGCCGCGGCTGCGGGAATTACAGCCGTCATTCAGCCGGGCGGTTCGATCAAAGACGAAGAATCGATTAAAGTGGCAAACGATAAAGGCGTCGCTATGGTGATGACCGGCGTTCGTCATTTCAAACACTAGAAGCGGGAGGCGGGACACTATGCGCATATTGGTTATCGGCCGCGGAGGCCGGGAGCATGCGATCGTCTGGTCGCTTCGCAAAAGCCCGAAGGTGACGGCTCTGTTCTGCGCACCGGGCAACGGAGGCATTGCCGAATTGGCGGAATGTGTGCCGATTACGGAGTTCCAGTTTGCCGAGATCGCGGAATTCGTCCGTCAGAACGCCATCGATCTGGTCGTCGTGGGACCGGACGATCCGCTCTACGAAGGCATCGTGGATTACCTGGAAGAGCACGGCATCCGCGCATACGGACCGAACCGGGCGGCGGCGGAAATCGAAGGAAGCAAAGTATTTATGAAGCATCTGCTGAAAAAATACGAGATTCCTACGGCCGCTTATGAAGCGTTCGAGGACTACGAAGCTGCGCTTGCCTACCTGCGCAAGCTTGGAGCGCCGATCGTCATCAAAGCGGACGGACTGGCCGCGGGCAAAGGCGTAATCGTGGCTTCGACGCTGGAGGAAGCGGAGAAAGCGTTGAAGGAAATTATGGTCGAGAAGCAGTTCGGCGCTTCCGGCAACCGCGTCGTCATCGAAGAATTCCTGCAAGGACAAGAAATGTCCCTGCTGGCGTTCGTTGACGGCAATGTCGTGAAACCGATGGTGCCTTCTCAGGACCATAAGCCGGTTTTCGACGGCGACAAGGGACCCAACACCGGCGGCATGGGCACGTATTCGCCGGTGCCGCACATCCCGCAGGAGATCGTGCAGCAGGCGCTGGACACCATCGTGAAGCCGGCGGCCGAAGCGATGGTGAAGGAAGGGCGCCCGTTCCGCGGCGTGCTTTACGCGGGATTGATGATCACCGCGGACGGACCGAAGACGATCGAGTTCAACGCCCGCTTCGGCGATCCGGAGACGCAGGTTATCCTGCCCCGGCTGAAAACCGACCTGCTGGAGATCATTCTGGCGACACTCGAGGGCCGCTTAGCGGACCTTGAAATCGAGTGGAGCGAAGAAGCGGCCGTGTGCGTGATCCTCGCATCCGGCGGCTACCCCGGCTCGTACCCGAAGGGGCTGCCCATCGAGGGCCTGGACGCCGCAGGTGAAGCCCTCGTGTTCCATGCGGGTACGGCGCTTGAAGACGGCCGGCTGGTCACCAGCGGCGGCCGTGTGCTTGGCGTCACGGCGCTGGGCCGTGACATTGCCGATGCGCGCGAGAAGGCGTACGCCGCCGCGGACCGCATCTCCTTCGAAGGGAAGCAGAACCGGACGGATATCGCGCTGAAGGCACTGAACGCGATGAAGTAAAGGGCAGGCGGATGATGGTATCCGCCGCGTCTGCTGCGGGCAGGCGCCTTGCGGGTGCTCACCGTCATGGGGTGCAGTACCACACGCCGGGAGCTGCTTCACCGTCATGCGACGTAGCATCGTACGCCGGGAACTGCTCACCGTCATGCGACACAGCACCGTAAGCTGGGAACTGCTCACCGTCATGCGACGCAGTACCTCACGCTGGGGAGCTGCTCTCAGTGCGGTTGCTTCTACTAAAAGGAAGTTTGCTTTGGAGTTTAGGGTTAACCGAATAAACGCACGTGGCTTCCTTTCAAGGGAGTTACGTGCGTTTTTTTGTGGTTTTGGTCAGCGGCTAGTTAGTGTGTTCCATGTCGTGAGCAGAGTCTTCAGCAGAGAGCGCCTAATTTACGACTTGCGCTTCCTCGTTTCACGTTTGTTCAGCCAGTAGAGCTGAAGCTCGTTTCTTTTGCTATAGACAAAGTAAATGGCGAACAGGCAGCCCAAAATCATCACGATCGGAATCCAGTGCCCGCGTATAAATGTCCCAATAGTGCCCATATACGAAACCCTCCAATATACCGAAATACTTTGAAAAATTGTTTCTTATTATATAAATAAAAGAAGACACCGGCCGGTATTTTGATCACGGAAAATGCTAGGATCATGGCTTTCAAAGACGGAAGAGCAGAGCTATCCGGCTTAGTATGGCCTTAAACGGCAAGGATATTCACAAGGCGGATAGGCCCAAGCAGGGTGCCTAATCTACTTTAGAAACATTTTGTATCAATAATTCAAATAACCTATTTACAAGTTACATTATGTATCGTAAAGTAGAACAGAAAAGATTTGTATCTGGGAGGGTGAGAAATGAAAAAGTTAGTTTACGGATTGACTATGATGCTGGCTTTGTTCCTGCTTCCGCTTGCGGCTTCCGCAGCCTCTGGAACGCAGTTACAAGTCAACGACAAGGCAATCGGACTGTCGGCAGAACCACAAATTTCCGGTGATACGGCTTATGTAGATTTGGCACCGGTTCTTGGCAGTCTCGGCTACACTGTGCAGCAAAGCGTGTACGGTACAGGCTGGACCGTGTCCAAAGACGGTTCCAAAATCGAGCTGGTGTCCGGCTCAAGCTCTTTTGTAGTGAATGGGGAAAGTGTAAAAGCCGGGGCCACTGTTATTCAAGGCGGGAACAAGCTTAACCTGCAAGCCTTCGCGGACCTGACAGGACGCAAGCTGAAGGTGGACGGTGAAAAAGGACTTATTTCATTAAACGATACGCTTCAAACGAGCGTGCTGGAGACCCTTTACACGGGTACGCTGACGAGTTCCGCACAAGCTCCAAAAGCGCTGACCCAAGGTAACCAAGGCTATACGGGTTACATCAAGATCTTTTACCCGAACGGCAAAGTGTTCTACGACGGATATATGGTGAACAGCAAGTTTGAGGGCAAAGGAAAGTATTACGACTCGAACGGTGTACTCCGCTACGATGGAAACTGGAAAGATAACAAGTTCCACGGACAAGGCAAATCGTATTACGCCGATAAGCATCTGGAGTATGACGGTATGTGGAAAGCGGGTCTGAAGCAGGGATACGGCACCTACTACTGGGCGTGGGAACCTTGCGGCGAACCGCCGGGCAGCATAACGGGTTATAACAAGTATGTCGGTTTCTTCGATAAAGACGAGTTCGATGGCGTCGGCAAAATCGACTGGGCGGACGGAAGCAAGTTCGAAGGCTTTTTCTCCAAAGGTCAAATTAAATGTGCCGGAGTTTTCTACTGGACGGACGGCTGGAAATATGTCGGCATGTACAAAGACGGCAAGCGTGACGGCTTCGGAACGGAATACAACGAGAAGGGAACCGTCATCTATGAGGGCGGATTCCGCCAAAACTTGGCTGAAGGCTACGGACGTCTGTACGATGCCAAAGGAAACCTTTTGTATGAAGGTGAATTCGTAAACGGACATCCGAAGGGGGAAGCTACAGCGCGCACGCTGACGGGCTTCCAAGCTCAGTCCAATCAAAAATCATCGGAAGCTCAGCTGCAAATGCATACGCAAAACCAAATGGAAGTTACTTTCCAATAAGGCTGTAAAAGAAAATAACCGGCGTCTCGCGATGAGATGCCGGTTATTTGTTTTTGCGGGGAGCGGGGCGGTTAGTCCAGAAACCGCCGGCGCAGCTCCGGCGTGGGGAGCATGCACGCGTCCCGCTGCCCGAACCAGCGGTAGCGGTTGCGCGCGATCCAGCGGTACACCGCATCGCGGATCGGCTTCGGCACCGCTACGAAGCCGTACAGCAGCGGCCACGGGTACCGCAGCCGGCGCAGCACACGCAGTCCGGCGGACGACTGCGTGTAGACGCGGCCTCCTTCGATGAGCACGAAGGAATCGAAGGAGGCCGCAGGCAGGCCGTGCCGGGCAAGCAGCCGCTGCCCGGCTTCCGACTGCAGCGCCGCGAACCGGACTCGTCCGGCCGGGTCGCGGCGCACGGTGAACCGGACGGCGGCATTGCACAGGTTGCAGACGCCGTCGAACAAGACCACAGGCCCGGAGATGGCTTCCGGGCCGTGAAGTGGAGCCTTCATAGGGATCACCCGCCCGTCCTAGTGAGTATACGTCAAGTATATCACAGGGGAGCGGGGGGAGGCGGAGATGAAGGCGGCCTTGGTTGAGGGCCTCGGCCCGCCGAAACGCTAAAAGAGGCGCTGCGGCTTGCCAGCGGTGCTCGATAACTTTTGAAAGAGGAAATGGGAGACGGTTCAGCTCGGATTATATCCAAACATTTTCCTGTTTATTTTATGTAAATGGAGGAGAATTCTATATATTTTTTGTGCCGGAACCGATATAGTTCATGATTGTGGAAGAAATGCTGTGCTGCGGCTTTAAAGGAACGTTGATTGCAGAGCGTGTGTCTGTGCGAGGGCAGGCCGGTTGTCTGACAGCGGTAAACTGTCAGCCGTCAAACTGCCAACGGCGAACGGCGAACGAAGAACGATGAACTGTCTCAAGCAGTCGCGTCTCGCCATTAAGTTAAGGGCCCGGTATAAAAAAACCGGGTCCTGCTGGGAACCCGGTCTTATCCGCCTACCTGCGCGAGGACCGTGTACGGCGCTTGGTTGTTTTGCTTTTGCGCTTGGTCTGCGTGGATTTTCTTTTCTTTTTGCGCTTGGCGGCGGGTACGGTATTCGCGCGCTTGGTGGCGGCCTTCGCTCCGAAGCCGCTGAACATCAACTTGAGCATGGGAGCAAACTGCTGGACGGAGCCGACGAATTTTTGCACTTTGCCCATGGTCCCGATGACGCCTTCAATTCCGCCCATGCGGTCAATGAAGCCTTTGATCTGATTGATGTTCATGCCGCCTAAAAGGCCGCCGGCTCCTCCTCCTGAACTCCCGGCTGCAGCGGCCGGTGCGGCGGAATTAGCGGGTACGGGCAAATTCTGGCCGAATCCGGAAAATCCCGGGCCGCCTTGGGGGAAGCCTCCGCCTCCGGGGAACCCGTCGCCTGAAAAGCCTCCCCCCGGGAACCCGCCGCCTGAAAAGCCGCCTCCGGGGAACCCGCCGTCAGAAAAACCCCCGCCGGGAACTCCGCCGCCCTGGAAAGGAACTCCGCCCTGACCTCCTGCCTGACCCGGCGAGAACAAGCTTCTGGTTTGCACCTCCGGCTGTCGGCCGTGTTTCGGATAACGATAGCTCACTTGAATTCACGATCCTTTGCAAAGGATTTACTGCTATATCCTATGTGATAGGCAAACGTTTGGACTGGACGGATATCACGGGTATGTGGAAAATGTCACGGGAACCCGAACGGCCCCAATGTACACTACCAGGAGAAGGTCGCGATTTAGAGCGGTAACGCTTAAAAATTTTACTGTTTTGCAATTGTAAAGGAAGGAGATTATAATAAACCTGTCGAAATAGAAATTATTGTTCTACCGATTGTCCAGAAATACAAGATGAAATGGAATCTAGGGGTTGAAGATATGCAGTTGAAAAAACTAAATGATAAAGCGATTGACCAGCTTTTCGAGGCGATTCTTACATTGAATAGCCTGGAGGAATGCTATACATTTTTTGACGATCTTTGTACGGTGAATGAGATCCAGTCGCTGTCCCAGCGTCTGGAAGTGGCGCGGATGCTGCGCAAAGGCTGCACGTACAATCAGATCGAAGCCGAGACGGGCGCGAGCACGGCGACGATTTCGCGCGTAAAACGCTGCCTGAACTACGGAAACGATGGCTATGTGCTGACGCTGGATCGTCTGAATCGCTAGGGCGGCAGAGATGGGCGATGCCTGTTTTTCGCTCTCCAGCCGGCGGAGTACCGACTGGAAAATTTTATGAACAAAACGGGTTCTGTGAACGGCACCGAACCGGTACGGCTGTCAGGCATGCGGACAGCAGTTTTTGGGGATTGTCCACTGGTAGTGTACAAGTGATCGCTCATGTGAAACATTTTTTAGATGAAAACGATCATTCGATGCGATACCGGCAACAACAGAAGTTCGGCCGTCGCCCAGGTGACGTCAATCGGAAGCCGCAGGGTTGAACGGTCCCCATGCAGCGAGCTGCTCCGGAAAGCCTCTCCTTTTTTAATGGTAGTATTCGTATGCTTGGAGCGTTCGTTCCTTACAACAGCAGACCGCGTAAGGCTTAGAATCCCCCTCTTTACACCCGTAAATGGGGATTTTTCCTGTTTATTGACATAAGGGGCCAGTTTAGATAGCATGAAAGCAGGATGAACGGAAGCGGAGTGAAAGCCATGCGTACGTATGGGATTTTGGTGATCAGCCACGGCTCGCGGAGCCGGGAATGGGTGCAGCTGGTGGATGAAGCCGTAGCGGGGATGCGTGTCCCGGACGGCGTTCCGGTGTTCGGTTCTTTCCTGGAGCTTGTGGACGGACGGCTGATTCAAGACGGGATTACCTGGTTAGAAAATCGTGGTGTGACCGATCTGATCGTCATCCCGCTTTTTGTATCTAAAGGAAGCACGCATCTCGACGAGATCGCGTACGCGCTGGGCCTGAAGCCCGAGCCGCTTCTGCCGACGGACCTGGAACCGTTCGATATCAAGGCACGCGTGCATATGACGCCGCCTATGGATGAGGACGCCGAGCTGCTGGCGGAGATGGTGTATGAGAAAATCCGCAGCCTGTCGGAGGACCCGGAGCGGGAAATCGTGCTGCTTGTGGGACACGGCAGCGTCGAGCAGTTGTTTCATCTGGCGTGGCGAGGCAGTCTGGAGCGGATTGCCCAGGCTTTGAAAAAGACCGGCGGATTCGGAACGACGGACGTGGCGATGCTGCTGCCGGATCAGACGAAGCGGAAACTGGAATGGTGGCAGGAGCGGAAGCCCGGGCATGCGGTCATCATTGCGCCGCTTTTTTTAAGTGAGGGCTATTTTACGAGAGAAGTGATTCCTTCCAGGCTGGAAGGGTTTGACTACCGATATAACGGGCAATCTATACTGCCGAGTCCTAAGGTCAGCGAGTGGCTGGAGCGGCAGGTTGCCTCTTTTTTTAACCGGGACCATTATGAGCAAAAAAGGTGATAAAGAGAAATGGCCAAACGTGCTAGATTGATCTATAACCCGACTTCGGGTCGAGAAGAAATGCGCAAGCGCCTGCCGGAAATTCTGCAGCGTCTGGAGAGGGGCGGTTATGAAACGTCCACTCATGCGACTATCGGCGAGGGAGACGCGATGCTGGCGGCCTCACAGGCCGTGGACCGCGGGTTCGACCTCATCGTGGCGGCGGGCGGAGACGGAACGCTGTACGAAGTGGTAAACGGGATGGGCGAGAAGCCGAACCGGCCTCCGGTGGGCATTTTGCCGCTCGGAACGACGAACGATTTTGCCCGGGCTTTGAACATTCCGCGCGACTGGGAAGACGCCGTGGATCTTATCGTCCGCGGGTATACGAGACCGATCGATGTCGGTAAAGTGAACCAGAAATATTTTATCAATATTGCGGGCGGGGGCTCCATGACGGAGCTGACGTACGAAGTGCCCAGCAAGCTAAAAACTATGATCGGGCAGCTTGCCTACTATGTAAAAGGACTCGAAATGCTGCCGCGCCTGCGGCCGATTCACATGCATTTGAAGTCCGATGAAATGGAAATCAACGAGGACGTTATGCTGTTCCTCATTACCAATAGCAATTCCGTCGGGGGCTTTGAAAAACTGGCCGTCGACGCGAGCCTGAACGACGGGCTTTTCGACGTCATCGTGCTCAAAAAGTGCAACCTGCCGGAGTTTATCAAAATCGCCACCATGGCACTCAAAGGCGACCACACCAACGATCCGAACGTCGTCTATTTTCAGACGAGCAAGCTCGAAATTTCGTCCCCGGACTACGTGCAGATCAACCTGGACGGCGAGCTCGGCGGCACTCTGCCGGCGGTTTTCACCAACCTGCAGTCGCATATCGAGATCATTGTGGACGAGTCCGGTCTATCGACATATAAACATCAACGCAGATTAGGGAGTTAAATGATATGAGTAAAAATAAACGGCGGGGCGGCGCGTCTGCGGGGAAATCGCAGGGCGGGGCTTTGTCGGGGCAGAAGCGTGGCGGGTCGTCGGCGGGTAAGCGTCAGGGTGAAGCTTCGTGGAGTCAAAGCCGTGGCGGGGCATCCGTGGGCAAGAGACAGGACGAGGCGTCGCCAGGTCAAAACCGTGGTGGCACATCCATTGGCAAGCCGCAGGGCGGGCCGGGTGAACGCCGTGGCACGCTCCGAGGTGAGAATGCCGCTAAAGCAGCGGCTGACGGACGGAGCGAAGTGAATAGAACGCACATTGGGCAGGGCCGTGGAGGCGCTGCTCAGCGGGCGTTTGGCGGACGTGGCGAGGATAGCCGTGTGAAGCCTTACGGCGAGGCTGAGGCGACGCGTGGTGAGAGAGCTGGCAGCCGTGAGAGCGGCGGCAGAGCCCGGGCCGAGCGGACATCCGCGCCTCAAGCCGGAAGCAAGCGCTCCGCTGCGCTGGCCGGTCTGCCCGTGGAGAAGAACGGCGAGTATACCGCCGAGATCATCGGCATCGGGCATGACGGAGAAGGCGTAGGCCGCGTCGAAGGCTTTACCCTTTTCGTACCCGGTGCCCTGCCGGGTGAGCGGGTGCACCTCAAGGTGCTCAAGCTCAAAAAGCAGTACGGCTACGCCAAACTGCTGGAAGTGCTGGACTCTAGCCCGGAACGTGTCGGCGCGCCATGCCCGATTTACGACAAGTGCGGCGGCTGTCAGCTCCAGCATTTGGACTATGCGGCTCAACTGAAGGTGAAGCGCCAGCTCGTCGTGGACAACCTGGAGCGGATCGGGAAGCTTAAGGTGGCTAAAGAAGCGGATGCCGAGGCAGGAAATGTAGTTGGAGATGCTGCTGCCTTAAGTTCGGGTATGGTTGGCGGCAATACTACCCCGACGAGTGAGGGTTTTAAACCAGCAGATGAAGAAATCACTGTTCCCGAAGATAAAGTGATTAACGACGAAGCGTTGGAATCCAAAGAAGACGCAGACGATACTATAAGCGGAAGCGAGCTCCAGCCTTTGATGGACACGGAGTTTGTGGACGCCTCTGATTTGCTGGAGGATGAGGGCGATGGAAATTTAGCGGGTGATTCGCATGGGCAAGGTCAAACGGTGGGTAGAAAGAACATCAATACAGATAAAATTACTGAAGATAACACCACAGAAGATAACACCCATGGAGGTAACGCTGCTCTAGGAATAGGTGTTGCAACAGGAACAAGCTCCATTGATGAAGTCAGGGAAGATATCGACGAAAGTACTCTTGCAACGGGTGCGAAAAGCACAAACCTGCGCTACGGCGAATCGGCGGAGCCTCTGAAGCAAGAGAGAGTGTGTGCTTCCGAGGCGGACGGCATCGTCGTGTATCCGACCATCGGCATGAACGATCCGTGGAGATACCGGAACAAAGCTCAGGTTCCTTTTGGCGAGGAGCAGGGCGGGCTCGTAGGCGGTTTTTATGCGCAGGGAAGTCACCGGATTATCGACATGGAAGCCTGTCTGATCCAGCATGCGAATAACGACGAAGTCATCACCAAGGTAAAGGAAATTGGCCGCGGGCTCGGCATTCGTGCTTACCGGGAAGAAACGCACGAAGGGCTGCTTCGGCATGTCGTCGTAAAAGTCGGCTTCCGCACGGGTGAAATCATGGTTGTGCTCGTTACAAACGGAAAAGAGATCCCGCATGCGGAAGAATGGATCGAGCAGATTCGCGCCGCGATACCTGGCGTGGCAAGCATTTGCCAGAATGTCAACACCGGACGGACCAACGTCATCTTCGGAGCGACGACGCGCGTTCTCTGGGGCCGGGAAGTCATATACGACTATATCGGCGACGTCAAATTTGCTATCTCGGCCCGCTCGTTCTTCCAGGTTAACCCGGTACAAACCGAGGCGCTTTACGGGAAAGCGCTCGAATACGCCGGGCTGACCGGCGGTGAAACCGTCGTCGATGCGTACTGCGGCATCGGCACCATTTCGCTCTTCTTGGCGAAGCATGCCAAGAAGGTATATGGCGTCGAGATCGTACCGGAGGCGATCGAAGACGCGAAGCGCAACGCGGAGCTGAACGGCATCTGCAACGCGGAGTTTGCCGTGGGAGGAGCGGAGGACGTCCTCCCCGAGTGGCAGCGCGCGGGCGTCCGTCCCGACGTGATCGTCGTCGATCCGCCCCGCAAGGGCTGCGACGAGCGGCTGCTCGACACGATCCTCCAGCTCCGTCCGGAGCGCGTCGTCTACGTGTCTTGCAACGCCTCGACCCTCGCGCGCGATTTGCGCGTGCTCGAGGATGGCGAGTATCGCACCGTTTGCGTTCAGCCGGTGGATATGTTTCCGCATACCGTTCACATAGAATCGGTGGCTTTGTTAGTGAGGAATGGTACAGAAGGCTGAGAGAATAGCGGTGGAGCGGGTTTGGGGAGTAGTACAGATGAAATGAAAGTGTGAAACAGATACAAGAAAATATTAGAGTTGACTGATTGTTGACGAAAGAAATAGATTAATATTGAAAACACCTGTTATCGCAATCAGGTGTTTTTTCTTTAATTAGTGGGGGAGTGAATAGAACCGGCTAATTCTAGGGTGACAAGAGAAAAAGAGGTTTTTCCAGATTAGATGGTGCAATCATAGACTAAAGGTATCTCTGCGATGCTTTAGTTGCGTATAGGAAATTTTGGTATATTATGAGTGAGATAGTTCCTTATACTCCATATTTAAAAACGGAAGCTCTTCCTCTGTAAAAAAATATTTTTGAGTTCGTTTTTTGAAGAACGGGCCAACTCTAACGCCATTTCTCCGTCATTGGTGTTAAATGTCCCGAAATATTTCCATGTGTCATTATGATTCTCCATACTACCATCTTCCTTTCTTAATCATCCTTTAACCCCGTCAAACTGAAATTTTCCACAACTGTAGGTATTGACGTCATGTCTTGCGACGCTTGCGGGGAACTAGACCATTCCAAAATCAAAATAAAGTTGCTTCAGAAAATGCTTGCTGAATTTGTATATTCTATCAGCCTTTTGTAGTGTGACCGGTAATTATATTGCGGGTAATTACTAGCACGCTATTCTATTTTGGAGGATTTTGTAATTTGATGTAGAATTATGATTGTGGAAACAAAATCCTATAGTTTATATGATAATAAAATTTTAAGTGGGGAATTCATAATGCTCAATGATGATAATAAAAAAATTTGTCTAGAACAAATTGGGCAATCGATTAATTATTGCAATGAAATTCTGAGGGAATTTTGTGGCAAGGAAATTAGTATTAAATATTCTATTATAAGTAGCATGGATTTTAATGCAAAATGTAGTTTGTTAGAAAATGGAATATATTCTATAGAAATATTGTCAGAAGTTTTCGAGAAAACATTTGATATTTTAAACACTTTGTTATACGAAAAGAATAGCCAATTTTATTCAATAATTTCTTATGGTGAAGAGAATTACAACAAGGTCAAAGCTAACAAATACCTGGACATTATGCATGCTATATCTACTAGATTGATAATATTTCATGAACTAGGGCACATTTTTAACGGTCATTTAGATTACTACCAAGCCCATAAAACAGATAAAGGTTTATCGTTTTATATGGATTCAAGTAGAAATAATTTGCCGCCTCTAGAAAGCCAAATACTAGAAATGGATGCTGATGCATTCGCCGCTACTAGACTTGTCGGTCAATTAACTTTTCCAGCCAACATTGATCGTTTAAATGGAGAAATATTAGATCTTATTAAGGGAGAAATGCATACTCTTATTTTACTCATTGTGAGCTCTTGCTTATCATTTAGTATTATGGGGCTTGGGAGGAAGAGAGAGCCTGGCGATTATTTGAATTCTAAATACCTCCCGCTTAGAACCAGGCAGGATTATTATGTAAGATGTACCTTAAATGCTTTTAGGATGCTTAATAGAACACTAATTGATAAAGTTAATGCAGAGTTGCTAGATATAAAATTCTACAGAGAAGTACTCTATAATATTGAACAGTACGTTAATCTATATTTTCAAGAAGCATTGGGTATTCCTCAAAAGCAAATGGATTCAAGTAATAATAAAAACGAGCTGGACGAAAAATTATTAAGTCACGCAGACTATCTAGAAGAGTTTTGGACCAGAGAAATGAGGATTAAGTTGTTACCATTTAGTTACTTTGATCTAGCGTTATAAGAGATATATTAAATACTGCATTAGATTCAAATAATTCTCTTTCTAGGCCACAAGATTTATTGCTCGTGGTCCTTTTTTTACCCCCTTCGTAATACTTTCACCATGTTCGTTTGCATATATCTAAGCTAAGATAGCTTTAACATAGTTTAGGAGTCGATCCATATGGCAATCATCCAAGTTAGGTCTAATAATCCTCAGTTTTCATTTTGATCAAGAAAAATCCGAATTCCGGCATGATGCTTCGCTCGGTCCGCAGGGGTATGGCGTACGGCTGGTACACAGATCAGCAGACTTTTAATGTGTACTTTAAAGATGCGGACAATGAAATCTCCTATAAACAGCACGAAAATGAGAACTTCGAATATCTGCGTGATACAACACGCCCTTATTTTCGTTAAATGCAATTAATGAATTTTTCTCTGCGCCGCTTAAGGCCCAGGATGAACGGGATACTGACGGTTACGAGCATACGTTTTTCATCAATATGATACATATCGAACTGATTCGGTACATCGAGTTTTTCGAGAAACACTTAAAGGAATTTACTTTCGAAATCACCCATCAGGCCCATAAGAGCTACTCTCTTACCGTTACGACACAGAAGAGCCTGTATCAGCTGCTCCATGCAGTCAGTGTGCTGTGCTTGTTCCTCTCGATGTTCGGAAACGAATATATCGATATCTCGGACAGCATCCTGGATAAGTACATCAAGAGTATGAATGTGATTGCTGCGCCGTTTTATATTCGCAGTCTGTTTGTCCGGAATTTCCTGTCTACGAGGGATCGGTTCCAAAAATACAAAGCGGAAATCGAGAAAACGGACCGCTACAATTTTCAATTTGCCTACGTCGTGGCTGGTTGTCCCCTTTCCGGTATTTTGGTGTTTATGATGATACCGATTATTCATCCATAAGATGGCTTGGAACGCACTACGATGATGAACAACTGACTGCTGCACAGCTAAAACAAACGCTGGCCGTCAAGATCTACGATGCTTGGACTGAGTACAAGCAAACAAGAACGATTGGTTTTTGCTCTTCCATTCGGCAGGCGGAATTTTTGGCGGGCTATTTTCAAGACAAGGGAGTATCAGCGGTCAGTCTTCACTCTGGAACAGTAGGAATCACAAGGGAAGAGGCGATTACACGTCTAGCCAGAGGGAGCTTAGAAGTTATATTTACAGTCGATTTGTTTAATGATGGTGTAGATATTCCTAGCGTAGATACCTTGCTTTTTGTCCGTCCAACGGAATCATTAACGGTGTTCACACAACAAGTTGGTCGGGGGCTGAGATTGTCAGAGCAGAAGTCGCATTGTACGATCATTGACTTAATTGGAAATTACCGAAATGCAGACGTGAAGCTTCGATTATTTGCAAGTGAAGGTGAAGCAAAGGGAACAGCAAAGGAACCAGTGATTCCATCTGTACCAGTCGGATGTGAGCTTCATCTGGAGACGGCAGTCATCAATCTGCTCAATGAATTAAGCCGTAAGAAGCTGCCGCACCGCGAGCGGTTGCATCGTTCTTTCCTTGATCTAAAGAATGAGCTCGGAACAATTCCTACTTATCTGGAGCTTCACCTGTATGGCAGATCCAACAGCTGGGAATATCGAAATGAATTTGGTTCTTACATTGGTTTTCTTCAATGGGCCGAATGCTTATCGAAAGAAGAAGAGGAAGTATATTATAAATATGAAACTTGGATCCGTGATGTCGAGAAGACGGTCATGGCCAAGAGCTATAAAATGATCGTTCTTCTCTATATGCTCGAACGAGGACCGGAACATTGGGCGGAGTCTGTTACCTCTAACGAGGTAGCACCATTCTTTCACGGTTACCTTATGGAAAAGGAATACAGAAGACGAATCGATTTCTCCGACAAGGACTCGAAACGGCTCTGGGAGTATAATGAAACAGGAGTTAGCCAGCTTATTGAACGTATGCCAATGACGAAGTGGGGTTCTGCTAAAGGGAGTATGACCCACTTCGAAGATAGGGTGTTTAGTATAAGGATTGAACCCGCTCATGAGCATTGGTCAATCCTGTATCGCTGGACAAAAGAAATTTGCCTTCATAGGCTACATCATCACTTTGAGCGCAAAGAACAAAAGCAGGGGCCCCTTCAGTAAAATCATTATAAGTTGGGACTGTATATAGATTTGATGTAGGAAGCTTCTTTTTCAATAAAATGAGCTGTTTAATGATAAACGAGTATCTGGAGATAAATTATACTGCTGAACAGATGGATAAGCCTGAAACGAACTTGGAAGAATTACAGATCAAAATACTGTAAGCTAATAATAATTTCTTGAGCGGTATTTTGATGCAAGTTCAATTGAAGTGATGAAGAAATCATATCATTAATCATTTTCTTTAAATGATCAAGGTATCGCAATTTAATAATTTCACTGATTTCTTAACCTCAAAGTAGAAAGGAAACAGAGATTTTCACCTTTAAAATGTACGTTGAGACTGGGAATGAATCTCTAATTAAATCCCTAAAGTTTTTACTAATGAACTGGTTGAACATATACCATAATATAAGCGTCTGAGACTTAGGTCCCGACGCTTTCTCCATGTAAATATATTAGTAAATCGCGTATAGGTCTAGAGTTCTATACCGTAAAGTAGTATAACTAGATTGTAGGAGTAATAAGAAATAAGAAAAGTATAGGCCGTGGAGCATGCACTTGATGAAGCCTCTAGTATACGAGTAAGTTCTGAATCGCAAACATTAGAACGGATATACAGGACCTTGCGCCAGCGGGGGTACGCAGAGTCCGCCAAGCTGCTGCTCGAGAAGATCACCGACGACATCGGGGGCTATCCTGGGCGTACGAAGTAAGCGCTTCCTGAGACGACGATCGCAATCAGTTCGCGCTTTTTATGGGGGACAAGCTGCAGTCGAGTGTGGTGGCCTAGATAGTTCGAAAAGTATAGCTGTTCTTAATCTACATGTTTTAGTTATTAGAGGATGGGTGTTTATGGAGAGTCAGCTATTGGATAAATTGAAGTATGCTTTTTCAAAGGCGTCTTTTTTACTGGATGGAAAGTTATTAATAAAAAATAATTATATATCTCAACATGCTGAAATTATCATGGAACTTCTCACAAAATCAAGAAAAGAACGTGGTATTATTCTTCATCAAGGAACATCCTTGCCTCTTTATTTCGCAACAGTGCTTGCCTGTTTTAAAACTTATTTATCCGATGACAGGGATGATGCTGAATTTCTTGAAGAGCTAAGCGTTGGGGACCTTGTTCTGTATGAAAACAAAAGGGGTGTATATGAAGGTAGAGATGCTGACGGGAAGATAATCATTTATTACAACGACAAGGGAGGGACTAGGACAAAAAATCTGATCCCGATATCACTTGTTAACCGAATACAGCCGTATTACGGAAACGCTAAAAGTCTTGACGGGAGGGGGATTAAGCGTAAGAGGTATGTAAAGAACGTCATATCGAATTTATTCAAAATCGGAGCGGACGATATAAAAAGTGTTATCAGAAATTCTGTGGTTGTGGTTTGTGATAAGTTAGAGGCAGATCAATTTATTAGTCAGCTTAGCCTTTTGGTTGATCAATTTCAGGCAAAGGTAGGGGATATTTTTCCGGCTGCTTATTATACATCGAATGAAGTCTATTACTACTCTGGTAACTCGGCAAAAGTAGATCCTCTCATTAAATTTACTAGTAAATTATCTGTGGCGCGTGAATTAATTATTGATGATAAATGCATTGAAATGCTTCTTATCGATGGGGCTAACTATTTCGCAGAAGATATTTCAGAAATAACAAGTGTTTACAACCGGGGCTCACTTAAAAGCATCATCATGCTTGGTGAAGTCTGCAAAGGTTTGAATTCCAGAACTTTAAATAATCTAGAAAATCTCAAGTTGTTTCTTTGGACAAAGGATAAGATTCAGCTGAACAGTGACGACGTTCTAGCTGGCATAAACGTTCATGATGAAAGTAAGCGCCTTGATAAGTTATTGAATAATTATATAAACGTCAATTTTGAAAAGGTTAGGGTGGATTTCGAGTTTTCAGATGTAATAGTTAAATGCAAACAGGATATATATTCATTATCGAGGCATCCGCAGGAAAATGAAAAAAAGTCATTGTTTATTAAAAAATCATATTGGTTACTCAATCTTCTTGAGAAGTCATTCTTTCCAATTGTACAGATGGAGAGGCTGGTTGCTGAAAACAAAATTAATGCTCCCTCTCCTGATAAAGAACTCCAATCGTTAGTAGAATTAACAAGGGAGTTATCTGGTTGGAATTTTGAATCATTAATGCAGAATGTGATAGGGAACCTTCAAATAATTAAAAGGAGACTTGACGAATCTAATCCGAGATATAACTACTTGGTAGAAAAGTTAAAAGACTTTAACCTAACAAAAAGAAGATTTTCGATTATTTGCGCAAAAACATATTATGCAAAAGTCTTTTTAGAGTCAGTACCTCACTACTTGAGGGAGACAGTTGAAAAATGTGACTTTTTCACACCAAACAAATACAGTTCAAACACGAATTACCACAGTGTAGAGGTTATTGGGGTTTGGGATTGGTCCAAACTAAATCCGTTGTTATTATCAAATGCAAAGACTGTTTCTTTTTTGTTATACGATCACGAGAGCAAGAGACTTACACAAGCACAAGATCAAACAAATCGTAGGTTATTGTCCATAAAAGAGAATAATATGCTGATAGAAAGATTTAAAAATGGTACCAGGCATCAAGATGAGGAAATTACTGTTAGTGTAGAACCCGATGAAGAATACGTTGATAACTACCTAGAATCTATTACGAATAATATTAATTTGACTGTGGTCTTGGATAGTTTAAGAGAATCCTCTAGTTCCGGCACTCAGACCTCTGAAATTATAAAGGTTGCAATGTTAGATACAGGGGAACGACTTTTTTTAACACGATATTATTCCCCTTATGTATTTGATGTCGATCGTCAAAATATAACTGAGAAGGAAGTACCTTCGTTAAGTGTTGGAGATTTACTAATATTTACGAATTACGATAACGACACAAGGGATATCGTAGAGAGAATAATTGATATTATGTTACAAAGTGAAGACTGTGAAGAAAATTTTCGTGAATCTTATCGGAAGTCATTGCATTGGAAAAGTGTACTCAAAGACTTGATAAAGAAAAAACGGCTTAGTTATCGTGGTTTATCTAATATTATGGCAGATGCCGGGACACTAAAACACGAAGTAACTTTAAGAAGTTGGCTAGATCAGAGCTCTCATATTGTAGGTCCAAGAGATGTTGAGTCATATATGGCTATAGCGAAAATAACTAAAGATCCTCAATTGTTAAAGAATCCGGAGGCTTTCCATCAATCGACTAGAGAAGTCCGAACTATGAGAATTCGTATCCTAAAGTTTCTCGGCAAGAACATCGTTCAAAGCTATAATAAAAATCAGGATGCACAGGAAGATGAAATCCTTAGTAAGCTGCCAATCGATCTCAATAAAATGTCGAGATTAGTACAAATCGAACAACTTTCCGATACTGAGAACTTACTAATTCCAGCTCATTTAGCAAATAAGCCTGTAATACTTTAAAGTGTGGAGGAAAGAGATGAGAGATACCCTATTAGATACGAGAAAAGATTTATTTGATCAAGTCAAAAAGGAGCTTCTCGGGCCGGGGTCCGAATATTCAATTCCAGACGAAGAACACGAAATAATTACTGACTTGCCAGAAGTAAGATACAGTGTCGGTGTTCTATTTCCTCAAAAGAACCTTGTCAATGCGGACAATAACCAAGAAGCTGTACCGAAAACTACCGTTCAGGAAGAAAATGAAGGATTAATTGAAGAGGAACCTTTAAATGATTTTGATGCCAAAAGTGAGAAAAAAAAGAGGTATTTGGGTAACGTGGCAGATGATTCAGAGAATGGTTCCTTAGATGAAGATATCAGCCTTTCGATGCAAAATATGCCATCATCCGTTGGAATGACCTTCTTTGTGGATCAGAACTGTGAAACACTTAGCGTTAAGGTTTCATTTGCTACTTACCGGAAAGCTTTACTTGAGGACTGCAAATTGCCCTTTACTCCGGAGAATGCGGATAGCTACATTCTGCCTACAAAAGTAATTCACATGGTGGAGTATCAAAAACCTGAGGGGCGTCTGGTAATAAAAGGTAGGATGACCCCCAAAGAAGTTACTCAAATTAAACAGTCCGATGAAGTCAATGATGATTACTTAATCGATTGTCTTTATAGGTTAAGTAATCAATTCACAAAAGGCTACGTTAGAAACCCTCATGAGGTCGATGTAAATATTAAATTCACTAATAATTATTTTGAAAAAACGAATCTATCAAATCAAAATATGAAGTGTGTTGCGATTAAACGTCCAACTCCTGATGGTCTTTATGCTATTACCATCTTATTGGTTAACATGAACACTGGTGCATATAATGGAACGAACTCCTTTTTCCAGCCTAGGATTTTGGCCAATACAGGAAATAATAAAGGAATTCGCTTTAAGGAATATACTAATAGAGAATATGCAGAGAACGGGGATTTAGAGGAAAAAGGACTTGACCTTCTTTACCGGGATAAAAAAGTGTACGCAACCGGTCATGGGGTATCGTCTGATTGGAATGTAATCGATACTGGTGAGGGGCAGATTTGGACGGAGTTTATGCCAACGTTCGAAGTACCTCAGATGGATTTTAGTATTAGGGATAAAAGGGTAAATATAAATGCATTATCGATGAAATATTTGTCGGATTTGGATTCTACTGAAAGAAACATTAAAATTGCTGCAATGAAGGGTTTGATTGACGCTTATTCAACTTGGATTTCCGATATTGAAAAGGTTGGTAAATCATTGGATAAAAAGTTTCAAGATGCTGTCGATAAACACACTCGTGATTGCAAGGATTCTTGTGGTCGGATGTACCACGGATTGAAGTTGTTGGAAGAAGACGATAAAATCTATGACGCTTTTCAACTAGCCAATAGAGCAATGTTTATGCAACGGATTCATTCCGCATTCCAGAGAGAAGATCATTACCCTGGTGATATCGAGTTGCAGGAACGGATGGAAAGCTTAGACTATTTTAAAATTGAAGATAAAGAGCATAAATGGAGACCTTTTCAGTTAGCGTTCTTATTAATGAGTCTTAGATCAATTGCAGCGGAGACAAGTGATGAACGAGATTTGGTCGATCTCATATGGTTTCCAACAGGCGGTGGTAAGACTGAGGCGTACTTAGGACTTACAGCATTCACTATTTTCTACCGTCGGCTTACCTATCTCGAAAGCTCCAATGGTACGACTGTAATTATGAGATACACTCTTCGATTATTGGCCGCGCAACAATTCCTGAGGGCTGGTACTCTTATTTGTGCATGTGAGTCTATTAGAAGAGATTGCGAAAGAAGAAAATCAAGGTATCCAAAACATACCCTTGGGAAAGAAAGGATTACAATTGGACTTTGGATAGGGGGCACTCATACTCCGAATAAAAATGATAACGCAAAACAATCTCTCGAAAAGCTTCTTAAGGCATCCAGTAGTGACTTGAGGGATGTAAAAGATAAACATAATAAATTTCAGATACTTAAGTGTCCGTGGTGTGGTACGAAGTTAGTGAGAGATCACGACGCTACAGGGAAAGGAATAATTGGCCAATGGGGATATATGATGGAAGGAAAAAACAACTTCCGTATTTATTGTCCTCAAGAAAGTTGTGAGTTTGAATCGGCTTTACCCATCCAGATCGTGGATGAAGAGCTATATAAGAGCCCGCCCACGCTATTGTTTGGTACAGTGGATAAATTTGCAATGCTACCTTGGAAAAATGAAGCAGGGAGTTTTTTTGCAGCAACCCATACCACTCGGGATAATAGAACTCCTGAATTGATTATTCAAGATGAGCTACATCTTATCTCTGGACCGTTGGGCACAATTGTAGGTTTATACGAAACAGCAATTGATGCATTGTGCAGCGTAAAAGGCGTGAAACCTAAGATCATTGCCTCTACCGCCACGATTCGACGAGCAAAGGACCAATGTTCGAATCTGTTTAATAGAGATGTGTGTCAGTTTCCCGCACCCGGTATTGATGCATCAGATTCTTTCTTTGCTCGTGAAGCAGAGACCACAGAAAAACCAGGGCGTAAATATGTTGGAATTATGCCATCTGGGAAGACAAAGGCAATGATGGAGGTACGTTCTATCGCTTCAATCCTCCAACGCGTTCATATGATGAATATTCCAGATGAAGTTAAGGATAAATTCTGGACATTAGCCGTTTACTTTAACAGTTTGCGTGATTTGAGTAAATGCTCAACCTTAGTGGATGATGACGTAAAGGATTTTCTCAGAAGGACGGCGTATCGTTTTGGGAACAGGAATTTAACGAGACAAATCGGCTCAGCAGATGAATTAACAAGCCGTATCTCTACCTCACAGTTAAATGAAACTTTAGAGAAGCTGGAGCAAGTAGTTTATAGCAATGAAAACATAAAAGATAAAAAATATCCAATCAATGTATTACTTGCAACAAATATGATTTCAGTAGGTGTGGATGTTGCGCGGCTAAATGTGATGTTGTTAGTTGGTCAACCAAAACTCACGAGTGAGTACATTCAAGCATCAAGCCGGATTGGAAGGACATATCCAGGAATTGCGTTTGTATTATACGATGGTGCAAAAAGCCGCGATAGGTCCCACTATGAACAATTTAGAAGTTATCACGAGTCCTTCTACAAGTTTGTAGAACCTACAGGTGCGACTCCTTTTTCAAAACCAGCACGTGATCGTGCGCTACACGCGGTTATGGTTACACTTATGAGGCATAAATACCAACTTTCCCAAGATAATGCGGCCCAATTTTTTCAGCGAGATGAGGAAGCGACGAAAGAGATTGAGTCGTACATCTTAACTCGTGTGAATGAAGTGAAAAAACGGGCGGATATCGAGTTAAAAGATGAGACGGAAGAGATCCTTAGGGAGATGAGCGAGTTCTGGGATGATTGGGCGGATCGTATTAATCGTTCGTCTGGAACACCATTTTACTATGGCGATAGATACATAGTACAAGACCCACCATCAGACTCGAAAAGGTTATTAAAAGTATTTGGTAATGAAAGTTCCGATTCCGCTAAAGAAACTCTAACTTCCATGCGGAATGTGGATAGAAGTGTAACTGCGGGGCTAATAATCTGGGAGTGATATCCATGGCGAAATTAGGTAGACAAAAAGATATACAAAGACTTAACAAAGTTACGCATACAGTCAGAAGTTCCCAAGCTATACTTCAGTATGGTGTAGGGGCAATGGTCGATTTCCCCGACCAAACATTAATGACGGCTGCTCCAGAATATTGGGGTACGAGGGTAAGCAGGATTCACGATGAGAGATTGGAAAAGGCATTGAAGGTGGATTACTTTGGAATGCCGGGAAACAGCAATTTCAAGGATGACTGGGGCATTGCATACACCAGGTTCCCCGAGTGGTATTTTTGCCCCAAATGCCGGGTGTTTCAACCGCTAAAATCATGGATCAAGGAGTATGCCAAGAAAGCGACTGCAAAACAAAAGGAAATAGACCCAAACATGAAAAGACCTAGGTGTATGGAATGTAGGCAGGGTTTAGTTCCAAGCCGTATTGTAGTTGCATGTACAAAGGGGCATATTGATGATTTTCCGTGGGTTAGATGGGCACACGAAAAAAATGTTACTGGTAGACAAGACATATGTCCCGACCCGAAAATAACATTTGAGACAGGAACTACTGCTACTGCAGGCCTAGAAGGGCTTAATATTAAGTGCAAAAGCTGTAATGCACGGGCTACCTTAAAAGGTGCATTTGATAGGGATGCTATGGAAAAGTTAGGTTTTAGATGCACTGGAAGAATGCCTTGGAAAAATCATTCCGTTGATTGTAATGAATTTCCTAGGGCTATGCAACGAGGAGCATCCTCGTTGTATTATCCTAAAGTTGTAAGCTCGCTTGTGATACCCCCTTATTCTGAAAAAGTTAATGATTGGATCTCATCCTCAAAAGGATTTGAAAAAACATTAAATTACATTGGGGAATGCGACGAGTTCGAGCGTCAGGAGAATATCAAAAAAAGGTTGGATAAATGGTCAGAGGAAATCTCAATCGAGATATCAGTTGATGAAAGAGTTATAAAGAATATCTTATCTAGACGGTTAGTGGAGTCTGCTGATAACGATTCTGAGATAGTAAATGCAAGTGGGTTGCAATATAGGCTTGAAGAGTTTGAGGCGCTTTCCGGAAAAATTTCAATAAGCAATCTAAATGAAAATGATTTTGTTAGGGAAGAACCCGATATTAATTTCTACGATATCCCCTTTGTAAAGAATGTTTCACTTATTCACAAGATTAGGGAAGTTCGTGCACTTACAGGTTTTACGAGAATAAATCCCTCTGACGCAAATGAAGTAGGAGAAAATATACCTGGTTTTATCCCGCTAAAAGAGCCGGAAACAAGATGGTATCCAGGTTATGAGGTTCGTGGAGAGGGGATATTCATTGAATTTAACAATGCTGATATTAATCAGTGGTTTGAACAGAACGAACAAAGCATTCAAAAAAGAATAAAGATTATAAATGATCATTATCAAGCATCGTATCAAGGGGAGTTCACGAGCAGGGTTATTACACCTAAGTTTGTCTTACTTCATACAATAGCTCATTTGCTAATACGTCAATTAAGTTTTGAATGTGGTTACACAGCTGCATCTCTTCGCGAAAGATTGTACTGCAGCGAGCCGGAAGATGGGTTCGAGATGTCTGCCATTCTTATATACACGGCAAGCGGGGATTCGGAAGGAACTCTTGGTGGGCTTGTTAGACAGGGATACTGGGATTGCCTCCCTAGAACATTTAAAAAGGCAATTGAGTTTGGCGAATTATGCTCGAATGATCCTGTCTGTATATCTAGTAAAGGACAAGGTCGAGACGCGTTAAATCTGGCATCTTGCCACTCGTGTAGCTTACTTCCGGAAACTAGTTGTGAGGAATTTAATGTTTTCCTGGATCGTGCATTAGTTGTGGGGACTTTTGAGGAAAAAGAGATAGGTTTCTATAAAGATTGGATATAGTAATGCAGGGAGAGATTTGCTAAATCTCTCCTTGTATGTTTTCAATCATTAGTTAAGGTTTCTTAATTCAGACTTATTAGATATCCTAACCAATGTATTAAGCTCCTAGAAGGTTTTACTTTTCATGCAAAAGCATTGATCTCCGATAGGTCTAAAAGCTTACTTAGTAAGCACTAACTTCACTCAGTATGGTTTTGAGCAAACATTGAATTGGGTGTTTTGATTAGAGGGAAACCTCTCGAGGATGTATCTCATTGTTTAGTTAAAAAATAAAGAGACCTAAGTGAATATCTTAGGTCTCGGTTTTATGCTTGAGTTGCTGCAACTAATTGTTTGGGGAAAAGTTCAATTTGAACCTCATTTATAAGCTGATTGTATATAAGATCTACGAAAGATTGAGCGAGTTTTACAGGCACTGCATTGCCAATTTGAGTAGCTATGTTTTCGCTAGAACCTTCATAAGCATTTCCATCGACTTTTCCGGTGAATTTGTAATGCATTGGAAATGTTTGAATTAATGCAGCTTCTCTCATGCTGATTGCTCGATCTTCTTCAGGATGTCCAAACCGTCCTTTTGTATAGGCTAAACACCCGCATGTTATGGTTGGAGCATAATTGTCGAAATTCATTCTTCCATAGACATCTCCAAAGCTAACGTTCGACTTTTTATGGCATTCCAATGTTAACTGCTCTTCTTTCCAATCGGAACGACTACCTCCATTCCAAGGAGTAGCCCGGATTCTAACTAGGTTATCAGGGGAAAGATTCCTACATCTATGTAGTTTATCTTTTTCATCAGCCCCACCGGCTTCTAATTTAGATAAATTGTGTGGCTCCAAATGCTTTCTTAACGTGGGGGCTTTTTCTGTTTTTGGCCATAAAGGAAGCGGGTTAGTTACATATGGTTGTCCCTTGACGGATTCTTTAATAATCGCATCGGTATTCGGGAATTCATTTATCTTTTTTCCGATAAGTATCATTCTTTTTCTGTGTTGAGGAACCCCGTAATTAACGGCATCTACTACTTCAAAGCGTAAGTGATATGACGGACGATCGCAATGTTTTTTGTGGCCGTCGGAATCCAAATTAGCAAGAAGGGTTAGGAAGATATGAAAGATTTTGAAATTAACTATATTATCGACGTTCTCAAATAGGATATAATTGGGTTGAAATATCTTTGCGACTCTTATCACTTGCATTATAAGTTTATTGCGATCGTCTGCATTAGTGACACTTTTCTTTCGGCTATGTCTTGAGAACCCTTGACACGGCGGTGTTGCAACGAGAAGGTCCAGGTTATCGCCATTCAGTTTACTTTTAATCTTATTCCATTTCTTTTTCTTGACTTTTCGTATATCTTTCACTAACAGGTGGTCGTTACCGTGATTTAACGCATACGTACTCGCAATAATTTTGTCAAACTCAACGGCACATTTTATATCAAAGTGTTTTTTTAACGCTTCGGATACCCCACCTGCTCCGGAAAATAAATCTATAGTTGAAAATTTCACATGGTACCCCCTACACTAATACTCTTATAACATATTATTGTATAACATTGTGCCAGCTGCTGAAAAGTACCTATATTTGATAATAAGGATTTGGATTTAGAGGGAAATAACAATATTTAGGAGATGTAAAAAATGGCAAAATTTAAGACAAGGGCTAGAGCTGTAGATCTCCTCGGTAAACAGCAAATAAGAGATGAAGTAACCGCCATATCCGAGCTGCTTAGGAATGCGTACGATGCTGATGCTTCGGAAGGACTAATAGACATAGATACCGATAAACAATGCATCTTGGTCTGCGATGATGGGGATGGAATGAATGCTGACGATTTAGAACAAAATTGGCTAACAATTGGGACCTACTCCAAGAAAACTAAAGATATTAAGCCTTCAAAAAAAAATAGAATAAAAATTGGAGAGAAAGGAATAGGGAGATTAGCGGTGTCCTTATTGGGAGATCAGCTTTTAATAATCTCAAAAAAGAAGTTGGATGGAAAATGGTGCATTCTATATCTTCACTGGGAGCTTTTTAGAAATGAAAAACTGTTTCTTGAGGATATAGAAATTCCTTTAAAAACTTTTAATACATTGGACGAAGTGTCTATTTATTTGAAAGAAAACGAGCATGATCTTAAAAACATGTTATTAAACAACCTATATGATGATTCAAAATGGGACAGTGAAGTCAGAAATCTTGTAATGGAACAAATAGATTCCTTCCAAATAGAAAAAAAAGTTTTTGACAGAATGAAAATAATAGAAAGCCGTAAGGGGGGGACCATCTTTTACCTTACGAATATCGACTATAGTTGGGATTGGAAAGTATATGAAAATATTAAGAATCTTCAAGTTAAAGATGAAACCCTGAAAATTCGTTATAGAAGATTAAAAGATCTTTTATACTCGTTTCAAAACTATATTGATATTTATGATAAAGAATTAGAAGAGGAGGAACTACAAACAAAAAACATTCCAGCTTCAGGAGATGAAAAAAAGGAAGATAATAGGTTTAACCCCAAAATTCACATAAATGGGTATCAATTAGAGGACGAACAATGGTTTAATAAAGATGATATCAAACTATACGATTATGCATTAAAAGGTAATATCATCGATGGTATGTTTATTGGAAAGGCATTTATGCGCGGACAAGGCAAGGTAGAGGAGGTCAATGTCCCTGCAAGCGAATTAACTAAAGGGCTTAGTATTAAAAACTTTAAAGATTTTGGCCCAATTTTACTCAAATGGTTTTTTGTTGAGGGTATTGAAAGTGCTTCCTCTTTGAATAAAGATCAATTTCGTGACATGAAAGATAAGCTTGGAGATATCGGAGGGATTTATGTTTATAGAGATGGGCTGAGAATTCTTCCATATGGCGAACAAGGGAACGACTTTCTGCATATGGAGGAAAGAAGAACTAAACGTGCTGCTACATATTTATTTAGCCATCGAAGAATGTTTGGGTTCATGGAGATAAGTAAGATATCTAATCCATCTTTGGTGGATAAATCAAGTAGAGAAGGGTTTGTAGAGAATTCCAGCTATAATTACTTTCGAAATGTGGCTATTAACTTATTAATGTGGTGGGCGGTTGAATATTTAGGGACGACTCAAGATAATGGCAAGAGAAACAATTACATACACGCACTAAGAGAAGAGCATGAGAGACAAGAAAGGGCTAGGCAACAACAATTAGAAGAGGAAAAGAAAGAAAAGCAATATTTCAAAGATCTGGATATGTCCATAGAAAAGTTTGGTGATTCTTTGGATGTTCAATCATCCAAAATATTGACTGATTTAAATATGCTATATGAGAACTATAAAAGTAAAATTGAATTATGTAAAAATAGATTGGAAAAATATGATCTAATTTATTCATTTAAGAGAGAGTGCATTGAGAAAATAGATTTACTTTGGCAATTTAAGCTTGAATTGAATCCAAGGTATAACCATTCGATTGAACTGATAGAATTAGTTGAGGAGTTGAATAATGAATGCTCCGATGAGGTTATAAAGGGTAACCAAAATCTGGATTCGTTGATAAAGCAGCTCGAACTTGTGCCATTTCTTGAAGCATCAAAAGAATTATCAAATATCAATACAAATTTAGATGAAGCTCTTGATTGGATTGATAAATTCATAAAGAAAATTAATGAATTAAACAGTAGTCAATTCAAGGATCATTTTGAAATGTTGGATGAAGTCAGAGAAAAAACTATCAATTTATTATTTAATTCTATAGAAGATAATAGGAATAAAATAAATAAAGAAATTGAGAAACTTACTGGCTACCAGAAGAAGTTTAATCAATATAAAATGAGCAATAAAACTTTATTATTAAAAGATGCTACTCTACAAAATGCCATTCATGAAATATTACAGGATTTCAATTCAAGTATTAATACAATACAAGATAATATATTAAGTTATGAAAACGAAATAAAGCAAAGTACAGTTCTAAAAAACACTGAATTATTATTAGGTAAAGTAATCGAAAATTTAGATAGTATCAATATTTTAAATAATGATGAATTTTTAATAGGACTTTTAAAGAAGGAAGTTGAAATGTACCGTGATTTATCAGCAGTCGGGCTTGCGGCCGAGATGACAAGTCATGAGTTTAACTCCTTGAATAAAGTAATTAGAGAAAACGTTGATGCATTATCTAAAGCGCTTAAACCAACTCCTTTGGCGCCGGTTATTCAGAGAGTTAATCAATCTTTTACTTCATTAGAAAGACTTCAAGCCAGAATGAGCCCCCTATATAGGCAGTCAAGAAAAAGGTCCAAAGATATAAATTTAAAAATATTTATCGATGATGTACTGGAGTATTTTTCGACCGATATAACAAAATATACAATAAAAATTATAAATGACATACCTGAAAATTTAATAATTAGAGAAGTTGAGCCTGTTTTATTTACTCCAATTGCGAATGTAATATCCAATTCAATTTATTGGATGCTAAATCAAGATAGAAGAGAGATTCATTTTTATTACTCTGAAACAAACCAGACATTATTTATTCATGATACTGGCCAGGGGATAAAAGAAACGGATATGGTAAGGGTTTTTGAACCATACTTCACAAAGAAATTGCAAGGCCGGGGATTAGGACTATTTCTTTCAAGAGATACCTTAGAATCACGGGGACATTTTTTGTTTTTAGAAGATAATAATAACACCCTTAGAAATCTAGGTGGAGCATGCTTCGGTATACAGTTTAAAAAAGATTCGATACTACGAGAGGTGCAAAAATGAGTTCGACTGCAGAGTTAAGTTACGTAAATCATATTGTTAAGGATTATTTTAATTCAATATTAATAATAGACGATCAGTTGGATTTGAATGTCAGTGTAATAGAAGAAAATGTTGAGCTAGATTTAAATAATATTGATTACGATTCCGTCAATCCGGCACTTCTAGTTGGAGCGGAAGAGGATAATGATTTTACTAGAGTTAGTATGAATGAGACCGCCGCGGCAGCAGCCCCCGCCGTACCTTTAAAAAAATATATATTACAGCCTGAGGCGTCATATCATACTCAGTTAATGGAGGAGGGATTTGTCACCACTCCGTTCAGATATAATTCAACAATTGATGTTGCTCAGGTTGATGTACTAGATAACTTACTTTCAACAATAAAACTTCTTATCGTAGATTGGGATTTGGAAAATTCCAAAACTGTAGGGTCGGGAACAGCGGCTTCTGCAATTTTGCATAAGTATGCAAGTTTTGATAAAGGGTTAAAGTGCGCTGTAATTTATACAGCATCGGATGACATTGATGGTATCATGGAATTTCTTAAAGAAAAAAAATTGATAACAAGAAGAGACGGGGAGTTTTTTGAAAATATAAGTGATTCAGGACATAAATTATTCGGTTTTATTATTTCTAAAAACCATTTTAAGGCAAAACAAATCATTCCGATAATTTCGCAGAAACTACTGGCCGATAAAAGCCTGGTACTTCACTTTATGGATACAGCCGCAAGAATCAATAATAACATAAGCAAAGCAATGCTAGAGTTTAGTGCTCCATTTGAAAAGGTGATTTTTTCTCAAATTCTTACTGCTAAAATCCCGGAAAATGATATACCTAGATTTCTAACTGATAAATTTTTGGGCATCGTAATGGAAAATAAGGACAATAAATATCAATATAACTTTATTGTTGAAAATAAATTAACAAGTTTAAAAAAGGCCACTGTTACAGGATTTCCTTTAGATAAAATCGTTAAGTTGATATTAGAAATTGGATCCGATGGAACAAAAAAGGCTCTAATTAAAAAATTTAGAGATACAGAATTTGTTTCACAATTAGTTAAAAAGATTCAAGACCATCAGCAAGGACTGCAAGTTTTAGAAGAAGAGATTTACGGGTTAATAAACAATGATAATTTAAATAAAGATTTCTTCCTAATCATAATGCTATGGGATGAGTTTTTAAAAGAAAAATGCGGTAAGTCATTACAATGTGATATATTGGCATCTCTACGGCCACATCCTTTTAATGAAGATAATCTTAAAGAAATAAGTAACTACTTTGACCTTAAACTAAGTGGTCAGTTTAGAAAATTTGTTTGGGAAAAAAATATTAGTACGTTGATATTAGAGTTGCTTACAAAATATGAAGAGGGGGCATTTGAAGACTTTAAAACTGAACTTATAAGTACGATAAATAGTTTTGATGATGAGAAAGAAAAACTAATTAATCTACTTATTTTATGGCCAGCCTTTTTTGGGGATGAATCCGAGTTCAGCAATTCATATAAAACACAAATATATAATTTTACTAAGTTGATGAAATTTGGCGAGAACACGGACGACCGAATAGAAACCGGCGCAATTTATTACCAAGCGGCAAACGATACATATCTATTATGTATTACACCGTATTGTGATACCTTTAATACAACAAAGGTTGATTCATACATAAAATTTTTGATAGGAAGAATTGAGCCAAATCCAACAGAGGAAACTCTCAAAAATTCTGATACTCCTAACTGTTTTTATATGGCCGTTCCTTTTACAGAAGAAAAAAAAGTGAAAATTATAAAATGGAATTTTTACGAAGTTACCACCATCCACGAACAAGATGTAAAATCGGATAAACTGAATAAGTTGCTTTATTTGCGTAAAGAGTATATTCAAAATGTTTTGAATCGATACATTGCATACCAATCTAGGGCAGGGGTCGATGAACTGTTTTTTAAAGAATCAAGTTATACAAATAACTTTAAAAACTTTCTACAATACTGAGGTAATTTTATGGATTCCTTTAGTAAAGAAAAAAGAAGCCAAATAATGAGTAAGATAAAGTCTAAAAATACAACGCCGGAACTAATTGTCCGGCGTCTTTTGCATAAAATGGGATATCGATTCAGATTGCACAGAACCGACCTGCCTGGTAAACCTGATATCGTATTACCAAGGTTTAAGAAGGTGATATTTGTAAACGGTTGTTTCTGGCACGGTCATAGTAATTGCAAGAAATCGCAACTGCCCGAATCAAATAAGAAGTTTTGGCAAGATAAAATAAGTAGAAATATAAATCGTGATGCAGAAAATATCAAAAAACTTATTGAAATGGGCTGGGGGGTTCTTACTATTTGGGATTGTCAAACAAAGAAAAGGGGTATAGAGAACTTAGAGATGTTGTTAGACGCCTTCCTAAAAAAGTAATATTCAATTCTTATTAACCCGCGATCCCTTAAAGGATTCTCCAATATGTGTAAGGTGGTAACTTGAGAATGAGTATAAACACAATAATTGGTTCAGAGTTGTTTGAAACTTACAATAAAATTTCTAACGCAATTAAGACAATTCAAAAAGAAGATAAAACATTGGATGAAAAGAAAATTTTAATGACGGAATTGCGAAAAAAAAATGAAGCTGTCTTAAAAAATTATAACGATATGGCTGCAGAGTTTGCTCGTTCATTTATAAATAAGAATCAATTAAATGATGACCATATCATTGAAGCCAGAATCGGTAGCCCTACACCCTACGGTAACCAACCAAAGGATTATCTTTGGTCGGGAATCTCCATACATGCAGATAAGTCCTTTAGTTTTCAATATTCATGGGTATTTCAGAAAGACATTCTAGAAGTTACATTTTGCTTTGGTTCAGGAGGTTCTTCATCGGGAAGAATTGACGCTTCTCGTAAAGAAAAAAAAGAAGCACAGATGAGAGCACTTGAACAACGGTTCGTTAACATTCTAATGGATGACAGATATAAAGAGATAATCTTACGGTTATTAATAGAAGAGGGGTTTGTTATTACCTCAGAATGGTTAAATTCAGGAGAAAAAATACAGGACATTGAAAGCTACGTGTCTTTTATTCAGACGAAAACCGGTTCAAAGACTGGAATAACTAAGTTCTTTAAACCGGATGAGCTTCTAAATGAAGGGTTTGATCTGGAAGCCAAGATATATCACTACTTTCATTTGTTTCGTCCAATCTGGGAACAGTTACACATATACGATGAAGAAACGAACACAATTAGTGAGTATATTGAAGAGGAAACATTGTATTACAAAGAAGATGACGATCAAATTTTTGGAGTTTTACAAAAAATAAAAAAATACATTAATCATCAAGGCTTCCAATACCCCGATAAACTGATTGAGAATTTCTACCTTTCTTTAAAAACAAAGCCTTACATTATTCTAGCCGGTATTTCCGGCACCGGGAAAACGAAGCTAATCCAAAAATTCGCGGAAGCACTTGGGGCAACAGAAGCGAATGGGCGGTTTACGCTTATTCCGGTAAGACCGGATTGGAATGACCCGTCTGATCTAATCGGGTACAAGGATCTGGGTGGGATATTTCGCCGAGGAAAGTTAACTTACGTGCTGGAAGCGGCATCTGAGCCGGAGAACTGGCAGAAACCCTATTTTGTTTGTTTAGATGAGATGAACCTAGCGAGAGTAGAGCACTATTTAAGTGATTTACTTAGTATCCTAGAAACGCAGCGTTGGCAAGAAGGTCGCATTGTAACAGATACGGTCGTGGCCGAGGATCAAGTAGGCCGCAATATTGGCATTCCCGATAATGTATTCTTCATTGGCACGGTCAATATGGACGAAACCACGTATCCTTTTAGCAAGAAGGTACTGGATCGAGCCAATACGATCGAATTCAATCATATCCAACTCGACAATTTCAAAGACTTAGAAGAAGCTACTGCTTCTTTTGAAGAGGAGTTGGAGTCTGTGTACCCGACAGCGCGCTTCTTAACAAGTAACTACCTGCAACTAAAGGACGCATACGCAGAGTATAAAGATATCATCCAAAGCACGGTTAGTCAGTTGGTAAAGATCAATGCGATCTTAGAAAATATCCATGCTCATGTTGGTTTTCGTGTCAGGGATTCGATCTGTTTTTACTTGATATACAATGAACGTTTTTCTTTAATGACGGCCGATGATGCTATGGATATGCAGATTATGCAGAAGATCCTTCCCCGAATACAGGGGAATAATTCCGTAGTTAAAAAGGTAATCATTGAGCTTTTGTTGTTTGCACTTAACGGATCCACCTCTAGCAGTAAAGAATACATGGATGGAGAAAGAGATATTGAGCAGGTATGGGCAAAGCATGTAAACGACAATAACGTGAAATACCCCCAAACGGCTAGAAAGCTCATCTACATGCTACGGAGGCTCGATGATGACGGATTCACTTCATTCTGGGTCTCTTAAGAAGAGTGTGATTCTTCTGCACATTGAAACGAATCTTTTTGATCTTTACTTGGAAGGAAAGCCGTATCACCCAACGGTAGATATGCTGCAGCTGCATCGAACAGAGGAGAAGGAATGGGAGCAGGCGAATCTTCATGTGTCTTCTAATTACGAAGCGTTGCAGGTTCTATCAATTGCCGTTTTTAATCCAAAAACAAGGGAGCTAGAGCCTTGGCAGAACAACCAAGCTAGCTTTCCTATCTTCTACGAGACGCAATCCTATGGTTTATTGGTCGAGAAGAAGGCGGATATAGATTTAACTTTTTTTCATGAGAATTATGCTTTGCGCGAAGCGATTATGCCTAAAGGAAAGCATATCTTATCTGGGTATTTAAATTTCCAGAATGAAATCGGATTTACCGAGCTGGAACTTCGTTCATACAGTTCGTCTCTATTAAAGCTTAGGCTGGAAGTTTTCCCTGTTAAGATGGATTACAAGCGGGATTATCATACAATTCTTCAAGATATTAATCAACAGCTGCATAACCTAACGTTTGACTTTCTGCGCAAAACGTACCAATTAACCGGGCTTAAAGAGACGAACCAGCAGAGTTTGACGGAATATTTCACGATATTACGCTATCTTTTTGACCAATTAATACATGCTGTTCAAATGATCGAAGGTTCCCCTCATAAAAAAATGCATCAAGACCAACGCATTGTTCCGACCGAGAAAGCGAAGAAGATTAACTACAAAACTTTACAATATTTGAGTAAACATCCACAACTGCTGGTCAAAGACCAGGCGAATGGAATGATTCAGGTTAGAGGCGAACGATTTCTTCCTACGCATGTGTTGGACACTAGGAGAATTATTAATTATGACACCCATGAAAACCGATTCGTTCGTTGGGTGTTTGTCCGCATCGAGCGGAAGCTGAAAGACTTATGGAAATTGATGAAGGACCAGAGGCGTCTAGAGGATCCCATGTTGGCACAGACGATAACTCGCATGCTGAAGGAAGTGCGAAGGGTGCTTCAGTTCGACTTTCTGCAAGTGGGATTTATGAAGCAAATGTCGGTTTCCCTAGTCATGCAGATGGCTCCGGGGTATCGTGAAGTGTATAAGTCATACCTCATGCTGCTTAAAGGTCTTGCCATTCAGGATGACTTGTTCCAGCTGTCATTAAAGGATTTAGCCACATTGTATGAGTATTGGTGTTTTCTTAAGATACATCAGTTGCTAAGTAAGAAGTATGAGTTGGTAAGACAGGACATTATTAAGTTAGATTATAGTGGTATCTTCGTTAAATTAAAGAAATCCGCCGCGTCAACAGTAAACTACCGAAATCCTATTAACGGGGAAATTTTTAAATTGTATTACAACCAGACACTTCGAGGACCGACACTTACACAAAAACCAGATAATGTCCTTACTCTTAGAAAAGTAGAAACTTCTACCGAGTATAAGTATGTGTTCGACGCGAAGTACCGCTTGAACCCTGCGGAGCCGGGGACTGCTTATTATACGACCTATGACGGACTTCCGGGACCGGAGGAGGGCGACATCAACACAATGCATCGTTACCGAGACGCCATCGTTCATGCGGAGAAGGACACGGAGCAATTTGAGCGGACGATGTTTGGGGCTTATGTGTTATTCCCTTACCCGGATGAAGAGAAGTATAAGGAGCATCGTTTTTACAAAAGCATTAAGTCCGTTAATGTTGGGGCTTTTCCATTTTTGCCGGGGTCTACTAAATTGTTGGAAGAGTTCCTGGATGAGATCATTCTGGATAGTCCGGAGAATGCATACGAGCGGGCTGTCCGGCCAAAAGGATCGAAGGAATATTACGATAACAAGTACAGCGGTAAGAATGTATTGGTTGGCTGCATGAGTCGCGAGGAACAGTTGGAGATTGTGCTACGGAATAAATTTTACCATACACCACTTGAAAATATCACAAATCACAAACTGCTGACACAATTGGAGTTTGTTGCGCTCTATCAATCGAAGAAGTTCTTCGGTAAGTCTAACGAAATTGTGGGCGTGAAGTACTATGGAAAAATAAAGGACTGGAAGATTGTGAAACGCGGCGAAATTACGGTAATTCCCTCAAAGCACAATCCTCCTGATAAGCTTTATGTGGTGTTCGAGATTGAGGAGTGGGAAACGAGGAAAGAAATCATTCTCCCTGGTGGTCATGGGGTTCGGAGCATTGCTTTTACGTCAAAGTATATATTCGACCGCGCACAGGAAATAGCGGAATTGAAGCTGGAGAATGAGGAAGAGCTGCTTCTGTGGCGCGAGGCGCGCCGAAGAGGTCGCGTGGAAGTGAAGTTAGATCATGAGCATCTTGACTATGCAAAAAAGGTAATGAGCGTTAGCTTAAAGGGGCAATAAAAGGGAAGTGGACACCAAGTGTTTATGTTGACGACTTGTTGACGAACTATGTCAACAAGTAAAAAAACTCAAACAAAACGAACAATACGCGTTGGTCAAAACCCTTAGAAATCAAGGGTTTTAACCAACTAACACAGAATCCAAACAACCCCCACATGTTCCCGCATACGGTGCATGTGGAAGTTTTTTAATGTTAGTTAAAAACGGAAAAAATGATATAAGAAGTTAATGTGAGTCTGCCCTCTCTACATCGAGAAGGCATTTTTTATCTTCATAAGGTAACCGGATGCCATAGGACGCTTGGTGGTCATTTACGTCTAAAAGAAGCCCTCTGTTAATAGGATCGAGTGGTACACATCTATTTAACAACTAGACTTATGAATCGGATGATACAAAAGTGAAATACCAACATATGGTACAATGGGTTTGCTTCATTGTGCTGATGAATTGTTTGGGGGTAAGATAGGTGGAACAGCAAGTTTTATGGAAGTCGTTGATGATGAACGGTTCTATCGTTATGTTCTGGAGACAAGAAATTCTAGAAAAATATATCGAAAAAATAAGGGAAGAAGGATTTTCCATATATCTTATTGATTGCGAGTCTTCGGATTGTCTTTTGGAATTAGGTAATACTCTTGAGTTCCCAGATTACTACGGAAAAAACTTAGATGCTTTTAATGATTGCCTTTCCGATATTGTCCCTAGAAATGAGGGCATCGTATTGGTTTTTAAGAATTTTGACAAATTCAATGAAAGTGATAACGATACTGCACACAGTATGCTAGACATCATCCAAAATAATTCTTGGAGATTGCTTGTCGAAAGTCAAAAAGTGCTGATGGCTTTTTTGCATTCTAACGACCCGCAGTTACATATACAGCCCGTAGGCGCACTGCCCGTACGTTGGAACAATGAAGAATGGCTTAATAGGAGTAGAGGGGGTTAGCTAAAGATTAAAGCGAATCAATCGATGAAAGTACGTTTGTTAGAGGGCATGCATATTCGGCTTTAGATGATATTGAATTGTTTTGCAAATAGTCACAGGTTTAGATGTGCATCTCCTATTATAACTAAACATTCTCTAACATTTGATCCATTACACTGATTATAATTGTGATAGCCGGAGCCCATAGGTGATTCCAGGATGGAAGTAAGTGTTGCGGGAGGAGATAAATGCACATTCAAAAGTTTCGCTACGAATTAACCCGCGGGTTAGGAAGCATTATTCTCTATCTAAAGGAGACCCCCGCGCTTACTTATCGGCATCTTGATGCTATAGCGGATGCTTGTATTCGGAACACCGCGTACGATCCCCAGTGTGATGGGAGCAGGGAAGCTTATCTATGGGAGGTCATTCAGCTCTCCAAGGCTTCCCCTATTTTGCAGGAACGAATTCTCGATGCTTTGGGAGGCACAGTGAACGGGTGGGACCTTCTGCAAGTGTACCGATTGGCGAAAATCTTTGCTTCTCACGGTAATGCGGCAGCGGTAGATGCCATGAAAAGAGGATTCCGTTACGATGAAGAATGGAATTGTTTCATAGGCGGGGAAGAGATTATTGAGGCCGCGGGAGCAAACGGTTTTTTGTTTGTGGCACAGGAGATCGGCAAGCGGATATTGTCTTCCGGCTATGAAGGGGATACGTTCGTCTGGGAATCTGCCAAGGAATTTCTAGGCGAGGAAAAGGCAGCGGCTCTCCTGAAAGAAAGCACGAAGGACGAAAAGATTCAGGCTTTTTATCAATCCGTGCTCGGGAACGAGGATGATTACTCTCTATTAAACGGCCGAAAGGCTCTTTCCTATGAGGAATTTAAATCTTCCATGAAAGCGGATGAAAAAGCCCGGTACCCTTACATCGTTTGGGGCATGCGTGCGTCTAAGGAAGACTTGGTCAAAGCTGCCGATGACTTATTGAAAGAAGAGAATCCGAAGAAGCTGGAAGCTTATTTGTCTATATTCGTTAAACCGTCTTTTCCGCTTGATCCGCAAAAAATTATAGAGCTGGCACAATCCCAAAATAAACGTCTGCGTTCAGCGGCCATTCATGCGCTTCGCAATTTGAAGGACGAGCGTATCCATCGGCTAGCAGTCCAACTGATCTGTCAACGGGAGACAGAGGTAGAGGCACTGGAACTATTCACTTTTAATTATGAGGAGAATGATCTGCCGCTATTGGAACGTGTTGCTTTTAAGAAGCATAACAAGCACTCGTTTCATAACATGGAGTTGGATATGGTCAACATATTTGAGAACCAGGCTACAGCATCGTGCCAAAAGATCATGATTGAACTATACCAAAAAGGGCTCTGTTCCCCTTGCAGACGGCGAGCTGTAGAAATTATGATAGCCAATCATATTCTGCCTGCCTCTTTGCGGGATGAAATCCGATATGATTGCAATCGCGATATTCGTGAACTTTGGATGAAAAGCGCGAGCGCCGGGCTTCCCTAGCCGACGCCTGCGCTTATTTTCTTCTATAGAACTTTTCCCAATCGTTTATAACTTCTGCGTGAGTCAATAATTGTTCTCTCAGCCACTGGAATGTTTTCCATTCATGTACCGCCTGCTGCTTTGTTTTGTAAAAGCGATAGTCGCAAATATTCCAGGGGCAGTACAATTTCCGGTACCATTTCCCGTTTTGAACGTCGCCTTTGAAGCGGCGTACCGCTTTGCCGGCCTGCCTTTTGGTCCAGCCGGTACTTAGGTGCTGTTGGTCTTTAAATACCGGCGACTTTTTTACACTTCTGCTCATTTGGTTCTCTAACCCCTCCTTATGGGAAGCTAGAGACCGTCTACTATTTTCATAGTTCACCCCGGCGTTTGAGTTATTCAATCCGTAGATATAAACGGAATCCATACAGAAAAAGTTACTTATAAAGGAAAAGGTATAATAAATACGTATATAATTAGGAGGGTTTATTATATGGAATTAAGACGACTAACGGATCGTGTTTTCTACACGATGTTCAGCAAAGAGTCCGATAGGCCGGTTCTCGGTTATATTCATGGGCAAACGCGTTCTTTAATGGTTGATTCGGGCAACTCTGAATACCATGTGGCATTATTTAATGAAGCTGTACGTAAGGAAGGATAGCGGCAGGGGTTGAGATTGAATTTGCGGATACTTGCATTCGGAATGAGTACCCTTCGCTATCGGAGATAAGAGTGGTGACCTCTGATATCTCTTTCAACGGAACGATGGAAATCGATCTGGGAGCCATTACGGCACAATTACATCATGTAACCTCTCCGTATAGTGACGATTCCGTCTGCATATTGGTGCCCCAAGAACGAGTACTATTTATCGGCGATGCGGTTGGAGTGGATTATTATAAGGATTGCTACTTGGATAAAGATAAATTGCGTTCTTTACTTACAGCGATTGAAGGATATGATTTTGATACGTGTGTAGTCGGACATGCCGAACCGGTAAGTAAACAAAAAATTGTTGCCGTCATGCATTCTCTTCTGGAACGTTAATAACGTTTAAAGGGGAGCGCATCTTAACTCGCATCCTGTAAACTTTTCAATTCCCAACGATACACCGAGGTGACAAAATGGACAAGATCGAAACCGTACTCACCAAACAGGGAAAAACCTTTAAAACCTATTACCATCTGATGCTTACGGAAGGTACTCAGGTTTGTATCGTTAATATCGTTAAGGGCCGGTTATATGTCGACAAGAAAACGATGAATCCCGTCTACGAGCCCTATCCCACTAAGGGTGAAGCGATCAAGCGGACGGAGGAACTGACCGATGAACTGAAAAGCAAAGGGTTCGTCGAGGAACCGAGGGACGTTTTATTTCAAATACCGGAAAAACAAATCGTCGTGTTCGATAAAGCGAAATGGCACTATGAAGGGGATTTTCCGTCCGAGCTGGATGTCATCCAAGCCTACGTGCCGACGGGGATGTTCATTGCCTGGGTCATTAAAAACGATCTCGCCAGCAAACGAAGCCGCAAGGAAGACGCGTCGGAGATCGAGCTTGTCAAACGGGATGAGATGACCGGCGCGGAGTTTTATCGTACCAACTGGGACGGTGTGCTCAGCTCGAAAGAATTGTCGGAGGAAGCGGAGGCGTTTGCCCGCGAATACCTCGATATCCGCAATGATGTTTATACGGCCGTCGATTTCACGAATGTGTTGGCGGTGGGCTTGCCGACGATCTACCACGTGGAGGACTCGCTTGAGAACTACCGGATCATCGAGCCGATTATTTCGGAGCGTTACCGGGATTGGAAGTCCCGTCAGGGAAGCCTTGCTTGAAGGGGGACGATTGTGTAATTTACTTTTACCGTGTTACTTTTTCTCAGCCAAATCTTTCAAAACCTATGCCGCAAAACCGATATAAAAGGAGCACTTGTAAAAAAAGGAGAGTACTGGGATGTCTAAACGCAGCAAAATGAGTTTTTTGATCGGAATGGCCGTTGTCCTGTTGTTTGTTATGTCGGGGTGCGGAAGCAAGGAAAAGACCGCAGATGTAAAGCCGACGGAGACGGCTAAAAGTTCGCCTGCAAGCACTGTCAATCCGGCGAATGCTTCAGCTAAGCCGAAAGAGCCGGCACCCGAGTCTAAACTAAGTGAGATCAGCAACTTTATGACTTCGTCCATCTGGAACGATGGATTTGTAAACGTCGGTTTTTACACAAGCAGGGGTACGGGCAGCACAGGCCAGACACTGGATATGGATTTCACAATGGAGCGCCTGGGCAAAGCGATGGAGAAAAAGGCCGAATATGATACGTACATTCAGGGACTGGACGCTAAGTATGATAACGTGAAGCAAGTATGGACCAAGCTTTCGAAAGAAACCGACAGCCTGTATAAGCAGCTTAAGGAAAATACACCGAAGGCCAACGACAAGAGCTATAAGTTCGATACGGGATTATTCCAGCAGTACAGCAGTGCTTTTAGTGATGATGTACGGGCTTTGAATAAGAAGCAATAAGCGTGTAAGGGTTCCAATTACGAAACCTGATCGCTGAAAAGGCGTGGAGTTTTGTCTCCAAGCCTTTTTTTTGTTGCGAGCTATGCTCTCCACACATTACCTTCCCGCCAACCGTTCCTTGTAAATCCCGTAATTTTCCTCATCGAAACATACAAAATAAACTCGCTCGATACCCTGATGTCCAGCCATTAAATAAGCCTTTACCGTCTCTATGGCTATGTCAGCCGTGAGAGGTTTCGGAAACCGGTAAATGCCTGTGGAGATGTTCGGAAATGCGATGCTTCTCGCATGATGCCAGGCGGCCAGCGCCAGCGAATTCCGATAGCAGCCTTGATGAGACGCCATCGAACGTATTCCCCACAATAAATCCCGGACGCTTCCGCGTAAGCGAAAACTCTTTTCACACAAAAAAGGTAAACTTTTCTCCAGTCGTAATACTTTCGCCATGTTCGCCGAGCTGAAAATGAGCGAAGATAGGTACAGAAGGCAGGCACGTTAAACGGCCGGCCCAATAAAAATCACCGAGGCGCCTGGACGGGTTACTTCGACTTTTAATCGGCTGGTCGTTGGTTCGAGTCCAACTTCCTCCATGGGGAGGAATAGCTCAGATGGTAGAGCAGCATGTACCTGTCCGACCTATTTCCTCGGTGATTCCTACAAAAAGATATGCGGAGCGAGGCGCCGGAAAGGGTTTCTTCGACTTATTAGGGTTAAGTATGACGGTGTCCGACGGACGCTGCGAACCTTTTCAACCACTTTCCTCGCTCGGCTTTTATTTAAAAAATGAATATCCGGCGAGGCGCAGGGACGGGTTCCTTCGAGCTTATCGACCAAATGGCAATACCCCGGGCAGTATGGCAGGTTCGACTCCTGCAGCAGACCTGTTCCGCTTTTTCTTCGCCGGAGTTTTTTTAAAAAAGGAGTGTGTGAATCATGAGTATGGCGAAAAAGCTGTTCGGCTCTCTGAGACCGGATGCCTACAATAAAGACAACTATCCCGCTTACACGCGATCTGTGGAAGAGCAGTACATGCAGACGCTGATGACGAATACGATGGGGAACACGTACTACGCGGATCAGCATGAACTGCTCGGCGATGCGGCTCAGCTTCATTACGAGATGGCCGATGCGAATCCGAATTTTATGGCCCGGGCGATTGTGTTTGCCCGAAATGCCGGTTTTATGCGGCTGCAGCCTTTGTTCGGGCTCGCGATTCTTTCCATGTATCGTCCGGATCTGTTTGCGAAGATTTTCCGGCAGGTGGTGCGGATTCCTTCGGATTTGTCCGATTTTCTGACCATCTTGAACGGTCTGGGGCGGGGCGAGGGCGGTCGCGCCGTGAAACGGCAGGTGAACCGATTCCTGTCCGAAGTGTCCGAGTACTGGGCGATGAAGTACAACGGTCGCGGGCGTGGATACAGCCTGGGCGACGCCATTGCGACGGCGCATCCGAAGCCGCAGGATCTACAGCAGCAGGCGTTGTTCCGCTATTTGCGCGGGATGGAGGCCAACCTGGCACTGCTGCCTCAGGTCGAGGCGCTGGAGAGCTTGAAGCTGGCCGCAACCGAGGAAGAGCAGATCGGCTGGATCGAGCGCGGCAAGCTGCCTTACGAAACGGTGACGGGAGCGATCAAGCCGTCGAAAGCGGTCTGGGAGGCGCTGCTGTACCAGATGCCGACGTTTGCGCTGCTCCGTCATTTGAACGCGATGCAGCGGGTGGGTGTGCTCGAAGATGCGCGGCACGTGGAGTACATCGTGCAGCGGTTGACCGATCCGCAGGCGCTGAGCAAAGCGAAGATCCTGCCGTTCCGGCTGGCGACGGCTTTCCGGCAGGTGGAGCATCCGGAGCTGAGGGACGCTTTGCGGGAAGCGGCGGAGCTTACGTTCGACAACCTGCCGGAGCTCGGAGATCAAACGGCGATTTTCCTCGATATCTCGGGCTCGATGAATGGGCAGTACCTGGAGATCGGCGGCGTTTTTGCCCTCGCGCTGTATAAAAAGACTCGGGGGAACTCCCTGTTCTGGCTGTTCGATACGGAGGTCATGGATGCGAAGCCTTCCCGCAAAGACAGCATTTTGACCCAGGCGGCGCAGATACGTGCCCGAGGCGGAACGGATACGGGGGCGCCCATCCGGAAGCTTATCCGGGAGCGGAAGATGGTGGACCAGATCGTGATGATCACGGATGAGCAGCAGAACAGCGGCAGCGCGTTTTATAAGGAACTGAAACGGTACCGTTCCAAAGTGAACCGCGACGTGAAGGCGTTCATCATCGACCTTGCGCCCTACCGCCATGCGATGGTTCCCGTTCAGGACCCGCACACCTACTACATTTACGGCTGGAGCGACACGGTGCTGTCCTACATCGCCCAGTCCGTGCAAGGGTATTCCAGCTTGACCGAACAGGTAGCCGAGCTGGATTTGGATCAATTGCATTAAGCCGGCGGTAACCGAAAAACGGGCAGAGGCAGCCGAACGGCGAACAATCCTCTTACGATTCAGCGTGCGTTTCTTTTCTTGCCAAATGGCGGGAAGAGGCCTGCACGCTGTATTTTTTTATACACGCGGGGACTTTGCCGTTCGGCGCGTTGCGTTCCTGGTAGAGATAAGCCTGGCCGATGACGATAGTTTTTTCGATTTGTTATAGCATCAAGACACAGAAGAATGTTGATAGAGCAGCTCCATCCTATTTAGGTATTGACAGCAGACCGACCTGCCTATAAAATGGTTAACATGTTGATAATGATTATCATTATCGCTAAAGTGGATGTCCTCTCAACTCACTCGCGATTGGATTATTCATAGATACATAGCAAACTGATGAGGGAGAGAATCGTCTTATGAAAAAATTAATTCCGTTATCCCTGTTCCTTGTCCTTCTTCTGAGCGCTTGCGGCGGCAACGAAGCAGGCACCAAGAGTGGGAACAATGCGTCCTCGGATAGTTCCGGGACCGCGTCGGCAGCTTCGAAATCCGGCACGTTTACCTATCAATCCGAGAACGGGCCGGTTGAGGTTCCCTCGAATCCGCAGCGTGTCGTTGTGCTTACGCGATTTTTAACGGGAAATGTGATGGCACTGGGGGTGCCTCTAGTCGGTGTGGACGAGATGTCCAAGGAAAACCCGAATTTTGAAGAGAAGCTGAAAAATATCGAGGCGGTTTCGGACGAAAGCCTTGAGAAGATCATCGAGCTGAAGCCGGATCTCATTATCGGGCTTTCCGACATCAAGAACATCGATAAATTCAAGAAAATCGCTCCGACGGTCACTTATACTTACGGCAAAGTCGATTACTTAAAGCAGCAGCTGGAAGTCGGCAAACTGTTGAACAAAGAGAAAGAAGCGCAGGCCTGGGTCGATGATTTCAAAGCGCGGACCCAAAAAGCCGGAGATGAGATTAAGGCGAAGATCGGCGCGGATGCGACGGTATCCGTTATCGAAACGTTCAATAAGCAGCTCTATGTCTACGGGGATAACTTTGGACGCGGCACCGAAATCCTCTACCAGGCGTTCGGGCTGCGCATGCCGGATAAAGTCAAAGAAGTGACAAAGAAAGAAGGCTACTTTGCCCTGTCCACGGAAGTGTTAAAGGATTACATGGGCGACTATGTCATATTCAGCAAGAACGCGGAGGAAGACAACTCCTTCCAGAAAACCGAAACCTACAAGAACATTCCCGCAGTCCAAAACAATCGGGTCTATGAAGCCGACGCGAAGGCGTTCTATTTTAACGATCCGCTGAGCATGGAATATCAATTGAAATTTTTCATGCAACACTTTCTCGGTAAATAAGCGCATCTCACGGGATGTGTCGTATCGCTTTTGTCAATCGGGTGCATGCGAGAAGAAAAACGGCCAGGGACGCAAGTCCTTGGCTGTTTTTTTTAATGGAAAGAAATTGGAGTCCCAGCACGGTTGTCCTCATACGAAAATGTTCATCCAAGCATAAGGAAGAATGAGGAGTGAATCCTGATAGATCGGCCGAACCTGTAATGCTTACTCATCCGTTCTTTCGCCCCCCGCATTCCAGTAAATGCCTGCATGCCCGCAGTTGTATTTGCCAATATTCTGTCATACAATTTTTTGTAACGCGGAGGGGCCGTCACGGAGAAAACGCAGTGCTGCCGCTTCATCCGGATTGCATCACACTAAGTTGGGGGGAACGGTGTTACGAACTAGTAATGGTTGGGAAGGCGTGAAAAGCAGATAACGTACACAAACGAAGGGGAGCGTTCTTTTGGAAGCCAAACAATTAACCAGAGGACTGAAGCCGCGGCACATTGAGCTGATCGCGCTCGGGGGCACGATCGGCGTCGGGCTGTTTATGGGATCGGCCAGTACGATCAAATGGGCCGGCCCTTCTGTTCTGCTGGCTTATCTTTTGGCCGGCATCATTATGTTTTTTGTCATGCGGATCATGGGGGAAATGCTGCTGCTCGAACCGGTGACGGGCTCGTTCGCCACGTTTGCCCACAGATATATCGGCCCGCTCGCCGGTTACGTGACCGCCTGGAGCTATTGGTTCCTGTGGGTGACGGTCGGCATGGCGGAAGTGACCGCAATCGGGATTTACGTGGGCTACTGGTTTCCTGACATTCCCCAGTGGATTCCGGCCTTGATAGGCGTAGGAATCATTGCGGCGGCCAACCTGGCGGCAGTGAAATTTTACGGGGAATTCGAGTTCTGGTTCGCCATGATCAAGGTCGTCGCCATCGTGTTTATGCTGGTGATCGGTACAGCCATGATTTTCTTCGGATTCGGCAACGGGGGAGAGCCTATCGGTCTTTCGCATCTGTACAGTCATGGAGGTTTTTTTGCCGGAGGGCTGAAGGGATTCCTGTTTGCGCTCTGCATCGTAACCGCTGCCTACCAGGGGATCGAAATGGTCGGAATTACGGCGGGCGAAGCCGAAAATCCGAAGCATACGCTGCGCAAAGCGATTAAAAACATCATCTGGCGCATCCTGATCTTTTATGTAGGCGCTATATTCGTGATCGTGACGATTTATCCGTGGAACCAGGTCGGTGAAATCGGTAGTCCGTTCGTGATGACTTTCGCTAAAGTGGGCATTGTCGCCGCAGCGGGCATTATCAATTTCGTCGTGCTTACAGCGGCGATGTCGGGCTGCAACAGCGGGATTTACAGTGCGGGAAGAATGCTGTACACGCTGGCGCAGAACGGGCAGGCCCCCAAATTTTTCGGGAAGGTCTCCAAAAGCGGTGTCCCGAGAAACAGCATCATCACCACGATTTCTTTGCTGCTGATCGGCGTGCTTTTTAATTACTTGGCGCCGGATTCCAAGCTGTTCCTGTACATTTACAGCGCCAGCGTTTTGCCGGGAATGATCCCCTGGTTTGCGCTCGCCTTCAGCCAGTTCAAGTTCAGGAAAAAGTGGAAGCATGAGATGGCGGAGCATCCGTTCAAATCCCGGTTTTTCCCGGTCAGCAACTATATTACAATCGTGTTCTTATTCCTTGTCATCATCGGCATGTGGTTCAATCCGGATACCCGGGTGTCCCTGATCGTCGGAGCCGTGTTCATTGCGGTCGTCATCGCGGGGTACTATGTTTTTGGCATCGGGAAGCGGCAGAAGACCGGAGAGATCGAGGAAGGGTAACAATCGGCTAGAATGCCGGGCGAATTCGGGCGAAAGCTTGGGTTTGGCCCGGTTTTTTTGATAAGGCTTGACGGGACTATAACAAACAAAGCACGCTTCCATTCTGGTTGTGTGCTGTTTAATTTTGGAATAGCTATTGAAAAACGACATTAATGTCGTTTATAATCGAGCTAGCATCATACATATTGCATTTGAACGGAGTTAAAAAAGATGTCTCCCAAAGTAAACGAGGAATACAAAAAGCAAAAGAAAATCGCTTTGCTGCAATCGGCCAAACAGGTATTCATCCGCAAAGGATATAACGGAGCGACCATGCAGGACATCATGGAAGAGGCTGGGGTGTCGAGGGGAGCCTTATACGCCTATTTCAATAACATCGAGCATGTCTATCTGGAACTGCTGCGGCATGAGGACCGGAAGCATGATAATTATTTTCGGAGTGACGACAGGGAGAACTGTTGGCAGCAGGTAAAGAATTGGTTGAACGAGCAGCAGGCCGAAATAGGGAGCATGGAGGAGAATTTAGTGCTGGCGAACTCGCAGTTTTTCTCATCGGCTCAATACCGGAACAACAAAAACGCCTATCCGTACATCGCGGCACGCTATGAGGGGACTCTGGACGTGCTGACCGGATTCTTTGAAAAAGGGGCAGCGCAAGGTGAATTTGCACCGCGTCTTCCGGCCGAAACCATTGCCCTGTATCTGATTTCGTTTATGGATGGATTAATCATGGATACGGCCCATATGGGCCCTGAGAAAACAAAGGTGAAAGAGCAGCTGGATGCTCTGCTTTTTACCTTGGAAGCTATGCTCGGTCCGGTTCAAGACAAGACGGAGACAACGGAAAAGGAGAACAAAGAGGATGTTATTTGAATCTTCGAGAGTATCTTTCCGAAAAATGACGGAAGAAGACGCAGCCATTTACCACACATGGAGAAACGATATGGAAGTGATGAGAACGACCAATCCTTCCTTGGATTTGTTTACTTATACGGAAGCCCGGCAATTTGTGGAGCAGGTGATTTTGGGGTCGGGCACGTCCAAAAGCTATATGATCCTGGATAAGCCGTCCGGCCGGCCCATCGGAATCACCTCTTTGATTCAGCTCGATTATAAAAACCGCAGCGCAGAGTGCATCCTCGACATCGGCGAGAAAGAATTTTGGGGCAAAGGCTACGGAAACGAGTCCTTAAGAATGCTGCTCGATTACGCTTTTCTTGAATTAAACCTACACCGCGTGTCCTTGCGGGTGTTCGCTTTTAATGATAAAGCCGTGGCTTTGTACGAAAAAATCGGGTTCAAACGGGAGGGAGTCTCCCGGCAGGCGGTATTCAGGGAAGGGAACTGGCACGACATCCTACATATGGGCATTCTTCAAGAGGAGTATAAGGCTGGCTGACGGAAATGGGGCGGCCTGGAGGGTTGCTAGCTCTGCTGAAGTATCGGGTCCGATATGAATAAAAAGGTGATCTAACATAAAAAGAGAAAAAATCATTGAATGCTTAATGCTTTTGTATACGATGGATTTGTCCAGACCTTTTCCCTATAAAGATCTTAAGCTGATAAAGCAACACTTTGAACTTGAATTTTCTTTACTCTCAGAGGAAGCTTGTTTAAATGCCGACTTTAACGATTATTGTATGACTGTCGCAGGAACGATTAGTTATGTCCTCAACGGCAGTGAAGAAAATATCCCACCACGACAAATGCAGTTAATGAAAATGAATTTTTTTGAAAGATTCCCCTCTTATAAGTTTTTTGAAAATAAGGTCTCTCACTATCCGGCCTTTCAGAAGGAACTTAATAGTTTTGAAGAAGCCAGAGTGCTGGTGCTGCGGTATTTTATTAGGTGAGCGGTGAATTAAATTTGAAAGCATGGAAGAAATCTTCGACGGATGTACATTTTGATGTTATAGATTTTCATGATGCGTTAGTGGAACGGATTGAGGTAAAAGAACGGGAGATAATTGTTGAACTTGAATCAGTCAACATTTTGCCGGGGCATCCGCTCAATCCCTACGATGCTGCTAAAAACACGGACAGATGCAGGTTAATTTTCCAGCAGGTCACTTCAAATCAAGCCGTCATGTACTCCTCAGAGGAGAATGTTCCTCAGCCAATTCCATGCACAGACTTTAAAAGCTTAGAGGTTCTTAAATTTGAACGTTTCCAATCGGGCGAGTCTCAGATCTTCAAAATTTTTGGAGCGGACGATCAGTTTTGCGAGTGGGAAGTGAGGGCGGGAGGTTTTGTCCTCCAGTGGAACGAGTTTATGGGAGATGCCTGGTTTGCAGGATGGGAGAAAGAACAATAAATTTGCCAAGCGGTGGTCTAAATGAAGAGAATTCATATCATCGGATCGGTCGGAAGCGGCAAAACGACCTTGGCCAGAAGGCTCTCATCGGAGATGGGGCTTCCTTTTTATGAGCTGGACAACGTGGTCTGGAAAAGAACCCCGGCGGGAGACGTAAGACGAACGGAAGAGGAACGAGATGTCTGTCTGGCCGAAATCGTTGGGTGCGACGACTGGATCACGGAAGGCGCTCATCAAGCCGGCTGGATCGGACCTTGTCTGGAGCGCGCGGAACGGATCGTTTTTCTGGATACCCCTTATTCCACGCGGCTTAGGCGCATCATCAGCCGGTTTATCCGGCAGAAGACCGGGCGGGAGCAGGCGAATTATAAGCCGACGTGGACTATCCTGTGGAGGATGTTTCGCTGGAATCACCGGTTCCAGAGGGAAGGCAGGCTGGAAGCGATGGAGCTGCTAGAGCCGCATGAGCACAAAATGCTGATTTTGAAAGACAACCGTCTGCCGCTTGCGTCGATTTTAGCCGATGCCAGGGAAGGAAAGCAGATCGGCGCTCAGACAGAACGTTCTTCCATGACACACCATCTTTAAAAATCAATCAAACGAAGGAGAAATGAACATGAATATCACCGTCGATCAGCGGCCACATTCGAAAGTCGCCGTCGTTTCAAGCGAGGACGTGGTCATTAGCAGCGTATACGATGCGCTCGACTTAATGGCCGACATTCGTTACAACCACGAATGCGATAAAGTGCTTCTCAGAAAGGAACAGCTTACGGAGGATTTTTTTGAGCTGAAAACGAAACTGGCCGGAGACATTTTGCAGAAATATATCAACTACCAGTTTAAGATTGCCATCGTCGGGGATTTCAGCGGGTATAACAGCAAGAGCCTGAACGATTTTATTTACGAGTGCAACCAGGGGAACAACGTGTTTTTCAAAGGGACCGAAGCGGAGGCGCTGGATGCGCTGCATGGGGCTATGGTTTAAAATTCGGCTGTTGTGTAAAGACGCCTGAATAACCGATTGATGATCGGATTCGGCGTCTTTTTTATAGGAACAGAAGATTAAAAAATAGTGAAATTTAATTAAATACATGATCAATAAATTCTTGTGCTTGTATACGAACTTCGCTGTACTTGTCGTTTTCGGTAAGTTCTATTGTTTTGTCTAAAAACTTTCTAGATAGAGGTTGGTCTTGGTTTAATAGAGAGGCCCCGATATAATAAAAGTAACCCGGATATTCAACCTTATCTTCTTTAATAATTAATTGCAACGCAGCTGAAGTAAGGCTGATATACGTATAGTCCACATAGGCTTTCATTTCATCGTCTTTAGGGGCGGGATAGCCAACGCTAACAAAAAAATCTAAATCCCTTTCCGGCGGAACTGACGGCGGTTTAATATCTTTAAAGGGTGGTACACTCTTCTCTGCAGAATAGTTTTCCCAAATATATTGAGAAGGAGCAGCTAAACTATTCCCATATTCCTTAATGTCTTTAGATTTCTGTTTGAGCAGGTTTTTAAGTGCAACTAATTCTTCTTTTTTATAGAGGATTGGTGCTTTTCCAGAGCCTTTAGCGAGAGAGTTTCCTAAGTTTAAATGAGCTGTAAATTTAGAACTCCATAGGATACTTTTCAGTAGTTGAGCGTTATAAACATAAGGACTATCTTTAAAATCATTGATTGTGAAATCTAAATAGGTAAGTGCTGTATCCAACTCTCCGGCTTCGATTTTTTTGAGAGCTATTGAGTAAGGTTCGGGGACTTCGACTTCTTTAGGTTTAGCTTCCTGCTGCTCCGCTGCTGTGCTTGGTTTTGTTTCCGCGTTTGGGGCCGTAGTAGCGGCAGCTGCTTTTTCGTCCTGCTCTTTTGTTTGCCCCGCACACCCTGCGCATAAAAGTAGGAAGGAAGCTCCGAGTAAAACTTTCTTGATCATTTTTTTCCTCCGTAGAATCATATTTCCGTATCATAAACTATTGAAAATATACATAGGACTAACAAATCACCCTATATATTTCGGTAGGGTTAGGTAGTTATATTAGAAAAATTTCAAACAACATTAAAACCAACTTGACAGGTATGGTTAATTGGTTTAATCTTACTTCAAGATCACTAGATGATTCCTAATCAAATGAATATTTATTAAGTTACTATTCATTATTTTAAAACTAAACTAATGAGGAAAGCCGATTGGACCGCCAAAGGCTCCTGTTATCTCTTGCCGACACACGGAGGAGATTTCGGGGGCTTTTTTGTTTCTACGCGCCTCATGACGAAAGGACTGGCATGCACGAAAAAGACTGGGTGTTATACGAAGAGGCCGACTGGCTCTTCCGCAGACTTGTACGCAAATTTGTGAAGGAACGCGACAAAATTTCCGTCGAAGGCATCACACTGCCGGGCATGCTCATCCTGAACTCGATTCACAGCCAAGGAGAGCAGCGGCTGGGTGAGCTGGCGGAGCAGTTGGATTTTACGTCCGGCGCCGTGACGGCGTTGTGCGACAAGCTGGAGGCGGGCGGCTACGCGGTCCGCAAACGAAGCGAGTCCGACCGTAGGTCCGTGGCGCTGGACATTACGGACAAGGGACGGGAACTGCTTCGGCGCAACGGCGGGCTCAGCGCGCATATGATCGGCATCCTGTTTGGCGGATTTACGCCGGAGGAACTGGGGCGTCAAATCGTATTTCTCCGGAGCCTGCTGGAAAAGCTGGATGGCTTTGCGGAAGCGGTGCTGGCCTACCCCGGGGAAGACGTGGGGAACGCGGAAGTGGCGGGAGTAGCGGAAACAGAGAAAACAGGGCAAGGGGCGGAAGCAGCGGAGGCAGGAGACCGTGACCCGTTTGCGATTGCTCCGCCAACTGCCGTGAGCGTGGAGGCCGATGCGTTAGCGCTAGCGTCCCCACACTCGGCAGCCATAGCGGCACCGGCAGACTCGCCGACCAAAACGGCGAAGAAAACCGCGGCTGACCAAACACCGGTATCCGAAAGCTTGCTCGCTGGGTTCGATGAGAAAAGCCCGGCTGCCGCTTTTACAAACGATGCAGCATCCGATCCGTCATCGGAATTACGGCCCGAAACGTTATCACAGCCGCCGGCGGATCAGCCACCTGCTACAAAGCCAAGCAAGACCACGCGCAAGAAAAATTTCATTTCTTATTAGAGGCGATACAGCACGATGTCGCCGGCGTTTTTTTACAAACCAAATCCAACAAAAGAGAGGACGTTAACCATATGGGACATCCGACGATTTATCCGACAGGAACGACGGTTTACAAACCGGGCAAGAGCTGGAGCGGCTATACGCTGTATCAGGCGGCAGAGACGGGGGCGCTGCTGATCGATATGAACGGGCGGGAGGTTCATCTTTGGAAGGGGCTGAGGGGGTTCCCAAATAAACTGCTTCCGGGCGGGTACGTATTCGGCAGTACGGCAGAGCGCGATCCGAAGTATGGGTTTCAGGATGAAGTGAATCTGGTGCAGGTGGACTGGGACGGCAACATCGTGTGGAAGTTTGACCGCTACCAGCACATCGAGGACCCGGGGCATGAGCCGCAGTGGATGGCGCGCCAGCATCATGATTACCAGCGTGAAGGCAATCCGGTCGGGTACTACGTGCCGGGTCAGGAGCCGAAAGTCCACTCCGGAAACACAATCGTGCTTGCACATAAGAACGTGAATCGTCCCGAAATTTCCGATAAAGAGCTGCTGGATGATACCATTTTGGAAGTGGATTGGGAAGGGAATGTCATCTGGGAGTGGACAACGAGCGACCATTTTGAGGAGCTGGGTTTTGACGAGGATGCCCGGAAGGCGCTGTACAACGATCCCAACACCCGTTTCTTCGGTGCCAACGCCGGCGATTGGATGCACATTAACTCCGCTTCGGTCCTAGGGCCCAACAAGCATTACGATGCGGGGGACGAAAGATTCCACCCGGACAACATCATCTGGGACGCGCGGGAGACGAACATCATTGCCATCACGGACAAAAAGACCGGTAAAATCGTCTGGAAGCTCGGCCCCAACTATAATACCGAGGAGACGAAACACATCGGCTGGATCATCGGCCAGCATCACGCCCATCTTATTCCGCAGGGACTGCCGGGAGAAGGCAACATCCTGATTTTCGACAACGGCGGCTGGGGCGGATACGGCGCACCGAATCCGGAATCGCCCGACGGCATCAAAAACGCCCGCCGCGATCATTCCCGCATCCTGGAGATCAACCCGGTCACGCTCGAAATCGAGTGGCAGTACACGCCGACGGAAGCGGGCTTCCAAGCTCCGCTCGATTCGTACCGGTTCTACAGCCCGTACATAAGCTCCGCCCAGCGTCTGCCGAACGGCAATACGCTGATTACCGAGGGCGCGGACGGCCGGATTTTTGAAGTGACGCGCGAGCATGAGCTGGTGTGGGAGTACATTTCTCCTTACAAAAACAAGCGAAACTCCAACATGGTCTACCGCGCCTACCGCGTACCTTACGAGTGGGTGCCGCAGTTGGAGCTACCGGAGGAAGTGGAGATTGCGCCAATCGACGTAGCGGACTTCCGTTTGCCGGGGGCGGCTGCCCGCGGAGCGGTAACGACGGTGGAAGTGGAAGGAACCGTCTCCTACGGTGAGGGTGCGCTATGCGTGGCGAGAACGGACGAAGGACAGCCGGAACCGGAGAAGGGGTAGGGTGAGGACGATGAGAGAGACTGCAGATGAAAGTAAAAAAGCCGCGGGCCACGTTGGCCTCCGCCAAGCCCGCCACCGCCACTTCGCCCGCACGCTGCTCGCACTGGTGCTGACCGCCGCACTGTTGGCCGTACTGGCCGGCTGCGGCAAAGCGGCCGCCGACCCCAAACAGGGCGGCGCGGCCAAGCTGAAGCTGAAAATCGCGGACATTTCCACCAACTCGATTTTCCGCGTCGCCAAAAGCAAAGGCATCTTCGACAAGCACGGCATCGACGCCGAGCTCGTCTCGTTCGCCACACCGGCCGAAGGCGTCAACTCCCTGTTTATCAAACAGGTAGACGTCGCGTTCGGCGCCGATTTTCCTCTGCTGAACGCCGTGAGCAAAGGCGATTACGCCATTTTCGCCTCGTCGGGTACGGCAACGGATCTGAGCGCCAGCGAGTGGAAGCTGTTCGTCCGCAAGGACATCAAGAGCGCGGCTGATCTCAAGGGGAAGAAGCTGAGCTTTTCCCGCGGTACTTTTGTCCCGTATCTGTGGGATGTGTATCTGGGTCAAAACGGCGTCAAATTGTCCGAGGTAAAGCTGATCGGCCAAGGCGGTTTTGATGAAGCATATGTTGCGCTGAAAAAGGGCGAGATCGACGGCGCGTGGGTATACGGCGCGGTGCTCAACGAAAAATTCGGCGCTCTGGCCGAGGCTCACGAGCTGACCGACATGTCCAAAACGCCGGTACGCCTCGGCAACGGCCTCATCGCTCCCACCGAGCTGCTCAAAAATAACAAAGCGGGCTTCGTCAACTTCCTGAAGGCGATTGATGAAGCATCCGCTTACGCACAGGCGCATCAGGAGGAAACCGCGGACATCATGTATAAGGAAGTCAAGCAGCCGAAAGAGGCGACCCTCAAGGACCTGCCCAAAAACCCATGGAAAATCGGGTTCACGGATAAAGCGTACAACGGCTACAAGGAGCAGAAAAAATACATGGTCGACAACGCCATCATCGAGAAGGATTTCGATCTGAAAAGCAAGCTGTACCTGGACATTTTGCGGGAAGCCTTCCCGGACCGGGTTATTGAAGTGAAGTAGGTTGCAAATCGGAAAAGCGGGGAAATGCACTCGACCGACCACCACGCAGCATCGCAGCGCGCGCCTGGCAGCGGTCGACCGAACGCTGTCTTGCACCGAAACACCGACCGCTGTCATGCGGCGAAATACGGCAAGAACAAAACGCAACAAAACTGAACTGGGGGATGAAGTATGAGCACTGAGGCAGCGCCGAAACGCAACGAAATCCAGATCGAACGCCTGGACAAAAGCTACACGCAGCCTTCCGCGGGCGAGCTGCACTACATCATTCAGGACGTGAATCTGGCGGTCCGGGGCGGCGAGTTTTTCGTCCTGCTGGGGCCGAGCGGCTGCGGCAAATCTACGCTGCTCAGTCTCATCGCGGGCTTCGTCTCCAAGACGTCCGGCCAGGTGCGCGTCGGAGACCGCGAGGTCGACCGGCCCGGACAGGACCGAGCCGTTGTCTTCCAGCAGGCCGATTCGTCCCTGTTCCCCTGGCTCACGGTCAGGGAGAACGTGGAGTTCGGCCTGCGCATGAAGCGTGTCCCGGCGGCCGAGCGCCGCAAGATTTCCGACCAGTACATCGAACTGGTCGGTCTCAAGGGACACGAGAGCAAGTTCCCGCGCGAGCTGTCCGGCGGCATGAAGCAGCGGGTGCAACTGGCCCGCGTGCTGTCGAACGACCCGGCCATCCTGCTCATGGATGAGCCGTTCGGTGCGCTCGACGCGATGACGCGCCGCACCATGCAAAAAGAGCTTCAGCGGATTTGGCAGGAAACCGACAAAACCGTCATATTTGTCACCCACGACATCCAGGAAGCGCTGCTGCTCGGCGGCCGCATCGGTATCATGTCCGCCGGCCCGTCGTCCAACATCTCGCACATTTACGACGTGCCTCTTGCGTATCCGCGGGACTTGGGGTCGCCGGAGTTTTACGAGCTGTACAACCGCATCCAGGCGCATTTCGACGTATAGGGAGGAGAAGCCAATATGAACACGAACGCCATTACGGCAAAAAAACCGATCACGACCAAGCCGCCCATACCGGCTGCTTCCGCCCGGAAATCGCTCATCCGCAAGCCTTGGTTCAAAAAAACGCTGCTCACCCTCGTCTTCTGGATCGCGGGACTGCTTCTGTGGCACGGACTGTCGCTCGTTTACGGTCCGGAAATCCTGCCCGGCCCGATCCTGACTGCACAGGGCGGCTACGAACTGCTCGCCGACGGAACCCTGCTGCAATACATCGGCATCAGCTCGTACCGCGTCCTGCTCGGCTGGACCCTCGGCAGCCTGATCGCCATCCCGGTCGGCCTCGTTATCGGCAAAGTCGACGCTATCCGCGCTTTCGCAGAGCCGTTTCTGAACTTCATCCGCTTCATACCGCCGATCGCGTTTATCACGCTGTTCCTCGTCTGGTTCGGCATCGGGGAGACGTCGAAAGTCGTGCTCATCCTGTACGCAACTTTCTTCATCGTCGTGCTGAACACCTTGACCGGCGTGCTCGCCGTCGAAGAGGACAAAATCCGCTCCGCCCGCAGCATGGGCGCCTCCGAATGGCAGATCGTCCTGCACGTCATTATCCCGGCCACTGTGCCGTACATGTTCACGGGCATCCGCCTGGCCATGGGCACCTCCTTCATGGCCATCATCGGCGCCGAAATGATCGCCTCCAACGAAGGCGTCGGCTATCTCATCTGGAACTCGCGGCTGTTCTTCCGCACGGACTGGATTTTCGTGGGGCTGATCTGCCTGGGGCTGATGGGTTTCATAACGGATCGCGCCGTAGCGCTACTGGGGCGTAAGCTTTTGGCTCGGTATGGGGTTGTGGGGGCAGTGGGGGGACGGCGGTAAGTCTGTTAAATGCAGTTCCAATGTACCTGATTTTATGAACTAAATTAACGCAATTAACAATAGTATAGTGTAATGTGGTTGAAGCGTAAGAAAGTGAATTAAAAAAATGAGTTGAATTTACTACATATATCCCTCTAAAGGAGGGATTTTTTTATTGCCCTACACACAGTTGTAGGATGGAAAGTCATCATATACTGTTGATATATGTTCCCATTCTTACGGTAAGCAACTGCGGGCTGTTTTCATTAACGTTGAAAAACCTCACTCATATTGTGCATCATTTGTAATAGACATAAGCTCATCCCATAATAAGGCGAATAATTAAATAGAAAAAACTTACAAAATGTAAATTTTTAGGAAGGTTATCATACAATGAATATAGAATTAAATAATGGGTGCCTATAAAAAAATATTGGAAGGATGTGGACTGTTGAAGAAACCATTCTCTTTGCTTGCTGCTATGTTAATAACGCTTACCTCTATTTCGGGCGTTGCATCTGCCGAGACAACTACTAATCAGATATCGACCGACCAGACACAGACTACATTTATTAACAATGTGACAGAGTCTACCGAGTTGAAGCAGTTTATTGGTCAAAATAACGTGGTAGGTTGGGAAGTCACGAAACTGAGCCCGGAAGAATTTTATAAAAGATATGCCGAGATAACCGGCACCAGTGTTGAACAAGCAAAAAATATCCACACGTCGAAACAAGGAGTATCTCCTTTAAATTTAAATCAAACTTACGACGCACAGTATGTAGCGGTTATAGATTTAGGAGGCGGAGTAAGGGTAAAAGCCGGTGTTCTCGTTCAAATTCAGGAAGTCCAATTTGGCGGATCGCTGGGAAGAATATTCCTTAAAGTATACGATAATACAGGGTATGTAGCACCGTATTCCGGCTCGTTTACGGTTGTTAAAAACTTTGTTCAAGGGACTTTGCAATCTTCGTCTAAACTTCAAGTATCCTATAGCGGGTATGCGGAAACTGCTGTAGTCAACGGAACTTCCAATCAATTAAATTTATCCGCAGGCGAGTTAGTTAATTTGGGTTGGAGTGCATCTACAAGCACACAAACAACAACCTACTACAGAAAGCACTTTGATGGAACCGGGTATGTATCTCCATAACAGTTAAATTCCACTCTGATCCATCAAATTCTTTTAAGCTAAGTCGTAGGGCACCGATTGATTTCTAAGTAAAAACCCACTGTTAGGCTAACAGCCTTATGAAGTGCACCCCTTAGAATGGACATTGGAAAAACCCTCTGGGTAAAATCCGATAAAATTCTAGGGGGTGCATTTTTTTATGCCAGCGAGAAAA
>NZ_JBGBYL010000015.1:0-67324 GCF_041260495.1 Paenibacillus sp. RC84
TATGCGGCCAAGGAGCTGCAGCGGCGCGGGATTAATGCGGACCGGCAAAAGCTGCTTGCGACGATTGAGGCCGCCTGGATGCAGTATAATAAACCACCGAAGCAAGATAAAGTATAAAGAAAAGCCCCCGCGCCTTTAGGCCGGGAGCTTTTTTTCATCACTTCCGAGGGACGAATCGAAAGATTGAATATTTCTCCGGTTCACTGGTTTTCCTTATGTATTCTTGTGCTTCAAATTCGGTCAAACACTCGGCCACTACTCGATTTGACCGAATAATAACGTACGGCAAGTTACACACCTCTATCTAAATTATTCGTTCCATTTCAATAAAAGTGGGAGCATTAGGATAGCCGCGTAAATTAAGAAGCCAAAGAAGAGTAAATGGCCCCCCAGCTCACCTTCATCAAACCTCTTTTTCATGTTCAACCGCCCTTACAAATTTACAGTAATTGTAAGGTAATCTTGTCTTATACGTCAAGTTTCGCGCCGACGGGAGGAGCAGGTTTCCTGCTACCGCCGTTTACCTATTCATCTTCCCATTCGTATAAATCATCCATGTTGCAATTTAAAGTGTTTGCGGCCATCTTCATTTTTATGACAGATAACCGTCTTTCACCGGCAATTACCTTGGATATGAATGATTCAGAAAGCTTTATCCGTCGGGCTAGATCAACTTGTGTCATGTCAGCTTCCTTCAATAATATCGGTAAACGGCTCCTCCCAATACGGAGCGCCAAGTCTTTACCTCCTTCATGAACAAACTTCATAAAAAAGTATAGGCCCGCTGTCCAGGGGAAGTAAACAAGAAAAAGCGAGCAGCCTTTAAGGGCGCTCGCTTTGTTTGATGCCTAATGCTTCTTTAATCCGAACGGCGGGCATTGAAGGTTTAAAAACATGATTTTACACATATTTTACACAGAGTCATGGAAAAACCTTGATATATCAGGCTTTTTCGGCATATTTATACGTCCTCCTGGGACGTCACGGGAAGCGCAGATCTTACAGGATCTGCGCTTCTTTTGTTATCATCGTTTTTTCCTTGAAAGATGCTATTTGTTTTCCTTCTTTTCCTTAGCCTGTGAGTTACTTTATGCAGCTCTTTCCAAGTTTAAGCGAGGAGCTGTATATTTTTTAAAACGAATAATGAAAGGGTTATCATACATTTAATGATCGGAATTTTAGAGTTTTTCTGTCTAAAAAACCTCACTTCCTATGTTATTTGATGTAAATTTTATGTTTATTTTTTGACCGTTGTTCAAAACTTTTAACCCAATTAAACCGATATACTTGATTAGGACATAGAAAATGGGTGTCATCTCTTTTAAATAAATACACATAGACGTTAAACAGGAAGAGGGGGATTAAAGAGATGAAAAAACAAATGCTAACGAAAAGCTTTAAAGGAATGAACCGGAACTCGCTAAAGGTGAAGATTCCGCTTCTTTTGTTAATTTTGGCTTTGGTTCCGCTGCTTGTCTCGGAATATTTTCTCAGTAGTCAATTCACATCGGTACTCCGGAAAAGCATAGAGGAGAATCAAGTGAAGATAACCACGTATACGGCCGATTACATATCTTCCACACTTGTTCAGAAAGTGTCTACGGTTCAGAGCGTGATCCAAAATCATACTGAAATTGGCACTCAAACGGAGGCACAGAAAATCGCGATTCTTAAAACGATGTCGGAGAACGACACCGAGGTGAAGATTGCTCTGTTCGCGGATAAAGACGGACAAGCGATCGACCAGAACGGCAAGAAAAGCAGCCTCGCGAATGACGAGACGTTTAAAAGCGTTAAAGATACGAAGAAACGGGTTGTGTCCGATATTATTAAGGACTCCAGCTCCAATCAATATTCTTTGAAGGTCAGCGCGCCTGTCATAGGGACAGATGGACAATTCGCAGGTATGCTGCAAACCGCAATAAATCCGAGCCGGATGATCAGTCAGGTCAACAAGGTAAAGATTGGCGAAACCGGATATGCGTATCTCATGTCCAAAGAAGGCATCTATATGGTTCATCCTCAGGTGGACCGTATCGGTAAGCCGTTATCGGATATAGCGACTCCGGAAAGACTGGAGCTCTACAAAAAGACGGTACTTGTTAAAGAGCAGGGGCAAGTGGCTTATAAAGAAAAAGATAATACCAATAAGGTCGCGGCTTTCGAAGAAATCAAGGTTCCTGGCTGGCGCATAGTCGTAACAGGAAACTCGGATGAGATTTACTCCCAGGTCGATCAGGTAAACTTCATCGCCAAGATAATCGTTCTTGTATCCGCTGTTGTAGTAGTAGCTGCCGCTATCTGGCTGTCTACGTTTATTTTGAAGCCTCTTCTCGGTATTTCCGCTATGATGAAACGGATCGCCGGAGGAGACTTGTCCAGAAGGCTAAAGGTACAATCGCAGGATGAGATGGGGGACGTGCAGCAGAATATCAACGAAATGCTGAATTCCTTCTCTGCGCTTCTCCAGAAGTTAAGCATGGCGATTGAGCACATGGCGGCATCGTCCCAGCAGTTAAGCGCTATTGCAACCCAATCGGCGGATGTTTCCCAGAATGTGAATCAGACCGTCCTGGTTATGGTAAAAGGGGCCGAGACCCAATTCGAAACGGCTGAACAGACAACGGAGGCCATGAATGAAATGGCGGCGGGTGTGACCAAAATTGCGGATTCCGCCTCCACGGTGTCGGAAGTCGCGCAGGGAGCCGTGCAAAGAGTAAACCAGGGCTCCCGAGACATGCAGGATGCGATTCACCAAATCCAACAGGCAAGCGAAGCAGTGGAAGCGACTTCCCTGACTATAAAGGCGCTGGAGGAAAGCTCAGCCCGTATTCATCAAGTAGTCGGGTTTATATCCGAAATCGCCAAACAGACGAATTTGCTTGCTTTAAACGCTTCTATCGAGGCGGCGCGTGCGGGAGAGCATGGAAGAGGGTTCGCCGTGGTTGCACAGGAAGTAAAAAATCTTGCGGAACAAACCTCCGGGGCGACAGTCCAAATCAACGACACGATCAAACAAGTCCTGTCGGCCACCAAACAGGCCGCCGCATCGATGTCGCACGGCAAAGCCGAAGTGGACCGGGGCGTAGAGCAGGTACGCAATACGGATAGGGTGTTTGAGGATATTCTCGAGACCGTATCGTCGATTAACGGACAAATCCAGGAAGTTTCCGCGGCGGCACAGCAAATTTCGGCCGGTACGGAAGAAGTTGCGGCTTCCATGCAGGAAACGGTTCAAATTTCCAGAGACTCGCTTGGCAAAATGAACGGCATGTCGCGTTCGACGGAAGAACAGCACGCCGGTATGAAAGAGATCGTCATCTCCGCATCCGAGCTTACCCGGTTAGCTTCCGAGCTCCAGGAACTGTCCGGCAAGTTTACCGTAGAGAGAGACGCATCCACAGACAACGAAACCGACGACAAAGAGGTCAGGAACAAAAAGATCAAACAGCCGAAACAGAAACGGCAGAAGCCGGACAAACCAGTCAAACCGGCCAAGAAAGGCAAAGTAGATAAGGGCAATACGTAGAAATAGAGTGTAACCGGTAGGATCAGGGTTGAAGCGGTAAAATGCCGACAAGGGCTTACATGGACCTGAATGTGCCCTTACAGAGCTACAGAACACAAGGCAGAGGACAGCTAGGTGTATGAGCTCTTCATGCGGAATGAAGAATCGCAGTCAAGGTGAGGCATCAAAGGAGTTAATCCGAAACAGATGAGTCTTCAAGATTTGTCCAGGTTGGCCGCAGAAATAGATCTGAACGCAGCCTGCGTACAATCAACGACTGACAGATCAAACAACAAAGAAGCTATCACCGGATTGCCGGGATAGCTTCTTTGTTGTTTTCTTTTAAAATACAAGGTCAGGTTTCCTTCTCTTCATCTTCCGTTTCGATCTCAAATTCAATGGTGTCGGCGTTTACTCTGACATCATGTACTTTAATTCCGTTACGCGCCAAGGAGGACGTGATCAGATTGCGGTCTTGCGACGGAAAAACGTAGGAAGGCTTGTCCCTGTTGCTGAGAAGATCCTGAGCGACTTGAATGAGTCTTTCCATGGTGAACGGCTTCCGCATGAACTTCTCGATATCTTTCTCGTGGTAATCGAGAGGCGGCTCCAAAGCGGTGGAGACAATGACAGGCGTCCGGTTATAAACGGGATGGTGGTAGAGTTCCGAAATGAAATCCCATCCCGTCAGGCTGCCTTCCAGATGAATGTCCACGATGAAGAGCAGCGGCGCTTCCGTCGTTTTACGCTTTAAGGAGAGAATGCCTTCCTCCGCGGAACGGAGCTGAACGGAAGGAAGCTGAAGCTTCGCAAGCGCGACCTGGATCAGTTTAGCGAGGTTGTCGTCGTCCTCGAAAATAACGATTTTGTTATTTAGCGAGACCATTTCAAACGGAACCAGTTCGACTGTAAAGGTAGACCCTTTACCCATCTGGGAACGGAAGGTGAGCTTACCCTGATGGCCTTCCACAATCTCTTTGACGATGGCAAGTCCTAGTCCGGTACCGCCGATTTGCCTGCGGTCGGAGTTATCTACCCGGTAGAACTTGGAGAAAAGGTGCTCTTTCGCCTCTTCCGGAATTCCGAGTCCGTAGTCGGTCACATCAATGAAAACAGAACCGCCGCTTTCCCGGATCTGCAGATCTACCCGTTCCGCACCCGGCGAATATTTGATCGCATTGCTGAGCAGGTTCTGAACGACCTGGCGGAGCCGATCGCTATCCCCGCGGACCCAAACTTCTGCCGGCGAAAGGACGGATACCACAATGTCATGGTTTTGTTTGTCCTGCCATTTCTCGACGATATCGTAAACGAGCTCTTTCGTATCCACCGGTGCAAAATGATACACCTGGCGGCCGGATTCCATCCGCTGGAGATCGAGAAAGTCGTTAATGAGATTGGCGAGACGCGTAGCTTCTTTAAAGATGGTATCCAGGTATTTCTGCTGTTTCTCGCGTGGAAGCTCACGGTGGATGAGAATCTCGATGAAACCGAGCACGCTGGCCAGCGGCGTACGCAGCTCGTGAGACACAATACTGACGAACTCGTTTTTCATGGCATCGATACGCTCTTCCTCCGTCCGGTCGCGGAACACGAACAGATAACCGGATTCATCGCTATCGTTCTCGCCGACCGAGGTGGCGTAAATCTCCGTGAACTGCGGCTCTTCTCCGTTCATAAAGGTGAAGCGCTCGTTAAGCTGGTTGATATCGCCGTCAAACAGCGCTTTAATGGACTGAGAAACGCCGGTGAATCCGCTTGACGCCGCGGCGATTTCCTGGCAGGAATCCACGAAGTCGTGTCCGATCTGCTCGTCCAGATGGAAAAACTTATGCATCTGATTGTTTGCAATCAGAATTTTACCGTGCTTGTCGCACATCATCATGCCTTCATGCGCCGCTTCCAGAATCCCTTCGATAAGATCGCGCTGGGACTCGATATACTGCTTCTCCAGGACGAGCTGATCGTTAAGCTCTTCGAGATGCGCAGCCTGCTTGCGGCGCTCGTCGTTCATAATCTGGGCGTAAAACGCCAGATCGAACTGACGGATCAGACCCAGCGTCAGCCGCTCCTTCTCTTCATGCCGGTCGAAACCGTGGAAGTTGGTCAGGAGCAGGAAGCCGATCACCTGCTGCTGGTCATCCTGCAGAGGGAAGTAATGATCGACGGCAACGGAAATGCCGTCATGAAATCCCCGTTCCGCCTCGGTCGCTTCCCGCTTCTGAACAAAAGCGCAGCCTTCGTCGAACACACGCTGAGACGCGCCGTAAAGCTCGCTCTGGGCTCTGGAGGCGAAGCTGCGCGGATAGCCGCTGGAGAAGAGAACCTCATAGTGTTCGGCCTCCTTGCTCTTCAGAACGACAAGAGCCGCGTCATAACTGACGGAATCGAGAAGGGCAGGGATCGAATGCTGCAGGAATTGCTTCAGCTCCGTAAAGCCCGTCAGCTTCTCCTGATAATTCGAGATCAGCTCCAGCTCCCGTTCGCGGTCGGACAGCTTAGCCAGCGTAATCTGCTGCTCTTCCTGCTGGGCGATAATTTCCTCGTTCTGGGCTTCCAGACTTTCCGCCATGAAACGGTAGGTTTCCTCGCTCTTGCGGAGCTGAGATTCGGCACGGCTGGCGCGCAGTTGGATCAGGCCTGACCAGATTCCGATCAGGATACCGAGAATGCCGCCGCTCAAAATGATCATCCGCGAGACGGACCCGGCTCTCTTAATGGAGTCGTGGGAAGAATCGCTGATTTTGTTCAACACATCCAAGATGCTCAGGTGCAGAGTTCTGTACTGGTCCATATACTGTTTGCCGATATTGATCCGCCCCTGGGCTTCCTGTACTTTACCGGTCTGCACGAGTTCGATCTGGGAGCTGTAGAATGCAAGCATTTTCTGGATATGCGGATTCACTTGTGTCTGTATGAGAATACGGAGATCGTTATGACCCGATTCAAGCGTGTGAATGACTTCCAGGTCTTTCTGAAGTGCCGCTTTGCCGTTCTCGTAAGGCTCCAGATATTTCGGATCGCTGGAGATCAGGTAGCCGCGTATGCCCGTTTCCTGGTTGAGCAGGTCTTGAAGGAGATTGTTGGCCGCCGATATGACGGGAATGGCGTCTTCAATAACCGCATCGCTCTGCCGCTCCATATTCAATGAAGAGATGTAACTGGACGTTCCGACGAGAGCAAGGAGCAAAACGATGGCAATCACGTACGAAAGAGATAAGCGCGAGCGATTGAATTTCATGCGTTCACCTGGTTTCTGAAAATAATTCTGGAAAAATCCAGCAACAGTCCACATTCGACATGAAAAGACGGAATCCTGCATAAAACGAGCGTGCTTTTCGTCATTGTTCTCCAGAGCGAAATGGGGTAAAATGGAAGTAGGCCAAGCCGTAATGCCGACCCGGGTTCAGGGATTTAAGAAAGAATTGATTTTGTTTTGCCGATGCACTGTGTTAAAATACGGGTAACTAACGTATAGATGGATTATGTGTGCGCGTGCAGCCGTGGCACTTTTGTATTTTTATGCATAAGCTATACCGTTCTCCATGCCAAAAAGACCGCGGATGCGGGGGCATCTGCGGTCTTTTTCAATAGCTCGCCCTTCAAGGGTGATCAGCTGCATATGGTGTGACGAAGATAGACCTCCAAGGCCGGTTGCCCAAGGGAGGTCTATTTCTTCTTCTGTGAAAGAATGAGAACCACTAAGCTCGCGAATGAGATCATCAGCGTCAAAGCGTCTTTAACTTCCACAGGGCATCACCTCCTACTCGAGAAGGTTAGCCGACCACCCTTGAAAATGCCTAGTCTATTGTAACTTTAGTATACCACCAATGTGGGAAAAGTTATAGCATTTTTTACCATTTCACCCATTCATCCATTCCATCCGCAAAGAAAGCAGATCACGCAGCTCGTCCGTAGACAGCTCCGTAATCCAATTCTCCCCGCTGCCCACAATTTGCTCGCTCAGGCCGAGCTTTCTCTCGATCATTTCGTCGATTTTCTCTTCCAGTGTACCGAGCGTAACGAATTTGTGCACCTGCACGTCCCGCGTCTGTCCGATCCGGAAAGCGCGGTCCGTCGCCTGATTCTCCACGGCGGGATTCCACCAGCGGTCAAAATGAAAGACGTGATTGGCGGCCGTCAGGTTCAGACCGGTTCCGCCTGCTTTAAGCGACAGCAGAAAGACGGAGAACTGCTCTTCCAGGGGAAGCTCCGCGTTCTGAAAACGGGCGATCATCGCATCCCTCGTCTGCCGCGGAGTGCCTCCGTGCAGGAAGGAGACGGACTCGCTTAGCTCGCTTTGCAAAATTTCCTGGAGAAGATGGCCGGTCTCCACGAATTGGGTGAAGATCAGGCACTTATCGCCCTGCTGGCGCAGCTCCTGCACCATGTCGAGCAGACGCTCCACTTTGCCGGAGCGGTTACGCCAATCGGTGCGAGGTCCCTCGCGCATAATGAGCGCAGGGTGGTTGCAGATCTGCTTGAGCTTCGTCAAAGCGGCAAGAATATGCCCTCTGCGCTCCATCGGAGACATCGCGTCGACTTTCTCGAAGAGGTCGCGGATATAATGCTCGTAGAGCGTACCCTGCTCGGCTGTAAGCGTCACGAACGTCTTCGACTCGTTCTTCTCCGGAAGATCGAGCTGAATGGCGGGGTCTTTCTTGATGCGGCGCATCAGGAATGGCCGCACAAGGCGCTGTACCCCGGAGATCAGGCCGCTGTCGCGGGATTTCTCGATCGGCGTGACGAACCGGCGCGTAAACTGCGTGAGCGTGCCAAGATAGCCGGGATTGAGGAAATCGAAGATGGACCACAGCTCCGTCAGCCTGTTTTCCATCGGTGTACCCGTCAAGGCGATCCGGTGGAGGCCCGAGAAACTGCGGATAGCAGCCGCTTGTTTCGTGTACGGGTTCTTGACGTTCTGAGCTTCGTCCAGACAGATGGAGCTCCACGACACCTCGCGCAGTTCCTCCTCGTCGAGATGGGACAGCGTATACGAGGTAATGACCAAGTCGGCGCTTTCTACGGATTCCGGGAAGAAGCTTCCTTTGGCGCGCTGCGGCCCGTAATGAATGTGAACGCGGAGGTTCGGCGCAAAACGGCGCAGCTCCATCTGCCAGTTCCCGATTACGGAGGTCGGACAGATAAGCAGGGAAGGCGCCTCCGGGGCTTCGGTTTCCTTTACCTGAAGCAGATAGGTGATGTACTGGATGGTCTTGCCGAGACCCATGTCGTCGGCAAGACAAGCCCCCAGGCCGAAGCGCCGCAGGAAGAGCAGCCACGTGCTGCCCTCCAGCTGATAAGGCCGCAGCGTCCCCAGGAACGAAGCCGGGGGGTCGATGCGGGGCAGCTCGGCCGTGCGCGTGAGCTGCTGGAACAGCCGGCGGAGCTGGCCGGTCAGCTCGATCTCGACCGCAGGCGGCCGGTTGTCGGGATCGGCGGCTTCGTCCGCCGGTCCTTCCGGCTCTCCGCCCGTACCGCCGCCCAGCAGCTGAAGCTCCAGCACCTCGCGCAGCGTAAGTCCCTGCTGCCGGTCCGCTCTGGCGAGCAGCTCCTCCGCCTGGCGCAGGAACTGCGGGTCGAGCTGGACCCAGTGGCCGCGGATGCGGATGAGCTTGCGCTTCTCTTCGAGAAGCTGGAGGAACTCTTCCTCGCTCAGCTCGAAATCGTCGATGGCGACGCGCCAGTCAAACTGCATGAGCTGGGTAAGTCCGAACATCGACTCGCCGCCTCCGCCGCCAAGCGAATTTTTGAGCTTGGCCTGGAGCTTGGGGCGCAGCTTGCGCGCCCGTTCCCACCAGGCGGGCAGCATGACGGCGAAGCCCGCCTCCACGAGCCGCACGCTGCCTTCCGCGAGGAAGCGCCACGCCTCCTCGTCGCTCAGACGCGTGCGCAGCTGCGGCGGCTCTCCTTCGTCCGCCGCGTTCAGCCACGGCAGAAGGCGCAGCCATCTGCCGACATCCCGCGGGACGCGTCCGAGGTCCGCGATCCAGGACTCCGGCAGAGCCAGCTCGCCTTCCAGCGGCTCGCCCGCCGGAGTTACGGCGCGCAGGACCGTGTCGTCGGAGCGGTCCTGCAGCAGGATCTGCAGCCTCCAGTCCGGGTCCCCTTCGGGTTCCATGAGCTGGAGGCTTGCGCGGAACGGCGTCGGATCGTGCTTCCAGCCGATCGACACGAGCCAGTCCTCTTCGTCCAGCCAAGTATCGGCCGGACGTGTGCCCAGGCGCAGCAGCGGATGCGCCTCTTCGAGCCGGCGGAGCGCCGCTTTGCGGGAGCCGTCCGCTTCGATCCAGACGGGGATGAGCTGGTCGAGCCACAGCTCCGCCTGCGAAGTGACGGACGCGGCGGCTTCCCCTTCGAGCTGCAGCTTCCAGCTCAGGGTGCCCGTCTTCCACTGCTCGTAATCGGGAACGAAGCGTCCTGCGGCAAGCGCTTCCTTAACTTCGGGAGCGAGCTTCCGGAGATTCGTGGTGTCCGTATCCCAGCGGATGGAAAGATGCTTCACGGTATGCGGATCGCCGAAAAAATCGAGCGCCGTTAGAGCGGGCAGGGACAAGCCTTCGCGGTGTCCCCATTCGGTCGTTTCAATAAAGGTTCCGTAAAAGGAAGGGGCATGCCAGGCGAAAAGCAGGCCCTTCAGATCTTGTGCATCCCAGATGCCGCCGTTCTCCCGGGTTCCCCATACGAAGAAGGCGCCGGACGGCATCCAGACGGCATGAACCGTCAGCGGACTCGTTTCTATCATGGCAGCCAGCTTCCTTTCTCCAGTTCTTCCTGAAACGCGCGGAGGCGGACGAAGTGATCCGACAACCGGTTAATGTATGTCTCCCATTCGCGCTTCCGCCCGAGGGTCGTGTAATAGCCGTGAAGCTTTTTCAGAAGGCGGACAGCGGTTTTATAAGACGTTCGGTTCTTCTCCAGCACGGACCGTTCCACGGCCTGATGGTACAGGGGGAGAAGGAGGGAAGGATCGGATTCCTCTACCGATCTCAGCTCCAGGGCATACAGGTTCTGGGGGCCGATCCGGTTGGCGATTTGCAGATCCACCCACTGCCGGTAGCGCTTCGTTTGAAGCAAATAGCCGGTGTAAACATAGTAGGAACGCGGAAGAAGCGTCTCCATGATGCGAACCCATTCGTCGTCCGCATTGGCATGCTTGGCGGCGTCCGTCCAATATTGGCAGAGCAGGCGGAAGTCGTCCTGGGCCGCCGACTGCATGGTCGGAGCGAGCCAGCGGAGCCAGCTCAGCAAGGTGTCCCACTCGGCGCGTTCATGGCAGCGTCTCATATAGAGGATAAAATCTCTTGCTCTGCGCTGATGCAGAGCCTCCAGTCTAAGAAACGCCGCGTCCGGACTGTTCTCCATGAGGTCGAAATGAGCCCGGGCCACAAGCAGAACGTCCTGCTTGCGGTTCCGGCGGCCCTCCTCCCGTTCCTGGAGCTGTTTATCCAGCCGTTCTTTCTCGCGCTTGATCCATTCCGCTTTCTTCGGCAGAGCCCACCATACCGCCCGGTAGGCATACAGCCAGTCGTTCGGTCCTTCTTTGCCCTGGAGGGCCAGTGAGGCCAGGCGGTTCAACGCTTCCGTCCAGCGTTTGGGGTGTTCTTTGACCGAGACCGGAAGTGCCGGCGAAGCCAAAAGCCGGTCCAGACGGGACAGGCAGTCGGCCGCGGCCGTTGTGGCGTTGGACTCATGATAGCCGGATAAGTAGGAACTTTTCGTATCTCCAAAAAACTGCTCCATGCGGTGCATCACAAAAAAGGTCACGTGCAGGTCGTATAAAAGGCGGATGCCGTCCGGCCAGCCGGAGGCATAAGCTTGAAACCGCTCGAAAGCGGAAGTGACAAACAAATCGAACGAATACTGATGAGAAATCGAAAAACCGTGATACTGCGCTTCAAAAAAGCGGTGCCAATCTTCGGGAGAGCCTCCCGGCACCGGTTCGGAAGTGCGGCGTTTGGACTCGCGGTCGGCGTTCTTGGCGGGCTTCCGTTTCGTCGTCATCGCGCGCTTCAACTCTTGAACAAGCAGTTCAGGCCTGCCGTGAGGAACGTACAAGGCAAATATAACCGCTGCCATGTGTCTGCACGGTTTATCGAACGAGCAGGTGCAGTCGCCTGCACTGAAGCTTTCCAGATCGATCGTGGTATGGTAACGGTCGTTGCCCCGTACCGATGCATGCACGACCGTTCCTCCCACAAGTTCCACGCCGCTCACGCGGCCTTTGTGGTGAAACATCCAACCCCGTTCCATATCCTCGGGGTCCATGTGGGTCTGCATCTGCTTGATCAAGTAGTTCATTCTGTTCTTGGGTATTTGCAGTTCGAGCATTCCTTCTGAACCTCCGGGGTATCCTTATCTCTCCATAGTACCAGATTTTTTCCTGTTTTGCCCATTGGTTTAGGATTGGCTAATGGAGGATTTTTTAGACGTGCCATCAAGATAGGCGAAAGGGGCCTCAGCCTTGTAAAAAAACCGCATCTGCCGGGAGGCGGCAGCCCTCGCTCGGGAGCACGCTTGCGCATGATCCGGCATGTAATAAAAAGAATAAACTGGCAGGGAAAAAAGGGTGAGGCCGCCGAGGCCTTCCTACCATTTTACCACTATACGTCTGCTGATTCAGGAATTCGGTTAAAATAATAAAAAACGAACGCAGGTTTGGAAATTCAAACATCCCGGTGGTATACTGGGAACACAAGAGCAAGGCTCCGGAGCAGGAGCCTTTTCCACTTAAGGGAGGCACTCGAAACGTATGGGGATCAAGTTCGGCAGAGAGTACGAAGACATCATCCGCGATTTGATGAACGGGCTTGGACATGTGGACGGGTTTTACGGATTTTTTGAAATGAGCGAGTCGGATTGGCATGAGCTTCCCGAGGAAGACCGTCAGGAATGCCTTCGTACGCTGGCCGACGATGTGTTCTACGGACTCGGTTCCGAGCCGCTGCTCCAGATTGCGGACGCGAAGGTGCGCTATTTGAAGGATAGACACCTTATTCAGATCGACCATGACGATCAGGTTGTCACGATTGTGCGGCTGACATCCGCGTAAGCACGGATACGAAAGAGGTTCCGGTCTTTGGAGGCCGGGCCGCCCAGGAAAAGAAACAAGAGGTGCAATCTAACATGCTAGCCAAAGCGCAAGAGCTTCTGCAGCAGTATTACGGATATCCGGAATTCCGGGAAGGGCAGAAACGCATCATTTCCGCCCTTCTGGAAGGACGGGATACACTCGGCATTATGCCGACCGGCGGCGGGAAATCGATCTGCTACCAGATCCCGGCGCTAATGATGGAGGGCGTCACGCTAGTCGTCTCGCCTCTCATCTCGCTGATGAAGGACCAGGTCGATGCTCTGCATACGGTCGGCATTCCGGCGACCTTCCTGAACAGCACGCTGGAAGCGGGAGAAGCCGGTCGCCGGATTAGGGAGGCGATGCAGGGCAAGTACAAGCTGCTGTATATCGCCCCCGAGCGGCTTGAATCCGACTGGTTCCGCCAGTGGATGCATTCCATGAATATCTCCTTCGTTGCGATAGATGAGGCGCACTGCGTCTCGCAGTGGGGGCATGACTTCCGCCCCAGCTATGTCAATATAGCTCCGTTCGTACAGGACCTTCCGAGCCGTCCGCTAGTTGCGGCTTTTACCGCTACGGCGACAACGGAGGTTACGCAGGATATCGCCCGGCTGCTGGAACTCGACGACCCGGAGGTCGTGGTAACGGGCTTCGGCCGGAGCAATCTGGAGCTGTCCGTACTGCGGGGCGTCAACAAACGCGACTTTGTTTTCGACTATGCCAAAGCGCACACTCACCAGCCCGGCATCGTCTATGCCGCCACGCGTAAAGAGGTGGACGAGCTGTACGAGCAACTGCGCCGTAAAGGGCTGGCCGCCGGGCACTATCATGCCGGACTTTCCGACGAGGAGCGGGCCCGCAACCAGGAGGCCTTTCTCTACGACGACGTGCGGGTGATGGTCGCCACGAACGCGTTCGGGATGGGGATCGACAAGTCCAACGTGCGGTACGTGATCCATTACAATATGCCGAAAAACATGGAGGCGTATTACCAGGAAGCGGGCCGTGCGGGCCGTGACGGAGATCCCAGCGAATGCATGCTGCTGTTCAGTGCCCAGGACATTCTGACGCAGAAATTCCTTATCGAGCAGAATCAGCTTTCCCAGGACCGCAAGAGCAACGAGTACAAGAAGCTGCAGACAATGATCGACTACTGCCACACACCGCGTTGCCTGCAAAATTATATTTTGCAGTACTTCGGAGATGAAGGCGAGCTTGTTCCCTGCGGCAACTGCAGCTCGTGCAAAGATGACCGCGAAACCGTCGATATTACGGTGGAAGCGCAGAAAATCTTCTCCTGCGTCCGCCGTATGCAGGAACGGTTCGGCATCTCGATGGTTGCCGGCGTCCTGAAAGGATCGAGAAACAAGAAGGTGCTTCAGTACAAGTTCGACAATTTGCCGACCTACGGCATTATGAAGGACCGGACCGAGAAAGAAATCGCCGATCTGATTAACGTGCTTATCGCCGAAGGGTACATGGGATTGTCCGAGGGGCAATATCCTGTGGTCCGGCTTCAAGCGCCGGCTGTAGAGGTTCTGCAGGGGCGTGTTCAGGTGTTCCAGAAGGTCACCCCGAGCCAGCCGCTGGAGTCCGCCGTGGACAACATGCTGTTCGAGCAGCTGCGCCTGCTGCGCCGGGACATGGCCGCGAAGGAAAAAGTGCCGCCGTACATTATTTTCAACGACAGCACGCTTCGTGAAATGAGCGAGCGCTGCCCGACGACCGAAGCCCAGATGTTGAAGATCAAAGGCGTCGGCGAGGTGAAGTTCCGCAATTACGGCCTTCCTTTCCTGGAGCTTTTGCAGGAATATGTGCGGGAGCAGGAGGCTTATGCGGGAGAGTTTTGATGTGAGGTAAGGGACTTATTGTTTATAGACGACTTAAAAAGCATTCTTTAAGGAAGAGTTGGACAAAGGCTTTGGCTGATTCCGATACTTCTTGAAGAATGCTTTTTTTTCGTGGGTAAGAGAAAAAGTCCGCTCAAGAGCGGACTTTTGAATATACTTCACTACTTTTGCGCCTGTTTCGAATGTTTTTGTAACCGCCTTCAAGAAAGGCGGTTTCTTGGCGAGGGCAATGAAACAGAGGAGAATTTTAAATTGAAAAACAGCCGTTTGGATTCATCAAAAAAAACATATACATGATTATTCATAAAAGGTAAAATTATACTAGAACCAGGAGATTCTGCGTACTCCAATTTTTTCAGTCTGTTCTTTAATGATTTTTTGAACGGTTTCATTAGTACTGGAGACCCTATTTTTTAATTTTTCGCTTCTTATTTCCCGCTTCAATTCGGGTGACCACAAGATAAGTTCATTATTCATACAAAAAACCTCCTTTATTGTTAAAAATTAATAATTATTATAGCATTTAGTAGGAGTGAAGTATATTGGTGAGGAGAAAATTAATCTTTTTTATATGTATTTTATATTTAGTGGGCTTACAGACTCATTTTTTAAATTTAGTTTACACTCATCCCTATTTAGGGATTTATATAGACAAAAATAATAACGGAGATTGGGTTATTGATTCTTTTGATGAATTGGGGGTAGGCAAGCAGTATGGTTTGCAAACGGGTGATAAGATTCAAAAAGTTAATGATGAGGAATTATCTGAACATAGAGAGTTTAAGTTATGGAGGAATGTGGAGAAAGCCCATTCCATTACATACCTAAGGGACAATGAATCCAATGAAGTCTACTTTAAAGATGAAGCTAATATCCAAATTCATGATTTAATTGCCTTATTCTTTGAGATTATTTGCTTCGCTCTCGCTGGTTTTATTTATTTCAAGGGTAAGGGGAGTAATCAAGAGCGATCAGCGATTTACTTGGCTTTGGTCTTTTTTGCAATAGGCGCAACCTTTATGACTCTCGGGGCTTCAAATCGGGGGGATATTACCGGCAAAATTTTAATATGTACGTTCATACTATTAATTCCTTGTTTCTTCCTCCACTTTTTGATGATTTTCTTTAAACAGAAAGGGGTTAATATTTCTTCTGAAAATGCGCTGAAAATTTGGTATGGTTTAGTGATCGGTGGGACTGTAATAAGAAGTTCGTTCTTTATAGAGTCACTGTCCTATAATATATATATGTCATTTAATTTAACCGTTATACCGTTTTTTTTATTTTGTTTGTTCAATAACTTCTGGTATTTAAGCCGTGTACACAAACAAGTCAGAAGAAATAGAGAGCTTAGTTCTTTACTTAGAACAATCTGGTATTCTTTATTCGTTAGCTTCGCTCCATTTGCTTTGCTTTCCTTTTTCCCCGCAATGTTTATGAAAAGAGAACTGGTGCACTCTTTTTACACCAGTTGGTTTATTTTTATTTTTCCAGTTACTTTCGCCTATCTTATTTTATCTAAAAAGCTTTATGATCTTGACCTGTATATGCGGCGTGTGCTGTTTGTTGCGCTTATCTCTGTGCCACCGAGCCTTTTAATTGTTTTTTTCATCAGTTTCATTTTTCACAGAAATATTTCATGGATTGAAATTACTTATATTTTTATTCTTGCTTTATCAATTTTCTCCGTCTTTGCCTACTTCATAGAATATTTTTCAATTAATCTTGAAAAATTCATGTTTCCTCGCAAGTACTTTTTACAGCTGTCCCTTAAGAAAATTTCCAAAGCTCTTGGAACGATCACTAATTTTAACGCACTTAAGGAAATCATCCTCAACGATATTGTCAATACCCTCGAAATCCACGGCGGAGCCATCGTATTTGTAGAAAAAGACGGCATCCAAGTGATCACGGCGGGTGACATTGATGAAGAAGATGTTAAAACCTCTATGGAAAATGGAGTCTACAAAGGGGACAAGTATACGGCTTTTGAGATCAACCGGCACGAAGAGTATCGAAGTTTCCTGGTTGTAACGGGCAAAAAGTCCAACACGCATCTCGGCCAAGAGGACCGGCACTGGATCAATTTAATCGTGACCTACTTGTCTGCAAGCCTGGAGAACGTATACCTCATCCGCAAGCTGACGCTGAAAATGTACGAGCTGATGGCTAATATCCCGAACGAAGAGGCAACGCCGGAATTTGTGTGGCTCCGCAAAACGATGTACGACATTCAGGAGAAGGAACGCATCCGCATTGCGATGGACTTGCACGATACGACGATGCAGGATCTTTTTCTGCTCAAAAGAAGGCTGTACCCGATTCTTCAGCGTTTCCCCAAGATGACGGACGAGTACGGGCAGCTGACGGGGATTCTGACGCATATCGATTTGATTAATGAAAACTTACGGCAGAGCTGCTTCGAATTGAATCCTTATGTGCTGCAAAAGACGGGGCTGGTCGGCAGTATCCGCAAACTGGTCGATGTGGAGAGTTCCTACAGCGAATTTCAGGTTAATTTTATCGCCGACTGTACGGCGCAGATCGAGCTGCTTGAGGTCGAAAGGAAGAAGCACCTGTTCCGGGTAATTCAAGAGCTGCTAAATAATGCGAAGAAGCACTCGCAGGCCGAGCATGTCACGATCCGCCTGGTGGAGGAGAACAGCAGCATCAGTCTGTTTTATGAGGATGACGGTATCGGGTTCGATCGCCAGGTAAAAGAGATGAACCGCAAGAACCGGATTATTTCGGGAGCGGGCATCGGGCTCGATCAGATGCAGGGAAGGGTGCTGCTGATGAACGGTGAGTTCTATATGGATACCGAGCGTGGAAAAGGTGTACAAATCGAGATTCGAATCCCATTCCTGGAGGGTATTTCTGCTTAGAGGGGAAAGGAGGGAACACAATGGCTGCTGCAAACAAGCTTTCGTACGATCAGGTGGCCGTGAAGCTGGCCGGATTGAACGGCTGGAATTTGCGGGACGAACGTACAATCGAGAAGACCTATGAATGTCGTGATTTCAAAACGGCCATTGATTTTGTCCGCCGGGTGGCCGATGTGGCAGAGTCTCTAAAGCATCATCCCTTTATCAAAGTGGACGACAGACGGGTAACGATGCAGCTCAGCACGCATGATGCGGGCGGTCTCACAGACCTTGATTTTACTTCCGCGGTACAATACGATGGTGTGCTTCCCGTAGCTTAGCTTCCGGCTCCGGCCGGAGGATAGATAGAGGACCGCTGTCTTGCGGTCTCTTTTTGTGGGAGGGCATGGCCGTTTGTTAAAATAGAAGAAAAACCATTCACATGAAAAAACGTTAATCACGTTAACGATGAAGCGGGAGGAGTAGGCCGGTATGGAACGTAAGAACAACTGGCTGTCGGCCGGGTTCGGCAAGAAGCTGAACCGGCTGCACGCCTGGAATGCCTGGGTCACGCTTGTTCTGGCCCTGACCGGCATCGTGCTCAGCATCGGCTGGATCCGCGGCGACCTCGGAGCTTTGCGTGTGGTGCTGAAGCAGGGGCACATCTGGCTCGGCGTCTTCTCCATCCTCCTGCTGGCGCTGTACGTGCCGCTGCTGCCCAAGCATCTGGGGCAGCTGCGCAAGCGCAGGAAAGCCGGGCAGCAGGGCAATCTCGCCGGCGTGCTTGTGTTTACGGCCGGGTGGATCGTCAGCGGCGTCATCCTGTGGCAGTTCCGCAGCCTGCCGCCGGTGTGGAGCAATACGGCCCTGTTCATCCACGATGGTTTTACGTGGGTGGGCGTGCCGTATTTGCTCTATCACTCCGTCACCCGCAGCCGCTGGGTGAAGAAGCGCAGCGCGGAGCGGCCAGCCTCCGCATCCGCGCCGAGTCCGCCTGCACGGGCAGCCGAAGCCGCACGTCCGCAGGCGGATGCGCCGCAGCCTATCCTGCGCGCGGATACGGGCGCCGTCTTCCGCGACGAGACGCGGGATGCCGGCGGGGCGGCGACTCAGGCGAGCGCGTGGAGCGAGTCGCTGGGAAGGCGCATGACACGGGGCGCCTTCCTGAAGCTGGGCGCGGCGGCGGCGCTCGCGGTCGTGATCGGCCCATCGTTCGTCAGGTGGGCCCGCGGCAATCTCTTCGGCGGGGGAGGGCTGGAAGAGGCGGTGCGCGCAGATGCGAACCGCATGCTTCCGGCCCCCGTGCCGCTGGCGGAATCGTCGCCTCCTATCGGCGGCGGAGCGAAGGGGGATTTCCGGATTTACACGGTAACGGAAATCCCTGCGTTCTCCTCCGACAACTGGGCGTTCAGTGTGTCGGGAATGGTCGACAAGCCGCTCCGATTCACCTGGGAGGAGCTGCAGCAGGTGGAACGCCTCGTCCAGGTCAGCGACTTTCACTGCGTGACCGGCTGGTCGGTGAACAGCGTGACCTGGGAGGGAATCCGGCTGTCCGAGCTGCTCGGACGGGCAGGGGTACAGCTCGGAGCCGGGTTCGTGAAGTTCATCTCCGGGGACGGGGTTTATACCGACTGTCTCAGCCTGGAGCAGGCCCGTATGGATGAGGTGCTCGTCGCGCTGCTCATGGACGGCAAACCCATCCCGCAGCAGCTTGGAGGGCCTGTCCGCCTTATCGTCCCGAGTATGTACGCCTACAAATCGGTCAAGTGGCTTCAGAGCATCGAGCTGATCCGCGACGAGCATATCGGGTACTGGGAAGTGCGAGGGTACGAGAAAGACGCCTGGGTTCCGGATTCCCGGCTGAAGAGGGGCGTTTAGTGCGTCTTGCGGACTTTTGGAAACCGGTGCTCGTTAGAAAGCAGAAAAGGGAAGGGGCTGTATCCTCCCTTCCCTTGCCGGACAACGATTGCAGATCGTTACAGGATGTACGGTTTCTACATTCGTGTAAGGCGACGATGGCACTCTTAATTGTAAACGCTATCACAATAAGACGGCGCAGGCCCGTGCCGAAAGAAAGTCTGCCGAGGAGATGGTCGGAGGCGCAGCCGGGTAAGCTTACGCGGGCTCCGCTCTGTGAACCATACAGTGCATCATGGCCATGCCGGTCGGTGTCATCCGTTCGTACGTATCCGTGACGACAAACCCCGCCCGGATGTAAGCTTTAATGGCCCGCTCGTTGCGTACGAGTACTTCCAGGTCAATTTCGTTGCCGGGATTCCGTCTGCGCGCTTCGGCAACCAGGCATTCCACGTACGAGGGTCCGAGTCCCTGCCCGCACAGATCGGGACGGATTCCGAGTCCTAGGCGGGTCACGCCCGTCAGAGGGAAAAATTGCGCAAACCCGCACAGCTCGTCCCGCTCGTCGACAATGGCCGCATACTGCTTCTCACGGATATCGGGATCGGCGAATTCTTCCGCTCTCGCTGAAAGCTCTTCCCAGGAAGGCCAATTGTACACGCTGTAGGGGGCGGGATAGGACCAGGCGCAGATGGCTTTTCCATCGGTTTCGGTAAAAGGGCGCACGCGCCATGAGGTTGCAAGAGTCATGTTTTGTCCGCCTTTGGTTAAAATAGGATTGGCTCTATTATAGAACAGAATTCTGTATTAGAACAGGCTTGAAGTTAACCTTATACAGACTAAGAACAGCCGCATGGAACGAATGCTGTGGTGAGGGAGGGAGAATTTCGGAATCATCCGCTGAAAAGTAAAAACGGCCCCTTATCCCCGGTAATTTTCATAAAGGAATAGGCCGTTATTCTTTGTAAAATATTCGGATGCGGAACCGCTTGCGCAGGAGAGACAGCTATCGGCAAGCTAGTCTGCCGCTTCTTCTCCTTTATCGAGGTTGTCGATCATGTGAGCGAAAATCCGCGACATATGGGTCATGTCTTCGTCGGTTAAGCCCTGCATCATTCGCCTGATAATGCCGAGCCGATACTCACTCATCACTTTTACCATCTCGCGGCCTTTCTCAGTAACAGCCAGGAACACGACACGACGATCTTCTTCCGTCCGTATCCGTTCCGCATAACCCCCGGCAATCAGTTTGTCCGACATTCCCGTGATAGCTCCCGCCGTAATAAACAACGCTTCCGCCAGGCTCGATACTTTCTGGGGTCCTTCTTTAACCAGCGTTTCCAGAATAAGAAACTGCGATTTGGAAAAAGAGCGATCGACGTACTTCGTCCATTCATTGGACATTTTCCTCAAGAGTTGTCTGAAGGACTTTTCCATCTCAAGATAACCCTGATCGGGCATGATCCATCTCCTTTACCGGGCATAAGATTCTAAAAAATATTTTAGAACTAAATCATATACCGCTATAGGTATTTTTCTTATGGGGCTCCATATGGTAAACTTATAGTTACCCCCGTTTATTATCTCTATTATAAAATACCTTGTCTATAAGGGCAAAAAGAAATCCCACATTTTTTGTCGATAAAAATCAAGTGACAGGAATGGGAAATTAAGGAATACTAAGGATTAGAAGAGGAGGCTGTGTATGAGCCGTGTTGAAATACGCGAGGCGGAGCTGAACGACCGTGATGCTCTCCGCGGGTTGATGAATACTTATATTTATGATTTTTATCAATATCCGCGTCCGGAAGAAGAAAAGTTGGAGAACCTGTTGGATGTCCTGATGGAAAAGAAAGCAGGTACGCAGTTCGTCGCCGTGTACGACGGGGAGTTAGTCGGTTTCGCCACCTTATATTTTACATATAGTACGTTACGCACGGGCAAAGTCGTCATTATGAACGATCTTTTCGTGACGGAGAAATGCCGGATTCAGGGCGTCGGTACCAAATTGTTCCGTGCATGCAACCAGTATGCCGCTTATAATGGCTATGTGGCCATGCTTTGGGAAACGTCTAAGGCCAATGAGAATGCCCAGAAGTTTTATGAGAAAATGGGCGGAGAACGCGAAGAATGGTACCCTTACTCCATCAAGCCTGTCATCGGCGTAGGAGATTAAGCTGTCGGCCGGTTCCATAACCGGAACGGCTGCGGTTCTGCCGGAGAGGGGCCCGTTCTTCCCGCTCCGCCATGCGGTTTTAAACTCATTATGCAGCCTGCTAGGGCGGGGAGGACATTGATTCGGATGCGGAATATTGTCAGTTTGGAATGGCTTTACGAACACTTGCAGGACCCCGATCTTCTGATCGCGGACTGTCGGTTTGCGCTGGGTGAGCCGTGGAGCGGCCGCCAGGACTACAGCATCGACCATATCCCCGGTGCTTTCTACGTGGATCTGGAGGAAGACATGTCCGGCGAGAAGCGGGAGCACGGCGGCCGCCATCCTTTGCCGGACCTGGGCGCTTTCTCCATGCGCGCGAGCGCGATCGGAGTCAACGCCTCCAAGACGGTCGTGGCTTATGACGACCAGGGCGGAGCGATGGCAGCGAGGCTGTGGTGGATGCTGCGCTTTCTCGGTCATGAGCGCGTTTACGTGCTTGACCGCGGCTATTCGCAGTGGAAGGCGGCCGGTTACCCGGTAACGGCCGAGGCTCCGCAAGCAAGCCCGGCGACCTTCTCGCCGAAGGTTCAGCGGCACATGCTGGCGAGCATGGACGAGGTGAAGGCGAAGCTCGGCGAGAAAGGCACCGTCCTGATCGATTCGCGCGAGGGAGCCCGCTACCGCGGCGAGCAGGAAGCGATCGATCCGGTGGCGGGACACATCCCGGGCGCGCGTAACCGCTTCTGGAAGGACGCGCTCGACGCGGAAGGCTCCTGGCGGAGCGCCGAGGAGCAGAAGGAGAGATTCCGCGGGCTGGAGAACGCGGAAGAGCTGATCGTGTACTGCGGCTCCGGCGTCACCGCCTGCCCGAACGTGCTCGCGCTGGAGGAAGCCGGCATCCCGGGCGTGAAGCTGTACGCGGGAAGCTGGAGCGACTGGATTAGTTATGAGGAAAATCCAGTTGCGGTGGGGGAAGAGGAAAAGGAAAAGGCGTAAGCAGTTATACAGGTTGTAACACGGAGTACGTCGTCGCTCATGTGACGATGTACTCCTTTGCTTTGTGTCCGGGAGTATCGAGGTCAATTTGCACGTGCATGCGATTCCACTTGATTCACAACCTCACGCGCGAGAAACAGCGGGGTCATCCCTCGTGTGGTCCTTAAAACGGGAGAGTCGACAAGGGACTAATTCGCTTCTTGATTCCCGATTGATTATTTCACTTGCAGCCAGACGTGCAATCAGCGGCGCAAGCGTAATTGCAGAATGCATCACTGTCAGATAAAGTCCCTTTATGTGATCATGGAAGCCCACGATCGGATAGCCGTCTTCAGGCATTGGTCTCATCCCGACCCGGATGCTTTCCAGTTCCAATTGATTTCCGCCCTTTAGACTGCGACGCAACGTCTCGAACGCTCGCTTGCCGACCGCCTCTGGCCCGTTTTCTTCCGACTCGTCGATATAATCTTCCGCAGCCAGCAGCGTTTGATCCGTCAGTTGACGCGCTTCAAATTGCGCATTTGAGATTAATGTGCGTATCAGCTTATTCTCAGTTTTCATCCGAATCAGAATGGAAGGCGACGGCGTTACCGGCACGGGACAACCTAACGGGTTGCAAAGTTCGGGTATGCCTGTACCTGCGGCCAATACCACGACATCCGACTCCAGAAAACCCTTGGACGTGTGGACGCCGACCAGGCAGGAATCTTCTTGCTGCAGCTGTGTAACGTTGGTACCGAACTGAACCTTTGCTCCGTACTCCCGCGCTTTGCTCAACAACAGATCCGTTAACCCTATCGGGTCCACCGCCCCTTCTTCGCTGACAAACATCGCTTCATCCGGATATTCCTTCAGATTCGGTTCCAATGCCTCAAGCTGCTCCCGGTTTAATTTTTGAAAACGGAGTTGCTCCCTTAGGGACGGATTGTCCCAAGTCAGCGCCCCGTGCCAATGAATGTGCAGTTCGGACAAATCTTGCTGAAGCGCATGATATTCTTCACAAGCCGCATCGTACAAATGCCAGTATTCGGGAGCCACCCTATGCGTCGTATGTATCCAGGCAAACGATTTTTCCGTGACTCCACGCGCCGCGGCGGGGTGTCGTTCAATAACGGTTACATCTTGATTTCGTTTGGCCAGATGATAGGCCACGGACGCCCCTACAATTCCTGCGCCAATAATCACGATTTTTTGTTTACTCAATAATGACGCCCCCTTTGTCACCTTATTGTAGCATAGGCGTCATAATAATCCGACGTCATAACATAGGAGGACAGCTGGAGCGATTGGGTTTCCTACGCGGGGAATCCGATGGCGGCGGGTGGCGAGGAATAGGCCGTAGGTTATCGCGGCTGCGGGTTGAGAGGGCTGTGACAGACTGCCGAAGGGCGGGCTGTTGCGGCCCTTTCCATTCGACAGTTTGCAAACATAAAGTCGAAAAAGGCAGTTGCGGGTATGCTTTAAACAAACAACTTGCGTTTATGGAAATTTTTTTCTACAATCAATAGTGAACGGAGGTTCATTTATGGTTCAGGTTTTGAAAGAGGAATTGAGGCAAGCGGTTATCAAGAGTGCTCAAGTTGAGTTTGCTCAATTCGGATATGCGGGGGCATCCATGAAAAGAATTGCGGCCCAGACAGGTATCTCCGTTGGGAACTTGTACAGATATTATACGGATAAAGAAGACTTGTTTGATTCCGTTATATCGCCGGTGTACCATGAGCTGGAAACGCTGATAAAGAATCATCATGCTCAACCACACGGTCAAAGGAATATCTTTGAACTTATCGTTGAAGCTTTAACGAATATCGTCGTTGAATACCGTACACCACTCTTGATTTTAATCGATGGTGCTAGAGGCACCCGGAACGAAAACGCCGTTCAGAAATTTCACCAAATGATGGCGGATAATGTAGCTGTACATTTAACGGATTACAGCAATAAGGGCGGGGAGGGCTTGAAGCCGCAAGTCGCGTGGCCTGTTTCTGTCGCATTTCTACAAGGATATTTTGAGATTATTAGGCTCCATGAAGGAACCGAAGATTGCAAAAGAATGGTTCGCCAATATTTGCTGGTTTGGTTTCAAGGTCTGCAAGCCATTCTTTAAAAACGATTACGATTTTTTGCTTCAATAACGAATTTAAGTTTATTTATGGAGGGTGTAAATGAATAAGTCTATTCGTCAACACCAGACAAAAGACGGATTTATCTTAGAGTACAGCATTGTCGGCCAAGGAGAACCGGTTTTGGTTCTGCACGGGGGCCATTCGAGTTGCTATGGAGAATTAGGCAGAAACGAACTCGCGGCTCGTCACTTCTCTGTCATTACTCCTTCGAGGCCGGGTTACGGCAGAACATCCAAGGAACTTGGAGAATCGCTTATTGTCGCATGTGATTCATATATCGAGTTGCTTGATGAGTTGCAAATTCCCCAGGTCCATGTTATTGCTATGTCCGCCGGAGGCCCGAGCGGAATTCATTTGGCATCCAGATTTCCAAATCGAGTAAGAAGCCTTGTCTTGCAATCCGCCGTAACCCAATGCTGGTTAAGTCCAGACGACAAGCTGTATAAATTTGCTCAATTCTTGTTTCGGCCTCCTATAGAAAAATACGTTTGGGCCATGATTCGACTTTTGAATAAGCTATTTCCGTCCTTTCTGTTGAGCAATATGATTCCCTCTTTTAGCAAACTGCCCAAGGAGAAGGTATTACCGCAAATCAATGATGCCGATCGCAGGAAATTTAAAAGCATTATAGCTCAACAGCGGTCAGGACACGGCTTTCTGATAGATTTGGTTCATACGGGTAAAGATGCGACTTCAGCACTTGCTGCCATCAAGTGCCCTACTCTAATTATGCATAGTATTCATGATGCATCCGTCAGTGTGGATCATGCTCGGCATGCTAGTCGATTAATACCGAACTCCCGACTTTGCGAGCTTGACTTATGGGGACACTTGATTTGGCTTGGAACAGGTGCCGATGAAATGAATCGACAGTTGTTTTCGTTCCTTGAAGCTGCAAACGTTCATCAACAGTCTGCAAACAGCTGAGTCTTGACCGAACCACAACCTATCCATCCCTTCGGTTCATCGCTTTGCTTCACTTGGCCTTTTGTTGGCGATCCGTTCGGCTTGACTCAGCCACAGGAGTATACCTCGCCTTGGCTCAAACCATACTGTTTGAACTGTATTGACTATAATTGAACATAATGAAAATTAGGATTGGTGCGGGAAGTATGAATGTACAAGACACAATTTCGAATATAGTGGACAGCTTAAAACAAATCGACGGGGTAAGTACTCTGGTTCTAGGCGGTTCAAGAGCCAGGGGGGCTGAAAGCCCCAACTCTGATATTGATATTGGTATCTACTACGATTCCGATAAAGGACTGGACATTTCCGGGCTCCGTCGGGTTGCTGCTGCACTGGATGACGACCGTAGAGATAACTTGGTGACAGAAATTGGTGAATGGGGACCATGGATTAATGGCGGTGGCTGGTTGAAAGTTAATCAAATTCCAGTCGATTTTTTATTCCGCGATCAAAATAAAGTGTCACAAGTGATTGAACAGTGTGTTAGGGGAGATATTACAATTGATTACCAGCCAGGACATCCTCATGGATTTGTCAACTCGATTTATTTTGCGGAAATAGCGTTATGCAAAGTGTTATGGGACCCTTCTGGAGTAGTAGGAAAGCTGAAGAATAGAACAATTCCATTTCCACCCGCTTTTCAAAAAGCAATCATTCAAAAATTTTTTTGGGAGGCAGCCTTCTCTCTCGATAATGGATATAAAGGTATCTACAAAAAAGATTTATCCTATATCGCCGGATGTTGTTTCAGGTCGGTATCTTGCTTAAATCAGGTTTTGTTTGCAATTAATGAAACCTACTTGATGAACGAGAAGGGAGCTACCGCTATCGCCGATTCATTAGACATAATACCAAACGAATATTCCCATAGAATAAATGAACTCTACGGCTTAATCACAGAAGATCAAGATTGTTTAAAGAAGGCGTTCAGCATTATGCACGATCTTATTCAGGAAACGGAAAGTCTGCTGAAAACCAAATCATTATTGAACTAACGGAACGATAGTTCAACTGTGATGGCTTGCAAACAACCGGGCTTCTTACTCTTGAATTGCTCTCAAGCGTAGCCAAGGGAGATTATTGCACACGAAAGTGCTGGCATATCCTCCGAGGCATCCCCGCCGCGCTGATCGGAACCCCCATTTTTTTGTTTCGGAACCCTTCAAAAATCCAAAGGAGAATTTATGCGAAAAACGATAATATCTGCTTGGACTGAGGAATGGGATAAGATGTATTCAGTAGAAGCAAAGGAAATAAGACGGATTTTTGGTGATAACATTCTTGATATTTATCACATTGGAAGTACATCGGTTCCCTATATTGGTTATGCGAAACCGATTATAGACCTATTAGTTGTTGTAGGGGATATTAATATAGTCGACTCACACGTTGATGGAATGGTCAAACTGGGGTATGCCACCCGAGGGGAGCAAGGGATCGAAGGAAGAAGATATTTTACAAAGGGTGGCTATAATAGAACCCATCACGTACATACCTATGCTGCCGACAATATAAACATTAAAAAGCATTTGGATTTCAAAGGATACTTACTCGCCCATCCTGAAGAAGCTAAAAAATACGGTGAATTGAAAATAAGCCTGGCTGAAAAGTTTCCGGACAACACATATAAGTATCAAGAAGGCAAGGAATCATTTGTTAGCGAATTAATGGCAAGAGCGACGGAGTGGGCTTCAAACAGACCCAACAATTAAGGATATGCATGCAAGTTTTATGCCACAACCCCTCAATCCCTTTTGCGAGAAGGCTAAACATCGTTGCTTCCTGTCGAAAGTCCTTGTTAAAACAATAAGCCAGGCTGCTGATCGAAGAGGATTCGTTCGGTGCCTGGCCGCTGCCGTAGGTGATGAAGTCACCCGCGCCGAAGATGCCCGACTGGCTCGTCCGCATTTTCGCGTCGACGGTGATTCCGTAGTCTTCACGCTCCAGTCCCCATTTCACGAGGTTTCCGAAATCACGATCATATCCGTGACTTACGACGACTTCATCCACTTCGACTTCATCCGACGCCCCGGTTTCCGCATGGGCAAGCGTGACCCGTTCGATTCGATCAGCAGTGCCGTGCAGGCTTAAGTTGCCGTCTCTTCCGTACTAGAACAAAGCAGCCCATCCTCTGATAAGGAACGAGCTGCTTTTACTTTGTCATCTACACCATTCCCCGAATCGAGACATCTGCAGGTCTCTCTATTCAGGTGCTGAAAAATGCAAATGGGTTGTTATGTTCTCGTTTTAACGGCAAGCCCGCTGAACGATATAGGCCCGACAACATCTGCTCTTGTATTTGCAGTAAGGTTTTCTGCTGTGACTGTATAAACATGGGTGCCCGTTCTTACATTTCTATCTTCCGCCTGGAACGTAACCGCATAATTTTGCTCAGAACCAGCAGATTCGATACCTTGCTGTGTGTTGAAAATCTCTTTCCCATCGCGGAAGATTCTAAATAATATTTGGGCAATGCCAGTGACACCTCGAACACCGACGGTTGCTACCAAATCTACCCGATTAGGTTGAGAATTCCTTGGAATAAGGATTGTGATTGTTGCAAGACGAGATCTTGCTGGTGAACGTCGGATAATAAATGAGTTTGCTAAGTTGAATCTGCGGCGCGGCTGAACGGCAGCTTTATCGAGAATACGTACCAAAATATCAACTCCTATTGATTGATATCTGTAATATATTCTGGGCAAGCAGAGAAAGAGTGGGCAATTCTTTAATCTGCTTTGATTTGAGGCAAATACACTCACAACCCATCCATCCCTTAGGGTGCTGTCAGCAGCATTTTCATTCCTTTGGCATTGCAGGCATCGCTTATTGTTGAATGAGAGCCCTCCATGTTAAAATTACGTTAGAAAAAACGAGTACGCGGACATTCAGCTTACATAATCGGTTTTTGGATGGGATATTCCTTCAAGATAATGACTGGAACCCAACTCACCTTCGGCGGCTACCTATAGGGTGGGTTTTTTGCTTTATCTTACTGAAGATGGCTCTCAGGTAAAGGAGAACGATCGTCTTGATCATTGTGCAGCTCAGCTACTTCGGACTCTTGTTTTGGTTCGGCTTATACATGGTTAATCGCGATGTAAGAAACATTCGGCTATTGCTGGCCGGTCTCGGCGTAATTGTTTGCTCGCTTGGTTTCGGGGTGACTTTACTGATGCCCTATAGCCAAGGGGACCCGTTTATGGCGCCGCCGCTAAGCACGGTACGGGACATCTGCTTTTATCTGCCCTTGGTATTGTGGCAAGGTGCCGTTCTATCTACTGTCTCCCGAGAGGAGGGTGAACGAAACGTATTATGGCAGCTATGGAGGTATGTTCTGACGGGGTTGACAGTAGGCATCGTGATTTGGCTGGCCTTCGCTGCTAATCCGGACATATACTTCGTTTCCAGCAAAGCAGCAGTATGTGTGTTTTTTATCCTGGTAACGGTGCTTTCCATATGGGGGGCGGTGTCCGGTGGGACTAAACGGCCTTTTCCCTTCTATGTCTTTAATTATGTGCCGCTTTTTGTATTTGCCTGTATGACGGTTTTGAATTTGTTTTTTCCTGAGGTTGTATGGAATAAGTGGACGCTTGTGGCCAACAGTGCCGGAATGCTGCTGTTTGGCGCATATACGATAGTCAAGGAGATCAGGGAGCAGGGGGAATCCTGGCTGCCGGATTTGTTCCGGTCTCTCGATTATTCCGTCTTTTTTACACTCATTTTTTCCGGTCAGGTCGCCCTTGTAATTATACTCGGAACGGGGACGGGATTCGATTTTGCGACGCTGTTGTTATTGATGGTCAGCATAATGGTTTCCATTGCATTCCAAGTGTTTGTATATCCGATTCGGGCTTTACTCGACAACATTGCTCTAATGACGTTCCCGAAGCTGCGCACGGAACGCACCAAACTGCGTCTGGTCGAAAGCGTTCAGGTCCGTATTGATGACGATGCGAATCCGGAGGAGATGGACAATGAGGAGTTCTACCGTCATATCCGGCGAGCGACTAGTAACTTGGGGAACTTGGAGCGATTGGCGGCAAGTCCGCTGGCGCAATTGGCGCTAATTGACGAGCGGCTTCGGAAATCCGGGGCGGCGGATGGTGTAGTGGAACGTGCTAACGAGCTTAAGTCTTTGCTTATCGAAAGTATATTGCAAATGAAGCCGCGCCCGGATGAAGCGTTTGGCACGACGGACGAATGGAAATTTTATAATGCTTTGTACTTTCCTTACGTCGCCGGCATTAAGCCGTATAGCGTGCGTTATTCGAACAATCAACTGGATGCTCCTTCCAAAGAAGCTTTGGAGTGGTTCCGTACCTGTGTGCCCGAGCGCACCTGCTATAATTGGCAGAACGCCGGCGCGCGTCTTATTGCGACAAGTCTAAAGGAGAAGAATGCCTTATTAAGGCGGAATAAAAATGAATGACATGGATGGCGGTTGTTTCCTTGGGAATACCCAGGGAAGCGGCCGCCTTTTTTTTGAACGAAAATAGGCAAGATTGGCACCAAACGGCAGTGAAAAGCATGGTTCTGGCAGTCGTTTGTAGGCTAATCTCGGTGTTGTCAGGCACAACCCAACCATTAGGAGGAATGTACAATGTCACAAGCAAGCATCCAAACCGCAAAAACGGCTCATCAATTGGTTGTCGGATCCATTCAAGCGATTCCGGAAGAAATTTACGATATTACGCCCGCAGGATTCAATAATACGGTTCGTTGGAACGCCGGCCATATCGTTACCATGCTGAATTGGTTTCTCTCCGCAGGTCCGGCGTTAAATACGAAGCTGCCGCAAAGCTATGCCGGCTTATTTATGACCGGAACGAAGCCGTCGGACTGGACCGTCACGCCTCCGTCGAAGTCGGAGCTGATTCAATTTTTATCCGCGCAGCTTGACGATTTGTCCAATCTAGACATCGAGTCGTTGAATGCACCTTTGAGCGCGCCGTTTGAAATGGGGCCGCTGAGGTTCGAGACGGCAGGCGAGTTGTTTAACTTCGCTTTTATCCACGAAGCCGTGCACTTGGGAATCATTTCTTCACTTGTGAAAGCCGTACAAGCCGATCAATAATCGCCCCGAAAGAAAGAGGTGTGCAAGATGAAACCAAATGAAGCAATAACGCCGACAGGAGAAACTCTCATCCGTAAAGTTTTGCTGACGAATGCCGTTTCGTCCGGAATATTCGGGCTGCTGTTATTGGCCTTTCCCGGGTATGTCGCCGAATGGACGGGACTAGAAAGTAGAACCGCCTTGGTCGAAACCGCGGTTTTTCTACTCTTGTTTGTCGCATTTCTCGTTTGGACCGTATCCAGAAGTATGGTTCCTCCATCGGCGGTGCTTGTCATTGCCGTGATCGACATTCTTTGGGTCGCCGGCAGTGTGCTTCTGCTGGAGGATAAAGGAACTACGGGGACGATGACCGTTTTCGGTATCTCGGTAATTCTTTTGGTTGCTGCGGTAGTTGGCGTATTCGCGATTTTCGAGGTGTTGTATTGCTGGCGCAACCGTTACTTCCGAAGAAATTAAGCAATCCGATAAACGGTAGCCTGCCGGGTCTCGGGGGAAATGGAAAGGAGCCGCAAATCTTGCGGCTCTTTTAAGTCCCGAACGTTAATCATCATGGTTTCGAAAGGGTCAATTCCCGTATAATTTCGATGCCGTCCCGGTCTACTTCTTCAAAACCTAATGAAGCATATAAATGGGACGCCCGTTCGTTTTCGGCCCGATGCCCGAGTACGATTTTGTCGCAGCCGTGCTTTTCGTGGATGTAACGTACCAGTTCCTTCATGCCGGATCGCCCCAAGCCTTTATGCTGGAACTTATGATCGATCATATAGGCCATGATCCAGTAGCTCCCATCGTCAGGATCGACGGCGTAGACCGCAAATCCGATTAACTGTTCGCCATTGTACATGGCAAGAGGAGTGAAGCCGCAATAAGCCGACTCTGCAAGCCAATACACAACCGGAACGGGAAATACGTTCTTCTGCTCGTCCGTAACTACAAGCTCGGTGCAGTCATACCAGTTATTCTCATCAACAGGCTTGAGTTCGACGGTTGTTCGGTAACGTTCACCTGTCCGATCGCATGCCCCTGTGAGCTTCTCTTTAAGCTCAACGGCCAGCTCCGATGAGTCAGGGTCCTCCATATCCTCATCGCTGCGGAGGCTCTTTGTATTTTTGTTCCTATTCAAACAACATCACTCCTTCAGGTCATGTGGGGATATAAAGATTGCATGCTGATTGTCTGTTCCCCCATGAACCATCGTGGGATAATTTTGCATGGTTATCAAGGTTTAGTTTAGACTAATCCAATTTATCCAAAACCAGTCTGCAACAATCCCGTTTCCCTTGACTTTCCACCAAGTTTTTAAGATAATAAAAGTGAAATTGTTGATATATCAACTAATAGGGTCAGGGTGAACGAATGGAACGGGACATGGAAGAACATATCGGTTTGATGATCCATATGGCGGATTTGGAGATTACCAGCTACTTGAAGAAACGGCTGGCTCCCATGCAGCTTGCTCCGGAACAGCATCTGGTGATCGCGCTTCTCATGAGGCAGGAGGGCTTGTCGCAGAACGAGATCGCGGAACGCCTCAGCAAAGACAAATCCGGCATTACGCGAATGCTTGCCAGTCTGGAGAACAAAGGCTTTATACGCCGTACTCCCAGCGCAGGCGACCGCCGCTCGATTGAAGTGTATTTGACCGATGAGGGACGGGCGCTAAAAGCAAACGTGGAAGAGATCAGCAGCCATATGAAACAGCATCTCAGAGCAGGCTTTACGGCTGAAGAGACGGCCGAGCTGAAGAGGCTTCTTACAAAGGTCCGCGAGAATGTGCGTAAGCGGTAGCCCGTCTTGCGCTCCTGTTCATCTTTTAGTTGATATAGCAACTAAAACTATATATCGGAGGGTTCGCTTATGAAAATCGCAGCAGTTATCGGAAGCAACCGCAAAAACTCATATAATCTGAAGCTTGCAGAGTATGTGCAGAAGACCTTCAAAGACCGGCTCGACGTGGAAATCGTCCGCGTAAACGATCTGCCGTTTTACAACGAAGATATCGAGCTGAATCCGGACCAGTCGGTGCTGGATTTCCGCGGCAAAATTGCAGGCGCCGATGCCGTGCTTTGGGTTACGCCCGAGTATAACTACTCCATCCCCGGCGTGCTGAAAAATGCCCTGGACTGGCTGTCGCGCGGTGACCGGGTGATGATCGGCAAGCCATCCTGGATCATGGGCGCTTCGATGGGAACTCTAGGCACTGTGCGGGCACAGGAGAATCTGCGCGATATTTTGTTCTCGCCCGGCATTTCCTCTGTACTGCTCCCCGGTAACGAAGTGTACGTAGGCCTTGTCCATGAAAAAATCGATAAAGACGGCAACCTGCATCACGAGCCTACTATTGAGTTTCTGAATGTGGTCGTGAACAATTTTATGAACTGGCACGGCAAGCTGTACAAAAATTAATTCGGGAGCCAGCATTATCCCGATCCGAGTTTTGAGGGGTCTTCTCTCTAAAAGGCTGCATGAGGTACGCAAAGTATCCCATGCAGCCTTTTCTTTTTCCGGAATCCCCCTTGACAGGAGAGAAGATTATTTGGTAAGTTCTTGTTGTCAATAAAAACTGACAAGTAAAATGGAGCTGACATGTATGGAAAAACAAAATGACGTTATGGTATTAACGAATCTCGAACAGTTGAAATCTTTGAGCGATCCGCTGCGAATCGAAATCCTGTGCCTGCTGGTGGAGGAGGCGCGGTCGGGGCAGCAGCTTTCCCAGCAGATGGGGGAATCGCGTTCGAAAATCCACTACCACCTGCAGGATCTGGAGAAGAACGGCTTGATTCGGCTGGTGGAGGAAAACCGCAAGGGGAACATGACCCAGAAGCTGTATCAAGCCGTGGCGAAAAGCTTTATTCCGTCTACGGAGCTGCTATCCTTTCACAATGAATACGGGGAGAGCCGCCGGCTGATGACGCTATCCACTCTGGACCGGGCCAAGAGCCGTGCCCTGGCGGCTCCGGAGAGCGCCTTCCTGACGGATTCCGAAGACCACAGGAAGTGGCACCGCATAGCCAGTCAGACTGAGGTGAACATTCCGAAGGAAAAGTTTAAGAAATGGGTCGCGAAGTATCACGAGCTGATCCAGGAGCTGAACCGGATGGCGGAAGAAGAGGTTTCGGAAGAGGAGATGGAAACTTTTTATCTGATGACGGTAGCGTTCCAGATCGACGAGCCGTATTTCAAAGAGGAGAAGGAAGATGAGTAGCTTGGAGGCCCGAATCCGAGCGGAGAGGATGCCCCGGCCGGCATCTTCGCTCTTCCGGGAAAGGGCATTCGCGATGCTGTGGCTGTCTACGATTTTCTCCGGCCTCGCCCTGAACATGTTCTATTTCGCGGAAGCCTGGTACGTGGTGAACGTCTTGAACATGGAGGCTTCCCTCGGCGTTATTTATCTGATCGGGACGCTGCCCCGCGTCTTGTTCATGGCGATCGGGGGCGTGCTGGCGGACCGGATCAGCCCGTCGAAGATCATGTTCGTGTCGACGATAACCAAATCGGCGCTGCTCGCCGCCCTGGTTCTGGTTCTGGTGGAGGGCGGGGGAATCGGATTGGGAGCCCTGACCGCTTTCGCGCTGCTGTTCGGCATACTGGACGCGTTCTTTTGGCCCGCTTCTGGTTCGATCGTCCCGTCAATCGTCTCCAAAGAGGAGCTGACGAGGGCCAACTCCATTATCCAGACGACGAATCAGTCCGCCTCGATATTCGGGCCGATGATCAGCGGTTTTGTCATCGTCGCTCTCCGGTATGAAGGGATCTTCGGCCTGATTACCGTGCTGCTGGCGCTAGGCGCCCTATTCGCGCTGCTTGTCCGCGTGCGGAAATCCCCATCGCCGGACACGAAAGCGGAACGGATTCCGATGCTGACCAGCGTCAAGGAAGGGATCGGCTACGTCCGTCAAGCACCCGTATTGAAGGCGTTTGTGCTGAAGACGCTGTTTTTGAATCTGTTTTTTACCGGTCCCTTTGCAATCGGCATCCCGGTTTTCGTCAAACACGTTCTGCACGGGGAGACACTCGATTTCAGTATGCTGCAATCCTTCCTGGCTGGAGGAATGCTGGTCAGCTCGATTGTGCTGGGCATTCTCAACTTGAAACGCCGGAGAGGCTTGATTAGCGTATTGGCCCAGTTAGGCCTGTCGTTCAGCTTTCTCGCGCTGAGCATGGCCGGCACACTGTGGACCGGAGCCGTGTTCGCCGCTTGTATGGGAATCTCGATGGGAATCTCGAACATCTGCGCCACTTCCGTGATCCAGAATCATGCCGACAATGCCTATATCGGTCGTGTGATGAGTATTCAGACGATGTCTTCCATGGGACTTACGCCTATTTCATACGGTTTGACTTCACTGCTTCTCAGCGTTGGTGTGGAAATACAGAACATTGTAATGGGCGGCGCTCTTCTTCTGCTCGCCTTTACCTTCTGGCTGATCGTTAAAATCCCGTCTTTACGGAAAGCGGACTAAAGACTACTTTCAGAAAGCGGCCTCGCTGAATTGCAGAGTGCTTCCAAGCGCTAAATCGGCGGGCCGTTCCATTTTTTTATGCAGCTCTGCCGATCTAACCTTGTTTACCGCGCACGTACTCCTCCGGAGATTTGCCGATAACCGTTTTGAAATCTTTAATTAGATGTGCCTGGTCGTAATAGCCCAGATCTACCGCGAGCTTCGACCAGTCCGGCGATTCTCCCGCATCCGCCGATACGGCGGCATCCTGCAAGCGGTATCTCTTGATAACCCATTTTGGGCTGACGCCGACATACTGGCTGAACATCCGCTGCATCGTTCTTGCGGAGATGCCGAACCTGGCTCCAACGTCCTCAACCCGGTTGATTTCCCTGTGTCCCGCAATATAATCGATCACCGAATTGACGATTTCGATTTGTTCGTCAGCCGGCGGCCGCTCTCTAATGAAAAAATCATCCACGAAGCGGACCTTTGCCTCTTCATCCGGTTCGGAGAAAAGGGCCTCTTCCAGCGGAAGGCAGCTTCTGCCGAAAACCTCCTGGAAGGGCAGGCTGCGGTTGACCAGCTCCGAAGCAGGCTGCCGATAAAACGGATAAAACCCGCCCGGCCGGAACAAAACGCCGAATACTTCTCCTTTGCCCTCAAGAAGCTGCGACATTTTCCCCTTATTCGTCCCGTAGATCCGCGTGTTGTCTTTTTCGAAAACCAGATTAAAGCATGGAGGCTGGAGCACCTCCTGGGTATGGGATGGAAGTCCTCTCAAGTCCCAATGAATCAGCCAGTAATGCCGGATAAAAAAAGCCAGCTCCGGAGCGGGCAATCTTCGGGAAATGGTGAACTTTTGCCGGCCCTTTTCGTAATTCAAAATGCCTTTGTTGACGACGACCGGGTTCTCCTCGGGTTTCATGCGGAGCCGCCTCCGTTCCAGATGAAGTCTCAGGGAAGATGTCGCTTTTTTACAATCGCTTTGCGCCGTGGCCCTGTAAAGTTGATGGTAGCAAAACGGCCAAGCTATCACAAGACGCCGACACTAGGCTAGGGAGGAATTTTCAATGGATCTCACTTATCATTTTTATATCGACGGCAGCCCGGAGCAGGTGTGGGATGTTTTCGTAACGCCGGAGAAAACCCGTAAAATCTTTTTCGACTGTGTGATCGATTCTTCTTATGTCCCCGGTGAATCTATCCGGTATATCGGACCCGGCAATGACGGCGAGCAGACCGTCCATATTTACGGAGAAGTGCTGGAATACGAGCCGAACCGTATCCTGAGTTATACGGAACATCCCGGACCTTCCTATTATCCGAATCATGCGGAGATCACAACGCGGGTAACCATTAAGCTGGAGCCGGTCGGCGGCTGCACCAAATTAACCCTGATCAACGATGAGTGGGTCGACAATCACCCTTCCTACGAGAAGGCGGACCCCGCATGGTGGATGCTGCTGAGCGCCATCAAAACGTTCGTGGAGACCGGAAAGAAACTGGATCTCGGCTGGTAAGGCGGAGAAGGACGGGATTCCGTATAGAACCATCCTGCAAGAGTAAACGAAGCGTGTCCATACAAAAAAAGCCGGGCAGGATGAAGCCTGCGCGGCCTTTAATCACCCGCTGATCTCAGCGGGATTATTTTTGTAAGCCGACAGCAGGGGAGCTCTACGGCTCCTCTGCTGTCGGCATTTTCATTTTTTAATGAAACGTTTGATTGAAATTAGTGATGATGACGTTCCTCGAAAGTTTGACAGCAGGTGTCGGTGATGCCATCGGCGGAATCCTGATGTCCGGAATCGTAAGGCAGACCGTCCCGTTCTTGCGGTTGTGGCTTGTTCGAATGAGCGTTTACTTCGATCATAATAACTTCCGCACTGCAGTTATTGCCCTGCTCCCAGTATTCGCAGTTGGCAATGCTGCATTTCACCATTGGATTTTCCATGTTTATCACCTCGTACTTCTATTTACCCGAAGAACGGAGCTTTAAACAGGGGGAGAGCCATCCGGAGAAAATCCGGCCGGACCCGCACCGGCATCAGGTTTAGCCTCCGCCAGCATGTGCTTGTAAATCTCGATCGCTGCCGCACGGGAGCTTTTCAGATCGACAATCGCGTCCGCCTGCGGCTTGTGAATTTCCTTATCGCTCAGATGAGAGAGCTGGGGAAGCCACCGCCGGATGTACATGCCCGTCGGATCATGCGTCTCCGACTGGGTGACGGGATTCATGACGCGGAAGTACGGAGACGCGTCGAAGCCGAGCGAAGCGCTCCACAGCCAGCCGCCCCGGTTGAGCACGTTGTCGTAATCGGCGAGCTTGCGCCGGAAATACCGTTCACCCAGCGTGAAGGGACAGCGCAGGTTCTTGGTCAGGAACATGGCCGTCACCATCCGCAGCCGGTTCGGCATGTGCCCCGTGGCGTTCAGCTCCGCCATGGCCGCATCCACGACCGGAATGCCGGTCTGCCCCCGGCACCACCGCTCGAAGAGTGTGTCCTCCAGGCCGGAGAAGTCGAATTTCTTCTCGTAGACGAAGAAATCCGGATTATAGACGGCCTGGTACAGGTAGAAGTCGCGCCACGCCAGCTGGCGCGTCCAGGCTTCGTGCCACTCGCTGCCGAGAGCGGCTTCATACGCCCGGCGCACGGAGAGCGCGCCGGTGTTCAGGTGGCGGCTGATCCCGCTGGTCGTCTCGAAGGCGTACCGGTCTCTTTGCGCTTCATAAGCGCGGAGACCTCCTTCGAGAAAACCGCTCAGAGTCTGAGCGGGATCAGGCGCCGTGCCTGCCGCTTCCGGGTCCAGCGGAAGCGGAAACCGGGCGGACCAGGCTTCGCGGTCCGGCAGCGGCCGTGTCTGCAAATCGCGCACGGTGACGGGCGACGACGGCCGGAAAAAAAGATGCATATAAGAATTCCATTTTTTATAAAAAGGGGTAAATACCTGGTAAGGGGCGCTGCGCTTCGCGAAGTGCTGGAAGTCTCCGAAATCGGCGAGCGTATAGTCGATCAGTGTGGTAACCGGAACGCCGCGGGCGGAAGCTGAAACCTTCAGTTTGCAGTCACGTACTAATGCGTAGGGCGTAACGTCGCCGTGCAGGACGATTTCTTCAATCGGCAGCTCGGCCAGCAGCTGATCGACCACGGCATGAGGCTCGCCGGCAAGCACTTCCAGATGAGCGCCGGCTCTCCGGTATTCGCGGATGAGCCTGGAGACGTGACGGAGGAAGTTGACTCCGCTGTGTTCCCGGTCCCGGCCGTCGCGCAGAAGGAAGGGGTCCAGAATCAGGATGTGCAGGCTTGGACGCCCCAAGCTGTGAATGTAATCAAACGCAGTGAGGTCGTCAATCCGCAGATCTTTGCGATGAATAAAAAGGATCATAATGAAGGGACGCTCCTTACTTTTTCGTCTAACTTCATAGTAACAGGAAATCCGGCGCAAATGAAAAGAAGCCCGGCAAGCCAGGCGGCAACCTGGATTACGGGGCTCCCTTTCGGGTATATGCTGCGTTCCATTACGAGTGCGTCTTACTAGTCTGCAGTGATCTTATTAAAAAGGTCATCGCCGATAACGCGGCGTGCAGAAACGTATCGTTTCGCATAGTAAGATTCGCTCAAGTCACTCTTTGTAACACCTTTGTTCGTAGCGGAGTGGGCGAACTTGTTGTTCCCGATGTAAATACCTACATGGGAGATGCCTTTTCCGTCGGTGTTAAAAAATACAAGGTCACCCGGTCTCAGATCGCTTTTCGCAACCGAGGATCCTTGGCCGTTCTGTGCTTTTGAAGTGCGTGCCAGATCAATGCCGAACCGGTCGAATACGTAGGACGTGAAACCCGAGCAATCAAAACCGCTGGTCGATGTGCCCGAATACTTGTAAGGCGTCCCTACCAATCCGTCAATCGTGGAACTGAGCGTCGACTTCGCGGAAGCGCTGCCGATCTCCACACTCAAAAACAGGGTCAAGCTCAAAACAAACAACAAGACTTTCTTCAACTGTGTTGCTCCTTCCTGTGCCTACGAGGTTAGCTGGAGGGTTCGGTAGAAGGTCCCCTATGATCCCTTTGTTGCAAGATCAATTCACCCAGAGTGGATCCCCCGTTCTCTTCCTTTCGTCTAAGAAGAAATTCGGCAATCTTTTTCTGTTCGACACTAAATATTCGCCATAGGTCCAGAAATTCCTTCCAAAAAACTAAAAATAGTTACAAAAAAGTTTCAAAAGCAGTTATTTAGTCGGATTTCAGGGCAAAAAATAGATCAAAAAACCCGCCTTCTTGTATAAAAAGGGCGGGTTTTCCATGTCTTTCAGCTTAGAGGCAATCTAAGTTTTCGGCTGATCCGGAAACTTCACGCGCAGCCCCGGTTTCGTTTCGGCAAGCAGTTTTTCTTGCAGGGCGTTGAGGTCTTCCTGCGTTTTCAGCTCGCCTTTTTTGACGAGGTACTCGATCGTCTTTTGCTGGAGGAGATATTTGGCGTACTGGTTGACGGTTTTAGGATCGGTCCAGTAGGTCGCTTCGGTCAAGCCGGCGCTTTTGTAGAGCATCTCTTTCAACTGAGCCGCTTCGGGACCGGCCGCTTCCAGCGCTTTGCGCTGCTGGTCGATAGCCTGCTTCACTTCGGCTTCTTTGACTTTGACGCCGCGCTTCTGGCCGTAACGGACGAAGAGCTCGTCCTTAAGCATCAGATCGAGAAGCTGATCGTTGGTCAAATTGTTTTGAGCGCCCTGCATTTGAAAGGCCAGGTCGACTTCGGCTTTCATTTTGTCGAAAGCTTGGTTGGAGATGCGGACGTCGTGACCGATCGCCACAACCTCTTTGGCTTTAACGTCGGACTGTCCGTAAAAGAACGACCCGGCGGCGACACAAAGGCCAATTACTGCCGCCACGACGGTGCTTGTCCGTGGGGATATCATCGGTAATGCCTCCTTTTATCTTCTATCTTTCCATGATAGCTGAAAAAAACGCAAATGGAAACTAAAAACCCCCTGGCCGGTGAACGGCAGGGGGAGACGGATATCGCGCCGGAACAATCCGGAAAGAGCACGGTTAAGAAGAGGGTGGCGTTTGTGACTCGTCTGTTTTGCCGCCCGGCTTACGGGCAGAAAAACAGGCCTTTCTAGGTGCGGTAGCTTTCCCAGATTTCACGCTGCGCGGCGATGGACCACATTTTGACGAAGGTGCGGACCAAAGGGTATAACTGGTGGATAATGAGGGCCGTCAGGCCTGCCCATATATAGGAGGCATAAGTCGCCGCGACGGCCAGAAGGAAGCCGAGCAGGACGAGCAGCAGGGCATTGCCCGCGATCCGTAAGCCTTGGCGGAACACGACCGGAAGCACCGAGAGAAGTCCCCGTCGATCCTCGGAGGCCCGGCCGAACTGCAGGAACAGGAAGAGGAGCTGAACAAGCAGGGCATACACGGCATAGAGAGCCGTCCAGGGAAGCATGGACAGAAGGAGCTGCTCGAATCCGTAGGCTTTGTTGAACAAAGCAAGCGCTTTGGGAGCCAGCCAGTAGAGCGGCGCAAGCATCAGGACCGTTTGAAGGAGATAATAGAGGAAGAAGGGCAGCAGCAGCTCGCGGATTCCTTTCATAAACCGGTAGCCCGCATTCATCTGCCGGTGTTCCAGAGAGTACAGCACGCCGGCGTTCAGCATGGGGCTGATCAGCATCCGGACGGCCAGCAGGATGAGAAGCCATTCGAGATACGGCTGGATGAGATCCGTTTTTACAAGCCGGAACTGGCTTTCCATCAAGAACAAATGAACGGCGCTCTGGGGCTGATCGTTGGCCGGATAACGGTGGAGCAGGGGAACGATAATGGATTGGACCCATTTATAAAGCAGAATTCCCCAGGCAAACTGGTACACATACAGCACGCAAACGGCGAACGGCTGCTTGAGGGCGGCCGTCAAGCCTTGTCGAAGATAGCGGAGCATCTCATCACCTCACCAGGCTACAGTATCGAACAGCGTTTCCAGCAGTTTTACGACGCCGAGGGTCCAGCGGATTCTCCACGTGGTGTCGACTTCGGTTTTCATATAGTTGTTGATATGCCGGTTTTCGAGCTTCAGGGTGTACTTGGGATCCAGGGAAACCCAATCCACCGGGGATTTATGGGTCAGCTTGTATTCGATCTGCTCGCCCTGTCCGTCCCAGATCTTCTCTGTCGTCGAACCGTCGGCAAAATGGAACCGGATCGGCACAGCCGGTACAGTGCCTCCGAACTTGCGGACCAGCACGCTGCTTTCGTACAACGTCTGTCCCGACTCGTTCGCCTGGCGAATGCGGATGCTATCGACCGCATAGTCGGTCATCATGCTGCCGTATACATACTGATCGAAAAACTCCGTCCATTTCGTTTTGGTGATTTCCTCCACGACCGTTTGAAAATCGCGGGTTCCCGGGTGCTTGAATTTCCAGCGCTGGAAGTATGTTTTCATAATGCGGTCCATCGTGTTCAGCCCGACACGGTTTTCGATTTCCTTGAGAACCAGCTTGGCGCGGGTATACACGTTGTCGGCGTACTCGCCGTGGCTGCGGTAACCCCACGCATTTTTCTGCAGCGCGGCCGGAGAGGTGATATAGCTGGCTTCGACCGGGAGGTTGGGTTTCGACCCGTATTCCAGTTCCATCAGCTTATCCTCGGTGTAGGAAGTGAACCCTTCGTCCAGCCAGGCTTCCTCGAACTCGTTGGTGGCGACGAGTCCGTACCAGAACTGGTGGCCGATCTCATGGACGACGACCCGCTCGAGTTCCAAGTCGGGCGTCCCCTCGGAGGCTCCCCAAGCGGTAACGAGCGTGGGATACTCCATGCCGCCCGCCCCGTTAGCCTCTTCCGGAGGCACGACAACGGATAAGGTCGAGTACGGATACGTACCATACCACTGGGAGTACCGGCTCAGCGCTTTTTTGGCGGCGATCATATAGCGGGACTTGTACGGTTCATGCTTGGGGTCGAGGTACAGCTTGATCTTGACCCCCGGCAAATTGGGAGCGGCATAGGGCTCCTCAAACACCTTGAAGTTGGGCGAAGCGGACCAGGCGAAATCGTGCACGTCATCCGCATAAAACTGATAGGTTTTCTTACCGGCTTCGACGACCGGATTTTTGGTCGGAAAACCGGTGGCGGCCACGATGTAATCCGCCGGGACTTTCACACGGACATCGAAAATGCCGAAGTCCGCGTAAAACTCCGAATTGCCGTGGTACTGGTGCAGGTTCCATCCTTCCGCGGTCCGTCCCCGGGTGCCGGCAGGCTCGTACACGGCAAGCTTGGGAAACCACTGTCCCGCCATAACGAAATCTTTCGTTACGCCCATGCGAGCGAACACTTGCGGAAGCTTGACCGCAAAATCCGTATGCAGCGTAATGGCGCCTCCTGCGGCGACAGGCTTCGGAAGCGTAATCTTGATCAGCGTCCGGTCGTCGGGGTTTCCGTCATCGGGCTGGACGAACTGCATGGCGGAGCTGAGGTCGGTTTCGTCCTCGGTTTTGATGCTGCGCAGTTCCATATCTCCGAAGCTGCCTTTTTTGGCTTCGTCTCCCCGCAGCTTGCCGCCGGATTCCTTCATAAAAGTCGTCTTTTCCGATGCGAAGGCATTCGGATAAAGATGCATGTACAGTTCCTGCACAGGCTGACTGCCCGGATTTTTCCAGGTGACGGTCTGCTGGCCGAGGAGCTTCTGGTTTTCCGGGCTGTATTCCACATTGATGTGATATTCGACGATGCGCTTGCTGAGAGGCTGGTGGACACCTTCTCCTGTCGCCGGCGGCTGACCGATTGAAGAAGAAGGTTCCGCATTCACCGGGGCGACTGGATTCTGAGCGGTTCCGGACAGAACGGCCCGGCTTGTCTGGCCCGTCCTTTCTTCAGGGGAAGAAAGGAGCGAGTTTGCGAGGAAAGCTGCGCCCAGGAACGCGGCGGCTGCGGATACGAGCCAGGCTTTTTTTCGGTTGGCCATCTTTACTTTCATGATTTTCACCCCGTTGACAAGCATCTACAGCATGTATATGTTTGCATTCCGGGGATTATTAGCTAAAATAAATGAAGAAGAGCAGAATTATTTTTCTAGGAAAGCGTAGGTGCCTTTCATGGATTCCCATAAAGAAGAACCGAAGAAAAAACCGGCGGCGCTGAATATCGTCAGCACGAAGGTGAATCACAAAGGATTCGGGGCGGGTTCGATTGATCTGAGCAACGTATCCAGCCTTATCCTCGACGGAGATGAAGCTTATCTCGACATGGGCGCGCTGCACGCGAAGAGCCAGGTGGAGAAGCGGATTAAATTCTCGACGAACAAAGAAGACGTCCCGGACGGACGCCGCTGCTGGATCGTATGGGTAGCCGTGGACCGTTCCCCGGAAGGAACTTCCTACGGCGGAGTGACGGCTTGCGAGATGCTGATCGATACGGAAGCGCGCAGAGGCTGGAAAATCCTAGCCGATCACGTGAACCGGATGGACGCCGCAATGAAGCGCAAGATCATGGTAGAAGGTCTGGATGAAACGGAAAAATCCGCGCTGCGCAAGGCTTTGATCGAGCATAACGAGGAATGGTGGAACCACTCTTCCGAGGAGCTTAAACAGGCGCTTGCCTAGCCTTGCGGAAAATGTGTACAAATTGTGTCATGGATTGTGAGACCCAGGGGAAGCGGGTATACTAACACTAGTGTATGTTACACTCATATACTAGGACAGCAAAAAGGCAGACTAAGGACGCTTAGTTCTGCCTTTTTGCGTTGGAGATAAATGACTGTTCACCCGGTTATTTCCTGTAAAAGGGCTTTCGCCGCTTGGAGAAGCTTCAATAAAAGAACCTGGTTCAAGCCACGAAAGAAGCTGAACACAAATCCTCACCGGCCGGTATTAATCCGATTGGAAAACAACAAAGGCAGATGGGAGCGAGGGCTCGCCATCTGCCTTTGTTCTGTTTTTTACCGGGAATGGGTCTGCGGGTGTTACCCTCAACGGAGAGAATCTGTCGGCATCGCTGCCGCTTCTGCCTTCCGCTTCTGCTACTCGTTCCACCAGCGCTTCACATCTTCCCACCAGGAGCGCGCTCCGCTGCCGAACCCTTTGCCTTTGGCAGCCCGGTTCGTGCAGTACTCCTTCGGCTCCGTGCCGGAAAGGAACGCCTCGTTGCGCGCGCCGGTCGTACAGTCTTCATTGGCGAGCTTGCCGCTCTTCGGATCAATGTAGACGGTCGTGACTCCCTCCGGCACCGGGAAGAGCTTAGGCGGAATCGCCTCCAGGACGGCTTCGGTGTAGCCGGCGAAGATCGGCGAAGCGAGATGCGATTCCGCCGTGTTGATCGCACGCCCTTTGTCGTAGCCGACCCAGACGGCGGTGGCCAGCTCGGGCGTGTAGCCGACCATCCACGCGTCGGTGTCGGTCGTGCCCGTCTTGCCCGCGACGGGCCGCTTGATCGTGGCGGCCACCCGGCTGCCGGTACCGCCATCCTCGAATACGCTCTCCATCATATGGGTGAGCACGTAAGCGGGCGCGGCATCGGCGACGCGTTCGCTTTTCGGCGCAGCCTGATAGAGGATGCTGCCGGCCATATCTTCGATCTTGATAATGGCCGTTGGCTCGACTCGGACTCCCTGGTTGGCCAGGGCGGAGAAGGCGGCGACCATCTCGTACGGACTGACCGGATAGGTGCCCAGCGCGAGGGAGGGCAGCGGTTTCAGATCGCTTGTAATGCCGAACTTCCGCGCGTTGTCGATGACCTTCTGGGGACCGACCTTCAGGATCGTATCGACGGCGAAAATATTGTCCGACTTCGCGATCGCCCGGCGCATGTCGATGTCCGCATTTTCGTACTGGTCATTGTAGTTGCGGGGCGTGTAAGACTGCCGGCCCTCATCGTATTTGAAGACGGTCGGTTCGCTTCGGACGGTGCTGAGCGGCGTAAAGCCGTTCTGCAGAGCCGTCAGGTAGACGAACGGCTTGAAGGAGGAGCCCGGCTGGCGGGTCGTCGCAAACACGCGGTTAAACTGATTCGCTCCGTAATCCTTGCCGCCTACCATCGCTTTAACGTAGCCGGTTCGCGGATCGAGCGAGATCAGAGCGCCCTGAATCTCGCTTTCTTTGGGCAGCTGCTTGGTCATCTGCTCTTCCGCGATTTTCTGCGCTTTCAGATCCAGCGTCGTATAAATATTCAGGCCGCCTTGTTCGAACTGATCTTCCGTGATGCCGAGCTTCTGCACGGCCAGCGTTTTGATATAGTCGCGGAAGTACGGGGCCTGCGAAGGTTTCTTCTCTACCAGCGGCTGAACGGTCAGCTTCTCCTGCTTGGCCGCATCCGCTTCCTGCTGGGTAATGAAGCCTTCCTTCGCCATCGTCTGGAGCACGACATTTTTCCGGTCCATCGCATTCTCCATGTTATAGTAGGGCGAATAAAATTTCGGCCCTTTCGGTACGCCTACGAGCATCGCGCTCTGCGCCAGGGACAAGTCCTTGGCATGCTTGCCGAAGAACAGCTGGGAAGCCGCCTCGATTCCATACGTGGAATGGCCGTAGTAAATCTGGTTCAGGTAGCTTTCCAGAATCTGATCCTTGGTCAGCTGCATCTCCATCTGCACGGCATACACCGTTTCTTTGATTTTACGCGTCCAGGTGCGGTCATGATTCAAATACAAGTTCCTTGCCAGCTGCTGGGTAATCGTCCCGGCCCCTTGCACCTTGGACATGCTTTTCAGATTGACGATGGCTGCGCGCGCAATGCTTTTGACATCAAAGCCCGGATGACTGTAGAAGTTCTGATCTTCTATCGCGAGCGTCGCTTTAACCACATACACGGAAATGTCGCTGATCGGCACGATCTTGCGGTTCTGGCCGGAATCCAGCGTATCGATTAAAGCTCCGTTAACGTCAAAAATTTGGGACGTCTGGAGTACCTTCGTGACCGGAAGCGCCTGTGAGCGCAGATAGAGAAGGAACACTCCTCCCAGTACGCACAGGACCAGAAACGTCGTAAAGGAGAAAGTGAATCCCCGTTTTAAACGGCGAGGCCAGTTCTTGTCCGCTGGACCTGGCGGCTTTTTGTCGGGAGCGGCATTGTTTTCGGGTTCGTTCTGTTGGTCGTCGGCCAAGAGTCACTCACTCTCCTTTCTTGTCGGGCCTAGCGGGTTCAAGCATGAGCTTAGGATAAATAATAGCGGCATATTACACAGTATGGAAAAGCTTTCCGGCCCCTATTCAGGTATTCTCCCTTCCGCTTCCTAAAATTTCGTAAAACGGCCCGTCCGTCCTGCAAATTTCTTGCATTTCGGGTTCAATCCTCTATAATACAATTTGTGCGTGCAAACCCTCAAGGCGCAAGGCTCATTCCGCGCATGGATTTACCCGCTTGTGGTACAATGATGAGGATACTATTCAGTACGAAATAATGGAGCGGTCGGTCTCATTTCCGGGCTTGTCCGCATGCACTCCTTACATCACTATACTTAAGAAAAGAGGCTGGGAATATGGAACTTTGGTATACCGAGAAACAGACGGAAGACTTCGGCATCACCGCCAAGATTAAAGAAACGCTGGTGACCGAGAAAACCGATTTTCAGGATCTGGCCATGATCGATACAGCCGAATGGGGCCGCATGCTCGTTCTGGACGGCATGGTCATGACGACCGTAAGAGACGAATTCGTCTATCATGAAATGGTTGCGCATCCTGCCCTGGTTACCCACCCGAACCCTAAGAACGTTCTTGTGGTAGGCGGCGGCGACGGCGGCGTCATTCGTGAAGTGCTCAAGCATCCGAAAGTGGAGAAAGCCGTTCTGGTTGAAATCGACGGCAAAGTAATCGAGTATTCGAAGAAATACCTTCCCGAGATTGCCGGCGAGCTGGACAACCCTCGTGTCGAAGTCATCGTCAACGACGGTTACATGCATATCCACGATCACAAAAATACATACGACGTGATCATGGTGGATTCCACCGAGCCCGTCGGTCCGGCCGTGGAACTGTTCTCGAAAGGCTTCTACCAAGGCATCTACGATGCGCTTAAAGAAGACGGCATTTTCGTGGCGCAAACGGACAACCCTTGGTTCAAAGCGGACCTGATTCAAACGGTTAACCGCGACGTTCGTGAGATATTCCCGATCGTCCGTGTTTACGGCGCGAATATTCCGACTTACCCGAGCGGTCTCTGGACGTTCACCCTGGGCAGCAAAAAATACGATCCGCTTCAAGTCGAAGAAGCTTCGATTCCCGAATTCGAAACGAAATACTACACGCCGCGCCTCCACAAGGCCGCGTTTGCTCTGCCTAAATTCGTTGAAGATCTCGTAAAATAAGGACCGTTTCCGAACAGAAAGGTGCGATGACCGCATGCGTTTAGACCAAGCTTACTCCGGTAACATTTTTATCGCCGCCTCCGAGGACTACGCGTCCTCCCGTGCCGTACTTTACGGAATGCCCATGGACTACACGGTCAGCTTCCGTCCGGGTTCCCGCTTCGGCCCTGCCCGCATCCGTGAAGTTTCCATCGGGCTGGAAGAATACAGCCCGTATCTCGATAAGAGCCTCGACGAGGTGAATTACTTTGACGCCGGCGACCTGATGCTGCCTTTCGGCAACGCGGGACGCAGCCTCGACATCATCGGCGAATACGTCCGCGGCCTTCTGAGCGACGGCAAGTTCCCGCTCGGTATGGGCGGCGAACACCTCGTGTCCTGGCCGGTTATCCGCGAAGTGTACGCGAAGTACCCGGATCTGGCGCTCATTCACATCGACGCGCATGCCGACCTTCGCGAGCAGTACGAAGGCGAGCCGCTGTCTCACTCGACGCCGATCCGCAAAGCGGCCGAGCTTATCGGCGGCAAGAACGTGTACCAGTTCGGTATCCGTTCCGGTATGCGCGAAGAGTTCGAATACGCGCGCAAGAACTTGAACCTTTACCCGTTCGAAGTTCTGGAGCCGCTCAAGAAGGTGCTGCCGGAGCTTGCGGGCCGTCCGGTTTACCTGACGATCGACATCGACGTGCTCGATCCGTCCGCAGCGCCGGGCACAGGCACAGCCGAAGCTGGCGGTATCACAAGCAAGGAATTGCTTGCGGCTATTCACGCTATCGCAGGTTCCGAGCTGAACATCGTAGGCGCCGACGTGGTTGAAGTGGCCCCGGTATACGATCCGTCCGAACAGACACAGATCGTAGCGGCCAAGCTGATCCGCGAGATTTTGCTGGGTCTGGTGAAATAGCTTTTAATCGTCAACAACATACGATGCGTAATCCCATCCTCCAGGCCTTGTGTCTGGGGGATTTTTACTCGTCGGGGGTTTCACGTGCGACAGTGCCGGCGAAATAAAGGCTTTGGACGGCGGCTGCAATGATCCATTGAAAATACCCGTATGATACTATACACTTAGAGCTAACTTTGCTTTTTGCCGGGCCGCACGGGCGGGAAGACGGTTTTGGCCGGGATTCCCGGAAGCGGCAGGGCACAGTCAAGAAAGAACGGAGCGTTCGGGCCATGTCCAACAAGAAAAACGTCCGTATCCGCATAACAAGCGTTGCCGGACAGGAATCGATCATACAGGAAGCCCGTGGAGAGTTGTATATCCGGGAGGGGAAAGTATATGTCCTCTACCAGGAGACATCCGAAGAAATGGGCAGCACCTCGACGATGGTAAAAGCGGGTCCCGAGGAGCTTAAGATTACGAGAAAAGGACAGGTCGGCTCCGAGCAGACGTTTGTCGCGGGTCATTCCCGGACAGGCTGGTACCGGATGCCCCAGGGTTCTCTCCCTATGGAAACCCGCACGCGGACGTACGTCCGGAATCTCCAAGACGGCATCGGAGTCATTGATTGGAGCTACGACCTGTATGTAGGCGAGGAACATGCCGGTTTATATATATTATCGTTAACGATTCAGGAGGATGTAAGATGAATGTGCTCGAGCAGGTAAAAGAAACGCTTAAAGTAACGATAGGCGAGGCCGCGGTCGCAGCGGGACTCGTACAGGCTTCGGAGCTTCCCGAGATTGTGCTGGAAGTACCGAAAGATAAGTCTCACGGTGATTTTGCAACTAACCTGGCCATGCAGCTTTCCCGGATAGCCAAGCAGAATCCCCGCGCGATTGCGGAACAGCTGATCCAGAAACTCGACAAAGAGAAGGCTCAGATCGCGGATGTTCAAATCGCGGGTCCCGGTTTTATCAATTTCCGTATGGACAAAAGCTACCTCTATCCGATTCTTGCCCAAGTGGCGGAGCAAGCGGACGCCTACGGCGCAGTAAACGTGGGACAAGGACGCAAGGTGCAGATGGAGTTCGTCAGCGCGAATCCGACCGGTTCCTTGCACCTCGGACACGCACGCGGCGCGGCGGTGGGCGACGCCCTGTGCAACGTACTGGCTCTTGCCGGTTACAACGTTACGCGCGAATACTACATCAACGATGCGGGCAACCAGGTGAACAACCTGGCCAAATCCATTGAGGCGCGCTATTTGCAGGCTCTCGGACAGGATGCCGAAATGCCGGAGGACGGCTACCACGGCGAAGATATCAAAGGATTCGCCAGCGAGCTGGCGGCCGAAGAGGGCGACCGTCTGACCAAACTTGCACAGGACGAGCGTTTGGCTTATTTCCGCCAGTACGGGCTGAAAAAAGAACTCGATAAAATCAAGCGCGACCTCGGACGGTTCGGCGTTAAATTTGATGAGTGGTTCTCCGAGACTTCGATTTATGAAAACAATCTGATCGACGACGTGCTCGGCAAACTCCGTGAATCCGGTTACGTGTACGAGATGGACGGAGCAACCTGGCTGCGTACGACAGAGCTTGGCGACGATAAGGACCGTGTCCTGATCAAAAACGACGGTTCCTTCACGTATTTGACGCCGGACGTGGCTTACCACCGGAACAAGTTCCAGCGCGGCTACGACGAGCTGATCAATATTTGGGGAGCGGACCATCACGGCTATATTCCGCGTATGAAAGCGGCCATGACGGCGCTCGGTTACGACGCGAACCGTCTGACAGTGCTTATCGCCCAGATGGTGAGCCTGTTCCAGAACGGCGAGAAAGTGAAAATGTCCAAGCGTACCGGCAAAGCGGTTACGATGGAAGACCTGATGGACGAAGTCGGCGTCGATGCCATCCGTTATTTCTTCACGATGCGCAGCATGGACTCGCATCTTGATTTCGACATGGATTTGGCGATTTCCAAATCCAATGAGAACCCCGTGTTCTACGTGCAGTATGCACATGCACGGATTTGCAGCATCTTCCGGCAGGCGGAAGAGCAGGGTGTGGAGCTGCGCGAGCTGGCGCAGGTGGACTTGTCCCGGCTTTCGACGGAAGCCGAGTATGAGCTGCTGCGCAAAATCGGCGAGCTTCCGCAGGAAGTCGCCGTCGCGGCCGAGCTGTATGCGCCGCACCGCCTGATCCGCTACGTGTACGATCTGGCCGGGCTGTTCCACAGCTACTATAGAGCGGAGCGCGTCATCACCGAGGATGCGGAGCAGACACAGGCCCGCCTGGCGCTGCTGGGCGCGCTGCGCACCGTTATCGCCAACGTGCTGGCGGTCGTAGGCGTATCCGCTCCGGACCGGATGTAGGCTCCGGCGCGGCCGGACACCAACTGCGCAGCCGCGTTCAGGCGCTTCCAGCCCCTGTGCACAGGGGCTGTGCGTCAAGCACGGCGCTAGCTGCCAGCACGTCGTGGAGCGCCGCTTGGCGGCGGCTGAGCATGGGCGGCTTCACTCGGCTGTCCGGACCGGGCTGTCCATTCCCGTTGAATGGGACAGCCTCCGGCTGCGTCCCGTTCTACGGGGACGCAACCGGAGTAGCCGCCCTGGACCACCGGGTTTCCCCGCTCGTGGCTGCAGCCGCTTGCGCGCGGCACTTCCGCGGGCGGGTCAGCGGCCTTGCCGCTTCACGGCGCACCAAAACAAACCAAACCTGACGCTTTCAGCGGTGTCAGGTTTGGTTTGTTTTGAGCAGGGCGGTTACGGCGCGCCTCGCATGGATGAGGCCGGGAGCATCCGTGCCTTCCGGCTGCTTCGCTTTCGTGAGCGGCGTTGCGCTTCGCCGGAGAATTTGCTTGATCTGCTGCGGCCGCAGGGAGGGCCTAACCGACAGCATAAGCGCGATGACGCCGCTCACATGCGCCGTCGCCATCGAGGTGCCGCTGAGCTCGTTGTACTTGCCGTGCAGCCAACAGGAATAGATGCTTTCCCCCGGAGCAAAAATGTCTATGCGTTTGCCGCGGTTGCTGAAGGGGGCGACTTTGTTGACCTTGGTCGTGGCTCCTACGGAGAAGACACTCGGAAAACGCGCCGGATAGTCAATCGCAGCCCCTTTGCCGTCGTTGCCGGATGAAGCGACGACGATGGTGCCGGATTGATAAGCGTTTATCACCGCTTCCTCCAGCGCCCGGCTGTACGTTTTCATCCCGAAGCTCATATTGATGATGTCCAGGCCGTTGCGCACGCACCAGTCGATACCCGCCACAATGTCCGAAACGAACGCGCTCCCGTTCATGTCGAATGCTTTAACCGCGTGGATGATGGCCTTTGGAGCCACCCCGACAATGCCTATCCGTCCCGCCGCGGCGATGGTTCCGGCTATATGTGTACCGTGTCCGTTGTCGTCATAAGGGGGCTGGTTGCGGTTGAGCAGGTTGATGCCCCGGGCGACCGAAGCCTGCAAATCCGGGTGGTAGTAGTCGATGCCGGTGTCGATAACGCCGATCGTGACGCGGCTTCCTTTAGCTTTTTTCCATACGTCCGGAGCTTTGATCTGTTGGACGCCCCAGGGGATAAACTGAGAGCCTTCGGAAGTTTTTTCGACGATTTCCGATGTCTTTACTGTCTTTCTGGGCCGCAGTTGGATATTTATGGACGCATCCTCTTCAATAGAGAGAACGGCGGGATGCTTAATCAGTTCCGCACAGTTACGGATAGGGCAAGAGATCCCCCGGATCAGTTTCAGATCATAGACGGAGGACAGGCTGGAATGTGTATCTTTGTGCAGGCGGATAAGCTCGGTGACCTGGCGGTAATCCCGATCGCTCTGGAAAAGAATGATGTGCCGGCGCTCCCCCTGCGATGCCTGGATTTCTTCATGCAGCATCATGAGCAATCGTTTCGAGTCCAAAGCCCCATTCCTCCCATAAACCGAAGGTGCAATTCTGGCTTATTATATGTACAGGTCGGGGGGCCCGACTGAGATTAAGGCCCCTTTCCAAATAAATAGGTGCATTGCCGTGTCAACGTGCTCTTGCCTACATAACATAAAGGGAGAGGTGAAACATCTCTCGGTTTCAAGGGGCGGAGATGGGCGGATCGGCGATTCGTTCGTAACCGCAGGATACAGTCGGGAAGCGGAGGGAAACCTTCGCTTTTACTCTTGTTTCGGGGGACAGGCGGGCGGGAGTTGCATTTTTACATAAAATAGGTTTTACTTAAGGATGAAATGGGATAAGGTAGTTAAAGTATTGTTAATACGGTGAAGGGAAGTGCCACAAATGAGTAGCCCGTACACACTGAAAATCAAGCCGGAAAAAGCCGCGGAAATGCCGATGGTGGATCTGGCGTTTGAGGTGCTTAAAGCGGCCAACACGCCGTTCTATTATCGCGACCTGATGCAGGAAATCGCGAAAATCAAAGGCTTGGCTGAAGATGAAACGATGAATGTCATTGCCCAACTATATACAGAGATTAATATCGATGGCCGTTTTGCTTGCGTCGGAACAAACCTGTGGGGCCTGAAGCGCTGGTATCCGGTCGAGAAATCGGACGATGCCGTAGGCAACGCCAAGCGTCCGCGTATCATCAACGACGAGGACGACGATCTCGACGAGGATCCGTACTCCGAGGAAGAAGAATACAAAGAAGAAGAGTACGATACTTTCACGGCGGACGGCTTCGACAAGAATGACGCCGAAGAAGAAGAAGAGGAAGAAGAGGAAGAGGAAGACACCGAATTCTTCGAGGAAGAAGAGCTGGACGAAGAACTGGAAGACGCCGAACTCGACGAAGAAGTGGATGAAGAATCCGACGATGAATCCGACGACGATGAAGATTTCGAGGCCGACGACAAGAAGGATAAATAATTCATCGCGGCGGTTCTTGACAGAGGATGTCGTTCTTAGTAAACTATTGCATGGGCTTTAAAAAGAACGACCAAATTTACGCCATATAAAAAGTGCCCCGTATACCACGGGTGTCACTTTTTTTTGTTTTTTCAGGGACATTATTTGATGTCCCGGAGGTTTTGGTGGAAGCCTAGAAGGGACCGGCCGTTTTCTTGGACTGCCGCATATGCGGCAGGCACTCAGGCGTTCGGTCCCCCACTTTTGTACGGCGAACCTTTATGCACCCAAGAATTTAGATATGCTCGAAAGGAGTTCTCAGATGACTAAGTATATTTTTGTAACCGGGGGTGTCGTTTCCTCGCTCGGTAAAGGCATCACGGCGGCTTCTCTGGGCCGCTTGCTCAAAAACCGGGGTCTGAAAGTGACCATCCAGAAGTTTGATCCCTACATTAACATCGATCCGGGGACGATGAGCCCTTACCAGCACGGGGAAGTTTTCGTAACGGACGACGGCGCCGAGACTGACCTCGATCTGGGTCACTATGAACGGTTTATTGACATCAATCTCTCTAAGAACTCCAACGTAACGACGGGTAAAGTGTATTCTTCCGTTATTACCAAAGAGCGCAGAGGCGAATACCTGGGCGGAACGGTACAAGTTATTCCTCACATTACAAATGAAATCAAGGACCGCGTGTTCCGTGCCGGCCGCGAAGCGGGTTCGGATGTAGTGATCACCGAAATCGGCGGAACCGTGGGCGATATCGAGAGCCTTCCGTTCCTCGAAGCGATCCGGCAGATCAAGAGCGACATCGGCCGCGAGAACGTGATGTACATTCACGTCACCCTGATTCCTTACATCAAAGCCGCGGGCGAAGTCAAAACGAAACCGACCCAGCACAGCGTAAAAGAGCTGCGCAGCCTCGGTATCCAGCCGCACGTGATCGTCTGCCGTACGGAGCATGCTCTTACGGAAGACATGAAACGCAAGATCGCCCAGTTCTGCGACACCGATCCGGAAGCGGTCGTGGAATGCCTGGACGCCGAGACCTTGTACGAAGTGCCGATGATGCTCAGAGAGCAGGGGCTTGACGATATCGTCGTCAACCACTTGAAACTCGGCGGCTCGGCGCAGCCGGACATGACCGAGTGGGAACAGCTCGTCCAGCGCGTCAAAGGCTTGAAAGAAACGACCGAGATCGCCATCGTAGGCAAGTATGTCGCCCTTCACGACGCTTACCTCAGCATTGTGGAATCTCTGGGCCATGCCGGCATCGACAACGGAGCCGAAGTGAAGATCCGCTGGGTTAACGCGGAAGAAGTGTACGATCACAACGTGGACGAGCTTCTCGGCGGCGTGGACGGCATTCTCGTTCCGGGCGGCTTCGGAGACCGCGGCATCGAGGGCAAGGTTATCGCCATCCGCCATGCGCGCGAGAAGAAGATTCCGTTCTTCGGTATCTGCCTGGGTATGCAGGTTGCGGTGATCGAGTATGCACGCGCGCTTGCCAACCTCGAGGGAGCGAACAGCTCCGAGATCAACCCGGTTACGCCTTACCCGGTTATCGACCTGCTGCCTGAGCAGAAGGATATCGAGAACCTTGGCGGAACGATGCGTCTGGGACTCTACCCTTGCAAACTGGCGGAAGGTTCCCTGGCCATGCAGTGCTACAATGACGAGCTTGTGTATGAACGTCACCGTCACCGGTACGAGTTTAACAACGAATACCGTGAAATGATCGAATCCGCAGGGCTGCGCATCTCCGGTACTTCTCCGGACGGCCGTCTGGTCGAAATCGTCGAGCTTCCGGACCACCCTTGGTTCCTGGCCGTTCAATTCCATCCGGAATTTACGTCCCGTCCGAACCGTCCGCAGCCGCTTTTCCGTGAGTTCGTGAAAGCAGCCTTTACCTATAAGCAAGAATCCCGGGCGTAATAGCCGGGATTTTTCTTTTTTTTACTTATTTGTTCATTCTCGCGGATGGTAGGGAGGAAATCGGCAAGTCGATAGCGAAGTAGGGGGGAGTTCGAGTTCGCACGGCTGCAAAGTTCATATTCGGAACTCAGCCTTGAGCTTGTGGAAGGAGGCTTTCCCGTGAGTAAAAAAATCCTAATCGTGGACGATCAGAATGGAATCCGGATGCTTCTTATGGAAGTGTTCAGCAACGAGGGTTACGAAACCTATCAAGCGCCTAACGGCAAAACCGCCTTGGAGATTGTTAAAACGCATTCTCCCGATCTGGTCCTTCTGGATATGAAAATTCCAGGCATGGACGGTTTAGATATTCTGAAGCACGTCAAAAGTATCGATCCCTCCATCAAGGTCATCATGATGACCGCCTACGGAGAGCTGGATATGATCAAAGAAGCCACGGAACTTGGGGCCATCATGCACTTTACAAAACCGTTCGATATCGACGAATTGCGACTGGCTGTTCATACGCAGTTGATTGAAACTACACCGCTGGGATCCTGATTGCAAGGGTCCTTTTTTTGTGAAAACTTTCACGTCACCCGGCAGGCTCGGTTACGTTTTATCAGGGAGTGTGCTATAATAACACCGTATGACAAAAAGAGCGGCAGCGCATCTTAAAAACGATCAAGCCAACACACACAGTAGGAGGAAGAAATCATGCCATTGGTTTCGATGAATGAATTTTTACCTAAGGCTAAAGCAAACAAATTTGCGGTAGGCCAGTTCAACATGAACAACCTGGAGTTTGCCCAAGCGATCACGGAAGCGGCTATGGAGCTGAACTCTCCGTTCATCTTCGGTGTCAGCGAAGGCGCGCTCAAGTATATGGGGATCGAATACACGGTAGCGATCGCGGAAGCGGCTGCCAAGCAGTCCGGCCTTCCGATTGCTCTTCACCTCGACCACGGCAGCTCTTTTGAAGTGGCTATGAAATGTATCCGTGCCGGCTTCAGCTCCGTTATGTTCGACGGTTCCCACTACTCTTATGAAGAGAACGTACGCCTGACCAAAGAAGTCGTAAAAGCCGCGCACGCAATGGGCGTTTCCGTTGAAGGCGAGCTTGGAACGATCGGCGGCGTTGAAGATGATATCTCCGTAGACGAAGCTGATGCTAACCTGGCTAAGCCGGAAGAAGCGATCCGCTACTACGAAGAAACCGGAGTCGATTGTGTGGCAATCGCGGTCGGAACTGCACACGGCATGTATGCAGGCGAGCCGAACATTCACTTTGACATCATCGAGAAAGTTTCGCAGGCGATCCCGATTCCTGTCGTTCTTCACGGCGGATCCGGCGTTCCCGACGAAATGATCAAGAAAGCGATCGCAGCAGGCGCAGGTAAAGTTAACGTGAACACGGAGAACCAAGTGGCCGCTACAGCCGCTATCCGTGAAGTTCTCGGTGCCGACGCTAAAGTATACGATCCTCGCAAATACCTCACCCCAGCACGCAAAGCGATGGTTGAAGTCGTGAAATCCAAAATTCAACTGTTCGGCAGCGCTAACCAAGCTTAATACCGATTCAGATAGAGACAGAGACGGGAAATGCATCTTAACGGATGCATTTCTCTCTTCTATTTTAGGTTCCGTATCCATCCCAGACGCCCCATACTCCCTTAAAAGTTGACAACGCACGCAAACTGCGTTTTATTTAGATATGTACGCTTGATTTCTATCCGATATGTTTATTTTGTGAGCCGGAAGCCAGCCCCCGATTTAACGGGCGGCCTTCTATTTTTGTATGCAGCCAGACACAAGCTGCTTCTAGTTGTTGCAGCAGGTCACTTTTGATTTTTTTACAAATTGTAGTTAAGCAGCTAAGCTATCTACCGGAAGCAGGGGGAAGATAACGCATTATGGAAAAATTAATGATCGCAGGCGGACGTCCGCTCAAAGGGACAGTAACAATCAGCGGGGCCAAGAACAGTGCCGTTGCTTTAATACCCGCCGCGATACTCGCCGAATCGACGGTTACCTTGGACAATTTGCCGCATCTCAGCGATGTGGCTATCTATACAGAAATTCTTAGCGAACTCGGGGCTTCCATCGAATGGAACAACGAGCAGATGATTATCGATCCGAGCGCCATGAAGAGCAAGCCGATGCCCAACGGCAACGTAAAGAAACTTAGAGCCTCCTATTATCTCATGGGAGCCATGCTGGGAAGATTCGGTGAGGCCATAATCGGTTTGCCGGGCGGCTGCAATTTCGAGCCGCGTCCGATTGATTTGCATATCAAAGGATTCGAGGCGCTGGGCGCCGAAATTTCGAATGAGAACGGCTCGCTGCATATTCGGGCCAAACAGCTCCGCGGAGCCAAAATTTATTTGGATATGGTCAGTGTAGGCGCAACCATCAACATCATGCTTGCCGCCTCCCGTGCCAAAGGCTTCACTTTGATTGAAAATGCGGCCAAAGAGCCTGAAATTATAGATGTAGCAACACTTCTCAACTCCATGGGAGCGAAAATCAAAGGAGCCGGGACGGAAACGATCCGCATCGAAGGGGTAGACGAGATGCACGGGTGCCGTCACTCCATTATCCCTGACCGTATCCAGGCGGGGACCTACATGATTGCCGCAGCCGCAACGCGGGGAGACGTGACGGTAGATAATATTATTCCGAAGCATATGGAAGCCATGACGGCCAAGCTGCAGGAAATGGGCGTTGAAATTCACGAGATGGATGAGTCGATCCGCGTGGTGGGTCGAGCTCTTTACGACAGTATAGATGTAAAAGCGCTGGTTTATCCCGGCTTTGCGACGGACCTTCAATCCCCGATGACGAGTCTGCTTACGCAGACCACCGGTGTGAGCATGCTGACGGACCTTGTCTACAGCAACCGGTTCAAGCATGTGCCTGAACTGGTCCGCATGGGAGCCAAGATCAAAGTGGAGGGCCGGACAGCCGTCATCGAGGGAAGCACGCTAAGTGCGGCGAAAGTGAAAGCAAGCGACCTGCGGGCAGGCGCAGCCTTGGTTATTGCGGGTCTTACCGTGCCGTCCGATGTTACAGAGGTTACAGGCGTGGAATATATTGACCGTGGTTATGAGAATCTTGTTGCCAACCTGACTCTACTTGGCGCGGAAGTATGGCGCGAGAACGGCGAAGAATAGGCCCGGAATAAGAAAGCGGCCTTAGGGCAACACTGGGTACTAGCTTTTTAGATTTATGGAATTAATAACTTACTAGTTTGGTGGTTGAATAGAATGGATATGCACCTCGCGCAGTTGGAGGCACTCAAGCTTACGGAGCTTTATAAGCTCGCCAAAAAATATCAGATCCCGTACTATGGGCAGCTTAAGAAAAAAGAGCTCATCTTTTCCATTCTGCGGGCCCAGGCGGCGGAAAGCGGCCTCATGTTTATGGAAGGAGTTCTGGAGGTTCTGCAGGAGGGCTTTGGTTTCCTGCGTCCGATTAACTACCTTCCGAGTACGGAGGACATCTACATTTCTGCCTCCCAGATCCGTAAATTCGACCTCCGCTCAGGAGATCTTGTTTCCGGCAAATGCCGTCCGCCGAAAGAGAACGAGCGTTATTTCGGACTTCTGCATGTGGAAGCCGTCAATGGCGAAAGCCCAGACACGGCGTCCGAACGTCTGCACTTCCCGGCTCTCACGCCGCTGTATCCGCAGACGAAAGTTGTTCTCGAAACGTCTCCCGAGAAGCTCTCGACGCGTATCATGGACCTCATGGCACCCGTCGGTCTCGGACAGCGCGGTCTGATCGTTGCGCCTCCGAAAGCGGGGAAAACCCTGCTTCTCAAAGAAATCGCGAACAGCATTTCCACGAATTATCCGGAGATTGAGCTATTCGTTCTTCTGATCGACGAACGTCCGGAAGAAGTGACCGATATGCAGCGTTCCGTCAAAGGGGAAGTGGTCGCTTCCACTTTCGATGAGCTGCCGGAAAATCACATCAAGGTAGCGGAGCTTGTTCTGGAGCGCGCGCAGCGTCTTGTGGAACATAAGAAGGACGTCGTCATTCTTTTGGACAGCATTACCCGTCTGGCTCGTGCTTACAACCTTGTGGTTCCTCCGTCCGGCCGTACATTGTCCGGGGGGATCGATCCGGGCGCATTTCATCGTCCGAAGCGTTTCTTCGGTGCAGCCCGGAATATCGAAGAAGGCGGCAGCCTGACCATTCTGGCCACCGCGCTTGTCGAAACGGGGTCACGTATGGATGACGTCATTTATGAAGAATTTAAAGGCACCGGGAATATGGAGCTTCATCTGGATCGCAAACTTGCGGAACGCCGTACATTCCCGGCTATCGATATCCGCCGTTCGGGCACGCGCCGCGAAGAAAGTCTACTTACCAAAGAAGAACTCGAGAAGGTATGGGGATTGCGCAAAAGCATGAACGATACTTATGAATATACGGAAGCCTTCATCAAGAAACTCGGTGAGACGAAGACGAATCAAGAATTCCTGGATTCCCTGGAGACCAACAACGGGAACGTAACGTTGGGTAAAGGGAAAATGAAAAATTCCGCTTCCTGATTATAGGTTGTTGAAAAATTCGCTTCCATCTCCCATTCAAAGGAGTACCTGACAATGAATGTGGTTTATGCGGACCCGTCCGGCAATGTATTCGATCATCCCGATTACGAAGCGCTCGGACGGAGTGCCGATCAGATTGTGGAACTATTGGAAGAAGAGCTGATCCCGCTGCCGGAGGGAGCGACTTTGGTAAGTCTGCCTCATACGAGAGCGGTCGGGATCAACACGGAAACGGGCGAAATGGAAGTTCTGCCCGGGGATTTTGCGGCCGTTGGCGCGCTTCTGCCCCAGGGCTTTACACGACTTATGCTGCCCGGTTACGTGAAAACCGATAAAGAGGAGAAGTTTCCTCTGTTCGGTTATACGGCCGTCGTGTGGAAAGACGGGGCCTTCTATGTCGCCGCGGAGCAGTGCGACGATCCGGAACCGTGGAACCCGCGCAACTGCGATCCGGACGAGCTAGAGGTCGGCGTTGAAAAGCTGCGCGCCCGGTATCCGGAGAACCGCCTGTACGAGCACCTGTCCAAATGCGCGCTGGAATACGAATGCCTGACCGCGTCAAACACCTTCCTGAACCGCTGGGAAGGCGCGGTGCCGGTTTCTTTCTCCTGCAACGCTGGCTGCTTCGGCTGCATCTCCGAACAACCCGACGACAGCGGATTTCCCGCTCCGCAGACTCGGATGAACTTTAAGCCGCAGGCTAAAGAGCTCGCCGAGGTTATGCTGGAGCATCTCAAGACGCCGGACAGCATTATTTCCTTCGGTCAAGGCTGCGAAGGTGAGCCGTCCACGCAGGCCAAACTCATTATCGAGGCGATGCGCGAAGTGCGCAGCCGTACCGATATGGGCTATATCAATATCAATACCAACGCCGGGTTAAGCGACCATATCCGCGGAATTGTAGACGCGGGGCTTGACCTCATGCGGGTCAGCACCATCTCGGCTCTCGACGATCACTATAACGCGTACTACAAGCCGCGGGGATACACGCTCGCCAACGTCGAGAAATCGCTGAAATACGCTTCAAGCCAAGGTGTCATCACATCGATCAACTATTTGATTTTCCCGGGTGTAACCGACCGCGAAGAAGAAGTGGAAGCGATGATCGAATTTGTGCGCCGGACCGGACTTCGTCTGATTCAGATGAGGAATCTCAATATCGATCCGGAAAGCTATCTGAATCTGATTCCGAAAGCCCAAGGCGATATTCTGGGTATGAAGCAGATGCTGGACATTTACCGTGAGGAACTGCCCGATGTGGTAATCGGTTCATATACGCATATCCCGGCTTTCTTCGACCGTGCACAGCGGGCTTGAACAACCCCATTGCAATAAAAGATACATTCATGCTATAATGAGTTTATGTGTCATCATAACTCTGGTTCGACGAATAGATCCAGGGCGGAAAGAGGTGAATGGGAATGAAACAAGGGATCCATCCCAACTATCACGAAACAACGGTAACTTGCGCATGCGGCAACACTTTCGAGAGCGGTTCTGTTAGAGAGAACCTCCGCGTAGAGATTTGCTCCAACTGCCATCCGTTCTTCACCGGCAAACAGAAGTTTATCGATGCCGGCGGTCGTGTGGACAAGTTCAAGAAGAAATACGGTATCTAATTCGAGGTTTTTCCTCAATTCGGATTGCATAACACAACCCCCCCGGGTCATCCTAATAGCGTGCCTTGCACGAACCAGGATACCAAGGGGGGTTTTTGCTTTGGGAAACGTTATTGTCAAACGGTCCGCAGGAGGCTTACTGGCCGGTCTTGTGATGGTCGCAGCCATAACCGGATGTAGTCCGGGTCAGCCGGCCGGTCCGAAAGCGTACAATTACTCCAGTGACGGATATTTGGGCACGACAAGCGCAAATCCGAATCTGGCGTTAAACCCGGGCTACCACACTTACCAGGCCGACTCTGACATCGCGCTGTCGGTGTTGGGAAGGCTGAAAGGCGTTGTGGACACTCACCTTCAGTTTAACGGTCCGATCGGTTACGTGAAGCTGTACGTCTCGCCGGGCACACCGCCGGAGAAAGCGGCCGCGATCCGGGCACAGGCCGAGCAGGATCTGCACACGCAATTGCCGAGATACCGGTTTATCGTTACCGTTAAACGGTAGAAAAACGCTTTTATTCCAGGATCTTGTCGCTGTCTTTTGGTAAGTTTCTCCTCGGAGTTGCACTTTGCTTCACAATGGGCTATACTTATTTTTGCCGTGCTAGACGGGGAGGTAGCGGTGCCCTGTTGCCCGCAATCCGCTGTAGCGGGGTTGAATCCCTGTTAGAGGTACTGTCGATGTGAGGTCTGGCCTTTACACGTGGTGTTGAGAGTCGGGTCCTTCGCAATGAGCACCAGTGAACCCGGTCAGGTCCGGAAGGAAGCAGCCGTAAGCAGGACCGCCCATGTGCCGAGGGGTTGCCTAACTTGAGCTAACGATAAAGGTACGTTCGTATCGCTTTATCAATAACAGGTGCACGGCCTTATATAAGATTACAAAAAACGAGCCTTCCGGCAGCGGAGGGCTTTTTTTGCGTTCTCTTTTTCTACATAAAAATGACAGTTCGTCGATTTTTGTTTTCCAATAGAAGGAAAATGCTAAAAATGAGAGAATAGGTAAACATTCGCAGTCTTTCGGCTTAAAGCTGTTATAAAGAGGGGGAAGGACAAATGTTGGATGCCAGCCTTCATCATATAGGGGTGTTCATTTCCGCAGCTGAGCTGGGAGTAAGATTGGAAGAAATGTTCAAGGGCTGTTTGATTGTAGCCAATGCCCACAATGAGATGGTGTACGTAAACGAACCATTTTTGAAACGTACCGGATATACCGCGGAGGACATGAAAATGGCGCCTTTTTCGGAGGTCATCCAACTTCCTGAACCGGTTGACCGTTTTTATAGCCGGCATTTCGATACAGGCAGCGATAGGACGGACGCTAAGTATCCTATCGCGATCGTAAAAGACAGTCAGGGGTTTATCCAGCTGCAAAAATGCAGCATGCTGTTTGCGGAAGTGAACAGCATGCCTCACTACCTCTTTCTGCTCGACGACCTGGAGGAAATGTCGGAACAAAATTTGCTCCAGCGCTTCTCGGGTACCTTTTTAAGGGATGTCAATCTGGGCGTTCTGCTCATAGATACCGAATTCCGGCTCGTGGATATCAGCGATATGGCCTGCCGGGTGCTGGGCTTTCATAAAGAATCCATCCTGTTCAAAAGAATAGAAGATATCTTTGCTTCGATCCCTCCGGAACACCGGCTTGTTGAGAGAACTCTTCTGGACGGCAGAATCGTAAGGAATCATGCGGTATCTTGGATGAACAATCAAGAACGGTACGAACTGCTGCTGGATTCCAACTTACTGAGGGACAATGAAGATCAAATCGTTGGCGCTTACATTATTTTTAAAGATGTGACCAATCTGCGGTCTCTCGAGGCCCAGGTTCAGCGGAGCGACCGCCTGGCCATGATCGGGCAGATTGCTGCGGGTACGGCGCACGAAATCAGAAATCCGTTAACGTCGATTAAGGGATTTTTGCAGGTGCTTAAGAAGACATTCGAATCCAAGGATATGGCCAAAGAGCAGGGTTATATCGATGTCATGCTGGATGAGATCAACCGGGTAAACGAACTGGTGAACGAATTTCTTCTCCTCGGCAAGCCCAAGAACGTCCTGCTGCAGAAAATCGACGTTTCCACGGTAATCAAAGGAATACTGCCGATCATCAACAATGAGGCGATTCTGCATAAAGTGCACATGAACTACGAAGAATCCAGCGGACTGCCACCCGTTATCGCCGACCAGGAGCTTTTAAAGCAGGTTTTTCTGAATATATGCAAAAACGGCATTGAGGCGCTGACGGATGGAGGCACCCTGACCATAGTGGAAAAGCTGGATCCCGACGGCAGATTCGTGAATATCGAAGTGCACGATACAGGCCCCGGAATCCCGGTTTATGTTATCGATAAAATATTCGATCCGTTCTTTACGACCAAAGAGGAAGGAACGGGACTCGGACTGTCGGTCTGCCAACGGATTATCCACGATATGGGCGGTCATATTCGCGTATCGTCCAAAGGCTACGGAACGACCTTCACTGTCAGCATCCCCTGTATCTGATCCCCGCGCTTTCCGAGTTTTAATCCCGCCCGGGTTATAGTATAATGGGTTCAATAATTCAGAACGAATTATTGGAGAGTAAACCTATGACACATATTGCTTTATACCGGACTTGGCGATCCCAAGCATTCCGGGAGTTAGTCGGCCAGAAGCCGATCGTACAGACGCTGCAGAATTCTCTGCGTGAACAACGATTTACCCATGCTTATTTATTCAGCGGTCCCCGCGGTACAGGGAAGACGAGCGCGGCCAAGATTTTGGCCAAAGCCGTTAACTGTGTGCACGGACCTGCCGAAGAACCGTGCAATGAATGTGAAGCCTGCATCCGGATCTCCCAGGGCTCGGTCATGGACGTTGTCGAAATCGACGCCGCATCTAATCGCGGTGTGGAAGAGATTCGCGACATCCGGGACAAAGTGAAATATGCACCGACGGAAGTTCGGTACAAAGTATATATCATCGACGAAGTCCATATGCTGACCACCGAAGCTTTCAACGCCCTCCTCAAGACGTTGGAGGAGCCGCCGGCTCACGTTATCTTTATTTTGGCTACGACGGAACCCCACAAGCTTCCCGCTACTATCATCTCCCGCTGCCAGCGGTTTGATTTCCGCCGCGTGTCGATGGAAGAACAGGCCGGGCGGCTCGCCTACGTGTGCCGTGAAGAGAACATCGCTATCGAAGAAGAGGCTCTTCACTATATTGCGCGCCTGTCGGAAGGCGGGATGCGGGATGCCTTAAGCTTGCTGGACCAGGCATCTTCTTTTGCCGTGGGAACCATTGCCGCAAGCGATGTGGTCGCCATGACGGGCGGTCTGGCATCGGATCAGTTTGAGAAACTGGTCGGAAGCATGAAGGAGCAGGACATTGGCGCCGCACTCGAACTGATTGATCAGTTTATGCAGGAAGGCAAGAGCGCGGATAAATGTATGGAGAACCTGATCCATTATTTCCGCGATCTTCTGATGATCCGTCTCGTTCCGGATTCGTCCGTGCTGACGGAACGCGTTTTCGATGTCGCCAGGCTGGATCAGGTTGCGTCCCGTTTCGGGACCGACCAGCTTATCACGATCATCGAAGTGCTGAATCAGTACCAAAGCGAGATGAAATATTCCGTGCAGCCGCAGACGATCTTGGAAGTCGCGGTTATGAAAGCATGCGGAGCCATTGCTTCGGGAGGCGGGAGAAGCATGTCTGAGGCCCCGCCGGCTTCCCGCTCGGCGGCTGAACCGGAACCGGAAGCCCTGTCCCAGCTTACCCGCAGAATCCAGCAGCTGGAAGAGCAGCTTGCCAAGCTGATGCAAGGGGGAGTCCCCGCTGCGGGGGCGCAACAATCCCGGTCTCCGGTAGCGCCGCGTTCGTCTAACGCTGCGGTGCGCAAGGCTTCGGTCCGGCTGGACGATTTCACTGCTGCAGTCGACAGCCACCATACCCGTGCCCTGCTCGGCAAGTGGACGCAGATTTTGGCTATGGTCAAGGAACGGAAGATCACCGTTCATGCCTGGCTGGTGGACGGAGAGCCCGTCGCGATTCACGGAGACACGGTTCTGGTGGCCTTCAAAAGCGCTATGCACCGTGACACGACGGAGAAACCGGCCAATAAGCAGCTGATTGAGCAGGTGATTTCCGAAGCGCTTGGAGAAACGCTTAAGCTGGCGACCGTCATGCAGAAAGAATGGAAGGAAGCCCGCGAAGGCGCCTCCGAGCCAGCCAGGGAAGAAATGACGCTGCAAGCCGAAGACACGGAACCCGACAAGGAACCGTGGGTGGACGAAGCGATCAAACTGTTCGGCGAAGATCTGGTGAGCATTAAGGATGAATAAGGGATCAGCCCCATTAAGACGAAGGAGTTGGGAATATGAATAACATGAACCAAATGATGAAACAAGTGAAGAAAATGCAGGAACAGATGCTGAAAGTCCAAGAGGAACTCGGGAGCAAAACCGTCGAAGGAACGGCCGGCGGCGGCGTGGTTACGGTCACTGCGAACGGGCATAAGAAAGTGACGGCAATCGCCATTAAGCCGGAAGCGGTCGATCCGGACGATGTCGAAATGCTGCAGGACCTTGTTCTGACAGCCGTGAACGATGCGCTTAACAAAGCGGAGGAACTGGCCGGCAAAGATATGGGTAAATTTACGGGCGGAATGAATATTCCCGGTCTGTTTTAAGGTAAAGGGCTTCGTAAGAAGCCTTTTTTCCATCTTTATTTACAAAAAGGAGAAACTTGGCGTTGCATTATCCAGAACCGATTTCCAAACTAATCGACGCATTTACACGTTTGCCCGGTGTCGGCCCCAAAACAGCCGGACGTCTGGCTTTTCACGTTCTCCGTATGAAGGAAGAAGACGTGCTTGATTTTGCCAAGGCGCTCGTGAACGTCAAACGCAATCTGCACTACTGCTCCGTCTGCTGCAATATCACGGACATCGATCCGTGCCGCATCTGTCAGGATAAGAGCCGCGATGGGTCCGTTATCTGCGTGGTTCAGGAGCCGAAGGATCTGGTTGCGATGGAGCGGACGAGAGAATTCGACGGCTACTATCATGTGCTGCACGGCGCCATTTCTCCTATGGAGGGCATTGGACCGGATCAGATTCACATTGCCGAACTGTTGAAACGTCTCGGAGACGAGCAGGTTAAAGAGATGATTCTGGCAACCAACCCCAACATAGAAGGAGAAGCTACGGCCATGTATCTTTCCAGGCTGGTTAAAGGCTTCGGCCTTAAGGTGACCCGTATCGCGCACGGTCTTCCTGTCGGGGGAGATCTAGAGTATGCGGATGAAGTAACGCTCACCAAGGCGCTTGAAGGCCGCAGAGAGATTTAGGCGGCTCTCTTCTTAGTTTGCACTGCATTCTTGATTGAAAATAAAATGTGGTCCGCCTTTCTTTTTGAAGGCGGTTTTTTTTGTTTTCGGACAGGTTCTAATCAGGTCTCTCTTCTCCATAGGATATTAAAGACGACAGGCTCATGGTGATTATGAGTACAAGGGGGAAAGGTATGAGTGACCTGAGGAAGGGTGCATTCTTGTTTCAGCGGGGGACGCAAAAGACAGTGGAACAGGACAAGCAGGAGCTGCTGGCCGAGATCAGATTGGCTCATTCGCAGTGGAAAACGGCGCAGCACCATTTCGAGCACGCATTGGAAAAAGACGAAATCGATTATGCCATCTATGCGGTGGAGGCGGCCGAAAAACGCTATGAAATGCTGCTCAGGCAAGCTAAAAAGCTGAACGTGACGTCCGCTTATCATATTACTGCGGAGGTGCGGGGATGAAAACGGCCGTATGGGGAATGCTTGCTTTGTCGGCCGGAGCCCTGCTGATTTTGCTGGTTCGCCAGCCGGGGGCCCGCAAAATTTTTTCAAGCATCGGTGTACATGTTGTAGTAGCGGCGTTTCTTCTTTATGGTATACAGCTGTTAAGCGGATATACCCGGTTCGAACTGCCGATCAACATCTATACGGTAGGGACCGTGTCCGTTCTAGGAGTACCTGGATTGATGCTTCTGGCCGCTCTTAAAGTCGTGCTTGTGTAAGCTGACGGCGTTTATATTTCATATGGTTAAAATTGTATGTTTAAAAATTGTTGACTTCATATTTATCACGTGGTATCTTATTTAAGTCGCCGCTGAAACACGGTGCCAACAACGAGGCTGACAAGCCGAGATTGTCCTTTGAAAACTGAACAACGAGTGATTGAAGCGTCTCAAGCAATTGAGACATTAATGAGAAGAAATTCTCGTCAGCAACGAATTTTTG
>NZ_JBGBYL010000016.1:0-63491 GCF_041260495.1 Paenibacillus sp. RC84
CAATCACTCGTTGTTCAGTTTTCAAAGGACAATCTCGGCTTGTCAGCCTCGTTGTTGGCACCGTGTTTCAGCGGCGACTTAAATAAGATACCACGCTGAGAACCAGAATGCAAGCCCAAATTTTGGACAAGCCCAAAAAAATTAAAAAGGCGCCACATCGGCGCCTTTTTACCTACAAATCTATTCTCCCTGACGCTGCTCGCGCATATGAGGGAACAACAGCACATCACGGATAGACGGAGCGTTGGTAAGCAGCATAACCAGACGGTCAATCCCGATACCAAGTCCGCCTGTCGGCGGCATGCCGTATTCAAGCGCACGAATGAAGTCATCGTCCATTTCATGGGCCTCGTCGTTGCCGTGTTCACGCTCAAGCAGTTGCGCTTCGAAACGCTGACGCTGGTCGATCGGATCGTTCAGCTCTGTGAAGGCGTTAGCGTGTTCACGCGCTACGATAAAGAGCTCGAAGCGGTCCGTGAAACGCGGGTCTTCCGGATTCTTCTTCGCAAGCGGCGAAATTTCAAGCGGATGCCCGTAGATAAACGTGGGCTGAATAAGCGTTTCTTCCACAAACGTTTCGAAGAATTGGTTCACGATGTGGCCGAAAGTCATATGAGGCTCGACCGGAACCTTGTGTTCTTTTGCCAGACGCTGTGCTTCTTCATTGCTCATGTGTACGCTGAAGTCAACGCCAACCACTTCTTTAATCGCATCTACCATGGAGATCCGTTTCCAAGAAGGCGCAAGGTTTACTTCATGTCCTTGATACTGAACCGTAGTCGTTCCCAATACTTCCTGCGCGATATGGGCGACCATATTCTCCGTCAGCGCCATAATATCTTTGTAGTCCGCGTAAGCCTCATACAGCTCAATCATGGTGAATTCGGGGTTATGACGGGTGGAAATACCTTCATTACGGTAAACACGCCCGATTTCGTACACTTTCTCCAAGCCGCCTACAATCAGGCGTTTCAGGTGCAGCTCAATAGCGATACGCATGTAAAGCTGCATATCAAGCGCATTGTGATGCGTTATAAAAGGACGTGCGGCCGCGCCTCCGGCAATAGCGTGCAGAGTCGGGGTTTCCACTTCCAGATAGCCGAGGCCATCCAGATAACGGCGCATGGATTGAATGATTCTTGAACGCAGAATAAAGGTCTCCTTCACTTCCTGGTTCATGATCAGATCGACGTAGCGCTGGCGGTAACGGGTTTCGACATCCTTGAGGCCGTGATATTTCTCGGGCAGAGGAAGCAGCGATTTAGTCAGCACTTCCAGTTCTTTTACCTTGATGGAGGTTTCACCGGTCTTCGTTTTGAAAACGGTACCTTTCACACCCACCATGTCGCCGATATCCAGCAGATCAAAGGCGCTGTACTTCGTGTCGCCAAGCGCATCCTGACGAACGTATATTTGAATTTTGCCCGTGATGTCCTGAAGATGGGCGAAGCTTGCTTTCCCCATAGCACGCTTCTGCATGATACGTCCGGCAATGCTGACTTCAACGGTCTGCTGCTCCAGTTCTTCTTTAGGCGTTTCTTCATAGGCATCCAAAATTTGTTTGGCCGTGTGCGTCCGTACATATTTGTCGCCGAACGGATCTACGCCCAGACCGCGCAGCTCGTCCAGTTTGTCGCGGCGAATTTGTAACAATTCGTTTAACTCGAGTTCCTGACTCATGCTTTCAACTCCTATATGTTATAGCTCCGGATTGCGAAGCTTTTAGCATGCCCTTCCCGCTCCCGATGATGCTCCCAGGAGGAGAAAAGCAGCGCTTATTATGCGGGCTGCCCGTAATTATACGGTCTATTTTACGCGAAAAAAGCTTCCAAAGGAAGCTTTTCCTGCAATCGCCGCTTCGGATGGTGATCCGAGATAGCGGTTTTATTTTTTGATGTCCATGATTTCGTATTGGATAACGCCGGCAGGAACTGTCACATCGACTTTAGCGCCCTTCTGCTTGCCAAGGATCGCTTTGCCGACAGGACTTTCATTGGAAATTTTATTCAGAAAAGGATCGGATTCGGCTGTGCCGACAATCGTATACTCGACAAGATCACCAAATTCGAGATCTTTGAGCGTCACGATAGAACCCACGTTGACTGTATTGATGTCAACTTCGTCCAGATTGACGATACGGGCGTTGCGGAGCATTTTCTCCAAGGTAATGACGCGGCCTTCAATAAAAGCCTGCTCGTTCTTCGCATCCTCGTACTCGGAGTTCTCGCTGATATCCCCGTAGCCGATGGCTACTTTAATCCGTTCGGCCACCTCGCGGCGTTTAACCGATTTCAAATGTTCGAGTTCTTCCTCAAGTTTCTTGAGGCCTTCCTGGGTAAGGAGCACTTCTTTTTCACTCATACAAACCTATCTCCCGTCGTGTAAATTCAAGGAAATGCTATACGAATTCACTCATTTATTCAAAAAACTTAACGTAAAGATGCAACTTATTGCCTGATTATAGGGCAACCAATTGCAATTGTCAATGTAACCCAGCGCCCCCTTTACTTAGTGCAAAGCAGGCTGTTCTTCCTGATTATCGGACATATTGTCGAAAGAACTCGCATATTCGTCCAAGATGCGGACCATGCCGTCGCGGGTCGTCTGTTCCATGATGGCGTCCTTAAGACGGGCGGCGCCTTTCATACCTTTGAGATACCACGCCATATGCTTGCGCATTTCCTTGATGGCCACGTTTTCGCCTTTGAGCTTGATCAGACGGTCCATATGAAGGGTCGCGATTCGCATTTTCTCTTCGGCTTCCGGCTCCGGAGGCAGCTCGCCTTTGGTCAGATACTGTACAGTGCGATACAGCATCCATGGGTTGCCCAGCGCGCCGCGGCCGATCATGACGCCGTCTACACCGGTTTCATCGATCATCCGCTTGGCATCTTCGGGTGTTACGACATCCCCGTTCCCGATAACCGGAATGGAGACGGACTGCTTGACGTCGCGGATGATGTTCCAATCCGCTTTGCCGGTATAGAGCTGTTCACGCGTACGGCCATGCACACTGACGGCGGAACCGCCGCCGCGCTCGACCGCCTTGGCGTTCTCGATCGCGTAAATATGCTCGGAGTCCCAGCCGATCCGCATTTTGACCGTAACGGGTTTGTTCACGGAGCCCACTACCGTCCGAACCATTTCTTCGATTCTCGAAGGGTCGAGCAGCCAGCGTGCCCCCGCATCGCATTTCGTGATTTTGGGTACGGGGCAGCCCATGTTGATATCGATAATATCGGCATTCGTATTGGCGTCGACATATTTAGCGGCTTGCACGAGCGTTTCCGTATCGCCGCCGAAAATTTGCAGGCTGAGGGGCTTCTCCCGTTCGTCCACGTAGAGCATCTCCATCGTACGGGAGTTGCCGTGCACAATCGCTTTGTCGCTGACCATCTCAGCGCAGACCAGGCCGCATCCGAATTCTCTGGCGATCAGACGGAAAGCGGGGTTGCATACGCCGGCCATCGGTGCCAGTACAACGTTATTCGGGGCGACGACGTCGCCTATTTTTAACATGTGTTCTCCTCCTATTTGCCGGAGGGCGGAAGAAGCTCCTCCGGTTCAATGCCCAGGGCATTGGATATTTTCTGAATCATCCGGGTGTCCGGTTTACGTGTTCCCCGTTCGATGGAACCGAGAACGGCTATTGAAACGCCGAGCAGTTCGGCGAGTTGGTTCTGGGTGTATCCTTTCAGCTTGCGGAATGCCCGAATTCGCTGGGCCACTGCATTTTTTTCCACAACATAACGCCTTCCTTTCCATCCAGTTTAGCCAACTGTTTCTCTATGGATGCAAACGATGTGTTCGGTATATGTGAAAAAAGATCTGCCAAGGGGACTAACACAAACGCTCGCTCCTGCATACGGGGATGCGGGACAATCAAATCCGGCGTGCGGATCTCCCGCTCCCCGTAAAGCAGCAAATCCAAGTCAATCGTTCGGGGACCGAAGCGAATGTCTCGGACTCTGCCCAGCACTTGCTCGATGTTCTGCATGACTGCAAGCAGCTCTTCCGGAGAAAGGCTCGTATAAACGGCTGCGGCCATGTTTAAAAAGGCATCCTGGTCCACATACCCGACCGGATCCGTCTCATAAATGGCCGAACAGGCCAGCACTTGAACGTGCGGATGTTCGTCCAGCTTCTTAAGCGCTTCGGCTAGATACCGCTCCCGGTCTCCGATGTTGGAACCAAGCGCGATATACGCGGTCGTGATGTCGGCAGGGCTCATGATTGCGCCCGCTTCCGGCTTATCTCAACGGTCACGCCTGCAAAATGAATATCGAAAGGCGGATGTGGTTTGATTACCCGCACCGTCACTTCTTCGATACTAGTATAAGTTTCAAGAAGGGAGGATGCAACCTGCTCCGCCAGAGCCTCGATCAATTTAAAGGTTCTTTTCTCTACGACCTCTTTAATAACGGCATAAGCCTCCGCATAGTTGATGGAATCTTCTATGTTATCGGTACGGCCGGGTTTGTCCAGCGGCATGTGCAGCTCAACATCCACATAAAAACGCTGTCCCAATTTATTCTCTTCGGCAAAAACGCCGTGATACCCGTAAAACTCCATACGTGTCAGTATAAGTTTGTCCATTACATGTCTTCCTCCTCAAGCCTCAAAATCAGAATAGGCGCAAAACTGCCGGTCCGTAATCCAGTAGACTAACCGGTCAGATTCAGGCTCTACATACTCCCGGGTCCGCGAACGATCGCGTCCGTCATGACGGCTACCCGCTTCATTGCCTGCACATCGTGTACACGGATGATATCGCAGCCCTGCGCAATTCCGAGCGCCGTTGTTGCCGCCGTTCCTTCAATGACGTCATCGGGCGGCAGCCCGAGCGTCGTGCGGATCATGCTTTTGCGGGAAGTGCCAAGCAGGACGGGATACCCCAGTTCCACAATAGCCTCCAGCCGGTTCATCAGCCATAAATTCTGCTCGTAGCTTTTGGCGAATCCGATACCGGGGTCGAGGATGATATTCGTCTTCTTCACTCCCCCGCCCAAAGCGAGATCAATGCTTTCCTGGAGATCCTCCAGAACTTCCGGAAGAAAATCCGTATACACGGCCTCCGGGCGGTTATGCATAAGAATAACCGGACAGCCGGCTTGAGCCGCCACGCCAGCCATGTCCGGGTCCGCTTTGAATCCCCATACATCGTTGATGATATGGGCGCCCGCTTCGATCGCCTGCCTCGCAACCTCCGCTTTGTAAGTATCCACCGAAATCGGAACCTGAACGTGCCGGACCAGTTCCCGGATAACAGGTACGACTCGTTCCAACTCCTCCCGGAGCGAAACAGGCGCGTGTCCCGGGCGGGTCGACTCTCCGCCGATGTCGATCATATCGGCGCCTTCTTCCACCATGCTCAGCGCGTGTTGTACCGCATGCTCCACAGTAGTGTAAGAGCCTCCGTCGGAGAAAGAATCCGGCGTGACGTTCAGAATTCCCATAATGAGAGTCCGGCGTCCGAGTTCAAAGCTTGTCTCTCCTGCTGCCAACGTTCGAATCATTCCAAAAGTCACTTCCTAAGGCTAGAGTAATCTCGTGCATTCCCGATACAACTGAGCCAGGCGGCTCGTAAAAGGTCCGGCCGTTCCCCGTGAGACGGTTATCGAGCCGCCTCGTTCATCAAACAGTTCATTTATAGAGACAATTTCCTGAACGGAATTCGTCACAAAAATCTCGTCCGCCTCACACAGCTCGCTCCAGGGAAATAAACCCTCGCTTATTTCCAAGCCCTCCTCTTCTGCAAGCTTAAGGACAAAAGCGCGCGTAATGCCGGGAAGAATGCCCGTTGTCAAAGAAGGAGTGAAACACACGGCTCCTTTGATCCAGAAAATATTGCTGACGATGCCTTCCGCTACATATCCGCCGTTATCCGTAAGAAAAAGTCCTTCCGCCCCATGCGCCCACGGATAGTTCATCATTTCTCTTTTGGCAAGGATATTGTTCATGTAATGGAATGACTTGTGCCTGCGTCCGCTTTCCGGCGTATTTCTCCGCAGATTCAGCAGTTGAAGGGGACGTGAGGCAGGCTGATCCGCCTTCCGCTGCGGAAGGCTTTTGACGTAAATAATCTCGCTGGGATTCTCATAAAAAGCGCCGCCCGGCAAACCGAGCATGTCCACTCCGGCCGAAACGGCATACCGGAAGTAGGCGTCCTCCAGTCCGTTAGCCTGAAGAAGCTCCTCCACTCTGGCCCTCAACCCTGTCTCGTCCGTTTGAAACGGAATGCCCAGTTCCGCACAGCCCTCGCGGATTCGCTCCATATGCTCCCGAAGTAAAAAAGGGTGTCCGTTGTACGTGCGAAACGTCTCGAACAGCCCCATGCCATATAAAAATCCGTGGTCGTAAACGGAAACGACCGCTTCTTTTTCTTCTACAAGATTTCCGTTCATCCAAATCTTCATTTAAGCTCCGGTTCCCGCCGGTACGGTACTCCCCAGGAAATTGCGGAGCAAAGTCAGGCCGTGGTCCGTAATGATGGACTCCGGATGAAATTGCACGCCCTCGATCGGGTACTCTTTATGACGGAGTCCCATAATCTCTCCTTCGTCCGAGGTAGCGCTAATTTCCAGACAATCCGGCAGCGTTTCTTTGCGGACGATCAGGGAATGATAGCGCGTTGCCGTGTAGGGAGAAGGAATGCCTTCGAAAATCGTTTTGCCGTCATGGTGAATCGGAGATGTTTTACCGTGCATCAGTTTGCCGGCCCGGACCACGTCACCGCCGAAAGCCTGACCGATAGCCTGATGGCCGAGGCAAACACCCAGAATCGGGATGCGGCCTTTGAAATGGCGAATCACGCCAAGGCTGATGCCCGCTTCGTTCGGGGTACAGGGTCCCGGCGAAATTAGAATGTGATCCGGCGATAGCTCCTCAATGCCGGACAGATCTATGGCATCGTTGCGTTTCACGACGATCTCCTGCCCTAATTCGCCCAGATATTGAACCAGATTGTACGTAAACGAATCGTAATTATCAATGACAAGAATCATGCTTGTCTTCCTCCTCTACTCTTCTACAGGACTTCTGTCCCTGCTCGGCTCATGCTGTGCTCGCTAAACTGGATCGCTTTCCATAACGCTCTCGCTTTGTTCAGGGCCTCTTCGTACTCACGGTCCGGCACGGAATCGATCACAATTCCCGCACCCGCCTGAATATAACCGCTGCCTTCGGCCGCTACGAGCGTTCGTATAAGTATATTAAATTCCATATTGCCGTTGTAGTCAATCCATCCCATCGATCCTGTATACGGGCCGCGCCGGACCGGCTCCAATTCTTCAATGATCTCCATCGTCCGGATTTTCGGCGCCCCGGTTATCGTGCCTCCCGGGAATGCGGCCGCGATGACATCGAACGCGTCCAGGCCTTCCCGCAGCTCGCCGGTTACCTCCGAGACGAGGTGCATCACGTGAGAGTACCGCTCGATCACGAAAAACTCATCGACCTTGACGGAGCCGTACCGGGCGATCCGTCCAAGGTCGTTGCGCTCCAGATCCACGAGCATCACGTGCTCCGCACGTTCCTTCTCGTTGGAGAGAAGCTCGTCCGCAAGCCGGGCGTCCTCTTCCGGCGTGCGGCCTCTGGGGCGCGTGCCCGCGATGGGCCGGGTGCGCAGGTGCCTGCCCTCGAGCTGAACCAGCAGCTCGGGCGAACCCGACACAAGCGCGAAGCCGGGGAACCTCATCAGCCCCATATAGGGCGACGGGTTCACAATGCGCAGCGCTTCGTAGATCTGCTCGGGCGATGTTTGGAGCGGTCTGCTTTGGCGGACCGACAAATTCACCTGGAAAACATCCCCCTGCCCGATGTAAGCCTGAATCCGCTCGACGGCGCGGATGAAAGATTCCCGCGGAAAGGCCCGGCTGGCGCCTTCCGCCGCTTCCGCCTCCAGCGTGGTGTCTTCGCCGGCGCTCACAAGCGCCTGCCACTCCGCTTCACGCTGGAGCCGCTTTGCGCCAGCCTCGGCGTCCCCGGCCAGCCCGCGCCAGAGCCGGAGCATGCTCTCCGAACGCCGAACGGCGGCCTGGTAGAGCCGGGAGAGGTCGGAGGCGGAGGGGTCCGCCGGCAGCGGGGTATGCACGGCCGCGTAAAGCCGGCCTTCCTCGCGGTCGAAGACCCAAACCTCGTCGTAGCGGGCGAAGCTGTATTCCGGCAGCGGAAGGTCGTCTTCCGCCAGCTCCGGAAGTTTCTCCATGCTCCGCACAACATCGTAGCTCCAGAATCCTACGCAGCCGCCTGTGAATTTTGGGGCCCCCGCTACATCCGGGGAGCGCCAGGGAGCCATCCACCGCTTGACGGTATCCAGCGGGGCGCCTTGCATAGGAGCGGAGCGCCAGCCGTTCGGGACGGCTCCGTCCCGTTCCGCGGCTTCAGCCGATGCCGCACTGCCGCATATGGCCGCAACCGGGTGCAGCCCGAGGAAGGTATACCGGCCTCCTCTGCCGCTCTCCAGTACGAATGCGTGTGTGCCCGCCGTTCTCCATGCATGCTCCCAGGTACTGATTTCTTCCGTCCACGGGATGCTTGTTATATAAGGAACGGAGGTGTAAGCGCCTGCTTGCGCCCATTCCGTCCAGTCAGCCAAGGTGGTTAACGTTATTGTTGTCGCAGACATGCAGCCAGCTCCTCATTCTGCTCTATACTCATGCGGTAAGGTAAGTTAGGTTAGCGTTTAATCGAAACGATACAGATTGCGTTTTTTCGGCAAATTCCGTATGCTACACGCCACGATCTGCCTGTTCGAAGACCGAAAACATTTCACTTACAGGTTTAAAGCATCGTTTAAAAACGGACCCGACGGTTCGGTTCGCGCCGGATTTGTCCCTTAGTATACTTGAATTGGCCCAAAATAAAAAGCCTCCAGCAAGATCTGCTGAAGACTTTTGGAACGTATCCGATATTATCCGGTTCTATTCGTCGAATTGGTAAAGCGGAGTGCTCAAGTAACGCTCGCCGTTGCTTGGAATGACGGCAATGACACGTTTGCCGGGTCCGAGTTCTTTGGCGACTTTAAGGGCAGCGAAGATCGCCGCACCGGAAGAAATACCGCCCAGAATCCCTTCTTGACGGGCAACGCGGCGCGAAGTTTCGAAAGCGTCCTCGTTGTCGACCGGAATGATCTGATCGTAGATTTCCGTGTTCAAAATGTCCGGTACAAAGCCGGCGCCGATCCCCTGGATCTTATGCGGGCCCGGCTTGCCTCCCGACAGAACCGGCGAAGCGCTTGGCTCTACCGCTACGATCTTGATGCCAGGGAAGTTCTCGCGAAGCACTTCGCCCGTACCGGTGATCGTTCCGCCTGTTCCGATTCCGGCAATAAAAGCATCCAGCTTGCCGTCATAGCCTTTGATGGCTTCGACAATTTCCGGACCTGTCGTTTCACGGTGGATTTTGACGTTAGCCTGGTTTTTAAACTGCTGAGGAATAAAATAGCCAGGGTTCTCCGCTTGAAGCTCTTCCGCTTTGCGGATAGCGCCCTTCATGCCTTCGGCTCCCGGTGTCAGAACAAGCTCGGCACCGTAAGCGCGGAGCAGATTGCGGCGCTCCATGCTCATCGTTTCCGGCATAACCAGAATGGCACGGTATCCTTTCGCTGCCGCTACCATGGCCAGACCGATTCCCGTGTTGCCGCTCGTCGGTTCTACGATCGTGTCGCCCGGCTTCAGCTTGCCTTCCTGTTCAGCGGTTTCGATCATGCTGATGGCAATCCGGTCTTTTACACTTGCTCCCGGGTTCTGGAACTCAAGCTTTACGTAAATTTCCGCGCTATCTTCCGGAACGACCCGATTTAATTTTACAAGCGGAGTATTCCCGATTAACTGTGTAATGCTTTCCACCAATTTAGCCATTCGTGTCACCCTCCCAGGTTTGAAAAAAAAGGATTTATATCCGAGTTATTAGGTTGGTATTATAATCCTATATTATCAGTGCCTAAGACCCTTGTCAACACCTTACAATTCTCTAAGAATTCGGGTTTAATCCCGGGTCGGCAATGGTCGCTTTCCACTTTTGGCGGAGGGACAGCAAATACTCGTTAAGAGGAGGCGCTTCCTGCAGGGCGAGCTGTTTCCGCACACTCTCCCGGATAGCCGCTTCGTCGGGACCGGTATTCATTTTTTTCTCCGTGATTAAAATAAGGGCATATCCTCCCGCGGTCTTGATTGGCGCGCTCAATTGGCCGACCCCTAATTTACGGGCCGCCTTCATGATCTCCGCCGGCTGGAACGGATCGTCCTCCTCCATCCAACCCAGATCTCCTCCCTGGCTCCCGGAATCGTCCAAAGAACGGTCCCTCGCCAAAGTCGCGAAACTCTCCCCGCCCTGGTAGGCGGCCGTCGCCTTCTTAGCTTGATCCAGAGCGGACACGACCATTTTGTGAAGGTGAATTTGAGCGGTCTGCTTGAATTCTTCAGGATGCCCCTGTATGTACTTGGTAATCCGGTCGTCTGCTATCTCGACGTCATGCGTCGCAAGCTTTTCGAGCAAAAGTTTATAGAGCACGTCTTCTCTGACGTCCTCTTTGCTCATTCCGAGCTGTTCTTTCATCGAGTCGTAAAAGTTTTGTTCGTTTTCGTAGCCCTGCTGCATCCGCTTCAGCTCACGGCTGATTTCCGCTTCGTTGATGTCCACTCCCTGCTCCTGGGCTTCCAGCCGGAGGGTCTCGCGGTCCAGCATTTGATTGAGCATTTCGGCACCGTAGTGTTTGGTCAACTTCTCCGTCAATTCGCCTTGTGTAAATTCACGGCCCGTGATCCGGGCCACAATGTGACCGTCGGCAGGAATATCCCCGGAACGTCCGCCTGCCGCCGACTTCTTCCCTAGTCCCGTTTCCGACAATTGTAGCGACAAGAGGACAATGACTCCTATCGACAAAGCGAGGATAGCTCCCCACAACACTTTTACATTGTGCATGCTCTCTCCCTCGATTTGTTACTTGTTGATGGAATCCAACATAGTTTGCAGCTCTTCGCGTTCAAATTGGTAGGCTTCATTGCAGAAATGGCAGACGACTTCCGCCCGTCCGTCTTCATCGATTAAAGATTGAAGCTCATCACGGCCCAAGCTGATGATGGTTTGCTCCACTCTTTCCCGGGAACATTTGCATTGAAAAGATACGGCAGACCGTTCCATAATTTCTACGGACGGCAGGACTTCTTTCAGCACTTCTTCAAGCGATGCGCCGCGATCCAGCAGGGTAGTGATCGGCGGGATCTGTGCCAGCGTCTTTTCGATTTCAGTGATTTCATCGTCCGTCAGCCCCGGCAGAAGCTGAATAATGAACCCTCCGGAAACTTTGACCGTCCGGTCGACGTCCACAAGTACACCAAGGGCAACAGCCGAAGGCGTCTGTTCGGACTTGGCGAAATAGTAGGTAAAATCTTCGGCCAGTTCACCGGAGACGATCGGAATGCTGCCGCGGTAATTTTCTTTAAGCCCGAGATCTTTCGTTACATATAAAAATCCGTCCGTTCCGACCGCGCCCGCCACATCCAGTTTCCCCTTGGCGTTCAATGGCAGATCCACATTCGGATCGTCTACATATCCGCGCACCTCGCCCTTGGAATTGGCGTCAACGACGATAGAACCGATAGGTCCGCCGCCCTTAACCTGCAGGGTCAGCTTTTCTTCGCCCTTCAGCATAGCGCCCATCATAAGACCGGCTGCGGCCGTTCTTCCCAAGGCGGCCGTGGCTGTCGGCGTTGTATGGTGCCGTTGGCGGAGTTCTTCCGTAATGGAGGTCGTCAGGACGGCAAACGCCCGGACTCTTCCTTCCAGCGCAGTTCCGCGGATCAAATAATCACTCATCACGTTACCCCGTTTCTTGTAAGCTATTCCTGCTTCGCATTTTTGGTATAAATGAAGCGCAGGCCCTCCAGCGTCAGCATCGGATCGACGACATCGATCGTACGGGATTCGCTTGCGATCAGTTCGGCATGTCCTCCGGTCGCGATAACCTTAGGAGCAATGCCGAATTCCTGTTTGACCCGGTCCACGATTCCGTCTACCTGGCCGACATAGCCGAAAATGATTCCCGCCTGCATGGACGATATCGTGTTGCGTCCGATAACGCTCTTGGGCTTGATCAGTTCGATACGCGGCAGTTTAGCCGCCCGCTGATACAGAGCCTCTGTTGAAATTCCAATGCCGGGCGCAATCGCACAGCCGATAAGCTGCCCGGCATTGTCTATATAATCGTACGTGGTCGCCGTACCGAAATCAACAATGATGCAAGGAGAGCCATACAGCTCGAGCGCAGCCACGGCATTAACGATCCGGTCCGCCCCCACTTCCTTCGGATTATCGACCCGGATGTTGAGCCCCGTCTTGATGCCGGGCCCGACGATAAGCGGCGTTCTCTTCACATATTTTAAACAAAGGTGTTCCAGCGCAAACATCAGAGGCGGTACAACGGATGAAATAATGACCCCTTCGATCTGCTGGATATCAATGCCGGCATATTGAAAGAGGTTATGAAACATCATCCCGTACTCGTCCACGGTCGCAGAGCGATTCGTGCCGAGCCGCCAGTGATGAAGCAATTCGGTGCCCTGATAAATGCCCAGGACTATATTGGTGTTGCCAACGTCTACGACTAAAATCACAACGAAACTCCTTTCTGCTCGTTAAGATCCAGACTGATATCAAGCGCAGACACGGAGTAGGTCAGCCTTCCGACGGAAATCACATGTACCCCTGTTTCCGCCAGCGATTTGATCGTTTCCAGCGTAACGGAACCGGAGCCCTCCACCAATACATGCGGAGCCTGGCTTTTTACGATGGAAACGGCTTTGGCCATGTCGGCCGCTTTCATATTGTCCAGCATAATAATATCCGCGCCAACCGCAATGGCTTCGTCCAACTGCTCGAAGTTCTCCACCTCTACTTCAATTTTCATCGTATGAGGGATTCTCGAACGAGCCGCACGGACGGCCGCCGTAATGCTGCCTGCGCCCTTGATGTGATTATCTTTGATCATAACGGCATCGTACAGGCCATAGCGGTGATTGAACCCGCCGCCGACTCGCACGGCGTATTTCTCAAGCATCCGGTGCCCCGGCGTCGTTTTCCGTGTATCGACGAGCCGGGTAGGAAGGCCCTCCAGCGCGTTCACATATTGACGCGTACGCGTGGCGATACCGGACATCCGTTGAAGAAGATTGAGAGCAAGCCGTTCTCCCTTCAGGATACTCCGAGTGTTTCCCGTCACGATGGCTATTACCGTCCCCTTGGAAACAAACTCCCCTTCCTTTACCTGCGGTGAAAACACCAGGTTCTCATCCACTTCCGCGAATACTTCCTGCGCTACCCGCAGGCCCGCCACAATTCCGGATTCTTTCAGATGAATGATCCCTTTGCTCTGCTGGTCCGCGGGGATGGTGTACATCGTGGTCACATCACCGGTTCCGATATCTTCGTCGAGCCACAATTTGATGTTCTGCCGTACTTGTTTAAAGTTTAATTCCATCATTAAGTATCCACTCCTCCGTCAGACCACATTCACGGTTTAATACGGTATGTTTAAGCCACTGCTCGTCTCTGCGCTGCGGAAAATCTTCCCTGTAATGCCCGCCGCGACTTTCTTCACGGTGCAGCGCGGCTTCGGCTGTCAGCAGTGCGCAGGTCAGCAAATTAGCGAATTCGTAATCTTCCCTGCGGGTAAGGCATGAGTCGAAGGACGGCAGATGCCGTTTAAGTTCGTCGAGTGCCCGCTGAAGCCCAGCCGCATCTCGGCGGACTCCCGCATAACGAACCATGACCTTCTGCAGCTTCAATTTTTTCTCTACCATTGCCTGTTTCGGCAGCTCCGTACGGGCAGCGGTTTCTTCACCAGTCTGGGGCACCTGGTTCAGAAGCGGAGCAAGTGACCGGATACGATCTATAATCCGGCGTCCGAAAACAATCGCTTCGGATAACGAATTGCTCGCCAGCCGGTTGGCTCCGTGTACACCCGTAGAGGATACTTCCCCGCAGGCGAATAACCTCTTTATGTTGGTTTCCCCATGCAGATCGGTCTTTACCCCTCCCATCATATAATGAGCGGCAGGGGCGACGGGAATCCAGTCGCTTGTCAAGTCCAGACCGAATGACAGACAAGTTTCATAGATGGTAGGGAACCGGTGCCGGATCATCTGTTCCGGCTCATGGGTTATATCCAGGTAGATGAAACTGGAACCCGTCTCCTCGATTTCGCTGACGATCGCGCGGGCTACTACATCTCGGGGGGCAAGCTCAAGCTGGGGATGGTATTTCTCCATAAACCGCTCCCCTTTGATGTTGCGCAAATAAGCGCCCTCACCGCGGACCGCCTCCGAAATTAGAAAACGCGGCGCTCCCGGGTAAACAAGCACGGTCGGATGAAACTGGATAAACTCCATATCACGTATGTCAGCTCCGGCGCGGTAAGCGATCGCCACCCCGTCTCCGGTCGCAACGTCCGGATTAGTCGTGTACCGGAACAACTGACCCGCACCGCCTGTACATAGCACGGTCGCGTTGCCCTGGACATATACACGCTGTCCATCGGGCTTTTGAACCAGGGCACCGCAGCATTCCCCATCAACCGTAATCAGATCAATCACAATATGATCATCCCAAATTTCAATGGACGGGTTATTCTTGGTATTTTCGGAAAGCGCCCTCACAATCTCAGCGCCGGTCGCATCCCCATTCGCATGGAGAATCCTCCGCTGGCTGTGAGCGCCTTCTTTGGTCAAGGCGATTTCCCCGTCTTCCAAATCAAACTGCGTCCCCATCCGGATCAGGTCCTGTACGCCCTGCGGTCCTTCATGAACCAGTACGTCCACAGCATCTCTCGAACACAAGCCCGCGCCAGCGACAAGCGTGTCCTGCAGATGATACTCAGGCGAATCTTCATCGGAAATTACAGCGGCAATTCCACCTTGGGCATACCGGGTGTTGCTGTCCAGAAGCGATTTCTTCGTAATCAAAAGCACGCGTTGAGAAGCGCTGGCCTGCAGGGCCGTGAATAAACCGGCAATGCCTGCGCCGATAATGATTACGTCGGTTTTATAGTGCGGAATGGCGGTCAAATCCGTATCCGTTAAGTATCTAGGTATCATGGCGGTTCACCCGTGCCTTCAACAAAGAGAGTAGCGCATGCTACTTAACTTGTAACATGCGCTCTAAGGAAAGCTTTGCTTTTTCAGCCACTTCCGGTGCTACATAAATTTCAGGCTGCATGGTTTCCAGACACCGGACGACTTTTTTCAAATTGTTTACTTTCATATTCGGGCATACCAGATATTTCGTGGCAAAATGAAAAGTTTTATTAGGGCTGTCTAAACGAAGCTGATAGCCTGTTCCGTCTTCCGTTCCGACGATAAACTCCTGGCAATCGGATTCACGGCAGTACTTGATGATAGCCGTCGTGCTGCCCACAAAATCTCCAAGCTTTACAACCTCCGGTCGGCATTCCGGGTGAACCACGAATTGCGCGTTGGGATGAGCCGCCTTCATTTCCTCGACATCTTTGACGGTCAGCATATCGTGGGTGTTGCAGTAGCCTTCCCAGATAATCATTTTTTTGTTTGTGAATTTTGATACATAGTCGCCTAAATTTTTATCCGGTACCCAGATAATCTCCTCGGCATCGATCGATTCGATGACTTTTCTTGCATTTGCGGATGTGCAGCAGATATCCGTTTCGGACTTCACTTCCGCTGACGTGTTGATGTAAGCGACTACCTTCGCATTGGGGTGCTCTTTCTTCAGAGCCCGCAATCCTTCCACGTTCACCATGTCGGCCATTGGGCAGCCGGCCCGTTCGTCGGGAATAATCACCTTCTTGGTAGGAGCGAGAATTTTAGCACTTTCCCCCATAAAGTGTACTCCGCAAAAAACGATAACATCTGCATCGGTTTCAGCGGCTTTCTGAGCCAGAAGAAATGAATCCCCGCGGAAATCGGCGACTTCCTGAATCTCGTCACGCTGGTAGTAATGAGCGAGAATAATGGCATTGCGTTCTTTCTTAAGCTCTAAAATTCGCTCTTTCAGCAGTCTGTTCTGCTCGGCTTTTCTTTCGAGAGCCAATGCCTCCATGAATGCATCCTCCTTATATGAAGCGGCACGCCCTATGTTCAATAGCTATGGCGATCGCCTTCTCACCCTTGTGAACTCTTTGTAAAAGGCAATTCAAGTATCACAACTAAATTTACACAACATGCATGGACGTGTCAATCCGCAAATCCGGCCGCTAAAATGAAAAAACCGGACGTCCGCGGGGACATCCGGTTGTATGCTCAGTTCTATCGGCTATGCCTGGTTGTTGCCTTCATCATCCGGTTTATCCGGATTGAGTTTGGTCCGTTCAGGCGTTTCGGTTTTCAGTTCGATTTCAGGTGCAGGTTCCGGCTTAACGCTGTCATCCTGTCCTTGGATCGTAACTTTTATATCCTCATTGCCCGAAATCTGACCTTTCTCAAGAAGCTCCACGATCTGTTCCTTATCGAGCGTTTCTCTTTCGAGAAGCGTTTGAGCGACAAGGTGAACTTTGTCCTTATGAGTATTCAGGATCTGCTTCGCCCGGTCGTAGCACTCCCGGATGATCAGCTGCATTTCCTGATCGATTTCATAAGCGATCGCATCGCTGTAGTTCTGCTCATGACCGATATCGCGGCCCAGGAATACTTGACCTTGGCTGCTGCCGAACTGCATCGGGCCGAGCTTGTCGCTCATACCGAATTCCATGACCATCTTGCGAACGATTCCGGTCGCTTTCTGGAAGTCGCTGTATGCTCCTGTCGCGATCTCGCCGATGAAGATTTCTTCGGCAACGCGACCGCCAAGAAGTCCGGTGACCTTGTCGAGCAGCTCGTTCTTGGTCTGCATCATCCGGTCTTCGCCTTCTTTAGGAAGCATCATCACGTAACCGCCTGCGCGGCCGCGGGGAACGATCGTTACTTTATGAACCATGTCCGCATTCTCGGCATAGTAACCGATGATGGCGTGACCGGATTCATGGTAAGCTACCGTACGCTTCTCGCGCTCGCTGATTACGCGGCTTTTCTTCTGCGTACCTACGATAACACGGTCGAAAGCTTCTTCGACCTCGGCCATCGAGATATCTTTGCGGTTGCGGCGCGCTGCGATAAGCGCCGCTTCGTTAAGCAGGTTCTCCAAGTCGGCACCCGTAAAGCCGGTGGTGTAACGCGCGATGGAGTCCAATCTTACGTCCTTGGCCAGCGGCTTGTTGCGCGCGTGAACCTTGAGGACCGCTTCGCGGCCTTTCACATCCGGACGGTCAACCGTAATTTGACGGTCGAAACGTCCCGGACGGAGAAGTGCCGGGTCCAGAATGTCCGGACGGTTGGTAGCCGCGACGATGATGATTCCTTCATTCGCCCCGAATCCGTCCATCTCGACGAGCAACTGGTTGAGCGTCTGCTCGCGCTCGTCGTGTCCGCCTCCGAGGCCTGCGCCCCGCTGACGGCCGACGGCGTCGATCTCGTCGATAAAGATAATACAAGGCGCGTTCTTCTTCGCATTCTCGAAGAGATCCCGTACACGGGAAGCACCGACACCGACGAACATTTCCACGAAGTCGGAACCGGAGATGGAGAAGAACGGAACTCCGGCTTCACCCGCAACAGCACGGGCAAGCAAGGTTTTACCGGTCCCCGGAGGACCGTTGAGAAGCACGCCTTTCGGAATGCGGGCTCCTACTGCAGAGAATTTGCGCGGATCTTTAAGGAATTCGACGACTTCGATCAATTCCTGTTTCTCTTCGTCCGCGCCGGCCACGTCTTCGAACGTGACGCGCTTTTTCTCTTCATTATATAAGCGTGCACGGCTCTTGCCGAAATTCATGACTTTGCCGCCGCCGCCCTGAGCCTGGTTCATCAAGAAGAAGAACAGGACGAAGATGATCACAAACGGAATGATGGACGTCAGGAACGAAATCCAAACGCTGTCGCCTTCCATTTTCAGATACTCTTCTTGAACCCCCGCTGTTTCGATCAGCTCTACTACACGTGAATCAAATGGACCACGGGTAACGAATGTAGATTTATCCGCCGCCTTAGGATTCTTGTATTGCCCGTTGATCAGGTACGTGCCCCCGTCGACTTTAATTTGAAGCTTCTCGACGTTCTTGGACGTTAATTCCTGCCGGAACTGGTTGTAGGTAATCGCTTCTTTTTGATCGTTCTGCGTACTAATGAAATGCACAATACCGACTGTTACCAGGAAAATCAATAAATAAAAACCGGTATTCCGGATAAAGCGATTCATCCGCTACCTCCTCTCAAACGACACACTTTTTATATTTTACCACAGCATGTCTTAGCATCACAACAAAGCCGGCCGTGGGACATACCCGGGTGTTCTTAAGAAGAGTAAATCTCTGGTTTCAGAACACCGATGTAAGGAAGATTGCGGTATTTCTCGGCATAATCAAGCCCGTAGCCTACGATAAACGCATCCGGAATTTCAAAACCGGCATAATCGGGCTGCAGATCGACGGACCGTCTGGCAGGTTTGTTGAACAGAGTAACCACAGACACGGACTGGGCATTTCTTCTCTCAAGCACGTCAATGAGGTAGCTCAGGGTCAAACCGCTGTCGATAATATCTTCGACGATCAGTACGTGACGTCCTTCTACGGACACGTCCAAATCTTTAATGATTTTGACGACGCCCGACGACTTGGTCGATTGTCCATAGCTGGATACCGCCATAAAATCAAGCTCAAGCGGAATCGTAACCTGCTTCACGAGGTCCGCCATGAAAATAAAAGCTCCTTTAAGCACACAAATCACAAGCGGATTGCGGCCTTCGAAGTCTTTGGATATCTGGGCTCCAAGCTCCTGTACCTTAGCTTGAATTTGTTCCTCCGAGTAAAAAACTTCTTGAATGTCGTTAAACAAGGATGCTCCCCCTACTTAATAATATGAAAACTGTGACAAATCATTCTCCAAGGCCGTTTCCCTCAGTCACCGGGGGCTCAATCCGGATGTGCAGCCAACGTACGGTTCCCGGTCCGACAAGCGCATGGCGGGAACGACGAACGCCCGGTATCCACAGAACCCTTCCTTCTGCATCCATAAGCAGCGGAAGCCGGTCTCTGCGGCTGGGCGGTATTTTGGCATCCATGAGAATATCTTTTACTTTTTTGGTGCCGTTTAAACCAAACACGTCCAAACGGTCCCCGGCTTGCCGGTTTCTCACCGACAACGGCATCCGAAGGACATCAAGGTCAAACCAAGCCTCGTCGGGGCAGGGTGCCGGAATATCGGCGCCGCCGACTCCATCCCGCTCCTCGGCCGTAAAACCAAAGGTCATTCCGGCTTCGGGAATAGGCAGAAACGGCTGCTGCAAGTCCACTTGATGCAAAAAAGCCGCATCCCCCGACCTGGCTGATGTCTCGGATCGAAAACAGATACGTTCGTACTCACGAATCAAGGCAATACGTCCGTCGATTGGCCATGTGAGATTGGAGGGACTGTCCTGCACAATTGCCGTACGAATCGCCTCTAATCTTGCATAATCGACGTTTTCCTCTTGAAAAGCGAGATAATTTAATATTAGTTTAATCACACGCCTTTGTAAAGCGACGTGCAAGTGAACAAAATCACCCCGATCCAAGCTCGCTGAACCCGCCTCGGTCTTGACGACGGAAGCATACACGCGGTCAGCTTCGTGTTCCATATAATCGTTCTCGGCCGTCATGATTTCACCCAGCCGATTCAAGGACTCCGGAAGCTGATCGTTATATTGGCGCAAATAAGGCATCGCATCCAGCCGTATCCGGTTCCGGAAATACTTCCGCGAATCGTTGCTGCTGTCCCGGCAGTAAGCGAGCCCCAGGAAATCACAATAACTAATTACCTCTTTCTTGTATATACGAAGCATAGGCCGGACGAGTTCCACTTTTTTTTCGGCTCGCCGCACGGGTATTCCCGTTAATCCTCCGGGCCCGGTGCCCCGTAAAATCCGCATCAGAATCGTCTCGGCCTGATCGTCCGCGTGATGGGCAAGCGCGATTTTGCTTGCGCCATACTTGCGAGCCGTCTCAAAAAGGAACTCATACCGTTTCCGCCGCGCCGCGACCTGAGAGTTCAAGGCTGTTTCTTCTATATAAGCAGGCACATCAATAAAAGCCGACTCGCAGGGCAATCCGAGACGCTCCGCAAAGGAGGCGACGAATGCCGCTTCACGGTCGGACTCTTCCCCTCTGAATCGGTGATTGACATGCGCTACGACGAGACGCCAATTCCTTGAACCCGACAGCCCGTGCAGCAAATGAAGAAGCGCAACCGAATCCGGTCCTCCCGACACGGCTACAACGACGGTATCGCCCGGTTCCAGCAGCTTCTCTTCGGCGATACGGCTCTCGACGGCCGTACGGACCCGGAATCCCGGGTCCAATCCTTTGCTGCCGGGCTCCCTATGGTTAGCCTCTCTGGGCTGCCGCTTCCCTTCCATGATTGTTTCCCCGCTTTCCGTCAACTGCCGCAGCACCCTGTTAATCGGCCCTTGTAAAGAAAGGGCGGAAGTCTTGACCTTTTTTCAGTCCAGATAAAAGTAAACGATCGTTCCCAGCAAAACAATCAAGGATATCGTCAAAAACAGAACAATCCCGGGGGCTTCTTTGCGTTCGGCCGGGACTTTGATGCCGCGCGCCTTCTTGGCTTGTTCCCTCCATACGGCAAGCGCTTCTTCGGAAGAAGCAAACCGGTTATTCAGAGCCTTCAGCAAAAAAGGAGCCAAGCCTTTCATCCGCTCGCTGCTTTTGACGATATCCTCAAGCATGGAGATATTCCGGTTCTGTGGAAGCTCCTGCAGGGCGGGGCGGAACGCGTCGCGTTCATCCAGTGTTTTGATGATCAGAACGGCGAACGAAAACAAATCGTAGCTCTCCTCCGCAACCCGTTCTCCCGCACACCAGTAGCCGCGGTCAAAAATCTCCGTAAACTGCTTAACCGCACGTCCCTTGGCCGTCATGCCGCCGAAATCTATCAGCTCCACGCTTCCATGCTCCGTAAGAACGAGATTGTCGGATTTCAGATCTCCGTAGATAAACCCGCTGCGGTGCAGCTCCGTAAGCTTTTTAAGCAGATTCGATCCGATCACGTAAATCCAGTCCTTGCCGTAGGTCCGTATGTATTTCGATAAAGAAAGACCTTGTATGTAAGGCATGATAAAAAACGACAAGCGGCGTCCCTCGAATTCCGCATCGTCGGCATCCAGCAAAAATCGGCTGAACGACGTATCCGTTTTGGAAAGGGACTGCAGGGCGTTTACTTCGAACTGATGGTCGAGAGGATCGTATCCGATCTTCATCGCATACCGGCGCTCGCCTCTGCGTACAAGCAGCACTTGGCCGTTCGCTCCCGAACCCAGCCCGCGCACAACCGTATAAGTTCTGCCGTTCCAGATCCCCTTGAGGGTCGTACCGAGCGGCAGGGCGGGCTCATACGACGTAGTCACGCAGCATCCCGTCCTCATCGTCTGAATAGATAGGTTTACCCGATACGTACGCCGCCACTTTCAGCATGGCAGGTCCGGTAGGGGTGGTGCCCTTCATGTTTAATTTATAGAACATCTTATCCAGATTTGCAAGATTTGACGTCCAGCCCGAATCCATTTCCACATCAGGATCACCGTCATGCCGTCCCGGAAAATGAAAAACCGACAGTTCGCTTGTTCCGCTCCGCGCCTTGAGACTCAGCAGCAGATCGGAGATGGCCTCACGCACCGCGGCCATCTTCGGCTTCATGCTGGCGCTGGCATCCACCAGCAGCGCGACGCGGAGGGAACCGCTCTCCGCAAGCTCGTCTATGACGCGCACGACCTCGGAGCGCTGTGCAGGAGGCAGCTCGGTCATGTCCCCGCTGCCGAGTATGCTCTGCAGCTCCCGGCTGACCGCCTGCTGCACCGTCTGCGTCACGGTCTTGCGCGTCATCATCTGCACGGTCTGCGACAGCTGCTGCGGGGTTGCGATCCGGCTCATGCCGCCTCCGGCTTTCGCAATCTCGCGGATTTCCTCGGCGCCGAGCAGGCCGAGCTCGCCCTGGTCAACGACACCGATCACGTTGACGGTAATGCCTTCCGCGCGCGCTTCCGCCGCAGCGGCCGCCGGGCTGATTCCGACGTTCGAACAGCCGTCGGTGATTAGTAGGATCTGTTTCATCTCTTCCGCCTCCAACCTATGAATGTTCTTACTAGTTTCGCCAAGTCTGCGAGATTCTAATCATAGGGGGAAAAATTAGAGGCTGGTCGCCCGGTCGATCGGGTGGCGGGACCTTTTCAAGAAAAAGCAGCGGGGCACCCGTTAGGATACTCCGCTGCACGGCTGCATTTGTCGAATTTCAGCATTCGGCCTCCTTTCTATTTATATACTGGCAGGTCACCGTTCTATCGTTATCGGGGCGCTCAGCTCACCACCTTCGGCCGCTCGATCCGGTTAACGCCTGGCCAGCGGAAAGTTGCCCATTCCGGCTGATGCTTCTCGACACGCGCCGCGACCACGGTCATGTCGTCGATAATCTCCCCGTGGTGGCAGCGCATAACACGATCAAGCAGTCTATCGGCAAAGTCCTGCGGAATGTCCGTATCGATTTCCTGAATCACCCGCTTCATCCAGATTTCTTTGTTGACCGCATGCCCGGGTGCGTCGTAAATGCCGTCAGTCATCATAATCAGCAGGTCGCCGTGCTGAAGGGATCGCGACAGCAGGTCCACTTCGATGTCCTGCAGAATGCCGACCGGCAGGTTGTTAGCCATCACCGGAATCACTTCGCTGCCTCTTTTAATGAAGCTCGGTGTGGACCCGATTTTCATAAAGGTCGTCTCTGCGCTGTACAAATCAATTAGAGCCATATCCACCGTCGCATACACTTCGTCGGAAGAACGCAGAAGCAGAACGGAGTTGACCGATTTGATCGCGATTTTCTCGTCCATGCCCGATTGAAGAAGCTGCTGCAAAATAGTAAGCGCAGCCGAGCTTTCCGCTCTGGCCCTCTCGCCGTTGCCCATTCCGTCGCTCAGCGCCACGACGAATTTGCCGTTGCCCAGCTCCGCTACGGAAAAGCTGTCCCCGGACAGCAGTTCTCCGCCTTTGGCTGCTCCCGCGATCCCCGTTTCCACTTCGAATTCTTTGGCGGAGCCGAACAATACCGTGCTGTAACCTTCACCCCTCGGGAGCATTTCCTCATTTTTCACCGCAATATGTTCTCCGAGAATTTCACTTAACAGAGGCGCTATGATTTTGCGGCACTCATCGAAGCCTTTTGTATATTGGTGGATGATCTCGATCTCCACGTTACCTTCGTCCAGCGAAATAACATCAATGCTGTGTATGGAAAGCCCGAGATCCTCCAGAGCCTGACGAATCTGCTCCTCCTGCAGAAAGAGTTCCTGGCCCTCCCGCTTGATCTCCTTAGCCAAATCCTCCATGACCTGGGACACACCGCTTAATTGATCCGCCACAATCTGACGGCTGTCCGAAATCTGCTTTTTCCAGTGCATATCATTCTGATACTTCGCATACTGGTTTTTCATAACATCCAGCACCTGATCCGGCTTCGTACAGGCCTGCTTCCAATCTATCGGAATCTGCTTCCGCGAGAAATTCGGATTCAGCTCGATTTCCGTCATCATGCTCGTCATAAATTGATACGTTTGATAGAAACGCTGGTCCCAACAGCGGACCCGCTTCGGGCACATCTGGCAGGTCTGGCAGGAAACGGCCTCCATGAAATGGCTGATCTCCTCTTCCTTAGGTACCGGCTGGCTCTCGACCGTAAGCTGTTTGAAACTCCGGGCCAACTGCATAAACACCTGTGAAAACTGCTCGACCCGGCCGGCCGTAATATCCCTGACGCGTTTGGCGTAATCCTGCTGGGATTTGAGGTTCTCCTGGGTACCCGGCACGTATTTGGCCAGCGTCTGGAGAACGCTCTTGGGTGTGAGCAGGAAAAGCGCTACCGCCGCAACGGATTCCCAGGTGGAGTTCATGACTTCCCCCTGCGTCCCGATATAAATGGAGAGGATCGACGAGCCGAGCAGCATGCCGAAGGCTACCGCCATCCGTCTGCCTTCCTTCAGCAGGCCCGCCAGCATGCCCGAAAAGGCCAGCAGACTCATCTGGTAAATCGCATTGGTATTGGCGAGACTTAAGATAAGACCCGTCACCACACCGACCGAGGCTCCGAACGGCGCTCCGCCCACCAGTGCGAATAACAGAATCAGGTAACGGGAGACAACGTGCTCGACCGTAACCGGTCCGAGCGTCCAGCCCACGGTGCCGGTCATCATGGACGCCAGCAGAATGATCAGACAAATGATCTCTTCATGCTTGAGCTGATAATTTTTGCGGGTCAGCGTGAAGACGGGCACCGCTTGTACAAAAATAAGCGTAAGCACCAGACTCAGCACCGATTCCACTCCCGTCATTGTCAAGGAGTACCAGGAGAGGTCCGAGCTGACCAAGTGAGCGAACATCTGCACGAGCAGCGTTGTGATGAAGACGAGCACCGGCGCCAGGGAGATATCCGAGCGCTCGTATTTCTCCAATCCTTTCTGGATGAGGAGAAACACGATCATCTCGGTCAGGATAAACCCGCTCTGAGGTTGTACGGCCAGTAAACTTCCGGCAAATAGAAACACGCCTGTCCATAGAAGCAAATCACGGCGCTGGAAATACATGACCGCAAAAAAAGCTATCGAAAACGGAGCAAGCTCCTCAAGGATCATGGCTCTCCCCAGCAGAAAGGCCATCAGCAGGAGCAGGATAGACCATTTCTTGGCTACAAACGATTGAATGAGTCTGTTTTCCGCCACTCTGCCCTGAGCTGCCGATTTCGTCCGCTGCACCGCGCCTGCCCATTGCAGACCGATGGAAAGTGCACCATTTCGTTTTTCCATGTTCAGACACCACCATTTCTCTTAGTGGTGTTTATTATAGGTGGGTTCTATCATAGATTTTGTCACAATGAGTTACTAGAGTTTAAGAAATTTCCGACAAAAAAAGGGGGCCTGTCAGGTCGGCGCGAATGCCTACCCCATGGGGGCTTGGCTTCTCCCTTCCGAACAGCCGTTCCGAAGCGGCGGGAGCTTGTCACCGGTAAATGGGATGCGTATGCGGTAAGGTTGTGTCGATTCCCCGAATAACCGCATGTTAATCGACGCAAAAAAACCACATCCGCCGAAACGGAATGTGGTTGTAAATTTGTGTAAATAGTAGAGCGAGGAACAATTAGTCGCGGCGTCCGCCACGTCCGCCACGCTTGGAGTCCTGCTTCTTCAGCGAAGAAATGCGCTCTTCACTGTCCTTGAGGAAACGGTTCATCTTGTCTTCGAAAGACAATTTGCCGGGTGCGTTACGGAAGCCGCCACCGCGTCCGCCGCGGTCTCCACGGTTACCGAATCCGCCACGATCTCCGGAACGAGGGGAGTCGAACTTGCCATTGCCTTGTCTTTCAGGGCGAGCAGGTTCAGCGGGCTTTTCAATCGTCTGCTTGATGGATAAGCCGATTTTCCCGTCCTTGTCCACGTTGATGACCTTGACCAGAACCTTGTCTTCCAGCTTGAGATGGTCGTTGACATCCTTCACGTAGTTGTCGGCAATCTCCGAGATATGCACCAATCCGGTGACACCTTGTTCAAGCTCGACAAATGCCCCAAAGTGAGTGATCCCGGTCACTCTTCCTTCTAATTTGCTGCCCACTTCTATTGCCATAAAATACAATGTTCCTCCCTTAAATTGTTCAAAAGAATGGCTATGCCGATTATACCCCATTGCTGAATAGACGGTCAACATGGAGAAAAGCCCAAATAATCCGATTTTACGGATTTTGTGATTTGGACGTCGGTATAAAAAAACGCGTTTCTCCTGCGCGGGCATAATTCAACTCGCTGCGGATGACTTGCTCCAAATACTCAGGGTCGTGCAAACGGGCAATCTCCTGCTGAAGGTCCGCTTTACGCTTCTGTTCATCGGTTAACTCCAGTTTGATCTGCTGCATTTCTGCACGCTTCTCGCTGATCTTGCCATGTTGTCCCCAGAATGTAACTCCCGCCCACGTCAGAAAACCGAGCAGAATGACGGCGGCAATACGGAATCTGCGGCGCGTGCCTTTGCTATTCGATTTAGGTTGCGTCTGCGTTGATTTGGGTGGAACAGGCATTAATCTCTGAGCCTCCTGATCGTGCAGGGCCATATACAGTTCGACCCATGCCCGGTTACTTACCCTTGCGGAACCACTTCTGAAACAGCTGCTTTAAAAAATTTAACCACCGCAGCACTCGGGCAGGTACCCGTAAATGCTTGTACAGGGGACGTGTCAGCCAAAGCAGCAGTTTCCACACAGGGTAAACCAATTGTACCACAACTCGGAACAGGAACATAGCCAGCGCCGCCAAAAAGCCCAGCAGCACCCAGGCCAGCTTGTATAACCCGATCGCAGGCTTGATAAAGAGCAGCGTAAACATTCGCCTGAAAAAGCGGAGGAGCCATTTAACGGCCCGGATCAGGCCCGCAATAACCTTACGGACGGTACGGCTCAGCGTCATCATGTAGACCAGCAGGCCGATAATTAACCCGACAAAGACGAAGAATCGGACTTGTCCCTGATTGCTGTGCACGAGCGTCCCGAACACGCAGACGGTCGCCGTAATCCAGTAAACCACATCCGCAAGCGGGAAAGTCCAGCGCGGCAGCCGCAGCTGCACGAACACCACCCGGAAGGCGTCGTAGAGCATCCCCAGCCCCATCCCGCTGACGAACATGAACCACAAGGTTAAAAACTGGACGTTCAGTGTCACTTGAACAGCTTACCCAGAAATCCCTTGTTTTTCTCCGGGGAATTTGCGTCCACATAAGACAAGGCGTTGACGTATCCTTCTATCGCCACCAGTCCCTGCTCCAGACTCAAATTCTTGATATGCAGATTCTGGCCCTTAATGAGCAGAAACCCGCAGTCCGTCTCCAGCAAAAATTCCTCACTGTCAAAGCTCTCCACATTCTTCACCCCGGAGATCTCGAGCAGCTTGCGGTTGAGCATTTTCACTTCCTGCCGTTTGGTCTTTCCGGCCTCCATCATGGCGAGTCCCCCCTACAGCTTTTCCTACCACTACGATATGGGAGGATGTCCGTTTTTAGAACACCCGGAAACACGTAAAAAAGAGGCCTAAGTCGGCATAAGCCGCCTTTCAGCCTCTTGGTTATCCGTTATTCGCTTCTTCCCGCAGAAGCGTGTACATATGAGCCGCATCCTCTTTACGAGTCGACTCCGTCAGCTGTTCCACGCGAACGGTCACTTTCTTCTGCCCGAATTGAATGGTAAGCTCGTCGCCTACTTTCAACGTCGAGCTCGGTTTCGCATCCCGCCCGTTGATCCAGACACGCCCCTGATCGGAGACGTCTTTGGCCACCGTACGGCGTTTGATCAGCCGGGATACTTTTAAAAACTTGTCGAGTCTCATTATTTTACGGCTTCTTTAAGCTTGTTGCCCGCTTTAAAAGCAGGAACATTCGATTCCGGAATAGAAATTTCTTGACCGGTTTGCGGGTTGCGGCCCGTGCGTCCGGAGCGTTTGCGGGTTTCGAATGTACCGAAGCCGATCAGCTGAACTTTATCTCCTGTGGACAGCGCGTCCGTAATTTCACCGAGGAAAGAGTTAAGGACGGTTTCCACGTCTTTCTTGGTGAGTCCGCTCTTTGTGGAAATGTTGTTGATCAGATCTGTTTTGTTCATGATTCGAATACCTCCTAAAGTGAATGACAATGTGTAGCTGGTTTTGAATCTCACAGGAAAGCCGCTTCCGAAACTAAGTATTCTTGCTCAGCTTGGGAAATCCTGCTGAAAAACCTACGTGGATTGAAGTTTTTTTGCTTCCTGCCACAATTCTTCCATCTCTGCCAAATCCGCCTCCGCCAGGGACTTGCCCCGGGCTTCCAGGAGCTCTTCGATGTACTGGAAACGGCGTACAAACTTGCGGTTAGTCGAAGCCAGCGCTTCTTCCGGATCGATTTTCAGGAAACGTGACAGATTGACGACGGCGAAAAGCAGATCCCCGAGTTCGTCCAGGCGCTCCGCCGCCGCACCGTTTTCCATTGCTTCCTGCACTTCACCGAGTTCCTCGGTGATTTTGCCGATCACTTCTCCGACCTCGGACCAGTCAAAACCGACGACGGCCGCTTTCTTCTGAAGCTTCAGAGCTTTCATCAGAGCCGGCAGATCCTTGGGCACTCCCGTCAAAGCAGACTGCTTCGAAGGGTCAATCCCTTTGCGGCGCTTCTCCTCGTCCTTCATCTGCTGCCAGTTGGCAAGAGCCTCTTCAGCATTTTCCGCTCCTTCCGTACCGAAAACGTGCGGATGACGGCGGATCAGCTTCTCGTTGAGACCCGCGATTACGTCATAGACGGTAAATGCGCCGGTCTCCTCTTCCATCTGGGAATGGAGCATCACCTGCAGCAGCAGGTCACCGAGCTCCTCGCACATGTGGTCGGGGTCGTCCTCATCGATCGTCTCCAGTACCTCGTACGCTTCTTCGATGAGATTTTTGCGGAGGCTGGCATGCGTCTGCTCGCGATCCCACGGGCAGCCTTCCGGGCTGCGGAGAATCGCCACAATTTCATGCAGCCGCTCCAATGTACGGTTGCGGAGTTCGTCGCGGTCGCTGCGCGGCACCCATACAAGAGAGAGGTTGCCGTAGCCCTCGATCCGGTCGAGCTCGTAAAGAGGAATCCGGACAACCGATTCTTCCCCCGCAACGCCAAGGGAGTGACCCGCAAAGACGGTGTAATCGTCCGGGTAAAGCTCCATCAGCGTAAGCTTCACATCCGACGCCGTAAATGTATCGTACACTTGTCCGATAACCGTATGCAAGCGGGGGTTCAGCATGCCGGGCCGCAGGTCCGTCGCATCCAGAAGCTGCATCCCTTCGATAGGATCGAAGCCGAACCGGAGAAACGCCTGGTCGAGGAAGCTTTCCCCGCCCACGATCTCCAGCGGAATGCCCGCGTCCGGACATTTCGCCCTCAGCAGCTGCACGGTGTATTCTGCCACCATAGGATGTCCGGGAACGGCATACACGACAGCCTCTGTACGGGCCGACTCCAGCAGCGAGGCCGCTATCGCTTCATACGTGTCGTCAAAGCGGTCCTTCGCTTCGTAAATCGCGTCAAAGGTCTCGTACCGGATCCCCTCCGCCCGGAGATAGGCGGCAACCGGGTGATGATCGGTGCGGAGAATCAGCTTCGGAGCCTGCTGCAAACGGCGCAGCACGCCGAGCGTGAGCTGGTTTTCGTCCCCGGAACCGAGTCCGAGAACCGTAATTCCTTGCGTCATAGTCCTTGCCTCCCACGCGTATTCCGGTTCCCGCTTAAGCGGAGCCGGTTGATTCGCAGCTATTTTACGCCGAAACGGCGCGGTCTATCACGGGGCCGCGGCTCGCTCCTAGAGCCGCTCCCCCTGCGGGAGCAGGCGCAGCTTCGTCAGCGCCGAAGCCAGCTTGCCGCCGCCGGGGAGCTGCTCAAGCTCCGCGCGGTTCACGGCGCCGAAGCGCAGCAGCGCGATCGCGTACACGGCCGCGCCGAGCACCACCCCGGCCAGCGCCAATACGCTGGCCTGTCCGCGCGAGCCGAGACCCGGCGCCACGGCGCCAAGCAGCGGCCCGCCCGTGAGCTGGAGCGCGCCCAGAGCGGCGCACATGAGCGCTGCGGCGGCAAACGGCGCCAGGGCCGAGGCGCGCCAGCGCTGCGGAGCGCCGGTCAGCCGCCGCACCTCGGCGAGGCCGAGGGCGGACGCGGCCGCGAACGCGAGCACCGCCGACACGGCTGCGCCGGCGATTCCCCAGCGCGGCACGAGCAGTAGGCTGCCGCCGATCTTGACGGCGGCTGCAGCGAGCAGGTGCAGCGCGGGAGCGTTCACGGCGCCGAGGCCCTGCAGCACTCCGGCAAGCACGATATTGAGCGTGCCGAACAGCGCCGTGAGCGCGAGCAGAGCCATCGTGCCGGACGCTTCTCCGCTCTGATAGAGCATCACGTTCACCGGCACGGTGAGAGAGGCGAGGCCGGCGGCCGCCGCCAGGCCGAGCAGGCCCGTCATCCGCACGGTCCGCTCCGTGCGGATTTGCAGCTGCGCCGGGTCCGCCGCCTTAGCAGCGGCGATTGCCGGCACCAGCACGGCCGTCAGCGAGGACGCGACCATCGTCACGGCCTGAACCAAGGGCAGGCCGTGGTTGTACAGGCCGAACTGGCGCATCGCCTCAGCCGGATCCGCTCCTCCGCCGAGCAGCAGGCGGGGAATGGTGAAGGCGTCGATGAGATTGAGAATCGGCGTCATGATCGAGCCGAGGCAGATCGGCAGAGCGTAAGCACCGATAGAGGCCATGAGCCGGCCAAGCGGTTCTTTGGTCCCGACAGGGCCGGTCGCCTCAGCTTGGGCTGCCTCTCCTATAGAGGCCGGTTTCTCATCAGCCGATCGTTCAAGCCTCTTGCCCGCGCTATGCGGGGCTTCAAAGGAGTCGGAATGATCCGCGGTTTCCACCAACGTTAATTCAGCCGGATTCCCAGCCCTTCTTTCCCGGCTTCTCTGCCAATAGAACAGAAGCAGAAGCAAGGCTCCCGCTGCCCCCGTTGCGGAACCGAATGTCGCTCCGGCGGCAATATCGCCGTCTCCCGCACCTTGTTCGGTCAGGTACAGCAGAAGAAGAACCATCGTAAGCACGCGCACCGTCTGCTCGGCTACCTGGGACACCGCGGTGGGGACCATGTTCTGATAGCCTTGAAAATAACCGCGCAGAACCGAGAGTACAGGAACCAGCAGAAGCGCGTACGAAATGCTGCGGATGGCCGGCGCTGCAGCCGCTGTTCCTATCCAGCCCGCAAGCGCATCGGCTCCGAAATACAGCAAGAGAAAGCAAAGCACGCCGGTTCCTGTCAGGAGCAGAGCGGAAGCTGCCGCCACCCGCCTCGCCCCTGCATGATCGCGTGCGGCTGCCCGGTCCTGGACGAATTTTGCGACCGTGATCGGAAAACCCGCCGTCGCCAGAAAAAGAATCAGGAGGTACAGCGGATAGACGGCATTGTAAATGCCGAAAGCCCCGTCTCCGGCTATATTCTGCAGCGGAATTTTCTGGAGCGTTCCGAGCAGTTTGGAGAATACCGCCGCGGCGGCCAGTAACGCGGCGCCCTGAAGGAGCCGGGAGCTTCCGACTGTCACAGTCTGTTCCTGCGTTCCCTTTTCCGTGGACATGGACGTCTCTCCTGCGATAAAAGATTAAATGTGCCTATGTCTATCTACACTTCCATTTGCTTGGACAAGAAGGAAGCGGCCGTTTCGGCCATGATCCGCTCGGTTTTTCCCATGACCACATCATTTTCCTTGCTGACTAACAGAACGGCGCCGATGGCATCCCCGTTATGAATGATCGGTGCAATGACGAACGAGCCGTAAGCATCTGCCGCATCCTTAACCAGCTCGTAAATGCCGGCCGTTGCTTGCACGATAGTCTGTCTTCCGTTCATGGCGCTCTCCACTTGCTCGCCCACCGGTCTGCCGTCATATTCTTTACGTCCGCGGCCTGCCGCTGCGATGAAGGTCTCACGGTCCGATATAACCGCTTGATACCCGGTGCTCTCGTTTAACGACTCCGCGTATTCCAGCGCAAAATCTCCAAGTTCACCGACCGGAGAATATTTTTGCAAAATGACTTCGCCGTCGGGGTTCACGAATATTTCCATGGGATCGCCTTCCCGGATGCGCATGGTGCGCCGAATCTCCTTCGGAATGACAACCCGTCCTAAATCGTCTATGCGTCTAACTATACCTGTCGCTTTCATACTGCTTAAAGCCTCGCTTTCCTTCTGGGGGTTTACACTAGGATGTTTGAAAAAATACGGATTAAAGAGGACTCTTCCCATTATATATAAATTTCCTCATAAAACAAAAAAAGCCCCCTTACCTCCGGAATTGGTTTCCAAGTAAGGGAAGCTTTCGGTTACTGCTCCATTTGTTTCGCCAAAAAACCGGCTGCAGTCTCCACCATTTTCGATTCCATGTTGCCCATCTTGACTTCTTCGTCCTTGCTCATCAGAATAACCGAACCGATCGGATCTCCGCCCGCAACAATCGGAGCGATGACGAAAGAGCTGTAAGTTTCGGGATTGTCTTTGGAGATTTCGTATGTACCCGAACCGCTCTCGATCGTCGGTTTACGGTTTTCCATGGTGGTCTCCACGATCTGCCCGATCTGCTTGTCCATATACTCTTTCTTCGAACCGCCCGCTACCGCGATAACCGTATCCCGGTCCGTAATCAGTGTGATATGATTGGTGCTCTCATAGAGAGACTCGGCATATTCTTTGGCAAAATCCCCTAATTCGCCGATCGGGGAATACTTCTTCAAGATAACTTCACCGTCGCGATCGACGAATATCTCGAGCGGGTCGCCTTCCCGGATGCGCAGTGTGCGCCGTATTTCCTTAGGAATGACGACCCTGCCCAGGTCATCAATGCGACGAACGATTCCAGTTGCTTTCATGACTCTTGTTGCCCCACTTTCACTTGAAGTTTTGGATACGACTGGACGCCGATCTGCGTGTATTTAAAAGAGAAGGGTGTAGCGATTCGATTCTGACCATAGTATTCATCCGCCCCCATATTCTTATACATTTCCCTCTTTCCATCCACGTAAAATAAAAAGCCATCCCGTCCGGATGGACGAGATGGCTTTCGTGACATCAATGATCTGCCGCCAGGCTTCGCAGATCCGCTTACTTCGCCGCCGGCGAAGGGCTTGCGGCCGGAGGCGTCGCTCCAGGCACGTCGGTCGGCGCCGCGGTAGGCGTCGTCTGTGGAGACGGGCTGCCTGTCGGAGCCGGCGTGCCGCTCGGTTCCGTGCTGGCGCCAGGTGCCGGGCTCGGATTGGCCGATGGAGCCGGAGTCGGAGTCGGCTTAGGAAGCTTGTTCGTTTCGATCAAGCCGGGAAGCTCCTTCGTTACGAACTCCTGCATCTTCACTTGCGCCAGGTTGGAGGCCAGCTCTTTCTTGGCGTCTTCTACGGTTTCGGTTTTACGGGATTCCACTTTCATGACGTGGTAGCCGTAATCGGTCTCAACGGGATCGCTGATCGTATTCAAAGGCAGCTCGAGGGCCGCTTTTTTGAATCCGGCTACCCACTGGCTGACTTTGGCGTTTTCATACTTGCCGCCTTTATCTTTCGAACCCGGGTCATCCGAGTATTCTTTGGCAAGAGCGTCGAAGTCTCCGCCGTTTTTCAGCTTCTGCTGCACTTCTTTTGCACGCTTCAAAGCTTCTTCTTTCGTACGGAGCTCTTTATTCGTAGCCGGATCGTTAAGACCGATGAGAATATGACGGACAGTCGCTACATCGTAGGCGTTCGGGTCCGCTTTTTTGGCCTTCTCGTATTCCGCTTTGATTTCGTCGTCGGTGACCTGCTTCTCCAAGTGGCTCGTGGAATACACGCTGAGTCTCAAGAGGTCCTCAATGTCCTTCTCTTCCAGTTTCGCGTCTTTCAGCTTCTTCTCCAGGCCGCCTTCTTGCGCGCCCACGAAAGTTTTCAGCTGCGTAACCTGCTCGGTTACCTGCTTGTCCGCTTCTTTCTTCACGTCATCGCTCGCACGTCCGGAAAGAACCTTCAGCATGATATACTGCTCCAGCATGCTTTGCTGGTAAGCCGGGTCGGTTTCGAACTGCGCGTATTCCGGATACAGGAGACGGTTGAAGGAAAGCAGTTTGTCAAACTCTCCGCGGGTCACTTTACCCCCGTCTTTGTAAGTGGCGATAACCTCTTCCGGCGTGCCGGCTTTTCCTTCGTCCTTCTTGCCGCATCCGCTGGCCACGGCCAAAACAAGGACTAATACGGCAAGCAGCAGCCACTTGCTTTTGGCCCAACCTGATTTATTGTGTTGCATTCTGCAATTCTCCCTTCGTTTTCAAGGCTTCCCTGTATTGTAACAGAAAACGCTCCACCAATGCGATTGTGTCCTCGGGGGACAGCCCTTTGCCGCGGATATGAACATGAATCTGAGGCCCGGCAATCAGCTTGACGCGTCCGTCGAAGCCGTTCGAAATCGTAAACAGCTTCTGACCGTCCAGCCTTTCCGTCTCGTCCGGAGAAATCTTGATCTGATAGTCGTCGCCCTTCTGGGAGATGGATTCGATTTTATATTCGGCTCCATACACCTTCAATCTGGCTACGGCCAAAAGATTGGAAACGGCAGGCGGCAAATCGCCGAACCGGTCCACCAATTCCTCATCCAAATCTTCCGCTTCCGCGAAGGAGCGGATATTCGCCACTTTCTTGTAAATCTCGATCTTCTGCATACTGTCGTAAATGTAATCCGACGGCAGGTAAGCATCCAGGTGAAGGTCAAGCTGCGTGATCCATTCCTTCTCGGGCTCCGCCTGCTCTCCGTCCAGCTCCAGCTTGCGCTTGGCGATTTCTTCGCTCAGCATCTGAGAGTACAGGTCGAATCCGACGGAAGCGATAAACCCGTGCTGCTCGGCTCCGAGCAGATTGCCCGCTCCGCGAATGGACAAGTCCCTCATGGCAATTTTAAATCCGGACCCAAGTTCTGTAAATTCTTTAATTGCCTGGAGACGTTTCTCCGCCACTTCGTTCAGCACTTTGTCGCGCTGATACGTAAAGTACGCGTAGGCGATCCGGTTGGAACGGCCGACCCGGCCCCGCAGCTGGTACAGCTGGGATAAGCCCATCTTGTCGGCGTCATGCACGATCAGCGTATTCACGTTCGGGATATCGACGCCGGTCTCGATGATGCTCGTGCTTACGAGCACGTCGAACTCGCCGTCCAGGAAGTCGAGAATCGTTTTCTCGAGTTCCTGCTCCGACATTTGCCCGTGCGCAACGGTCACGCGGGCTTCCGGCACGAGCATGGAGATCTGCTCGGCCATCTGGTTGATCCCCTGGACGCGGTTGAACAGGAAATACACCTGTCCTTCACGCGCCAGCTCGCGTTCGATCGCTTCCCGTACGAGCGTTGTGCTGTATTCCAGCACGTAAGTCTGTACGGGGAAGCGGTTCTCCGGCGGCGTCTCGATGACGGACAGGTCGCGAACCCCCAGCATCGACATGTGGAGTGTGCGCGGGATTGGCGTGGCGGTCAGAGTCAGCACGTCGACATTCGTTTTCAGCCGCTTCAGTTTCTCTTTGTGCGAGACGCCGAAACGCTGCTCCTCATCGACGATGAGCAGCCCCAGGTCTTTGAACTTCAGATCCTGGGACAGCAGGCGGTGCGTTCCGATTACGATGTCGACGGTACCGGCTTTGACACCCTTGGTCGTTTCATTCTGCTCTTTCTTCGAACGGAACCGGCTCAGCACCTGGATGTTGAACGGGTATCCCGAGAAGCGCTCGCGGAACGTCTCGTAATGCTGCTGCGCCAAAATCGTCGTCGGCACCAGGACAGCGACCTGTTTGCCGTCGATAGCCGCTTTGAAAGCGGCACGGATAGCCACTTCCGTCTTGCCGTAACCGACGTCTCCGCAAAGAAGCCGGTCCATCGGACGCGGTTTTTCCATATCCTTCTTAATTTCCCCAATTGCCCGGAGTTGATCCGTCGTTTCGTCATACGGAAACATGCTCTCGAATTCCTGCTGGTAGGCGGAATCGGAGCTGAAGCCATATCCCGTTGTCGCTTGACGGTCCGCGTAAAGCTTGATGAGATCGTCGGCGATGTCCTTGACGGAGGTCCGCACTTTGTTCTTGACGCGGTTCCAGTCGGCCCCGCCCAGCTTGTATATCTTCGGCTCTTTCTCTTCCGAACCGACATATTTCTGAATGAGATCGATCTGGTCGATCGGGACGGACAGCTTGTCGCCGCCCGCATAGACAATATGCAAATAATCTTTATGAATGCCCCCGACTTCAAGAGTGCCGATTCCGACATACTTCCCGATCCCGTGATTAACGTGAACGACGTAGTCTCCGACTTTAAGCTCCTGGTAGCTTTTGATTCTCTCGGCATTCTCGATTTTCTTGTCTACTTTGCGCGCTTTCCGCTGCTTCTGTGTAAACATCTCACCTTCCGTAATCACGACGAGATGAATGGACGGCAGCTCGAAGCCGGTCTGCAGGTTTCCGTTCATAATCTCGGGTTCATCGATTTGATAGTCCCCGAGCACACGGCGGACGCGGTCCATCCGCTCTTCACCGTTGGCTAAGATGATAACGCGGCTGCCCGTCTTTTTCCAGCGTTCCATTTCCGCTTTCAGAAGGTTCATCTGCCCATGGAAATTCTGCATGACCCGGGACATGAAATTGACAATGTTCTGCGGCTGGGTCTGCGGAACCTGGCGCAGGAAGAGCGACATATAAAGCGTCGGATAAGTGCGGCGCTGCATAAGGGTCTCCAACTGCTTCGAAAGCGTGAGGGCCGGGAGGGCCTTCCCGTCCTGAAGGGAACTCGTCACCCACTCCGCCTCTTCCCGCTCCAGCTGCTTGGAGGTTTCCACGAGCCGGGCCGGCTCGTCAACGAGCAGCACCGTATCTTCCGGCATGTAATCGGATAGAGTCTGCCGCTCCGGATAGAGCAGCGAGACATACTTGAACAGCCCCTGGAAGGTGTTCCCCTCTCGGAGCAGTTCAATATCATGTCCGATTCCTTCCAGCAGCCTGTCCTTGGCCTGACGGTCCGTCATTTTGGCAAGCTGGGTCTGAAGAAGTTCGTAAGCATGCTGAGCAGCGCTCTGAAAACGCTTTCTATTTAAGAGCACTTCCCGGCACGGCTGGATTACGAACGAATCCAACTTTTCGATGGAGCGCTGGTCCGATACGTCGAACGTACGGATAGAATCCACATCCACATCGAATAACTCGATCCGGACGGCCGTGGAAGAAGTCAGCGGAAATAAATCCACGATGCCTCCCCGGACGCTCATTTCCCCCTTCGCTTCCACCCGCTCCACACGCTCGTAACCCAGCTCGGTCAGACGGGTCAGAAATTCCTCCAGGTCAATCGTATCCCCCAAACGTACGGTGAGCTGGGCTTCCTTGAACGTTTCCTTCGTCGGAAGCAACCGGCGGAATCCGGCATACGGCACAATGACCGCTCCCCGGTATCCGCCGGCCAGTTTGGTCAGCACATCGATCCGCTGCGCCAGCATTTCAGGACTGGCAATAGCCGCTTCGGCGGCAAGCAGCTCTTGTGCGGGATATAAGAGAACCCCGTCTTCCGGAAGACATTCGCTTAAATCCTCGAAGATCTTCTGGGCGGAGAACATATTATGCGTAACGATGAGAAGCGGACGCTCGAGTTGCTGCATCAGTGCGGCAAGCATCACCTGACGAGAGGAGCCGGTTAATCCGGCGATCAACTGCTCTTTCATGCCGGAACGAATACCCGTAATCACACTTTGAAAATCGCGGTCCGTTGAAAAAGCCTGTATTAAAGCTTGCAAATCAAGTACACTCCTCTCACAAAAAGAAGCCTCGGCGCTTGCCTAGGCTGTCATGACACAATTTTTGCACATGTCCGGAGTACGGGATAAGCGCCCTAAGCAGCGCGCGGGCAGCGGCCGGAATCGGTCACTGCAGCGGGCTGCCGATCAGGTTAAGCTCCGGATTGGCGTCCAGTGCCTGCTTGCAGTAATCGCAAACCACCTTGACCGTAACGCCCCCGTCCATGTTATACGCTATTATATCGCTCCGTTCTTCGGGGGTCAAGAAATGGAAACCGAGCTGGTATTCGCTCACTTGATCCCGGCTGATTTCCCCGATAGACGATTGGCAATGACGGCAAATATATTTTACTGACATCAATGTATGCCTCCCTGCAGGTTTCGATTACTCCTTAGTATGGCCCTACTTTTAAAATCCTAGCCAACTCTGGAAGTAATTTGCCAGCCTATGTACGGCATACAATGTGTCTTGGAGCGGCCGATGTCCCCGGATCAGCATTCCGGAAGCCGGGCACACGAGAGAGAACCCCCGTTTGCCGCAACTCAGGATATTGCATGCAACCGGGACTCCGGACTAATTCCCGCTTCCGTTGAAAACCGCCATCGTTTTCTCGAAAGGCTCGCTCAGGCAGTGCTCCATCGCTTCGCACGTTTTGTCCAGAACGGCCGGCAGCGCCCCCGTCTCCGCTTTGCTGAAATTCGACAAGACATAGTCGACAATCGGATAGCCCGGATTCGGTCGATTGATCCCCATACGGATGCGGTTGAACGTGGACGTGCCCGTATGGGCTATGACGGATTTGATCCCGTTATGGCCGCCGGCGCTCCCCTGGTAACGCAGTCTGATATTCCCGAATGGCGTATCCATGTCATCGTACAAAATGACGAGATCCGACACGTCGACTTTATAAAAGTCCATGAAAGCCCGGATCGACTCCCCCGACAAATTCATATAGGTCATAGGTTTCAGCAAGTAGGCCTTTGTACCGTTCACACGCACCTCGGCCAGATGGCCTTTGCACTTATTCTGGAACGAAGAGACGCCCCATTTCTCGGCAAAACGGTCAATCGCCATGAATCCGATATTATGCCGTGTATGCTCGTACTGTTTCCCTGGATTGCCTAAACCGACAAAACATTTCACGTTTCATTCACTCCCAAAATTTTTTTACTTTTTTTAACTAGACACCGTAACGATTCCCTGCCGAAACTTGTCTATTATATACAGGCATTTTGCGCGGTTCCGGGCATAGGCCTGCGGTTTTTCGGCCGCTCGGCTCATTTGCCGGTCCCGGCCGCAAAGATAAAGTCATAAATTGGCGCAAATCAGCATGATTTACGCTTCAAAAAATATGGGTAGCAGGTGATGAATCTTATGTACGACAACGGCCAGCAGCTTTACCAGGACGATCATTTTCAAGATCATTTGGAAGCGGAGGTTCCTGTCCAAGTATACTATCTTAACGCCCACAAAGATATAGGCTTCGTCTATCTCTATTCTTCCCACTTCATCAAGATCAACAACACGTTTTACAACCGCGGCATGTTCACATTCGTATCGAGACCGGGTTATTAGGCGCAATTTGGCAAGCGCTTACATAGCTTATCAACTTATTCGCCCAGCGGTTAAGGATAACAAAGGCTGCTGCCGGATAACCGGCAGCAGCCTCTCTTTTTGCCCGAAGGCCGTATTATTCTTTCGACTCCGCAGTTTCTTCAGCCTCAGCTTCGGCTGCAGGCTCGTCCGCAGTCGTTTCTTCGACTTCCTTCTGCGGTTGAAGCACGGTAACCACAACGTCCTCAGCTTCCGTTTTCACTTCGACGTTCTCAGGCAGCTTCAAATCGGATACGAGGATATTCTCCCCGATGCCGAGATTGCTGATATCCACCTGCACGGAGTCCGGCAGATCATCAGGCAGACAGCGGACATCGAGCTGTGCCGTCTCCACTTGGAGAATGCCGCCTTCCTTCACACCTGCCGCTTCTCCCACGATCTCGACGGCAACCGTAGCCTTAACCGGCTCGTTCATGTTGATCTGATGGAAATCAATGTGGATGACATCCTGGCTCAGGCTGTCTCTCTGAACTCCGCTGATAAGTACGGGGCGTTTGCCCACGCCTTCGATATTAAGATCAATCACCGCATTCGGGTGGCTTCTCAGCAGCGGCACGAGTTCCTTCCGCTCCAGAACAACCGTCAGGCTGTCCGTGGTTTTCCCGTAAACTACGCCAGGCACCTTGCCTTGTCTGCGCAGCTGCTTGGCCTCCGACTTGGTGGCATTGGTTCTGGTATTTCCTTTAAGAGCTACTCCCATACAAAAAGAACCTCCCTTTTAGATGGCTAAAGATAAATTACCCATCCGGGGGAGGTTTAAATCAATTATTATAAAAAATTTTACGAGTGCTTGTTTTCTTTCTTCGCTTTCATCTTGCTGCGAATGCGATCGGCATAGCCTTTTTTATTCGTCTGGCGCTCGCGGGCGATCGCCAGATCGTTGTCTTCCACGTTGTGCGTAATCGTCGAGCCCGCCACCACATAGGCTCCGTCGCCGACTTTAACAGGGGCGATCAGGTTTACGTTGCTTCCGATAAAGGCATCGTCGCCGACTTCCGTCAGACTCTTGTTGAAGCCGTCGTAATTGACCGTGATGGCACCGCAGCCGAAGTTGACGTTCTTACCGATAACGGCGTCTCCCACGTAACTGAGGTGCGACACTTTCGATCCCTCGCCGAGCTTGGCGTTTTTGATTTCCACAAAATCGCCGATTTTGACATGCTCGCCGAGATCCGTTCCCGGACGCAGGTAAGCGAACGGCCCCACATTCGCGTGGCTGCCGACTTTGGCTTCCTGAAGCACCGATTGCTTGACGGTTACTTCGTCGCCGAGCGTACTGTCGCAAATCTCGGTGTTCGGTCCGATCACACATTCCGATCCGATGACCGTTTTGCCCCGCAGAGTAGTCCCCGGATACAGGATGGTATCCGGCCCGATCACGACGTCTTTCTCAATATACGTTTGAGACGGGTCGATGAACGTTACCCCGCCCACCATGTGGCTGCGGTTGATACGCCGACGCATCAGCGTCTCCGCTTCCGAGAGGGCGATCCGGTCGTTAACGCCAATGGCCTCCGCCTCGTCCGGCGTGCAGTATGCTTCGACGATCTCGCCGGCATTTTTCAGAATCCCGACGACGTCCGTCAAGTAATACTCGCCCTGGGCGTTCTCGTTCTTCACGTTCTCCAGCGCTTCGAACAGCTTGCGGTTATCGAAGCAGTAGGTGCCCGTGTTGATCTCGCGCACAGCCGCTTCTTCCGGAGTGCAGTCCTTCTGCTCGACGATCCGGTCCACCCGGCCGCCTTCGCCGCGGATAATGCGTCCGTAGCCCGCGGGATCCGTCATTTCCGCCGTCAGAATAGTGCCCGCCGCGCCTTTTTCCTGATGCAGGCGGAGCATTTTCTCCAGCGTCTCCGGACGGACCAGCGGCGTATCTCCGCATACGACGAAGGTAACGCCGTCTTCCGCTCCGATAACATCTTTCGCCTGGAGAACGGCATGTCCCGTTCCGAGCTGCTGCTCCTGAAGAGCGTATTCCGCCCGGTCTCCCAAATAGCCTTTAACGGCTTCGGCCCCGTGGCCTACAATTACGATCGTTTTCTCCGTTTGTATATGTTCAAGTGTATCCAGCACGTGTCCCACCATCGGTTTTCCGCAGACGGAATGCAGCACTTTGTACAGCTTGGATTTCATTCGTTTTCCTTGTCCCGCGGCCAGTACAATCGCCATCAGCTTCAACTTCAATCCACTCCTTCTTCTCCTCTGGGTTTCATCCATGACTATATCTTATCTGCCGGAAAAAGAAAAGAGAGCCCTGCAGGAACAGGACTCCTTCTGCCAAAACCGGCGTTGATTATGCGCCTTCTTCAATAACTTCCTCTTCCGCAGCCGCACGGTCGTACTCAGACAAGACCGCCGCTTGAATCTTCTCGCGGGTTGTGGATGAAATCGGATGGGCAATATCACGGAACTCCCCGTCCGGAGTCCGTTTGCTAGGCATTGCAACAAACATTCCATTATTACCGTCAATAACACGAATATCGTGTACGACGAATTCGTTATCGATGGTAATGGAAGCAATCGCCTTCATTCTTCCTTCGGAATTCACCCGGCGAAGTCTGACATCTGTAATTTGCACTGTGTTCACCACCTTTTTCCATTCGCAGGACTTGGTGTATACTTCCACATTTTCGTGCAAATTCCTTCTGGATAAAGAGGAAAAATTTAGATTTTCCTTAAATTAAATGTGCTCTTAAACGTTTTCGACAGCTATCGCCGCAATCAGTTCGATTTCGACAAGCACATCTTTCGGAAGCCTTGCCACTTCTACGGTAGAACGCGCCGGCTTATGTTCGCCGAAGTAGGAAGCGTACACTTCGTTAATGGCTCCGAACTGGTTCATATCCTTGATGAAGACGGTCGCTTTGACCACGTTCTGAAGAGTCGCTCCCGCTTCTTTGAGTACCGCCTGAAGGTTCCGGAACACCTGATGCGTCTGCTCCATAACGCCGCCCTCTATGAGCTGTCCCTCGGCATTTAATGGAATTTGTCCCGATGTAAAAACGAGGTTGCCCACCTGTACCGCCTGGGAATACGGCCCGATGGCAGCAGGTGCTTCATTCGTTGAAAGGATACGCATAACTTAGATCTCTCCTTTATTCGGAATCGAAATAATTTCCAGGAACAACGGTTACCTGTTTGGTTTTGGAATCGACGCCGGTCAGCTTGGCGAGGGAGATATAATCTTTCACAAGCTCCTCCTCGACCTCGTTCGATTCGATAAACACGCCTACACCGCCAACGGTTGCTTTGAATTCGCCCAGCAAGTCCACCATTCCTTGAATCGTGCCGCCCGCCCTTTTGAAGTCGTCAATGATCAGAACCCGCGCTCCTTCCTGGAGCGTGCGTCTGGCCAGCGACATCGTTTGTATGCGTTTGCTGGAACCCGAAACATAATTGATGCTTACGGCCGACCCTTCCGTAGCGTTGCTGTCGCGTCGCACCGTCACGACCGGCAGATTCATAAAGGAAGCCGTTGCGTATGCAAGCGGGATGCCTTTGGTTTCCACCGTCATCACGACGTCCAGCTCTCTGCCCGCGAATGCGGTAGCGAACGTTTTGCCGATTTCGTTCAATACTTGCGGCCGCCCCATAATATCGGCCATATACAAAAATCCGCCCGGCAGCACGCGTTCCGGCTGCTCAAGCTGATTGCACAAATCCTGCACGAACGAAAGCGACGCTTCCTTAGCGACCTTCGGAATAAATTTCACGCCTCCGGCAGCGCCGGCGAGGGTATGGAGTTCTCCGAGTCCTTCGTCCTCGAATACCTCTTTTATAATCGCCAGATCCTCACTGATCGAAGATTTGGCCGAACTGTAACGTTCCGCGAATGTAGTCAGCGGTATGAGCGTATGCGGCCGAAACAACAAATACTGCGTCATCTCAACCAACCGAGCGCTTCGCTTCAATTTTTTCATGACGCACCCCTAATAAAAACCGAATATTATAAAGAGAATATACCATTTTTGTCCGTCTTTGTACAACCTATACAAGGAAACGTCACATTCGGGACAAGGCCGCCCCCCGCCAAGACAGAAAAAAAGCTCCACACCGGGAGCTATCGCACGGATCTCGAATGCTCGGTGCCTATGGGAGCATCCGGACCGCGTATACGTCCTTGCAGAACCCTCTTAGCCCGTTATAGATCCGGGCAACCTTGGCTTCCTTCGATACGAGTCCGAATACGGTCGGACCGCTGCCCGACATAAGGACACCGTCGGCTCCAAGCCTCTCCATCACTTCTTTCATCTGCCGGACTTGAGGATACAGTTGGAGCGTCACCTCTTCGAGCACGTTGCCGAGACTTCCGCACAGCTCGTCGAACCGTTTATGCCGGATGGCTTCCAAAACCCGTTTGGTATCCGGGTGATGGTTGATTCCCGCAGCATTCAGCTTGCCGTACACCTCGGAGGTGGACACGTTGATGGGCGGCTTGGCGAGAATGACCCAGCATTGCAGAGGGTTGTCCACCGGGTGAAGAATCTCTCCGCGGCCGGTGGCGAGCGCAGTTCCTCCCGTTACGCAGAAAGGAACGTCCGAGCCCAGCTCGCCGGCAAGCTTCTGCAGCTCTTCCGTGGGGATGCCGAGTCCCCACAGCCGGTTCAAGCCGCGCAGCGTAGCCGCGGCGTCACTGCTTCCTCCGGCGAGCCCTGCGGCCACCGGAATCTTTTTATCCAAATGTATATAGACGCCCTTGCGGACGTCGTACCGATCTTTTATGAGCCTCGCGGCCTGGAAGGCGAGGTTCTTCTCATCAAGCGGAATGTAGCCGGCCTGACTTGAAATGATGATCGTATCCCGGGGGAGCTCCTGCATTTCAATCCGGTCGGCCAGGTCGACCATCGTCATAACCATTTCCACTTCGTGGTAGCCGTCTTCCCGTTTCCGTAACACGTCCAGGGACAGGTTGATTTTGGCCGAAGCTCTTTCGTATATTTTCACAACGGTCACCTTCTTTTGGGCGCTTTGCCGATAATAGCTTCACATATTATAGCAAATGCCTCTAAGAAAAGCTAAAGCTTCCGCACGGTTCAAATACAAGCGGGGCGGGCATTTTCCATTTGTTCACTTATTTATTAACAATTGTATTTAACGGTGATTATCCGGTACTATCTTAGCTTCCATAAGAGGATGAACCTGCAAATTCCTCATCCGCCCGTTTTCTTCGGTTAGGAAATTCCAGGCAAACTCGATAACACCATTCCGATGAATGTGCCGCATCTTTTAAGCTAACCTTGTCGGATGAAATTCAGCCTCGGTGCCCTTCCGCGTTAATGAGCAGCAGCTTCCCCCGCTTACGGACGGCGTTTTAGGTTCTGCTCGGCGATCTGCAGAGCTCTTTTCACCATATTTCCCGCATCCTTGCTCCGTATCCCTCCCCAGCCTTCACGCTCGACAGTCTCATAGAAACCAAGGTCTTTAGCTAGTTCGTACTTAAAATCCTCCGACATGACGCCTCTTCTTCTTCTGCTCATCTTAGTTCCTCCTTTGGAGTGCGATTGCGGTAGGTTTCCCCCAGTAGTATGCGTCGAGAACGGAATGTCATTCACTCGCACCGGGACAGGACAGGAACGTATCACTTGTACCCATGCAATCTTTGCACACAAACGCCCTCGAAAAGCAAAAAACGGCAGCTCCCAAAGGAGTGCCGCTGTTCTTAATGCTGTATATACGTGATGCGGAGTTCTTCTGCTGCGTCATCGTCACAAACCGTAACTTCAACGGATTCGGTCAAAATATCCGCGTAGCTGTACGAGACCCGCTTAAATGATTGTTGTTCTTGGTCTAGCTTTACGATAAAAACAGAAGGGTAGGTTTCTTCCAAAACACCGAAACGCTCAATGGTTTTCCGACGGCCGCCATTTGCTTTCAACATGATTTTCTGTCCAACATGAGGCTCAAGACTGCGTTTGATTTCCAACAGCGCATTTTTAGCCATTGTGATCTACCACCTCTTTCTCTGTTTATTATACCTCAAAACAGTGCGTTTGTCAAACAAGCCAAATATTATATCAGCCAGACAAATACGTTGTCAACGGTATAAAATCCTATTTTTAATTCTTTTCACAGGCTTAGCTTTTGTCAAAACCTGCAGAATTATGCACTGCTGCCTTTTCCTAAGATCCGCCGATTCCATAAAGGCCATTTCTCCGCCCTTAAACCGCAACGTATAAAAAAGCGTACAGCCCCTTGTATCCAAGATACATGGTTCTGTACGCTTATCTTTAAACGCCAAACAGGTGCTAAAGCCGCATCCTTTGTTCCGAAGCCCCTTGGCACCGCTTCGCGTCCTCGGCCTCATCAGCCGCCCTGCCAGAAGCTTATACGGTGGCTTCCGCGGTCAGGTTCACGAGCCTGGGCACACCCATCCGGTAGCTCCCCCTGGTTTCAATGCCGCCGACTCCGTCCAGACCCGTTACCGTAACGCCGGCCAGATCGACCATGGACACGGTTTCGCGAATCGATGTGTAGGAAGCTTTGGCGGCTATACATAGGGGATCCAACGCATGAATGAGCACCCGGGCGGGAGAGCTAGCGAAATTCGCCCCCGCCTGCAGCAGCGCCTCGAAGTGGGACTGGCAGGCACCCGCCACGATCGTGAGCGCATCGCGGTTGCTCTGGTATTGCCGCGCGACTTGGACGGCCCTGACGAAATGAAGCGAGTTTTTATAGCTGTCGAGCTGATGTACGTCCAGCTTCTTTCTGTTTTTCAGCAGACCGTCATGTCCCGTGACAACGACGATATCGGGCTTCACCTGCGGCAGGAGACGCTGCAGGGTCACAGCCATCTGTGATTCGCTCACATAGAAGCCCTCCGCGGGGATGCGAAGCTCTCCGTACAGATTCATGCTTTTGCGCAGATAGTTCGGATCGCCGTCCAGATGCAGGATTTTACCCGGCATCTCGAAATATTGCGTATTCTCGGGCAGCTTATTACGCACCAGATTATCGTTGAGCTGATACAGCTCCTGACGAAACTGGCGGATGCTGCGGATTGTCTCGCCTACCCTCGGCAAATTCACTCTCGGAAAATCCGAATCGCGGGCGGCCGTTACGCGGGATAGATCAGCAATGGGAGCGTCCGCCAGCAGGCGAAAATCGACTCCCCGAAGAATCGCCCTTGTCGTATCGATCTCCTGGATTCGAAAAATGATATCGTTGCCGTAGGATTTGCGGGTCGCCAGATCGCCTTGCCTCATGAAGCCATCCCCTCCTAAGCCTATCGTATGGCAGGGGTGGGCAATTGGTGATTAGCCCGCTTCTATTTGCTGCAGGTCGGGCAGTTCCGCAGAGCTTCCGCCACGCGGCCGTATTCCTCCATGCTGAGCGTTTCGCCACGGCGGCTTGGTTCGATGCCCGCCTCCAGCAGAAGAGCCTCCAAATCGCGTTTGTTCTCTTTGGAGAAGAACCGGGCTCCGAGGTTGTTATAGATCGTTTTGCGCCGCTGCGCAAAGCTGGCTTGTACCACCTCGAAGAAGAAGTCTTCGTCCGCTACTTCGACGGGAGGTCCTTTGCGCAGACGCAGGCGGATCACAGCCGAGTCGACGTTCGGCTGCGGCACGAAAACGGTGCGCGGAACGATTGTAACCAGTTCCGCTTCGCAATAGAATTGTACGGCGATGCTGAGGCTGCCGTACTCCTTGCCGCCCGGCTTGGCCGCCATCCGGTCCGCCACTTCCTTCTGGATCATCACGACGATGTTTTCGAGCGGAAGCTTTTCTTCGAGCAGCTTCATGATGATCGGCGTCGTGATGTAATACGGAAGGTTGGCGACGACACTGATTCCGGACAAGCCGGAGAATTTCTCCTCGATCAGCTGCCTCAGATCGAGCTTCAACACGTCGCCGTGGACGACCTCGGCCGTCGGATAGGGCGACAGCGTCTCCCGCAGGATGGGGAGCAGACGCTGGTCGATCTCTACCGCCACGACGCGGCCGGCCTCTTTCGCCAGCTGCTGGGTCAGGGCGCCGATTCCGGGCCCGATCTCCAGCGCCCCCTTCTCGGGAGTAAGCTCCGCCGCGGAGATGATGTTGCGCAGAACGTTGCCGTCCGTCAGAAAGTTCTGTCCCAGACTTTTTTTGAGCACCAGATTGTGCCGGTTTAGAATATCTTTGGTCCGTTTGGGCGTTGCCACATCTTCAGAAGCAAAGGACGGGCCGCTGCCTTGTTCATTTAATTTCATAGTCATCCTCCAAGCTTCCGTCCCTGACGAAAGCTGCCTGTGCGTAAATTATTGATCCGGACGGTCCAACTGCTCTACGGCAGCTTCGAACTCTTCCCGGGAAATTTGAAAAGCGGCGCAGCGCTTGTAAAACTGCTTACCATTACAATACCCGATTCCGAGCTTTTTTCCTACTTCCAGTCGTCTGGCCGCTGCATCGGGATGAACAACGAGGCCGGCGGCGATCAGATCCTCCCATGTCAAAAGAGACGCGGCGCCCTCATATTCGGTCTTTACGTTCGCCAGAGCGGACCGTATAGCGTCCGGAGTCGCGTTCTCGACTCCGATATCCCCCCGCTTCTCGGCAAGTTCCTGGGGGAGAAAAGCATGTTTGCAGCCGGGCACCTTGCCCGAAATGATTTTACGGATGCGCTCACCCGCATGATCCGGATCCGTAAAGACGATGACCCCTCTGCGCTCCTGGGCCAGCCGGATACGATCCAGAATTGCCCGGTTGATTGCCGATCCTCCGGTTTCGATCGTATCCGCTTCAACCGCCCGCTTGATAGCGGTCGTATCGTCTTTTCCTTCGACAACAATGATTTCTTTGATCATGTTCTTTATCCTCTCTTAAGCGCACAAAAAGAAGAGGGTGTCCCTCTTCTTTTTGCATACGGTTTGTTACCGGTTTGTAAATCTTCGTTACAGGTAACATGTTATCCTAATCTTGTGTCGGTTTATTCGGACCGATGACGTAAACGGTATATCCCCGTTTCACACCGAAAGTCTTGGCATAACTCATACTGTCGAAATAAACGTCCATTTTCTGGCCTTTAATAGCACCGCCCGTATCTTCTGCACGGCGGTATCCGATGCCTTCAATGTACACCCACCAGCCTAACGGCACGACTGATGTATCTACGGCAATCGTCTGGCCTTGAACAGGCTTCGTTCCGCTGGCGGTCCGGTTGCCTACGCCCGGCTCTTCGGAAGAGTAAGCGGTCAAGGTAACGTTCTTTAATATTTTCTTCGCGTCTATGTCGGTACCTGCTTTAGTTACCTGCTTAGGCTTAACCGGTTCGGATGCGGCTGCCACCGTAACGACCGGATTTTTTGTGCCTATAGCCACAATCTTATCCACACTGGCGTTTTTGACTGCTTGATCGATAACTTGCTCGGATACGAGTTTTCCGTTTTCGAAAATCTTCTCTTTCTTTTTGACCAATACGCCTTCCTGGCCTTCCTGTACGACCTGCTCTTTGCCTTTCAGCAGATCCTCATCGGATTTCTTGACCACACTGAATGCGATGGGCTCCGAAATTTCTTCCGTTTCTTTCTTCACCCGGACAACTTCGATAGCCGCATTGGCTGAAAGCTCCGTGTCTTTGGCCGGAGTCACTTTGTCGTGCTCTCCCAGCGAAATATTTGAATCTTGCAGAACTTGATCTACCGTTTTCGCAGTGGTATGCACAGTTTGTGTCTGCCCGTCGGCAGTTAGCTGCACGGGTGATGCATGATCAATGACAATCTTCTGACCGTCTTGAATCTTGCCGTCAAGCGGCATAGATACCTGATCGTGCTCACCGATTGTAATGGCTTGTTCATCCAGTAGGCGCTGTAGGACCCATTGTCTTGTTTCCACAACGGTTTCTCGTCCGTTTACCACCAATGATACGCTTTTACCAGCCGTACCGTATAACAACACCAAAAACATGAAAGTCAAAGCGAATGAAATGATAGCTGCAAGAATGATCATACGCAAGTTTTCATGCTTCCATCGCAATGCGAAGGACATGCTGGATGATCGCTTAACATGGGTCTCTGATTGCGAGATATTGCCCACTTCTTCGGTCCTCCTTCAAAGCCTCGCCTCTGTGATACGCATGATGATTTGGACGCGACTTAGGTTTATTTGGCGGTTCCTAACGGAACCCTTGCAATTGGCTTCTTTCCCGCCGGCTGACCGGTTGCTCTCAGTCTCTACGGGGTCGGCATCACCTCCGCTTGATGTTTATGCGGGTCGAATACCCGTCCGATATGGAACAAAAAAGGCCATCGGAAAGAGAAAGCTTCCCGGTGGCCTGTGTGTGAGCGCGACTAAACAGAATGACACGACAGTTGGTATCTCTCCCGGTACGCTTACGAGGTTAGCTGACGGATTCGGGCCGTGAGAGCTGCCCTACTCGCCGGCGGTGCTGCCTGCACCTGCCATTGAGATTCACCCCAAATTGTTTCCTGTTGTATCGGCCCAAAGCTGTTCCGACCTTGACAGCGGTTCCCCCGTTTTCCTTTTACGGAAACTCAGCGTTAAAACTTGGCGTTTATTAAGTTATCATGAAAGTATATTACGCTCAAATATCCAACCTGTAAAGGGGGCATATTCCCTAAAAATAAGCAAATTTAACCAAACCAACGGCATTTATCTAATTATCTTGCAGTCGTTCTCCTTTTTTCTCCCGTTATCTCGCTTCTAGTTTTCCCCATTTCCGCCGTTCCGCTTGGGCATTGGGCTTCCAGGCATTTTTTGACTATAATAAAAGATACGGCAATCCGCCCGAAAAGGCCGAAAGCCGCAATAACCGATTGAAGAAAAGCAGGTGAAGGCATGAATCCGATTCTTCACATTTCCCGTCTCAGCGGAGGCTATTTGCCCGGAAAACCGATTCTCCGCGATCTCGAAATTACAGTCGGACAAGGTGAAATGGTCGGTCTGATTGGACTCAACGGAGCGGGAAAAAGCACGACCATCAAACACATCCTCGGGCTCCTGAAGCCGCAGGAAGGCAGCGTCCGCATCCGTAACCGGACATTGGAGGAAGATCCGCTCGGCTACCGGTCCTCGTACTCTTTCGTCCCGGAGTCTCCCGAATTGTACGACGATCTGACGATTGAAGAGCATTTGGAACTGACGGCGATGGCTTACGATATTCCGAAGGAAGCGTTCAAGGAACGTGCCGGCCGCCTGATGAGCGAGTTCCAGATGGAGCCTAAGCGCAAAAGCTTCCCGGGCCAGCTATCCAAAGGGATGAAGCAGAAAGTCATGATCATGAATGCGTTTCTTGTCGAGCCCGCGCTTTATGTCATTGACGAGCCGTTCCTCGGCCTTGACCCGCTGGCGATGCGCTCTCTTCTCGACATTATGGCGGACTTCAAGAGCAGGGGCGCCAGCTTCCTGATCTGTTCCCACATCCTGGCCACGATCGAAAGATACTGCGACCGGTTCGTCGTTCTCCATCAGGGACGAATTCTTGCCCAGGGCACACTCGACGAGCTGAGACAACAAACCGGGCTGTCCGATGCGACCCTGGACGAGCTGTTCTATGAGCTGGTGCGGAGGAATCCGGCATGAACCAAGAAGCAGCCGTTCACAGAGAGGGCACGGCCGGGGCTGTCCGTCAGCTGTGGAAGCGCAGATTCGACCATTACCGCCAGGAAACGTCCCGTTACTGGGCTTATGTCGCAAGAAGCCAATTTTTCGGTTTTCTTTTCCTGATTTTTATCGTTTCTTCCTATTATTATGCAAAAATACTTCAGCAGCTTCCGACATCTTTTCCTTACATTTGGATCGTTCTGCTCGTCCTCGTTCCGGCTCTCGCAGCCGGCTCAGTGCGAACCCTTCTAAAGAATGCGGACCGGGTGTTTCTGCTTCCTCTGGAACCCGTTATGAACGTGTTCTTCCGGGCGGCTTTCCGCTACAGTCTGGGGATCCAGGCCGCACGATCCATCGTTCTGATGCTGATTGCATGGCCTTTATACAAACACTGCACGGGTACGGAAGGACAGCCCTTGTGGCTGATGGCGATTTTTGTTCTTCTAATAAAAACAGCCAACCTGCTCGGCTCGTGGCAGGAAGGCCGTTTTTCATCCCCCGGATGGCGTCTGATCTCAGCGGGTTACCGCTGGGTCTTAAGCGCAGCCGTCGTTTTCGCCTTGTTCGGTACGGGACCGCTTCCGGGCGGGGTCGTTCTATTGGCGGGACTTGTCGTCTGGGCGGTCATGTACAGGCTTGGGCCCGGTCGGCGGGCAATCGGCGTAGCCTGGGATTACCTCATCGACAACGAGCGCAAACAGCAGTACCGCCTGTACTTGTTTTTTAGCGGCTTCGCCGATGTGCCCCAGCTTCCTGTGCGCGTAAAACAGAGACGATGGCTGGCCGGGATTACGAACCGGTATTCGTTCCGGTCCTCCTCGCTTTATCTGTATCTCTTCACGAAGACGTTCGTCCGTTCGGAGCTGCTCGGCATCGTCGTCCGGATCACGCTTGTCGCCGGCCTCGCAGCCGCGGCCGTTCAATCCGCACCGGTGGCCGCCGCCGTCTGCCTCGCGGCCATGTTCATTTCGCTGATCCAGCTCACCTCGCTGGAACAATCGCACCGCTACACGTTCTGGCTGCAGACTTATCCGGTAGATCCGCGCCGGAAAGTGGACGCCGTGGTGCGGATCATCAGCGCCGCTTTCACCCTGCAGGGTATCGTTCTTACCCTGCTGATGGTGCTAAGCGGGGCGGGCGTTTATGCAGCCGCCCCGCTTGCGGGGCTCGCGCTCGGCCTCATGCTTTGCGCTACGGTAATGAAGCGGAAATTTACCGCTTCATTTGAGGCCGAGTAAACGCACGGCATTGTCCGTCGTCACTTTGGCCAGTTCCTCCAGGCTCATGCCGCGCAGCTCGGCCGCCGCTTCGGCAACGAGACGCACGTATGACGTTTCGTTGCGCTTGCCCCGGAACGGATGAGGCGTCAAATAAGGCGCATCCGTTTCGATAAGCAGGCGGTCAAGCGGCACCTGCTTGAGGACTTCCTTGGGCTGCTTGGCGTTTTTGAACGTAATGGGACCCCCGAAGGAAATATGGAAGTTCATATCCAGACACTGCTTCGCCGTTTCCCAGCTGCCGGAATAGCAGTGCATAATGCCGCCGACTTCGGCGGCTTTTTCTTCTTTCAGGATATCGACGATATCTTGGTGAGCCTCTCGGTTATGGATCACGATCGGAAGTCCGACCTTGCGTGCAAGGCGGATCTGTTCGCGAAACACTTTCGCCTGCACATCTTTCGGCGACGTATCCCAGTGATAGTCCAGCCCGATCTCCCCGATCGCCACTACTTTCTCGTGCTTGCACAGATCCTCGATCCATTCAAGGTCGCCGGGCCGCATATCGATCGCATCGGTCGGGTGCCAGCCTACTGTCGTCCATATAAAATCGTACTTCTCGGCAAGCTCGATGGAAGAAGGAATGGTTTCGCGGTTGAACCCTACGTTAACAATCCGGGTTACCCCGTTGTCCCACGCCCTTTGGATAGCATCATCACGGTCTTCGTTGAAAGCTTCATTGTTCATATGAGTATGAGTATCGGTCAGCATAACGGGAACTCCTTTTGTTTCGTCTGTTTTTTTGAATTAGGCGTCGAACAGCTTCTTACGGAGAGCCGCAGCCTTGCCGCCCTCTTTTTCAAACAACTCGGCGGGGTAATATATACGGTGCTGCCCCATATGAATGCCCGAGATCGATTTGACGATTTCGGAGCGTGCCGAAATTTCCGTCAATTTATCCTGGCCGTCAAGCAGCAGAATGGGTTGTTTGTCTTCCTTGCCGGTATCGGGCCGGTATACATCGTATGACTGGTCCGACGGGAAATCCAGCTCCAGATAATAATCCGCATCAAACCCGGCCTCCACCAGAGCCTCACGGAATTCCGTCAGGAGTTCTTTGTCCCACTCTTCCACGGCCGAGAATTTGAACAAGCGGCGGTGCAGAAAGCGGCCGGACAAATCAGCCAGCACGGAGTCTTTTTCCAAACTCCAATACATCAGGACCGTCTGCATCAAAGATTCGTCCAGGAGGAAATAATCCTCCAGCGACAATTTTCCTTGGAAAAGATGAAGGATCGGCTCCGGCATAAATGTAAACGAGTAACCGTCTTCGAATAGCGCCTTGGCGCACTCCAGAACTTTCCCCAGCAAAATCTCCGCGCTCCGGGTAACCGGATGAAAATAAACCTGCCAGTACATCTGGTATCGGGACATCAAATAATCTTCGACGGCATGCATCCCGCTCTCTTTTACAACAATTTTCCCTTTATAAGGCCGTACTACCCTCAGAATACGCTCCAGATCGAAAGTTCCGTAATTCACACCTGTAAAATACGCGTCCCGCAGCAAATAATCCATCCGGTCGGCATCGAGCTGGGACGAGACGAGACTCGTTACGATTTCCTTGCGATAGGTTTTGCAAATGACACCGGCAACGTCATGGGCAAACGTCGGCGACACTCTGGAAAGCACCTGGTTTACTTCACTGTCACCCAAAATGATCCGGCAGGACCAATTTTCGTGATTCGTTCCGAATACTTTTTCAATAGAGTGGGAAAATGGCCCGTGACCGACATCATGCAGCAGGGCGGCGCATAAACAAAGCAGCCTTTCCTCTTCCGGCCAGTCGGCATATGAATTTCTTTCGAATTGAGAAATAATCTTTCTCGTAATCTCGTAAACGCCGAGCGAGTGGGAAAAACGGCTGTGCTCCGCGCCGTGAAAGGTCAGGAATGAAGTGCCTAGCTGGCGGATACGCCGCAGCCGCTGAAATTCCCTGGTGTTGATGAGGTCCCAAACCGTACGGTCCTGCACATAAATATATTTATGGACAGGGTCTTTAAAAACTTTTTCTTCTATCATTTTTCCGCCTCCTTTTCGACATAAAAGCCGACTATTTGACCAATTAAACAAGGAATTTGTCGAATAATGTTTCTGGCCATTTTCCAAACCAAGTGGTACTTGTCACAAAAATAAAACAATTGTCAGTTCAAAGGAAAGCGGTTAACTGCAAAAGATCCACTTATTTTTAAGGGTTAAGGAGGAATTCGGCATTTCACAAAGAATTCATTAAATATAAAAACTGCAATTAGAGACCAATTTTGGGTTGACTATTTTGGGAATGCTTGGTATCATGAATATCGAAAACTATGTCGAATAATGACGATTAATTATTTCAGTAGATTGGAAGGAGCTTTTATATATGATGAAATCCACAGGTATTGTAAGAAAAGTCGACGAATTGGGGCGTGTCGTTATTCCAATCGAACTTCGCCGTACACTCGGTATCGGTGAAAAGGACGCGCTGGAGATTTATGTAGACGGCGAACGCATCATGCTCAAGAAATATGAGCCTGCTTGTATCTTCTGCGGCAACGCTGAAAATGTGACTTATTTCAAAGGAAAAATTGTTTGTCACGAATGTTTAAATGAAATGCCAATACCTGTGACAAAATAAGAAAAATAGTATATAATAAGAACTAGCAAAGTTCCCATTGGTAATTCTAACCTTTTTCATATCTCCTCTACGTCTCTGATCCCGGCGGACCACCGCCATGGATTAGGGACATTTTTTTGTCCGGAAACGTGAAAAAGCTTTCTGCTGCAGGGTACAGTTACCAAGCACCACATGCGAAACCTGAGGGAATAGGAGCCGCTGAAAGTGTACACCCGTCTCCGTACAGAATGGCTCCGTCATCACTTGCATCGGGCCTCGTTTGGAAGCGCTCATTCCCTGATCCGCCCGGTGATTCCGGAGCCTCTGCCATCATACCCGCAAGCCTCGGCATAATTTCTCTTGGACCGGCAGCTTAATTCTGAAGCAGCTCGTTGTAGACGTCCCGCTTCGGCAGCCCCCGGTCGGAAGCGGTCTTTTTGATCGCTTCCTTCTTGCTCAGCCCCTGTCCCATGTAATGGGCGGCATGCTCCTCCAGTGAAAGCTCCTTCCACCAGGCGGCTTCCGCCTCCGCCGTTTCGGCTGCGCTTCGTCCCTCCACGAGGACGACGTACTCGCCCTGCGGCGGATGCTCGCCGAGATGGGCCAGCGCCCCGCTGATCCGGCCGCGCCCGAATTCCTCATAGCGCTTCGTCAATTCGCGCGCTAGGCAGATCTCCCGATCCCCCCATGATTCGAGCATCTGCTCGAGCGTACGGACAACCCTATGGGGGGATTCGTAGAACAGCAGCGTGCCCTGCGCAGGCGCCAGCCTCGCCAACTCCCGCTGCTGATCTTTCTTATCGCGCGGCAGGAACCCGATGAAGGTAAATTCATCGGTAGGCAGCCCTGAGGCGATAAGGGCCGACAAGGCCGCGTTCGCTCCCGGGATCGGCACGACCGTAACTCCGGCTTCAATTGCCAGCCGGACAAGATCGTGCCCCGGATCGGAGATGGCCGGCAGCCCCGCATCGCTGACGAGCGCGATGGTCTGCCCCTCGCTCATGAGCCGGACCAGCTCCGGGCCGCTCGCCTGCTTATTGTGCTCGTGATAGCTGACGAGCCTCCCGGAAATATCGAAGTGAGTCAGCAGCTTGCGAGTCTGGCGCGTATCCTCAGCGGCGATAAGGTCCGCTTCCTTCAGGACACGGACAGCCCGGTAGGTCATGTCTTCGAGATTGCCGATCGGAGTGCCTACCAGGTAAAGCATCCCCATGCCGATCGACTTTTCCGGTTTACGGCTGCGGACTCTGCCCTGAACCTGTTCCGGTATAGACGAGATAGCGTCATGGCCGTAGGCACCTTTTTGGAGCGTATCAGCACCGGTCTGCCTTTCCGTGTTCGGTGAATCTTCCACTTCTAACGCCGCTCGACCCTTTATGTTCTCCGCTGTATCCGCCGCATCTCCCTCCTTCCCGATTATGCGCTGATCGTCTTTCTTCATTATATAGCTTCGCTGTATATTAAAATTCATGCCGGATTATCCTCTGTTTCTTTCGTTTTCCGGGCTTTTTTGCCCGCCTGCTTCCAACTCACTCTTCTCCCCGTAGAATACGGCATGAAGTTCGCCGCAGTACCGTCCGCCCTCCTCATGAACGAAAAGCGGCGGAAGAGTTCGCATATCCGCTTTGCCGTCACGGATACCTTCGATCAGTACCATCATCGCCTCTTCCCCCTGCCGCGGGTGAACGAAACGGACTCTTTTGGGCTCGACGCGGTACTGTCTCATCAACGTGCAGATATCGACCAGCCGGTTCGGCCGGTGTACCATGGCCATCTTGCCTCCGGCTTTCAGCAGTTTAGCGGAAGAGGCTACCACGTCCTCCAAGGTACAGAATAGCTCGTGTCTTGCGGCCGCCACATGCTCGTTGCGGTTTTGTTCGCCCGCAGGGACAGGCAGATAGGGCGGGTTGACCGTCACCAGATCATACCGGGAAGCTCCCAATGTCCGGTGAATCTGCTTGAGATCGGCATGTACCATGTGAAGCCTTTCCTGCAAACCGTTCAGTTCGATATTGCGTCTTCCCATACCTGCCAAGCGCTCCTGGATTTCGACGCCCCAGATCTCGGCTGCGGGTGTCCTTGTAGACAACAGAAGGGGAATAACTCCGTTGCCGGAGCACAGATCCACAATTTTGCCCCGTGGAGGCACCGTGCAGAACCTTGCCAATAAAACCGCATCCAAAGAAAAGGCAAATACCTCTTCACTTTGGATGATTTTCAAATCATGTGTCAGCAGATCGTCGATCCGCTCCGTTTCATGCAGTGCAACCTGCACGTGGACTCCTCCTTTATTTTAACCGGAATTCTCATATGGAAAAAACCGTAGAGAAAAGCTCCCTACGGCTTACGTTATTTATTTAAGAAAGACAGGCAGAACAAACAGTCTCCTTCCGTCCGCAGGTGTCCGTAATAGACATTGCAGATATGGAAGCCTTCATAATACAGACGGGCCAGATTGTCGTACCCCTCGCCGATTACAGGCTCAACGCCTTTCTCCGGTTCGGAGTCCGTCTCCTCGGCATCCCCCTGCTTCAGCAATTTGCGAAGCTGTTGATTTTCCATCATCAGCCTTTGGTTATCCTCAAGCAAAGAAATGATGGTTTTCTTCAAATCGCCAAGCTCCGCATATGCTTTTCCGATCTGCTCTTCCAAACCGTCGATTTGCGCAAACATTTCATGTTTCTCCACTGTCTCACCTCAAGTAACGCTTCCTGCATCCGTTAACTAATCTTGCTCCGCTACATCGTCAAAAGGAAGATCCATTATTTTGCCGATATCGTACAGCTGAACCTTGCAAGTTTTTTCGTTCATGTTCAGTGAAAGCACCTTGCCGTTGCCAAGTGAGGTAATCACATAAGTTCCTACGGAAGGCACGCTGTCTTTGGCGCTTTCGTAGTTGTCATGCTCGAACTTCAAGCAGCACATAAGCCGGCCGCACAATCCGGAAATTTTGGTCGGATTCAGGGACAGATTCTGGTCCTTGGCCATCTTGATCGACACCGGTTCGAAATCACCCAGGAATGAAGAGCAGCATAAGATTCGACCGCACGGTCCGATACCGCCCAGCATTTTGGCTTCATCCCTTACCCCGATCTGACGGAGTTCGATACGCGTTCTGAAAATGCTCGCCAGGTCCTTAACCAGCTCCCGGAAGTCAACCCTTCCCTCAGCCGTAAAATAAAAAATGATTTTATTCCGGTCAAATGTATATTCCACGTCCACCAGCTTCATTTTGAGCTGATGATCCTTGATTTTATTCAAACAAATCCCGAAAGCATCTTTGGCCGCTTTCTTGTTCTCTTCAACAAGCTGGGCATCAGTCGGATTCGCAATCCGGATGACTTTCTTGAGCGGAAGGACCACATCGTTCTCTTGAACGGTTTTCTTTCCGATGACCACTCTACCATATTCGATGCCTCTGGCAGTCTCAACGATTACGGCGTTCTCTTGTTCCACAGGAAGGTCAATGGGATCAAAATAATACACCTTGCCCGCCTTCTTGAAGCGGACACCTACGACGGAATACATGTTACACCCCCTGTATGTCCACTAGCATTTTCTCGACAACCAGCTGTGGATTGGCATTAAATCGCAGCCGTTTTTGAAGTTCAACCGCTTGGGCCAGCAAACGCACCCATTCTCCGGTTTCCCTCTTGAACGACAGTGGCCCCATCCAATCCATCTGGTCGATATATACGAAATTTTCCTTGCGACCGATTCGCAGGGAAACCATGTCTTTCAACCATAAAATCATGAGATCGAAAAGCAGAGCCGTATGATCGGCCAGCCCGGCTTTGATCCACTTCTGCTGCAGCGTAACAAAGGAAGACGGATAGCGTGTCAGCGTTTCCCTCAACAATTGTATCATTGTGCTGCGGATTTCGGCAAACCCATTTGTCTGAATCATTTCTTTGGCCGCTTGTATGCCGGCCGTCAAATGAATGGCAGGCTGCACCAGGGCAGCAGGGTGACCTTCTTCCAGCAGTACTCTCGCCATCTCGGCCCGCGGCATAGGTGTGAAAGATATCCATTGAGACCGGGACTGAATGGTCGGCAGCAGAGCATGTCCATTCTCGGTAACGAGTACCGCAACCACTTTCGAGTTCGGTTCTTCCAAAAACTTAAGCAGGCTGTTGGCAGCCTGGACAGTCATTTTCTCCGCTTGATTCAGAATATAAATCTTCGTGCCCGAACCTGCGGAGCGGTAGGCAAACTGCTTCTGCAGCTCGCGAATCTGGTCGATCTTGATGGAAGCCCCATCGGGCTCAATTTGGTAAAGATCCGGATGGTTGCCATGCTCGACCTTCCTGCACTCCAGACATTCCCCGCAGGCGTCATCCTTGAGGTTCGTGCAGTAGATGGCTTTCGCAAGCATAAGGGCCGTCTGCTTCCTCCCCGTACCTACCGGACCGCTAAATATATAAGCGTGCGATATTCTATCCTGCCGCAAGCCGCTTTGCAATATGCGTTTGGCCGTTTCCTGGCCTGGGATCGTTTGAAAAGACATTTGTATATTCTCCACTGTCTTTAAAATAAAAAGTGGATCAGCATGCCCCGTATCTCGCCTATTCGCTGCAAAATCTCCAGCCGTCCCTGCTCGGTTTCAAGCAGATCGTCCGCCATGCTGAGCAGAGCGCCGTCTACTTCCTCCAGCAGCTTGTACCTCTTCGTCCGGCCTCTCCTGTCCCATCCGCGAGTTTCGCGCAAGCCGACTCCCTGACGGGCCGTCTCCTCCAGAAACTGCTTGATCAGCAGCTTGTACTGCCGAAGTTCCCGCAGCTTCATGGATCTGGAAAGACGGTCACCCTGGAGCCCGATCTGCTGAAGCATCCGGTTAAGCTGCTCCATGGTGACCTTCTCGTCATGCTTGAGCATAAAGGCGGAGAAGTCTTTGGGAGGCGATTGAAGAGTCGGCGCCGTTTCCGGAACCTTTACGTTCTTACCGATCGGCTGCCACCCCGGGTTGATTTTCAAGCTTCATGCTCCCCTTTTGTTGCGTATTGGCGGGTTCCGTCGGTCGGTCCCTGCCGATTTAGAAGTGCTCAAAACGTTCGACCGGAAGCAGGAATACGGCGGCACCGCCGACCTGTACTTCAACCGGGAACGGAATATATGAATCTGTCGTACCGCCCATCGGCGATACCGGCGTAACAAGCTGATCACGGACTTTGCAGTTAGCCTTGATCACTTTGAAAACTTCCGGAACCCGCTCATCCTCGATACCGATCATGAACGTCGTGTTGCCTGCACGCAGAAAACCTCCGGTACTGGCCAGCTTGGTTGCACGGAACCCTTCCTTGATCAAAGCATTGGAAAGACGATTGCTGTCTTTGTCTTGAACAACGGCGATTACGAGTTTCATCGCAGATCCCCCTCTTTCATTATACCTCAGGCTTTGGAAAAAAGACACGATCTAACAGTTGTTTACAATCCTGCAAAATATCATGGGCGATTTCATCCTGGGTGCGGTCCGCATCGATCAGGCAAATCCGTTTGGGATTCTGTTCCAGGATCTTCATGAACCCTTCCCGCACGCGGGTGTGATAGGCTTCGCCCTTCTGTTCAATACGGTCAAGACCTTCTCCGCCGGCTGACTGCGTCCTGGCCAAGAGCCTCCGACGGCTCGTTTCAACCGGAACATCCAGCAAATATGTGCGTGTAGGCTCCAGTCCTCCGGTCGCAAAACGGTTAATGGCCGCCACCTCATCGAAGCTGATTCCAAGTCCGTAGGCCTGATAAGCCAGGCTCGCATCGACAAAACGGTCGCAAAGCACGATGCGGTTCGCTTTCAGCGCCGGTACGATAAATTCCCGGACGTGCTGGGCACGCGAGGCCGCGTAGAGCAGGACCTCCGTATGATCCGCCATCTCCTTGTAATCCGGCGTAAGAACAAGACTGCGTATGTGGTCGCTGATCGGTGTGCCTCCCGGCTCCCGTGTTACGACTGTATCATATCCGAGCGCCTGCAGCGATTCGGCCAGTCTCCGCAGCTGCGTCGTTTTACCCGAGCCGTCAGGACCCTCGAATGTAAGAAATAGTTCTTTCACATTACCCTCCTAAAAATAAAAACGAAACCAACCTTCCGGCCGGAAGTCATTCTATGTTGCTATTATGAGTATCCTCCGGAGTGTCCGTCAGAACCCTCAGGCTGCCTTTCGCCGCCTCCCGGCTTCCGTGAAATCTCGCTCCCGATTCGGCCAGCCGCTTAAGCTCTGCCGCCGTATCCTCTTGAATAAGCTCTCCAGGATACAGCAAAGGAATTCCGGGCGGATAAGGGATCACCATTTCAGCGGATCTTTTTCCGGCGGAACTCTCAATCGGCATGACGCATACAGAGTCCTGTACGCTGTTCTTCATGTCTCGGGTAACGGGTATGTTCATGGGAACGGGTTTGGAAACGGAGTTAAGAAGAGGCTTACACATACTATTCGGGCTAATGCCCGGAAGTTCCTGCTTATTTGTCAAGTATTCCTTGGAAATGGCTTCACAGGCTCCCAAGGCTCTCTCCGCATCTTCAATTGTCGAGGCGGGCGTTAGAAGAAGCAGAACGGCTTTATCCGCGGCAAGCTCCACAAAACAGCCGGCTTCTTCTAAAAATCCTTGCAGCTCAGAGCCGCTCAACGTTCCCGTCCCGTCGTATATCGTCACTTTGAAAGGATCCATATGCTCGTATGCGGTTTGTGCCGAATGATATTTCAACTGCCGGAAACCGTATATGTCCTCCAGACCGTCACGGAGTCTTTGAACGGCTTTCAACCCTTCAGCGACCAGCCTCTCCCCATGGAGGTGCATCTGTCTCCTGGCTAAGTCGAGAGAAGCCATGATCGGATAGGAGGGGCTGGAGCTTTGCAGCATCGCAAGCAGCATGCGTATTCTCTCCCGGTCCATCCGATCATGCCGGAGATGAAGCATCGCCCCCATCGTCATCGCCGTAAGCATCTTGTGGGTGGATTGGACCACGGCGTCGGCTCCGCATGCAAGCGCGGACTCCGGCAGCGCCGGATGAAAGCCGTAATGCGCCCCGTGTGCCTCATCCACCAGCAGCGGCAGGCCGTGCCGGTGCATCAGATCGGCATAGGGGCGCAAATTCACTCCCATTCCGTAATAGTTCGGATTGGTCAGCAGCAGCCCCTTCGCCTCCGGATACCGGGAGAGCGCGTCTTCGACGTCGCTCAACCTCACGGAGGCGGGTATACCGCTTTCCCCGTCGGTCTGCGGGGAAATAAACACCGCGTGCGCGCCAGCCAGCATCAATCCGTGAAGCACGGATTTGTGAGCGTTGCGCTGCACGAGAAGAATGTCGCCGGGCCCGCACAGCGACATGATCATGGCCAGGTTGCCGGCCGTACTGCCGCCAACGAGAAAAAACGTCTCCGCCGCCCCGAAACAATCCGCCGCGAGCTCCTGCGCCTCGCGGATCGCCTCTTCGGGTTGGTGGAGATCGTCCAGGCCGCTGATCTCGGTATAGTCTAGCGCCATCAGCGGCTCAAAAAAAGGAGCGGCCTCACGGTCCGCTCCCCTGCCTGATTTATGACCGGGTACATGGAAACTGGCCGGTCTTCGTTCATAATGCTCCCTCATTTTTTCAAAAAGGGGCGCGTTTTCGCGATTTGGCATATCCAAGCATCCTTTGAAATCTTATATTCATGAAGTAAATTAAGCATACCTGTCAGCCGTCCCGAAAATCAAGGCATTTTTCGCGCGTTTATACACTTCCGCCGTCCGGTATCAAGCGTTTTGCTTATAAAAAATTTGCTTTAACTGCCGGATAAAAAAAGAATATTTGACATCCATTACATCCGTACGCACAATTTCAGCCTCGCAAGCATCGCAGATAAATTCCGAAGCAATCTGAATGCCTTCTTGCTTTTCTTCTCCGCACACGATACATTTCACCAGAACCGGGTCTTCCATACGGATCACCTCTACTTTTTTTCCTATTAGCAGTATGTCCGGTTTACGATTCTTTTAGACGCAAAAGAAAGGTTTCAAGCACGTAACGGCGGCCCCCTCTCCACGTATGTACGGGATTTGGCACTTTTGCCTGTGTGCAAAGCTCTCATTGCAGCAAGCTTTCTCAACCTTTAATCTTTAAAAACCCTGGTCTAAAATCCGATATAGATAGAGTACCCTACTTATGAGATACTGACTAGAACAACAGATGTTTTAAACGGAGGCTTTCCAATTTGAAAAAAAACACTTCCAGCGATGCGATCATCTACACGTATACCCTTCTTCGACGAATTCCGCATCATCTCCTGCTGCTCGGCGTTTATTACGCATTTGCTGCGGTATGGGCGGTTAAGGCCCTGCTGACAGGCAGTCTGCTCTCTTTGTGTCTCGGCTATATTTTCGTTCAACTTCTTCATATGCTGGCAATCCGCGGGTATCTTCATTTTGTCAGAAAAGCGGAGCCTCAAGGCTGGTCTTTCCGGTTTGCTCATCTTTGGACAGGTTATATTCCCGCGCAGTACGTGATGTTTCGGTCTTTCTTCCGTCTTCATCTGCACCTGCTGATCTCGGGTTTCGCCGGTATATTGCTTCTCTATCCTTGGTTCAGCGCTGCAGCCTTATCCAATATCTTGTTTGTGCATTTGTGGATTTTAGGCGGGCGGTTTTATATGTTTTTGATGTTCCGAAAACAATATCAGGTCGGCTGGCTGCGCCTCCGTGCTAATGAAACTTCGTGTTACAAACAGTAAGTCTTACGTGCCTTCAGACTTAACATTCCTGGAAATAAAATTGGTAAAAACGCGTCTCAAAAATGGAAATTACGGATCGCAGAAATGGAAAATGAATTCAGGTGGGTGACTTTCGTCTTGCGACACCACACCCGGATGGGAACTGCGCGGCACAAAAAAAGATCGGATCAGAGGTCCTACCCTTGACCGATCTTCTTCCCGTACTACCCTAAATTTATCTTTAAACAACAAAAAACCTTTTCGAATGAGAGTTCGAAAAGGTTTTATTTGTGCTTGGCAACGTCCTACTCTCCCAGGACCCTTCGGTCCAAGTACCATCGGCGCTGGAAGGCTTAACGGTCGTGTT
>NZ_JBGBYL010000017.1:0-61213 GCF_041260495.1 Paenibacillus sp. RC84
AAAATTCGTTGCTGACGAGAATTTCTTCTCATTAATGTCTCAATTGCTTGAGACGCTTCAATCACTCGTTGTTCAGTTTTCAAAGGACAATCTCGTTTATGTTACTCATTTGTACCAGTCGTTCTCGCGACCGGAATTTCATTCTAACACATTCATCTTAGCAATGCAAGTGTTATTTTTAACATTCTGTAGCAAGTTATCTAACATGACTCTCACGTTCAACCGCGTTTCTTGCGGCCGAGTTATAATATATCACATTAGTTGTTAGCTTGCAACATCTTTTTTAATCATTTCCGACTGCCTCTCAGCGGCCGGAAGAACAATATACCACGCCTGCAAAGAAACATTCAACAGGTATATTTTTACATGTATGAACAATTAACTTCCTTTATATGCAACCCTGTATAGTTTGGTCTTCATTCAGCAATCTTAAACGTAACGCAAAGCTAAGATGAAGACGCCGTCAGCCAGCTTCCGAGGTGTTAATACCGGGCTTATATTTGACGGGTTGCAGCGCTCACTCTTCCTTCTCTCTCCTGTTCCTGTTCGGCTGCGGCGATTGTGGGTAATACCTTTTTATAAGTTGAAAGCGCCAAACTCACATCGAAAGGAGCATCAGCATGATAAGCGCCCAAACCATTCTTACCATTATCGTCATCAATATCGCTTATGTCTCTCTCTCCACGATCCGCATGATTTTGGTGATGAAGGCAAGAAGGCTGCTCGCCGCAAGTATAAGTACGGTGGAAATCTTCATTTATTTAATGGGTCTTAATATTGTGCTCAAGAACATCGACGATCCTGTCAATATTATCGCTTACTGCGTAGGCTGGGGGGCTGGCGTCTGGCTGGGGATCCGCATTGAAGGCTGGCTTGCGCTCGGATACACCACTCTGCAGATTGTCGTCGATTATACGGAAACGACTCTGCCGGATACCCTGCGGAACAAAGGTTACGGAGTCACTCACTGGGTGGCGGAAGGACGCGACGGTCCCCGTCTGGTCATGCAGGTGCTCGCCAAGCGTTCGCTGGAAAAAAAGCTTTTGAGCACTCTTCATGAACTTGCTCCGAAAGCTTTTGTAATCTCTTATGAACCGCGTTTTTTCCGCGGGGGTTTCTGGACGAGGAGACTGAACCCTTGACCGGTTGGTGATTCATTTTGTCTTCTCCTGTTTATATAAAAGGTTACATAAGTAAATTCCACGCTTTTACTTAGAGAAAAAAAGGGGTGCTGCATAGAATGATTCGTCTGGAAGGTGTTATCAAAAGATACGACGATGGATTCGTCGCACTAAAAAATCTTAATTTAGAGTTCGCCGAAGGCCAGCTCCATGTCCTGATCGGACCAAGCGGATGCGGTAAATCCACCACGATGAAACTGATCAACCGCTTGATCAATCCCTCCGAAGGGAAGGTTACCATTAAAGGGAAAGATATTTCCCAAATGGATCCGGTCGAGCTGAGACGCAACATCGGCTATGTAATACAAAATATCGGCCTATTCCCCCACATGACGATCGCCAAAAATGTAGCGGTTGTTCCAAAGCTTCTGAAATGGGACCAGCAGCGCATAGATACACGGGTCGATGAACTGCTTCGCTTGGTATCCCTTGACCCGGACACGTTCCGCAACCGCTATCCATCCGAGCTTAGCGGAGGACAGCAGCAGCGTATCGGCGTTATCCGCGCTCTGGCCGCGGAACCCGATATCATTTTGATGGATGAGCCTTTCAGCGCGCTCGACCCCATCTCCCGGGAACAGCTGCAGGATGAGCTGGTACGGCTTCAACAGGATCTGAAGAAGACGATTATTTTCGTTACCCACGACATGGACGAGGCCGTGAAAATCGCGGACAACGTCGTGCTTATGAAGGACGGCGAAATCGTTCAGCACGGCAGTCCGGAGCATATCCTCCGTTATCCGGCCAATGAGTTTGTAAAGTCTTTCGTCGGTAAAAAGAGGCTGCAGGCGGATACCGGATTCGAGGAAATCCCTACCGTCGATGAGGTTATGGCCGAACATCCGATCACAGCCTATCCTACACGCGGTCTTGCCGAAGCCATTAAAATCATGGAGAAAAACCGGGTCGATTCCCTCTTGATCGTAGACAGGCAGAACCGTCTGATCGGTACGACGTCCATCTTCCAGGTGCTCGACAAGTATAGGCAGGAAAATATCACACTCGCCGATATCGCCAAACCTTTTCATCATACAGTCGAGACAGGCACTTCCTTATCCGTGGCAATCCAGCTTATGAACGAGCATAACCTTCCTTATATTCCGGTCGTCCGCGAAAACAACACGTTCGCCGGGCTCGTTACCAAAGGGAGTGTAGTCCGTCATATCGCGGATGTATATACACCTGCCGAGTCTGACGAATTTGCCGAAACGGCCGAAGCGTCGCTCCAAGCTTCAGCGGAAGATGGGACGCAAGTACCGGTCGGCGGCAGCGGAGGTGCTTAAATGGACTTCCTGAACAGCTACGGTCAATTTCTTAGCGATCGGTTGCCTGATATCTTGATCGCTTTCCGGGAGCATCTGATCATTTCGTTCCTGTCTATCCTTTTCGGCTGTATTGTCGCCATCCCTATAGGCGTCTATTTGGCCGGGAACCGGATTAAATGGATCAATTCGCTTGTTTTCGCTTTATCGAATCTGCTCCAGACCATTCCCAGCCTCGCGCTGCTGGCTATCCTGATCCCGCTGATCGGGGTCGGTATGAAGCCGGCCATCATCGCCCTGTTCCTGTATTCGCTGATGCCTATCATGCGGAATACGTTCACGGGTTTCCAGGCGGTCAATCCGCATCTGATCGAGGCCGCAAGAGGCATGGGCTACAGCTCCATTCAGCGGTTAGTGCGCATCCAGCTTCCGCTGGCTCTTCCTTACATCATGTCCGGCGTCCGCGTGACAACGGTCTATATTATCAGTTGGGCTACACTGGCGACGCTTATCGGAGCCGGCGGCCTGGGCCAGTTGATTGTAGCGGGGATGGGCGTGAACAAGAAGGAGCTTATTTTCACAGGCGCCATTCTGGCCGTCATCTTGGCTCTGATCGCCGATTTCGTGCTGGGAGCTTTGGAAAAATGGCTCACCTCGCGCACCAAAACATCAAGCGCTAAAGCGGCTTAACTTTTTTGAAGACTATCATTAAACGAGCTGAATAAAAGCTTATCACTATAAAAAAACGGCCGCGCTGTGAAGGTCGTCTAAAGGGGATTTCGAATGAAACGTGTGAGAAGACGCTTACTGGCAGCAAGCCTTCTCGCTGCGGTTGTTGTGTCAGCAAGCGGCTGCGGACGGGGAGATACCATTCTGATCGGGACGCAGACTTATTCGGAGCCGAAAATTTTGGCTCAAATGTACAAGCTGCTGATCGAAGACCGCACCGACCTGAAGGTGGATGTACTCCCGGACCTTGCGTCAAGCGGAGTAATCATCGATGCCATGAAGAAGGGCGACATCCAGATGTCCACCCTTTATTCCGGCGAACTGCTCAATAAGCATTTCCCGATCGAGGACAAGAAAAGAAACCGGGAAGAAATACTTGCCGAAGCGCAGGCCGGTTTCGATAAACATTTTAACTTTAAATGGTTTAATCCTTACGGATTTGAAAATACGTATGCCTTTACGGTGCGCAAAGAATTGGCGGACGAGAAGGGCTGGAAGAAGATCTCGGACATTATTCCGGACGCCGGCTCCATCAAACTCGGGGTAGATACGACCTGGCTGGAAAGAGAAAGCGACGGATACAAGGCGTTCGCCAAACATTACGGGCTTCAATTCGGAGATACGCTTCCTATGGAGGTCGCGCTCGTTTACAGCGCCGTAGCCAGCAAAAAAGTGGATATCGTATTGGCTTACTCAACGGACGCCCGGTTAAAAGAATACAATCTGGTCACACTGGAGGACGACAAACAGTTCTTCCCTCCTTACGACGCCTCACCGGTTGTGAAAAAAGAGCTGCTGGCCGCTCATCCGGAGCTGAACGATATCATCGGACTGCTTATCGGGAAAATCGATGCCAAAACCATGATTGATTTGAACTATGAAGTTGACGTGAAAAAACGCAATGAGAAAAAAGTTGCGGAAGACTATTTAAAACAAATCGGACTGCTGAAATAAAGGTCCTGCAGGCCTTCTAAGGGGACATGAATATGGAGCTTTTCTTTCAATACGTTAGTGAAAACTGGCTGGATTTGCTGGGACTGACTTACGATCATATCGTAATGGTCCTCCTTGCCATTCTCATGGCGCTTATCGTCGGGGTGCCGCTGGGCATTCTGGCCGCGCGTTACCGCCGCCTCGGTTCCGTCATTCTTACGGCCGCGAACATCATTCAGGTGTTTCCGAGTCTGGCGCTGCTCGTGCTGCTGATGATCGTGTTCGGGCTCGGCTTCAAGACTGTGGTTATCGGCCTCTTCCTCTATTCCCTGATGCCGATCATCCGCAACACCTTTGTCGGGCTCACCCAGGTAAATCCGGCGATTACGGAAGCCGGACGGGGAGTCGGCATGAGCCAGCTTCAGCTGATGTGGAAGGTACAGCTTCCGCTGTCGCTGCCCTTCATCGCGACAGGCGTCCGGGTGGCCGCGGTCATCGCCATCGGCGTGGCTACCATTGCTCCGCTGATCGGGGGCGGGGGCCTGGGCCGGGAGATTTATTCCGGCATCAACATGGACAACTCCGCCCGTTTGTATGCGGGAGCTATCCCGGCGGCGCTTCTCGCGCTGCTGACGGATTTTGTCCTCGGCCAAGTGCAGAAGCGTATGCACATCAGCCGATAGTGTAAATAAAAAGAACGCGAAAGACTGCCTGTGCAGCCTCCGCGTTCTTTTTATTTGTCGGGAAGGGCGTGGTGAGCGCCCGTGAATCGGCTGTACCGCCCCCCCGCTTTGGGGGAGCAGCAACCGCCTATCGTCGTACTCACAATGCGCGCCGCGTTTGAACAGCGGTTCATATTCACGTAACGAACGAGAAGATTCTGCGCTGAAAACAAAAAAGCCGAAAGAGCCCATTCGGGCTTCTTTCGGCTTCGCGGTTGTTATTTCGCCTGCCATACCTGCGGCTCGGATTTACCGCTGTAGTACTCGATACGGCCGGGGACAATCTTCAGAATAACATATTCCGGATCGTGCGGACCGTCAAACCATTCTTTGAAGTCGTCGCGCCATACTTTTTCGCGCAAGCTTTCATCCGTACTCACGCTGCCTGTCGCTGCGATTTGAAGGATATCGGAAGAAGTTTTGCCGTCAAAGCCCACAAGAATATGTACATGGGGGTTGTCCCGCAGCTCTTCCACCTTATCGGTTTTACGGTTTGTCGCCAGATAAATCGTCAGCTCATCGTGAAATAAAGCCATGTAGCGTACACGCGGTTTCCCATTCTCAACAGTACCGAACGAGCAGAACTCGTTTTTATCCAGAACGCTTACGATCTGCTGTTCCAAAGACGGATTCGACATGCTCTCTCCAGCTCCTTTCGAGTAAACACATTTCTCTTTCTATTTTTAGATTACCCGAAATGATGAAGCTCCAAACGAAGGAGAGCCGCTTTGGACAAGCGTTCCTATTGGACTTTTCCCGCCTCATCGGTCACGGCGAAGTTGTAGTTCACGGAACGTGTAAAAGGTTCCTGCCGCTCATTCACCCCGTTGATGTCGAATGAGATATTATAGACCCCAGGCTCCGTCGGTGCTTTGAAGTCCAAAAGAACTTCGTTCTTCGCGGTTTGCAGATTAACTTCTCCCGCTTGCTGGAGGCTCTTCACTTTGCCTTTGCCTCCGGAACGGGTCAGCTTCGCCTTCTTCGCTTGAGTGTCTTCCAGCTTGCCCGCTCCGTCGAACGAAACGGCAATTTGCGCATTCTCACCTTGTTTGTATTGTTTGCGGGCGTTCTTGATTTGTCCTTTTACACGGCCTTCCGGACGGGCCAGCATAAAGTATGCGTCCCCTTCTCCCGACAGCTCCAGGGTCCAGTTCCCCTTCTCCGGGTTCTCGAGCGTCAGCGTATGATGAACGGCATCCGAGAACAGAACGGCATCGTCTTTCTCCGCACTTTTGGCCGGGTTAAGCGGGATCTTTTTGCCGGATGGGCTTGTCAATGTGACTTGCGTCGTTTCTTTAGCCGTCAACACATCCAGTGAGATCGCGCCGAGACCGCTTTCAAGCGGGAACACCTCTTTTGCGGATCCTTTGGCGAGACTGCCCCCTTTCATAATGAAAGAAGAATTCTCGGAAACCGCAGGAGCTGCTTGGGGAGCGGCGGAGAGGTTCTCTTCTTGAAGCGCCGCCGCTGCAATCGTCGTTTTGCCGAGTGCCAGTTTAGGTTGAACCAGACTCCAAGTCTGGGAAGCCGTCGTCATCGCGCTGTGGGAGATGTTTTTTGTAAAGCTTTTAATGCCATATGGCAATCCGAGCGCGGAAGCTACGCTGACCGCACCGTCATCCTCACCCGGAAGGACGGCATGAGCGAACCAGTAGGCAGTGAACCAGCCGTCATCGCCTTCTCCGCCGGACATGTAGGTCTTAGTAGCGGAGACTCCGGGTTTGCTGTCTGTCTGTGTCCGAAAATTGGCCATGTAGGAAGTTTGCAGCGAATAGACCGCATCATCTTTCTTGCCGAGAATGTCGGCCAGCCAGCTTGTCCAGTCGCTGTAAGCCATGTCAGCCAGCTCGGAGCCCTTATTCGGCGTAGAAAGCTGATGAACGACGTTCACGTACGGCGCGGCGCCGTAATGCAGGAGAGCGGCTTGCGTGTCGATTCCGCCCTTGGAGTGAGCGATGATGTTAATTTGGGAGACACCATAATAGTTGGCGACCTTCTTGATGACCTCGGCCAGCTTCGGACCGTTGGTCCACATGTCCCCGCCCGTACCGTCCGCATCTTTCAGTTGTACGAAAGCCGTGCGGTACCCGGCCTTATAAGCCGCCTCGTAGTATCCGTCCGTTTTGAGCCAGGTGTTATAATTCGAGTGAAGACCCTGAACGAAAAGAATCACGGGCTTGCCATTGGAAGCCTGCGGCGGCACCGCTCCCGTGTACCAGTCCCCGAAATTACCGGACGGGTTATCGTCATGCAGAGCCGGAGCCGGAGGCTGAGCGGCTTGGACCACCGAAGAACACGCAAGAACGGCGGAAAGACCTAACAAGGGGATCATACGGGCACGAACTTTTTGAATCATTTAATTCCCTCCTCTGAATGGATAATAGCTTACTCCACCATTATATGGAAGAAATTACAATTCAGCATTAGCTAGATGTTAATTTTAAGAAAATAAAATAAAAAACCGGAACTATTTTCGGACTAAAGTGATTCTAACCCACCTATTTGACCGTCCGCCAACACAAATCTAAGTTTTCGGACCACCGACATGTGACGCCGAGCTCCGCGCTGGTAGCTTCGCGCTTCCTCTCCTTTTTAAAAAGGAACTGTTCATCGACATCGGCTCCTTACTGCGTCCGGCTGGCGGTATATCTGTCTTTATTTCCGAAGCTTCCTGCCTTTCGACATCCGCATGATGTATTTGATCCTTTGTCGATGAATCATCCGGCACAAATAGACACCCGTCTCACGGTTCGATATTTCTCGGGAAATATTTCTAAAAAAAATAAGAGACCCCGCTGTATTCAGCAAGGTCTCTTATTTAATGAGGTATGCGGTCGGAGGGATTTGAACCCTCACGCCCATTGGGCACTACCCCCTCAAGATAGCGTGTCTGCCGTTCCACCACGACCGCATGTGAGGTAAAGAATGTGAGCCATGAAGGACTCGAACCTTCGACACCCTGATTAAAAGTCAGGTGCTCTACCAACTGAGCTAATGGCTCTCATGGTGACCCGTAGGGGATTCGAACCCCTGTTACCTCCGTGAAAGGGAGGTGTCTTAACCCCTTGACCAACGGGCCATGTCAACTCTTAGAACATGATGTCGTTTTTGACGACAAGTGTTATTATAGCTTAACCTTTTCAAAATGACAAGCCTAATTTGCAATGAATTTTCTGGCACAAAATCGTTTGGCCCGGCACCCGTGCCGCTTGCGCAAAGGCCCTTAAAAAGCAAAAAAGCCGCTGTATCTAAGCGACTTTCTTCACATTACTTAATGGCGGAGAGAGAGGGATTCGAACCCTCGCACCACTTACGCAGTCTAACCCCTTAGCAGAGGGTCCCCTTGAGCCACTTGGGTATCTCTCCAGATATGGCTCCCCGAACAGGACTCGAACCTGTGACAACTCGATTAACAGTCGAGTGCTCTACCAACTGAGCTATCAGGGAAAGACAATAATTAATTTATCATGAACGTTTGGGAAAGTCAAGCGTGTAAAGATTCAGCTTTCCCCGGCATTTTCCGCACGAGTATTTGCGCACATCCATCTTTCTTTTCCGGTAATATTCGGTGCCGCAGGCCACGCACTGGAGCTTGTACTTGTAAGGCGCCGGTTCCTTGCGCTGAGGCAAAGCCCGGCAAAATCGCGTCCCGCCCACTTGCTTGAGCAGAATTTTAAAGTCGGCATCCCGGTGCTGATAGCCTCTTCTCTGCAAATGAAGATGATAGTGGCACAGCTCGTGCTTAATGATTTTTTCGACATCGTCCCTGCCGTAAGTCTCCCATTGGTGCCAACTGATCTCGATATCGTGGGACTTCGTAAAATACCGACCGCCCGTGGCACGAAGCCTGCGGTTAAACCGCGCACGGTGACGAAACGGCCATCCGAACGCCTGCAAAGAAATCTGCTCCACCCACTCCTGAAGCTGCCCGTCGTCCATAGCAAGCGACCCCTTTCCCCGCTTCGGCACGGGATTTCCCGTATGCTCCCGCGGATAAGTCTCTCTTGAATTTGTACCTAATGAAGGGCTATACTGTCAAGTAGAAAACGAGAATGTGATGCGCGAGAGGAGCACCGCCGCTATGCCGACCAGCGTTATGAAATATGCCGTATTGAAACTGAAAGACCAGCTCGAATTTGTCGAAATGCCCGCTACGCACATGTACCAGCTTACAGCCCTAAACGGCCGGCTGCACAAAGAAATCGAGAAGTTGACCGCACACAATGTGCCTGAACTGCCGGTCGTTATCGCCGAATGCGACAACCTGGAACCGGTGGGTACCGCTTTTACGGTAACAGGAGGTCTCCACTATATCAATAAGCTGGAAGCATCCTTTGCTTCCATTCAGGAATCCGCCTACCCGATCGTATCGCTGCTCACCGAAATCCGGGCGCTGCAGGCCCAACTGGAGCAGTGGTACGAAGAGTACGAGGAAGATCAGCAGTAAATCTCCGCTTTTCCGATAAAAAAAGTTGCAGGACCTGCACGCCGGGCGCCTCTTCCCCATATGCTGTAAGTAGTCAGTCAGGAAGGGGATGGCGTTATGCCGCAATGGCTCTGCAACCAGCTGATGCGAGCGTTTCAGAACAAAAACCCTCGGCAGATTCGTTTACTTAACGACAGTTGGTTTTTTTACCGGACACGGAGATCACCCGACGAGCTGTCGGGATCCTTTGAAAAAAGCAGGTAGCTCCGCGTAGGCGGAATTACCTGCTTTTTTTGTGACGGCTCCGGGCCGTTAAGGTAGACGGGCGTCCAGGACCCGGCCGATCTGCTCGTTGATTTTGCCGACATCCGGCTGCGGAGCCGGGTGATCGGCTAACGTGTACTTGTATTTCAGCTTCAGGATCCGGTAAACGCTCTCGTCGATTCTCCGCTCCGAGAGAACGCCGGTTTCGGCGGCCTGCTTCAGCGCTTTTACGACACGGACCGTGTTGTCGAATTCATGACAGACGAGGGCTACGTCCGTGCCCGCTTTCACCGCTTGAACGGCCGCCTCTCCGATTCCGTAGCTTTTGACGATGGCGCCCATCGTCAGATCGTCCGTGAACACGACACCGCCGAAATTCAGCTCTTTGCGCAGCAAATCGGTAATGACCTCCGGGGATAAGGAAGCCGGATAGGTGGAATCCAGCTTCGGAAGCAGAATATGCGCAACCATGACCGCATCCGCCCCGCTTTGGAAGGCTTTGACGAAAGGGACGAGCTCGAAAGAACGCAGACGGCTCGCATCGTGCTCCACGACAGGCAGCCCGATATGGGAATCTACCGCGGTATCGCCATGTCCCGGGAAATGTTTCACGACGGGAATCACCTTCTGCGCGGCGATGGCTTTCATCATCTCGACGCCGAGATTGCCTACAAGCTCGGGCGTCGACCCGAAAGAACGGTCCCCAATGACCGGATTCTTCGGGTTGCTGTTGATGTCGAGCACCGGAGCGAAATTCGTGTTAAATCCCAGGGAGGCCACTTCCCGGGCCAGAATATCCCCGATCTCCGCAGCGAAACGCAGGTTCTTCGTACTGCCGATCACCTGACTCGCGGGCACGTTCATATACTCGTCCGGCATGCGGCTGACGCGTCCGCCTTCCTCGTCCACACTCAGCATAAGCGGTATTTTGCTGCCCGTACGGGCATTCTCTTCTTTCAGCGAATTCAGGAGGGCTGACGCCTGCCCGGCGCTTTTTACGTTCGGCTTGAATAAAATGAAGCCTCCGACCTTATAGGTATCTATCAACTGCCGCGCGTGCTCGTCCATCTCCAATCCGTCGACTCCGCTGATGACCATCTGCCCGATTTTCTGGTCCAGCGTCATCCTCGCAATCTGATCCTTCAGCGGGTCCTCCACCGTAGGGGTCGGACTCGACTGCGACTCCTTGCCGCCGCTTTGACTATTGCCCGGACCTGCTTGCGGTCCCGATGTGCTGCAGCCGGCCGAAATGAACAGCAGTACGGCAAGCGCCAGCGTCCCTCCCTTGCGTAACCATGTGTGAAGCATGGACCTTCCCTCCGCTCTGATCGTCTGCCGGATTCCAGCGGCAGCTATCTTTTCTGTTTTTGCCCATTCGGGTAAGAGTTATTCCTGCCCTGCCTGATCGAGATGTCAGGACGGCACTAAGATGCAAAATTCAGGTAAAAAAGAAAACCTCAAGCTCTTTGGGATCTTGAGGTTCTTTAGGGTCGGTTCCGTTTATTGCGGCTGTTTCATCGTCAGGCCGACACGGCCCTTCTTCACATCTACGTTCAATACCCAGACCGTTACGTTGTCACCGACGGATACCACATCCATCGGATGTTTCACGAACTTGTCGCTGAGCTGGGAAATATGGACGAGACCGTCGCTTTTGATGCCGATATCGACAAAAGCGCCGAAATCGATCACGTTGCGCACGGTACCCTGAAGCTCCATGCCCGGCTTCAGATCTTCGATCTGCAGGACGTCAGTCCGGAAGATCGGCGTCCCGAGTTCCTCGCGGGGGTCGCGGCCCGGACGCTGCAGGCTGTCCAGGATGTCACGCAGCGTAGGAACGCCAATGCCGAGCTTGGGCGCAAGCTCTTCGGGCTCCTGGCGCTGAAGCAGTTCCTTGAGCTGCTGGGAGCCGATCCCGGCAAGCTCGACTCTCAGCTCGGCCAGCAGCTTGTCCACCACGTCGTATGTCTCGGGGTGGATCGGCGTGTTGTCGAGCGGGTTGCCGCTTCCGGGTACCCGGAGGAAGCCGATGCACTGCTCGAACGTCTTCGCGCCGAGGCGGGGAACCTTCTGCAGCTCTTTGCGGCTGCCGAACTTCCCGTTCTCCTCGCGGAACTTCACGATATTCTTCGCGATCGTGCTGTTGATTCCGGAGACGTAAGAAAGCAGGGACGGCGATGCCGTGTTCACGTCGACACCGACATGGTTAACGGCGGATTCGACAACCGCTTTGAGGCTCTCGTCGAGATGCTTCTGCGAGACGTCGTGCTGGTATTGGCCGACGCCGATCGCTTTCGGCTCGATTTTGACAAGCTCCGCGAGCGGGTCCTGCAGGCGGCGCGCAATCGAGATGGCGCTGCGCTCCGCCACGTCGAGATCCGGGAACTCCGTCTGAGCAAGCTTCGATGCGGAGTACACGCTTGCCCCGGCCTCGTTCACGATGAGGTACTGGAGCTTGCGCGCTTTAAGTTCGGCGATCAGATCCGCCACGAACTGCTCGGTTTCGCGCGAAGCGGTACCGTTGCCGATAACGATGAGGCTGACATCGTACGTGTCGATCAGGCGCTTGAAAGCGGCCTTCGCTTCCGCGACTTTGTTGTTCGGCGGCGTCGGGTACGTCACCATGACCTCCAGCATCTTGCCCGTCTCATCCACGACAGCCAGCTTGCAGCCGGTCCGGTAAGCCGGGTCGACGCCGAGCACGGTTTGGCCCTTAACGGGCGCCTGGAGAAGCAGATTCCGCAGATTGCCGGCGAAAATCTGGATCGCGTGCGTCTCCGCCCGTTCCGTCAGCTCTCCGCGGACTTCCCGCTCGATGGATGGCGCGATCAGACGCTTGTAGGCGTCTTCCACAGCCGATTGCAGCGCGTCGCGCGTCACGGACGGCCCCTGGATGACCTGGCGGCCGATGAATTCGTGGATCCGCTCAACGGGAACGTCGAGCGCCACTTTCAGCACGTCCTCGCGCTCACCGCGGTTAATCGCCAGCGTGCGGTGCGGCGGCATTTTTTTCAGCGGTTCCTGGTAGCTGTAGTACATCTCGTAAACGGACTCTTCTTCCTGCTTCTTCGCTTCCGTACGCAGAATCCCGTTGTCGTGCGTAAATTTGCGGACCCAAGCCCGGATTTTCGCATCGTCCGCGAGCTGCTCGGCGACGATATCCCGCGCGCCTTGAAGAGCTTCTTCAGCGGTGGCGACGCCTTTGTCTTCACGGACATACTTCTCGGCTTCTTCCTGAAGAGAACCTTTCTGAAGCTGTTTTAGTATAAATTTCGCCAGCGGCTCCAGCCCTTTTTCCTTCGCGACGCTCGCGCGTGTTTTGCGTTTCTGACGGTATGGACGGTACAAATCCTCCAGCTCCTGGAGCTTTACCGCTTTTTCAATGGAAGCCTGGAGCTCGCCGGTGAGCTTGTCCTGCTCGTCGATAAGACGCAGCACTTCCAGCTTGCGGTCTTCCAGGTTGCGAAGGTAATTCAGCCGCTCCTCGATATCCCGCAGGAAATTCTCGTCGAGTTCTCCCGTCATTTCCTTCCGGTACCGCGCGATAAACGGGATGGTGTTGCCTTCATCCAGGAGATTTACGGTCGTTTGAACCTGCGAAGCCTTGAGCTGAAGCTCGCCGGCGATTTGTTTGACGATCCGGGCAGCCGTAGCCGCCGTTTTTTCCTCGGTCCGTTCGTAGCTCTTAGGTGCTTGCTGCTTGTCTGCGTGCTGGACATCCGTGTTTGCCATCGTTATTCCCCCATGCGTTTTGTAGCTTTCTTCCGGGCAGATTGTGCTCGACCCGATCCTTCCCCCGAAAACATCTCGATCTCCGCCGCATTCGCGTGCCTGGACCTCGTTTCCGTGCCGACCTTTGTAAAAGAAACGAAAAAACGAGGGCTGTTAGGGCCCCTCGCTCCTCATTTCATCGCTAAAAATCAATCAGTCCCACGCTGACCTGCAGCGCTTCGTCCACCTTGCGCATTGATTCTTCATCCAGATGCGTAATTTTGTCGGTCAGCCGCTGTTTGTCGATCGTACGGATCTGTTCCAGCAAAATGACGGAGTCCCGGTCAAAACCGTGCGTTTCCGCATCGATTTCCACGTGCGTCGGTAGCTTCGCTTTCTGAATCTGCGCCGTAATTGCGGCGACGATGACCGTCGGGCTGAAGCGATTGCCGATGTCGTTCTGGATAATCAGCACCGGACGGACGCCGCCCTGTTCGGAACCGACAACCGGTGAAAGATCTGCGAAGTACACATCGCCACGTTTTACAATCAAATTATTACACCCCGCTTACTAAGCGTACCAGCGTATTGTCCGCCTCTTCCTCCGCTTGAAAAGCTTCGTCCGCTATCGTTAGGTTGATTTTAGCCATCTCCATGTAGCCTTTCTGCATGGATTCGCGAAGGCTGCGTTTTTTGCGTTCAAGCAAGTACAGCTTCATGGCCTGGCGAATAAACTCGCTTCGGTTGGAGTTCTCCTTCTCCACAATGCCGTCGACCTCCTGTAATAGGTTGTCTGGCAAACTGATCATGATCCTCTTCGTGTTATGAGCATTATTCACCGATTTCGCACCCCCAAGAAACATCCGAAAACACTTTACTACCATTATGTCGATGCAGTAGTAAATTTATACTACTTCAGTATATATGCGTGTGGTATATCATTTATGCCATACGCATCGTCAAGCTCCCTTGTAATCTATTCGAGGGCATACCCTGAAATCCTGTTTTTCCTTCGGGAAAAATTGTGGAATTTTGATTAAGTCCTGTCGATCCGTTAAAAAAGATGTCTGAACAGGGAGTTGACCGCCTTCACTCTGCGGCCGCCGCTTACGTAAACGCGGGGAACCCGGTGAGAGATCATGCAGGTTACTTCATAATTAATCGTGCCCAGCTTAGAGGCGATTTCCTCCGCGGTTATGCGTTCTCCGCCCTGCTCGCCGAGCAGGACGACCTCGTCACCGAATGCCGCTTCCGGAATATCGCTCGTACTCAGCATACATTGATCCATACAGATCCGGCCAACGACCGGAGCTCTTCTGCCGCGGACCAGTCCTTCCGCTTTCCCCGTCAGCAGACGCGAGAAGCCGTCGGCATAGCCGATCGGCAGTGTGGCGATCCGTTCATCGCCTTGCGTGTGATAAATGGTGCCGTAGCTGACGCCCGATCCGGACGGAAGAGTCTTCAGATGGACGATCCCCGTTTTGAGGCTCAGTACGGGTTTCAGCCTGATCTGCTCTTTGTTTACCTCTTCGGAAGGATACAGGCCGTACATTGCAATGCCCAGACGCACCATGTTGTAAGTAAGTTCGGGCAGATCAATGGCAGTCGCGCTGTTGCCGGCGTGAACAAAAGGAAAACGGGCTCCCGGCAGCTCACCGGCCTTCCGGACGATCCCGGCGAATTTCGCGTGCTGTTCGTACGTATAAGCTTTGTCGCTTTCATCCGCATTGGCATAGTGGGTAAACAGCCCCTCGACCCGGATTCCCCGAGTCTGCAGCGCTCTCGCGATAAACGCGACCGCTTCGTCCTCGTCGTGCAGGCCGATCCGTCCCATGCCGCTGTCGATTTTAATATGAATGTTAAGCAGCGGTTTGTTCCCGCCCGCTGCGGCGTCACGCTGCGCGTACCCGGAAGCCGCTTCAAGCAGTTCTTCCGTATAAACGGTCAGCGTAATGTCGTGTTCCAGCGCAAGTCCGATCCCTTCCGGCGGCGTATAGCCCAGAACCAGGATAGGCGCCGTGATGCCGGCGTTCCTAAGCTCCATCGCTTCGTCGAGAAAAGCTACGGCCAGATAGGTCGCGCCGCATTCCATTGCCACTTTCGAAACCTCTACGGCGCCGTGGCCGTAGGCATCGGCTTTCAGAACCGCCATCATGTGTACGCTTCCCGGCAGCACGCGCCTGAAAGTCTCCAGGTTGCTGCGGAGCGCATCCAATGAAATTTCCACGTAAGTCGGACGGTAAAAAGCATCCACGTCAAAGTTCACCTTCTTCAAGACTGTACACGGGACAAGGGAGATCCCGAATAAACAGGGTCTCCCTTCCCTAATTGGCCGGCACTTCCGCCGTCCTCCGATACACCCATGTTAAAGGCTCCGCTGGATGAAGTCAATGCATTGTTCCGGGCAAAATTCCCCAATCCATGGGGCTTTGCGGGTTATTTGCCCGCTTCTTCGGCAACGGACTGGGCGATTTTGACAAGCTCGTCGTGCGGCAGGTCGGCGGTCGCCAGCCGGAATTCGATGCCGTCGTACGTCCACGTCAGCGTCTTCTTCTCGTCGCCGGTGACCACGCCGAGCGTGTAGCCCAGGTCGACGATATCGCCGGGCAGCACGGATACGGTCTGCGTCTGCGGCGCTACCTCGAGCAGCGTGTAGTTGTAGGTCCCCTGGTAGCGGACCATGATGCCCGTGTTCTCGCCGAGCTTCACATCCCGGATGTCCTGCTGCGCGACACCCTTGGGCATGTAGGACGGCTCGATGAGGCCGAAGCCCGCGCTGCTGTTGGCCGCGGCGGTTTTGTCCGCGCCGGCCGCACCGGTCGCGGCAGTGCCCGCCGCTGCGGGTGCTGGCTGCTTGGCGCCGGTGCCGTCGGCGGAGGCTGCGCCGCCCGCGGGAGCGCCTGGCGCAGCGGGCGTCTTGCCGGCGTCAGCCGCCGCGCCGCCGGAGCCCGCCGCCGCTGCCGGAGCCTTCGCGGAGCCGTCCGCGGCTTTGCCCAGCGACGCGGAGGGGGCTTTGCCGCCGTCGGCAGTGGCGGTGGCGCTTGCGCCGCTCGCTGGAGCGCCGGCAGCCGCGTCCTTGCCGGCGGCGCCTGCCGCGTTCGGCGCTGTCCCGGCTGCGGCCGATTTGCCGTCCGGGGATGCTGCGCCCGCGGCCGGCTGGGTTACCGCGCCGGAGACAGGCGCGTCCTTATCCAGCGATTTCAGATCCCAGCTGGTCATGTTGCGCTGCATGTCGAAGCTGTCCTTTTCCAGCTTTTTGCCAAACTCGAACTGCGTGAAATCAAGCTTGACGAGTACGTTCGAGCTGCTGTCGGAAACTTCGACCTTCTGCGGCGCGAGGCTTTTTTGATCCAGCCATATCTTCTGTCTCGCCATCTGTCCGCTGTTGGCATAATTCGCCGCCACGTCGAAGACGAACGAATTGCCCTCTTTCGTAAACTGACGCTCCGTGTCCAGCAGAATGCTTTGAGCCAAGGACTGGAACAGGTAGACCTGACCCTGATTCTCCGGCCAGTCGCTCTGGAACCGGAAGCTTTTATGCAGATGAGGCGTCAAAACAAAAACCCCGTCATCGTTTCGCAGCACAACCTGCGTGATGTCTTTTTTCTCATTGGTCAAGGAAATGCGGTAATAATGCGGCTGCTGGTACCACACTTCCACCTGGTATTCCTGCGGTTCCTGCCCGGTTTGAAGAACCATGCGTCCCGTGCCCTGATAACTTTCGAGCTTGCCGATCACATGATCCAAATCTTTTACTACCGATCCTGCATCCTTTTTTCCACAACCGGCCAGAAGCAATGCTGCACTCATCACGATGGCGAGTATCCATGTGACCCGACGCATGTCATCATCCCCTCATCCTTAAGTAAAATGTACTGATACATGTCTATGAAGGGACTTGGCCGATTATGCGGACTAGTTTGACAAGCCGTGATCCTGTCCTTGGCCGGCCTTGGTTTTTTTGGAGGGAGGATCCTGCACCGGAACGGCGGGAAGTTTGCATGCGGAAAAGGAGGCCTTCTGTTAAGAAGACCTCCTTTTGTTACCCGGCTGCGACCGCCATGTGTGTCAGGCTGAGCATATTCTAATCCGACTACTAGGAAGCTTCGGCCCGGACGGCAAGCTTGTGAAGCTCACCGGACAGGACGGAAGGAGTCATAGAGGCCGTATTGCTGAGCACGATAACCGTAATCCCCCGCTTTAAGTCGCGGACGAACGAAGAAGTGAATCCGTTAATTCCGCCGTGATGATACACGGTCCCGTCCGGCTCCGTCTGATTGAACCAGCCGTACCCGTACCCGGTCGGATTGTGCAGTTGGTACATGTCGGACTGGATGTCCTCCGGCAGGAGGCGGGTTTAGCGCAGCGCCTTGTCCCATCGGTACAGATCGGCTGCCGTCGAGTACAATCCGCCTGTATGGGAAGCGTTGCATAGCATTCCGGATGCAAAGTGTAAGCATTGTCAATACTTACGCCTACCACGAGTTACTGGACAATCAACTGAGATGACTTCATCTAACTTTTATTAATCTTATATGATTTTTGTTTTAATTCTCTTCTTCTGGTCTTTTGGATATGAAGAAAGAAAGCGCCGCATCCATGACTCAATCCTCTTTCAAACTTTCCAAAATCATATTCACTTTTTCGGCAACGTCCGAGTTCTGCTTCATCTTAGTGTACTCTCGGAATGCGTCCTGCAGGAGAGCGCCCTTCTCTCTCTTACTTACAAATGACCATGTATTCAGCAAGTCAATAAAATCGATATCGAATCTGAAACTGCTCGTCGTCTTTGATTTTGTCATTATGTCCCTCGATTCTATTAAAGTTCTTTCTCACCTTTGAAGTGAATACGACTTTTCTCTGAGAGCCTTGTGTTATATATATCACTCAGTATGTCCAAATATTGACTAATTTGATTACGTGGTTGTAGATAGCCACTCATATATTCAAGCTTCTTTATCATATTATCATGATTGTACTTCGTGCTGCTTGAAAATAACAGGAACGCTTTAATGAACTTTGTTGACTTATATGTTTCATGGAAGTACGGCGAGAAATCTTCAAGTTGGTCCATAAACACTTGCGCTGCTTCGATATTCTTCGCCTTATAGTGACCATTTTTGAACGTTGTCATCGCGTCCTGCTCGTTTAATTCTCCTCTTGTTAAAAAAATACCTAAAATCGGTGTAATCGCATTACCCTCAATAAAATCCTTCAGTAAAACGTAGTCAAAGAATTTCTCCTCTTTCTCAGCGTAGGTCGCGTAACCGTTTAGGAAGTCATTCGCCTTCCAATTATTGCTCTTTTCATTTAGACGGTGAACTTCAGATAGTCCGTATCCCTCACATATAATGTAGTACACCGATAGCCCCAAACTTGATTGTGCTTTAAAACGGTGCTGACCATCTATAATTTCATGTTTCTCATTCACGATGATTGGTGTGATCAATTGTTTCTGTTGCATCGACTCGATAAGACGCTTTACATGCAGTTCGTTGATGATTCTGTTTCCATCGATGGTATTAAACCTATCATAGTCTTTCGTTATGAATACTTCGGTGTATTTATCTTGGCTTTTTACTGCTTGCTCCATCATTCAGAATCTCTCCTTTGTTTTAAGCGTTGTAACCGCTTGATCTCGTTATTCACTCTATAATTATGCCTTTTTTCTTTACCGCATTGTTTGCACTCGGGACGGAATTTTTTCACAGTATAACTATAGTTGAACTCACGAAGTGGTTTCTCCATGTTGCACTTGGTGCAGGTCTTGGTCTGATTCAAATCAATGTCTTTCGGGATAACTTTCTCGATTTCAACATAGCCGATTGCCGCTATTCGCTCTTTGATCTGCTTTTCGCGCTTCCGATTACGATATTGAATGGACATACACATTTTGCAGGTATTTGAAAATCCATCCTTAGAACTGAGACTCTTTGTGAACTCATTTGCTTTTTTAATTTCTCTACATTTTTTGCATCGCTTCTCTATAATTACTCTTTCTAAGACTTGTTCCTTAATCTTTTCTCTTCGCTTCTTGCCAAGCTCTTGCCTACAAAGTTTGCAGTAGGTTTGTAAGCCATCTAATGAGTAGCTGTGTTTGCTGAACTCGCTTCTTTGTTTTAATTCCTTACAGCAAGAGCACTTCTTTTCGGCTACTTGGTACAAGTCAGGGTTTGCTTCGCGCTTTGCTTTAACGGCCAAGTCGTACTCAAGCTGTAACAATTTCTCGCAATCATGGCATGAGTTTCGCAATCCATCTTTTGTATATTTGTCCGTAAGGAACTCCTCTCTAAGTTTTATTCTATTACAACGAATGCACTGTTTTTCAACGACGAACTCCTTTGGTTTTAAAGCACGTTTTAAGAGATTTTCTTTACTTTTTGATCTCAAACATTGTTTACAATTATTTTCTTTCGAGTAAAACGCGGTGGTTGGTTTGACCTCCTTACACGTTTTACATTGTTTTTCGCCTATCATATATGCACGACCTCCTGATTTATATATTATATTAAAACAAGAAATATGTAAAACAAAAAATGAAGAGCCGCGATAAGTTAACAAAAAGAACCGTTTGGTTCCGCTTTATTGACACACCATAGAAAAAACAAAGAGGCTGTCCCATAAGTCGTAAATATTGACTTAGGGATTGCCCCTCTTCTTCATTATCTAATCGATATATTTTGTATACCAAAATATAATAATAAGCGAACCTGCTTCATCTTATTTTCGTGCCATCAATATTACCGGTGCGTTTTTGAGCAAATTTCTATTATTATCGAGACCTGTCATGGACATGCCCACAAGACCCATATAGGAGAAGTAACTGTGTCCGCTTGCCCCTCCGATCACTTTCCCAAGCAGGACATTAGCCGGAATTAGAGTGTTTGAACTGGGAACGCAGTTCGAATTCGAGCGGCTTTCCCCGCAACCCGATAAGCTCGTCCACGCTCCGGCGGATTTTGACCTATTCTCCGAACGCGGTCTGCTCCGTAAGATTCGGAATTCCGGAAGTGTGCATCAAAAAGGTGCTGCAGCGTGATCCGGCTCCCCGACGGAAATCTGGGCACGTATTCCAACACAGGATCGCCGGTACGGAGTGCTCCTTTTGCCGCAAGCTACATAACGGCCGATGCCGTCAGAGGCTTCGTAACGGAACCGATCCGGTACACTGTGTCCGGCCTGCTCGCCGTCTTCAGTTCACGATTGGCCCAATCTTAGGCCTCGTGAAACAAAATGTCACCGGTTACGGACACAAACACCGTTCCATCAAAGCCTTCTCGACTTGTGGATAATAGTACTTTTTCATCTAACAGTCGGTTCAAGTGATTTCTTTTCATCCTGACCACCTTTTATCGTCTGCGGAGGTTCCATCGTCAACATCTCCTCCATCGCGGGTATTGTCGTCCTTAATTTCACCAACGGCTATACCGCGGCCAAAGGAGCCCTCCGCTCCTTATCGAAAGCATCGGCTGTCGAGCTGGCCCCGGATAAAATCCGCGTGAACTCCGTTCACCCGGGCATTATCGTGACGCCGATGATCCTGGAAGCCCTCGATCAGGGCGCGGGACACATGTTCGAAGCGGGTACTCCGCTGCCCCGCCTGGGCAAGCTCGAGGACATCGCGTACGGAGTCCTTTATCTGGCTTCGGACGAGTCTTCGTTCGTACCGGCACGGAGCTGATCATTGACGGCGGCTGGACGGCGAGATAAGAAGGATTTTCCAGATGCCCTAGGGTAAACCGCCCAAATTGAAAGCCGCCGAAACCGGGAAGACCGGCTCGGCGGCTTTTCTATTATTTTTCCCCTCATTAGTTCACCAGGTAAAGAAACCCGCCGATAATGACCGCCCACATGACGGCTCCCATCAACACTCCGATGATCAGCCCCCGCCCCATTGGCATTTGATCGTCCCGGTAAGCGTCTTCATGATCGATCATAAAAAAACCTCCCCGTTACCAAGATATGATCCTAGTATCGGGAAGATTCGGGCGGAATATACTTAATAAGCATTTTTGTTCGTAAAGCCGTTTACGATCGTTTTCCAGATAATCTTGATGTCGAAGAGGAACGACCAATTTTCGATATAGAAAATATCGTGCTGAATCCGGTCCGAAATCGAGGTGTCCCCACGGAGACCGTTGCTCTGCGCCCAGCCTGTAATCCCCGGACGAATATGATGCTTCACCATATATTTCGGAATCTCTTCTTTAAACTGCTCCACGAAAAACGGCCGTTCCGGACGCGGTCCGACTACACTCATATGCCCGAAAAGCACATTGAAAAACTGAGGCAGCTCATCGAGGCTCGTTTTGCGGAGAAAGGCGCCCAGCTTCGTTTTGCGGGGATCGTCGGCCGTCGTCCAGCCGGTGTCGGACGTGTTCGCCGTCTCCTGGCGCATCGAGCGGAATTTGTACATATAAAATTTTCGCCGGTTTAACCCTACCCGCTCCTGCTTGAAAATCACCGGGCCGGGCGACGTCAGTTTGATTGCCGAGGCAATCACGATCATCACCGGTAGGGTGATCAGGATAGCCGTGAGCGAAAACGCGAGGTCGAAAGCCCGTTTGATCACGCGGTTGCTGATCATATCGAGCGGAATATCGCGCACATTGATGAGCGGCATGCCCGCGAAATTATCGAAAAACGGCCGCGCCGGCAAATAATCGAAGAAGTCGGGAATGATCAGCGTCCGCACGCCCGCCTTCTCGCAAGCCGCGATAATACGCGGGAATTTGTGATGGACGTCCAGCGGCAGCGCGATAATGACTTCATCGATCAATTTGTCCTGGAGAATTTCGTCCAGATCGTCCAGACTGCCGATGACCGGCTTGTAGGGAGCCGCAGGAAGCTCCTTGTGCTCCGGATGCTCTCCATGATCATCGAGAAACCCGATAATTTCATAGCCCAGCTCCGGGTGCTGCAGCAGCTTATCGTGAAAGCGCCTGCCCAGCGTACCCGCTCCCAGAATGAGCACAAACTGTTTGTTGTAGCCTTTCTCGCGAAGACGCTTGAGGCTTTCTTTCAAAACGTAGCGGTATACGGTGATGAGCACAATATCCAGCACGATATACATCGCCAGAAATTCACGCGAAATATGCACTTCTTTGAAGAAGAAGAGCAAGCTGAGCTGGATGAACAAGCTGATCAGATGCGTCTGCACGATTTTGATCAGCGCATCGGCAAACCGCTTCTTGCGGTTTGGCCCGTACAGCCCGACGAAAAAGCCGACCGCTACGGCGACCGCACCGTAAACCGCACTCCAAACGGCATATACGGAGATGGGAATCGGCTGGTTGGCATCCAGCCAACCGCTCTCGAATTTAACCCACCAGGCGATCAGGAAGGCGGTCTGAATCACAGCGAAATCAAAAATCGCATAGACCTGGGTTAGAAATTGTTGATTTCTGCGAAGCATGGAAGATTCACCTCAAAAATCGTTGGTAGGAGACAACGCAATCGTTGCCGCATGATGAATACGATCAATACGTTACGCTCCGACATCCGTTTGGTTCAGGGACTTCTTCACCGGCAGCGCCTTATTTTTCAGCAGCGCAAGCCCGAACTTGACCGCCACTCCCATATAAACGGCGGCATTCGTCACAAACGAGTAATTACGCTTGTAATGTTTACGATGAAACAAGATCATGGCCCTGTGAAATTCATAGATGATTTTATACGGCTTGCGCCGGCTGCTGGCGCCTTTATAATGGATAATCTTGGTGCGAGGGTAATAATAAATTTGCCAGCCTGCTTCCTTGATCCGGTAGCACCAGTCCACGTCTTCCCCATACATGAAAAACTCTTCGTCGAGCATTCCGACTTCCTCGATCGTTTTCCTGCGGACCATCATAAAAGCTCCGACCAAGCAATCGACTTCGTATTCCTCGTCGGGATCCAAATACCCCAGCTGGTATTGATTGAACCTGGGACGATCCGGAAACAGCTTCGAAAACCCGAACGCATAATAAAAAGACGCCGACGGCGTCGGAAACCCGCGTTTGCACGCTTTATCGAGAGAACCGTCGGGCAGTACAACCTTGCAGCCGGCTGCGCCGACCTTAGGATGTCGGTTCATATAATCCAGCATGATTTGGAACGTATCCGGCTCCACAATCGTATCCGAGTTCAACAATAGAATATATTGGCCCTGCGCTATTCTTATGCCCTGATTGTTCGCTCGGGAAAAACCGACGTTTTCCTGATTCGCGATCAAATCTACCTGCGGAAACTCGCTTCGAATGAAAGAAACGGAATCATCCGAGGAGTTGTTATCAATCAAAAGTACTTCGTATGTATACCCCGTAACGGAAGCATATACCGAATGCAGACAATCGAGCGTCAGCCGACGGGTATTGTAATTGACGATGATAATGCTTAAGTCCATCTGAATCTCCATCCGAATTTTACTAGATATTCCTAGTATACCATGCAAGATTGGGAATAGGCTAAAACCGCCTCAAATAAAAAAGACCTTTGGTAATTCAAGGCCTCCTGGATTTCCAATTGAGAAATAACCCCATATTCCGTGCAAATCCTATTTTATAAAACCCGTTCTTAAGGAGGGAAAACCGGCCCCTTACAAAAGAGCTGTTCTCCAGCTCGATAAATTTCTGCAAGAGCACGCGTTTTTCTTCCGGGAGCCTCTTCGAAAATTGTTCTTCAAAAGCCCTCGCTTGACGTATATTCTTTTCCAGATAAACCGGTTCTAAAAGCTTAGTCTTGATGTAAGACATCCCGAACCGCTTAGCTCCTACGTTGTTTTCACCGTGCTGCCGGTACAAAATCGTCGGCTCCGGCAAATAGCCGATGCTGCCGAACGCGCTGGCGGCCAAACCGATCCACCAATCATGCATAATCGCGTCCGCATGTACGGGAAGGCTGAGCTCGGCCAACCGGCGGTTTATCATCATGGTGCAGCCCGTAATGACATTCTGCATGAGCAGGCGCGGAAACGAATCCTTAGCGGGATCCAGCTTTTGATAGTTCCAGAAAGACGGGTTAAGCTCCCGCTGCTGCTCGTTGACTACTTTTAAATCCGTGTGAATCAATAAGGGCCTCTGCTCATGTGTCTTTTCCAGCTGCTTCATTTTAGCCAAAGTCTTTTCGATCTTGTCTGGAAGCCAGACATCGTCCTGGTCCGCGAACATAAAATAATTCGCATTTGACCCTAAGAGGCCTTCCTGAAGCAGCCGGCCGAAGCTTAATTTCGGTCCTTTGTTATCTTCTTGCGGCATTAATCGGACACAATCGTACTGCATTTCGTACTGCGTTAAAATAGCCAAAGTCTTATCGCTGGATCCGTCATCTCTCACAAGGATGCTCGTATTGGAATGAGACTGGGCTAATATCGAATTCAGCTGACTTTCAAGAAAGTTAGCTCCGTTATATGTAGATAAAAGCACAACGACCCGTTCATTCCCCATTCCGGTATTCCTTAAGAAAGTCTCTCAGCCCTTCCTTCCAGCCTCTTAAATCCTGAAAACCGTTGGAGCGAATGCCCATGTGGTCCATTACGGAAAATGGCGGCCGTTCCGCGGGACGCGGAAATTCATCCGTGGTGCAGGGGTTTATTGCCACTTTCAAATCCGATTGCTCGAATATCTCTTTAGCAAATTCGTACCATGTACACGTTCCGGCGTTGGAAGCATGGTAAATTCCGTACTTCTCCGTTTGTACAAGTTCCAGAAGAAAGGAAGCCAAATCAGCCGCATAAGTCGGGGAGCCCGTTTGGTCATGAACTACATTTAATGAAGTTTTCTCTCCACCCAACTTCAGCATAGTCTTTACGAAATTCTGCCCGACCCGGCCGTAGACCCACGATGTCCGCACGATAAAATACCGGCTGCTTAACGTCTGAGTAAGAATTTCACCGGCCCTCTTAGACTTTCCGTAAATACTTTGGGGATTGGTATTGTCATATTCGTTGTACGGCGTACTCCCTCTGCCGTCGAATACGTAATCCGTGCTGACATAACAAAACTTCACGTTATGTTTCTCCGCTTCCACAGCCAAATTACGCGTTCCGCTTGCATTGACGCGGTAAGCCGCGTCGGGCTCGCTTTCCGCCTTGTCTACGGCCGTATAGGCGCCGCAATGAATCAGAACGTCCGGCTTGATTTCATGAATAATCCGCCCGCACGCCGTCTGATCCGTAAAATCCAGCTTTTCACGTCCGTATCCGTAGACTTCGTGCCCCTCGGCTTCAAACAGCCTGCAAACTTCGCTTCCAAGTTGTCCTTTTGCTCCGGTAACTAAGATTTTCATAGGAACCTCCGTGTTTCTTAAGAACCGTACTGCTGTTCATAATAGGATTGATAGGCCCCGGAACGTATCCGTTCCCACCACTCTTTATTGTCCAGATACCATCGTATGGTCTCCTGGATACCGGACTCGAAGTTATGCTTGGGCTGCCAGCCCAGTTCCGCCGTTATTTTGCTTGCATCAATTCCATATCTGCGGTCATGTCCGGGACGATCCTGAATAAACGTAATTAATTGTTCGGATTTGCCGAGTGCGGCCAAGATCGTTTGGATGATAACAAGATTGGTGCGCTCATTGTTCCCTCCGATATTGTACACTTCCCCATTTCGCCCGCTGTGCAGAACCAGATCGATCGCCGAACAATGATCTTCCACGTAAAGCCAGTCTCGTATGTTGAGACCGTCTCCATAAACGGGAAGAGATTTCCCATCCAGGGCATTGGCAATCATAAGAGGTATTAGCTTCTCCGGAAACTGATACGGCCCATAATTGTTGGAACAGCGTGTAATATTAACCGGCAGTCCGAATGTTTCGTGATAAGCGCGAACCAGCATGTCGCCACCGGCTTTACTAGCCGAATAAGGACTGTTAGGAGCCAGCGGAGTTGTTTCCGAGAATAGTCCCGTCTCGCCAAGAGAGCCGTACACTTCATCTGTGGAAACCTGTACAAATTTAGTAATCCCACGGGCTTTTGCGGCATCAAGCAGCACTTGAGTCCCCATAACATTGGCTTGAACAAAAATGCCTGGATCCAGAATACTGCGATCCACATGAGACTCGGCCGCAAAGTTTACGACGACGTCAACGCCCAAATCGAAAGCCTGCTCAACAGCATTCCGGTCGGAAATATCTCCTTTTAAGAACCGGTAGTTGGGATGGTTCTCCACCGTTTTTAGATTCTCTAGGTTTCCGGCATAGGTTAAAGCATCCAAATTGACGATCTGGTAATCCGGGTATTTCTTAAGCATATACAGAACGAAGTTACTTCCGATAAAACCCGCTCCGCCTGTTACGAGAAGTTTCATGATTGAACCTCCTCATCAAAGTTGTTATCCGCATCCGCCAAGCGCGGGTGTTTTTCATCTTTTGCGGAAAGAATAGGGCTGGATGTGGGCCAATCGATAGCAAGCGCGGGATCGTTCCACATGATCCCCCTATCATTTTCGGGAGAATAATACTCGTCTACCTTATACAGTACTTCCGTGTTGGGCACCAGCGTGCAAAAACCGTGAGCGAAGCCTCTCGGCACCAGAAGCTGGCGCTTATTCTCCGAGCTGAGGATAAATCCCAGCCACTGGCCGTACGTCGGCGACTTTTTGCGTATGTCCACGATAACATCGTAAATGGCGCCGGCAAGGACACGGATAAGCTTGGTTTGCGCTTTGGGTTTGAGCTGATAGTGAAGGCCGCGAAGAACCCCTGTTTCGGCAGACAACGAGTGATTATCTTGGATGAAGCTGTAGGCGATACCCAGTTCTTCAAATCTTTTTTGGTTATAGCTTTCCATGAAAAAGCCACGGCTGTCGCCATGGACTGTAGGTTCGATTATTAGCGCTTCAGGGAAAATTGTAGGAACTGTTTTCACGATTAAGTCCCCTTTCCATTTAAGGCTTTAATTTGCCGAACTCCTCACCGTATGCAATATCTTTAGCAAGCTCATTTGCACGAGCCAGAGAGGAGTGGGTTCCTGCATCCGTCCACCAGCCTTGAAGAATATCGAAAGTCAGCTTTCCTTGTTCAATATATGCGTTATTGACATCCGTTATCTCAAGCTCTCCACGTGCTGAAGGCTTTAATGTCTTGATTATATTAAATACTTGGCTGTCATACATATAAATCCCCGTCACAGCATAATTGCTGCGAGGATGTGAAGGTTTTTCTTCAATCGAAATTATTTTATCACCATGGAGTTCCGGAACACCGTAACGTTGAGGATCAGGGACTTCCTGAATTAGGATCTTGGCCCCCTCTGATTGCTTACGAAACTTGTCCACATATGCAGAGATGTCTTCTTCAAATACATTATCTCCAAGAATAACCACCATTTGTTCGTTGCCGACGAAATGTTCCGCCATTCCAAGTGCCTGAGCAATGCCACCAGCCTCGTCCTGAACTTTATAGGTAAATGTCAGCGAAAAATCGCGTCCGCTTCCGAGTAAGTTGACGACATCGCCCATATGTTCTTTGCCAGTTACAATCAAGATATCTTGGATACCTGCTTGTTTCAATTTAATAAGGGAGTGATACAGCATCGGGTATTTACCGACAGGTAGGAGGTGCTTATTCGTAACTTTGGTAAGCGGAAAAAGCCTGGAACCTGTACCACCTGCAAGGATGATTCCTTTCATGGCGTATCTGTCTCCTTTTTAGGTTTGCTTTTAAAAGCCCACACTTTATTTAGAGTAAAGTTACAGATTGGCACTATCACGATACTCAATACTTGCCCATAAACATACCAACTATTTAATATATTAACTACAAAAAACAATAGAAACAGATTCAAGAGTAAACCTGTTAATGAGACTAAACAATATTTAATAAATACATAAACATTTCTTCTTTGTGAAAATGTAAATCTGCTATTTAAAAAATAAGAAATAACTAGAGAAACTATAAATCCAAAGATTGAAGCAACTAGTGGTTTTATATGATAAATTTCAACCAAAAATGCAAGAGTTCCTGTATGGACGGCAGTACCGATTAAACCTATAACACCATATTTAAAAAACTGAGACATTCTTTTCTTAAACTTTAACATAATTATATTCTTTATCTTGCTTATTCAGATTATTTTCTTTACTGCGGTATGTCACTGACTCTCTAACCAGATACCTAGGGCGCATTTTTACTTCTTCGTATATTTTAGCTAAATATTCACCGATAATTCCTAAAGCTATCATCAATATACTCCCAATGATTAACAGCAATATTATCACCGTGGTAAAACCGCTGATCGCTTCACCCGATATTTTTTGATATAAGGTATTAGTACCGAGTAGAAGAGAGCCTAACAAGAAAATGAACCCAATTGTTGTGATAAATTGGAGAGGTATTGTTGAAAATGCTGTTATTGCATTTTTGGCTAATTTAAATAAGGCAGGTACAGACCATTTGGAAACTCCATCTACTCTTGCAGCCACTACAAATGGTACGGAGGATCGTTTGTATCCTAACCACGCGGCCATTCCCCTGAAAAACGTAATTCTTTCTCGCATTTGCCGCCATGCATCAATTGCTTTAGAATCTAACAACTTGTAATCGGACGCCCCAGTAAGTTCATAACCGGTAAACTTATTAAGAAGAATATAAAATAACTTAGACGATAATTTATATGCAAAAGATTCATGCCCTCTATTTATTTTAACTGCATCTACAATATCATAACCTTCTTTCCACAGGCGCATCATTTCGGGAATTATATCTGGCGGATGTTGAAGATCAGCATCCATTATTATGCAAACCTCGCCTGATATATAATCTAACCCAGCACACAAAGCTGCCTCTTTACCAAAATTCCTGCTTAGTTGGATTCCTACGACTTCCTTAAACATTTTTGAGAGATCATTAATCTCTTTCCAAGTATTATCTTTTGATCCATCATCAATTAAGATTACTTCAAAATCGCAAGCGAGAGTAACTATTACTTCCATTATTTTTTTTACGCTGTTAACGAGATGCTTTTCTTCGTTATAAACAGGAATAACTAGAGATAATGTGACTGTAGGGCTCATTTTATTCCTCTTCCTAGTTTAATAGAATATTAGCTGCCTTACTTGCTTAATATTTCGATTTGCACTCCCAGTTCTCTTGTATCGTTATTGACATGTTCATTCTTTGGAACAAACGTCTTGTCGAGCAGGAAATCTAGGTTTACTTTTTTATTTTTATATTTGGAAATATCCAATTCGATTATTTGTTCGCCTTCATTTTTAATCTCATAGTTAGCAGATAATTGATCCTCAATTTTTATGGCTAAATTAGCTGGCAATACATACTTAGGTGCATGAATACTCAGCACAATTTTTTCTTGATTACTATCCACATTTGTTGAATAGGTTGCATGTTTTGCTATCCAACCATCTTCATATCTACCTTCCCATAAACCTAGAGCCCCTCCTTCTAAAACTTTGTACAATTTGTAACCCAAATGGGTATTTCCAAATTTAATTTTATACGAAGTCGCTTCCGAAAATATCGTTTTAGACGTCTTATCTTCACTTGATATTAATTCAAGATTAATTCCTGCATCCATTGATTTAGATTGATTATAATTCACTGGTGTAACAGCCCTAAGGTTCCAATATGCAGGTTTATATCCTGAGAAAACCAATACGTAATCTCCTTTTTTAGGAGTCCTGTAAGCTTGATCAGGAATATTGTTTATTTGATAAAGCTCTCTAATTTCTGGGGTGATCATTGTTGGATTATATATATCTGCCATACCAACCACTTCTAAATCATCTCGGCCATAGATTTTTTTTACCAGCAAATTAGTTTGTGATGTCGGCTCTTCGTAAAATGTCCAATTTTCAACAAATAACTTGCTATTTTTTCCGTTTGCAACATAATCATTAACAGCCTTTGTATATAGCTGCGTCATTGAAACCTGGCTCATTGCAATATAATAGTTGTAAGCAATCGAATAAGTCCTGCTTACTAAAATAACTGCATAAAGAGCTATTAAAAGAAATTTACCTTTTCTTTCTATAGAGCTTATGATTAGAACGAATACCAAGCTGAATATAGAGGAAGGAATGTAAAAATAATACCCAAAAGGCCATCTCCATAGAAGCAAACCCAAAATATAGGCCCAAGCGAATAGTAACAATCCTCCAATTATAGAGTAGAACGAAGCCATTTTCTCATCAGATGTATATCTTTTGTTAAAAATTAAGAATAAGACCAGAGATGCTAGTCCTATAATAAATACGTCAGGTTGATTTTTAATATAATATAGTAAATTACTCTTAATTAAACTTAAGTTTATGTCATAGCTGGTGTATGTATGTGTCTCGCTTCTGTCTAACAAATAATAGATAACTCGAGAAATCGCTATACCTAAGAAAACAGCAATAGTCACATGTATAGTAACTTTAAGAATATATTTATTCCTGAGTTTGGTTGTTATTAATGTTATTAGCATTATTGATAATGGAAACACAATAAGAGCCATGGATGTTTCTTTTGTCCAGTTTGCCAGTATGGTTAAAATAAAAATTGCTATTATTTTACCCTTAGAAGCGTCCTTAATGTAACTAATACTTAATAGGATTATTAAAAACAGTAACAATAACACTAGATGTTCATGTTTTCCGAGCGTGTAAGCATTCTCGGCCAATGGGGAGCTTGTATAAAATAAAACGAGCCCTGCACAGATCCAAAAAATATTTCTCGTATACATTTTCATTATCATAATCCCCACAAAACTTGTAGAGATTATAACAATTGCTTGAATAATAAAATAATACGCAACATTGGAACCAAAAAAATTATACAATAAGGCATAATATGTCCAGAAAAATGGTACGTATCTTCCGCTGTTGTCTGGTAATAACAAACTTAGGTTGTTAATAATTTCGCTACCTCTTAAAACAATTGTCGGAACATCCAGATAAAACCATCCTTCTCCTCTAATTGCGGGATAAATAACTAGTAAGCTCATTAAAAAACTTATAAAATAAGGTAATATTCTGCTAGTAGCTTTCAATTATATACTCCTTTTAACTAGAGATTTTGATACTACACTAAGTCGAAGAGATAAATTTCTGGAGTCTGTACTATTGCTTGTTTTATTTGGTTTAACGCACTTATTGTTTTTAAATGTAATTTCGTTAAATAATTTTTTACCATTAATATTCTCATCGAATTTAAAGGTGTAGTGAGTATTTTCATTTATGTTTAAATGTTCAACGAGCTTACCATTAACAAAAATTTTAGTTTGTACTTGCGATGTTACTGACTCAAATAAAAATTCAAGCTCTTTAATATAAAGAGGTACGATTACCTCTCCCTTTCTTCCAATCCAACCGTCTGAATAAACTACGGGTAGATTTTTAAATATGGATATCTGTACAATACGTAATACCTGCTTCGCTAACTCTTTAACAAATTTATTCGTGGATTCGGTATACAGAGTACTTGCGCCATATAAAAAATACCCATATGGAAATTTTTTGCCGCTGTATTTACTCATGAGGTTTCTTATTTCCTTGAATCTTTTCCAGCCTCCTGTACTGGTTTTTGTTTCTTCATACTCCCTCGAGTTCGCGATCACTTTATTTATATATCCCACTTCTCCAACCATGGCCAATTTAATCCAGAGATCCCAATCCATGCACCAGTACAAATCTTCATCAAGGAACCCCACTAATTTGAGGGCATCTCTCTTAAAGAAAGTTGTTGGTTGCATAATGTAATCCCAAACGTTAATAAGAGCATATAGATCAAAGCGTTGAGTTGCTTCAAACCGCTTTAACTTGTTACTTTGAGCGTCGGTAATATCGCCTTCACCATAAACCATAACATACTGTGGATTTTCCAGAAAACAATCAACAGCTGTTTTAATTGCTCCCGGTTCATAAGTATCATCCGAATTAAGCCAGGCAACAATTTCTCCGCTGGCCATCTTAAAGCCTTTATTAATCGCATCCGATTGACCATTATCTTTTTCAGATATCCATTTCAGTTTTCCATTGTATTTATTTAAAATACTAATTGTTTCATCGGTTGATCCGCCATCTATAACGATATACTCTAGGTTGGGATAAGCTTGACTTAAAACACTTTGTATAGTTTCTTCAATAAACCTGCCTTGGTTGAATGACGGAGTAATAATAGTTACTTTTGGGAAATCAGACATTCGATCCTCCTAGATTACTTCTATTTCATCAATAATATATGCTAGGCTTCTTTTATCGCTATTTATTTTCATTTGATTTGGACAAAAGGTTTTATTGGCAATAAGGGTAAGTTCAATAGAATCTGAAAACGGATCAGTTAACTCAACACTAGCTTCAAATTCTCCCTTATCGATTAATTTTATTTGATGAATGATACGGTCGTTAATTTTCACTTTAATAATTAAATCATCTTTGTAGGGCCAAATGTGTTTTCCCTTTATAGACAATTTACTTTTTCCGTTTCGTTCTATATTCTGTTTGTAGATTTTTGATACCCAACCATCCTCATATCGCCCAGCAAAATTTTTATCCGTAAGGTTTGATAACAGTCTTCTTTTTGCATAACTTTTAAATATTTTAAAAGCATGGGAAGTGTCATTATATTTAAAAATAAACCAAGCTAATAGAAAATAAAATTTTTTATTCCTTTTCGAATCGGACAAATAATCCGCATAACCATATAACCATGAAACGGGCGCATATCCATAGTACTTTTTAACGGTTGCTATCACTTCTTCATAAACTTCTTTCCTTCTGGAAAGCGTTTTATTATCTTCATACATACGTGAAGTAGCTAAATAATCAGGAATATATGCAATGCTATTGGATTTTCCAATTCTCATCCACAATTCGTAATCCATACAAAGATGAAGATCTTCCTTTAATAATCCGACTTTCTCAAATATTTCTTTTCTGAAAAATCCGGTCGGTTGGCAAATGAAGCAGGTCTCTGCAAGTCTCAAGTAATTGAACGGCTCAGTAGGATATCGCTCCATAATCTCCCCGTTTTCTTTGACATGGAACCCCTCACCGTAGACCATTGAAACATCCGTATGAATTGTCAAAAAGTCCATTGCTTTTTGAATAGCTCCAGGAAGATAGGTATCATCAGAATTCAACCACCCTATAAAATCTCCTTTAGCCCGTAAGATCCCTTTATTTACAGCATCAGCTTGGCCATTATCTTTTTCAGATACCCAGTTAATTTTTTCTCCATAACTTTTTAAAATATCAACAGTTTCGTCTTTCGATCCCCCATCTATCACGATATATTCAATGTTAGGATAATCTTGATTTAATACACTCTCAATTGTCTCTCTGATAAATTTCCCTTGGTTATACGAAGGAGTGATAATTGAAATTAAAGGGTAGGATCTATGTTTTGTTTGTTTATCTTCTATTACTTTGTTGAATATTTTTAGAGTATTTTCGCAAGTAATGGTCCAATCGAAAAGTTCTTTTCTTCCTTCGCCTTTATGCGTTAAATTTTTAAGTACTTCTTTATCTGATAGTTCAATTATTTTTTGAGCAATATCTTCTGGTTTTTCGGGGTCAAATAAGATAGCTGCTTCACCAACCACTTCAGGAATACTTCCCGTATTTGAGGCTATAATAGGTGTGTTTGTTTTCATTGCTTCCACTAGAGGAATACCAAATCCTTCAAAAAGAGAAGGGAAGACCAAAAAAGATGCATTACTATAAATATAGGGCATCTCATCTTGGGGTATGTAACCTAAAAAAGTAATCTGACTCTCCAAATTATATTTTTTGATCATTTTATTTATCGAATCATGAGTTTGTTGACTGCTGCCGGTTAAAACTATATGGATAATTTGGTTGAATTTACTCTTTAATATATAGAGCGCCTCTATTAAACCTGCATGATTTTTGTGAGGCCATGTATTTGCTGGATAAAAGCCAAACTCTTCTGGCAAGTTATATTTCAGAAAAATTTCTCTCTTTAAGTTATCTTCCAAAGGGGATGCAAATTCTTTACCGGCATCCAAATATATGGAGTGAACTTTATCTTCTGAGATAGTATATTTCTCTACAATAGTTTTTTTTGAAAATTCGGATAATGTTAGTATAGCGTCGGCTTTTTTAGCAGAAAAATCAAATTTCTCTTTTCTCCATTTTATAATATTTTCTTCAAAGAACTCCGGAAAAAATTCATGCTGAATATCCGGTATAGTTACTACTGTAGGAATATTCACATAACTTGGTTCCATTACAAGCAAAGGGCAGAACCATAGTTCAAGGCGATGATCATTGATTTCTTTATACAATTGAGAATTATCTTGGACAATAATGCGCTTTAGTTTTTCCTCTTCTCCGTATTCGTTGAAAGTTTGAAAATTCTCATTTGTTAGAAACAAGAAAAGTTGATGGGAAGTATCGGTTTTGATGATATACCAAATTAAATTTCTTATATATTGTTCCATTCCACCAATTTTCCCTGGCACCAGGGAAAGTAAGTTAATACCTATTCGCATATCACACCTCAATAGCTTCTTTTTTAACCAAACCTAATTTGATTAATATTCTAATAAAAATATTTTGTTTCATATAAACATCAATTTTTTTTAGTTTGTTGCTAAGAACAAGAGCTTCTTCTCGCATTTGAGAAAGTTCTTTGCTTTGGTTATTTAAGAGTAATTCGGTAGTATGTTTCAGTTCATTCAATTCTGTATTTTTTTGAAGTAATTCAGTTTCCATTTTTTTAATAACTTCTAATCTGGCTTCTCTATCTTGTTCGACAACACCAAACTGTTCTTGTAATTTTAATAATTGTTCATTAAGTAAAATAATATCTTCTAGTCGGTTATTTCTATCTATTTCAATTTGGTTTATATAATCTTGTTTATTTTCATTCTCTATATTTAATTGATTAATCATATTCAAACGTTCTTCACGATCTACTTCAATTTGTTCTATAAGTGCATCTTTTTTCTTATTTTCTACATGTAATTGATTAATCATCTCTAGACGTTTTTTTCGATCCATCTCAATGGTTTGAATCAAAGAATTTCTATGGGTGACGACATCCATACTCTCTTTTATTTTATAGTTGGTAAAATTATGGCTTGTTTGAGAAATCACACGCTCATCTAATGATTTTTTTACAACAAAGCCCACTGCCAAATATTCCCTCGTCAAATCTTCCATAACATTTACATCATAGTGTTTTTCCCAAAACTGCAATATATCATTCTTAGATAATTCAATTAACTTACTTGAATCTGGATTCTCAATCTGATTCCCGAAAAAGCCAGCTATCTCATTAAGATCGGTTGTTGTAAAACCTCCGGCTCCGAAAGTATATTTCCTTGATTCTCCGCTCCAATAATCCATTGTACAAATTAATAAACCGCCGGGTTTAAGCACTCGGTAAAGCTCAGATAAGGCAGTTATATAATTAGGGAAGTCCATATGTTCCATAACCGATACACAGCATATCAGATCAAAAACATTTTCTTCAAAATCCAGGTTACAGATATCTTGAACAGAAAAATTTACACTTTCTGCTCCCTCAAACTCTCTGCTTTCGCCTAATAAAGTCATTAACTCCATATCTGTTTCACTGTAATCAATCGCTTCTACCTGATCACAATATTTCCCGAGAAGAAATGGCAGCGGTGTGACTCCACAACCTGCATCCAAAATTTTTGTACTGTTTTTAGTAATATTGTTTAATATGTGGTCCAAAACAAATGAATATTCCATTTTTCTTATGGGCCATTGAACTATATTAATGTAGTCCATAAATGTCTGGTAGATTTGTGCTTCCTTTCTTTTCTCCCCAACTTTCTTCATATTTTCAACATAGGGTACGAATACTTGATTATACGTTTTTGTTTTTATCTCAAATTGATCCAGATCAACCTCACCAAATATTTGCATTTTTTTCACCCTCACACTGACTAATTTTTTGTCATTTTAATTTCCATAGGCAGAAAAACTTGTCCGCCGAAATTAAGGTCACCGCTCTCCAGTACCTCAAACTTCAAAAAATTATCACGCCAATGGTATACTCTTTCCACAAATTTCTTCGACTCCGATATCGCTACACTCAACGTATACTCCCCCGGGCCAATATTTAGCTGAGTCTTAAATTCACATAAATAGTTATCCTTAGGTTTACCCACTTCAAGATTAATTTTATTCCAATTCGTATTGGTTCCATAAACAACACTACCCAGTCGATTTTTCAATTGAATTCCCACGCTCAGCGAATCGAGAGGCTTATGCTGCAAGAAGTTTACTTGAATCGTCACAAAATCTCCCGGTAAAAATACTTCCTTATTATTATCGTTTATTATTCTCGCACTGGTGATTTCACAAGAAAAATCCCCGAAAGAAACACCTTCAGAATCAGTTGCAATGTTAAAATTACCATTAAGTGTTTTCTTTGAATACTCATTTGCTTGGTAAAGTGAAACTATCTCCGCAGGATTTCCGATATCACGAAGCTCTCCTTTGTCGATTATCATTGCATAATCACAGTAGTTTACAATTGGTGCTGAATCGTGTGATACGATAATAATCGAAACTCCATTATCTCTCATCTGCTGTAATTTGTCGTAACACTTCTGCTGAAAAAAAACATCCCCCACTGCCAATGCTTCATCTACTATGTATACGTCCGGGTCTAGATTAGCAAATAAAGAGAATGCAAGTCTCACATACATACCTGAAGAATAAGTTTTCAAAGGCTTATCTATGAACTCGTCTATTCCTGCAAAATCTAAAATACTATCCAACTTCTTTTTGATTATAGACGGCTCTATCCCAAGCAAGCTTGTGCTATTATATATATTTTGAATCCCTGTCAATTCGGGATGAAACCCCGTTCCAAGCTCTAACAAAGAAACAACTCTTCCGTTTATTTTACATTTTCCTGTTGTAGGCCATAAAGAACCCGTTAAAATTTTTAGTAATGTACTTTTACCCGCTCCATTTGGGCCGACAATTCCTAACGCTTCGCCTTTATTTAGTTTGAAATTGATATTCTTAAGAGCCCAGAACTCATCGTGGTACTTCTTCTTGGAGAACATTTCAAAGAATCGATGCTGCGGTTTTTTGTATATATTAAATTTTTTGGATAAGTTAATGACCTCGACTGCAGTATCTGTCATAACAAGTCCCTAACCTCTTTTCTTAACTTACAAAGAGTGTAATATCCCAGCATAAAGGCACTTGCAGATATTAAACACATGGAAATCCAAATCCAACTCGCTGGATACTCTTTGTACACAATAGTTTGATGCAACGCTTCTATGAATGGGTAAATCGGGTTAAAATTAAACACGTTCTGAAATGCTTCAGGAATAATTGCCCTGGTATATACAATAGGCGTTAGCCACATCCATATATTCAATACTATAGAAACAATTTGACTTGTGTCTTTGAACAAAACATTAAAAAAACTTATTATCAAACTAATACCAAACGCGAAAATAAATAAAAGAAGCAGTATGATCGGAACCAGCAACCATTTTATTGATAACGGCTCTCCAGAAAATAAAATAAAAATAAAAAGAATAAGATAAGATACAGCACCGTTAAAAGCAGCGGAGACTACTACTTTAGCTACAAATACATGCTCTGGAATTGGAAGCTTTTTCAATAGATTCGCATTTTCTATATAGGCTCCTCCGCCTCTGTTAATGCTTTCAGAAAAAGCCGTCCAAGCCAATAAACCTGCACACAAATATATGGCGAAACCCATAGTATTATTTAGACCAGGAATTTTTGCAATCATTACATTCGTAAAAATAAAAGTGTAAACTAAAATTTGAAAAAGCGGGTTTAGGAAATTCCAAACAATTCCCATTGTTGAACCCGCATATCTGAATTTCAGTTCAGTAATTGCATTGTTTAAAATATATTTTCTGTGAATCCATAATTCATTAAACATTTTGATCCTCGTTATACTGTTTATACCAATCAATTGTTTTCTTCAATCCTTCTTCGAACTTGGTTTTTGCCAGAAATCCAAATTCATTTTGGGCTCTCGTTATATCTAAACATCTTCTTGGTTGTCCATCAGGCTTACCGGAATCCCAAGTAATCTTCCCTTCAAATTCAGTTAACTGAGCAATTGTTTCTACTAGATCTCTAATCGAAATCTCATATCCTGAACCAATGTTAACCGGCTCGCTGCTATTATAATTTTCCATTGCTAGAATAATAGCTTCTGCTGCATCATCTACATAAATAAATTCCCGGGTTGCTTTTCCAGTTCCCCACACCACTATTTCATTTAAGTTACTGTTCTTTGCTTCTATGCATTTTCTTATCAATGCCGGTATGACATGTGACGTTTCTAAATCAAAATTATCCCTAGGTCCATATAAATTAACAGGTAACAAGTAGATAGAATTAAAGTTGTACTGCTCTCTATAAGCCTGAGATTGTACAAGCATCATTTTCTTGGCTAAACCATAGGGAGCATTGGTTTCTTCCGGAAAGCCTATCCACAAATCTTCTTCTCTGAAGGGAACAGGAGTAAATTTAGGATAAGCACAAATAGTCCCTATCGCAACAAACTTTTCAAGATTGTTTTTACGTGATTCTTCAATTAATTGTGTCCCCATCATTAAATTTTCATAGAAATATTTCCCTGGATTCAAACGGTTTGCCCCAATACCCCCAACAACAGCTGCCAGGTGTATAATTATGCTCGGCTGCATGTCTTCAAACATCCGTTTAATGTCTGCTTCATGTATCAGATCATACTCAGCGCTTCTAGGTACATAAACATTCTTGTAGCCTTTCTGCTTCAGTTTGTCCACGACGTGGGAACCTAGGAAACCAGCGCCACCTGTTACTACGATTCGTGCATTCATTTTATCGATCATACATTTTCCCTCCAATAATTATACAGATCTGATAAGGTCTTATTTATTGATATAGTTTGTTTCCACTGAGTTTCAGCTACAAGTTTTTCATTGTTTCCAGTCCGTCTTAATATTTCTCTTTGTCTTATTTTTTCTTGATCTACCACAATATTGTAATTCTTGATTCCTGATTCTTGGAATAAAAGATTGATTATGTTTCGAACAGTAATAGGTACTCCCGAAGATACATTATAAACTTCACCTATTTTTGCATGACTCGCTAGCTCTATATAAGCGTTAACGACATCCCTAACATCCAGAAAATCTCTGGAGACATCTACATTTCCAGTTAACAATTTTGAGTCTATGCTCATGCTTTTACTCATCTTAGCTATTTGTCGGGCAAAGTTAGAACAAACGAAATCATCTGCTTGTCCCGGACCTGTATGATTGAAGGGCCGGGCAATAATAATTTGCATACCGTAGGTTTCATAAAATTGTTTGCATAGGATTTCAGCGCAAGCTTTACTTGCGGCATACGGATTTATAGGATCAAAGTTATCTGATTCGGATATTAACTCGCGGTTACCTGCCCTGCCATAAACATCGGCAGAGCTGACATATAAAATTTTCGGATTTAATCCTATATTTTTAACGGCTTCTAGCACATTAAAAGTGCCGTTAAAAATAACATTATAGGTATGCTTTGGCTCTTTGAAAGAATTTGGAATATAAGCTGGGGCAGCTAAATGAAAAATATAATCTGGTTTAAATTCTGAAATCGCAAATTCTATTTTGTTTTGGTCCAAAATATCGCAATTGTAAGAGATAGCTCTACTTTTATTTTGGAGGCCCTCAGTCCTTGATATCCCCATGACTTCATAGTTAAGTTGAGTAAGCCTATCAGTTAGATAGCCCCCTACAAACCCGCTTGCACCTGTAACTAGCGCCCTCAGAACAATCACACCTTATCCGTTCTTTTTAATTTTTTCCATATCGCTATCCACCATCATTTTAACAAGCTGTTCAAAACCGACTTCGAGTTCCCAACCAAGCTGCTCTTTGGCTTTAGTGCAGTCGCCTAACAAAAGATCCACTTCTGCCGGGCGCACAAATTTAGGATCGATTACTACATAATCTCTCCAATTTAGCCCAACATGATTAAAAGCAATTTCAACTAGTTCTTCAACTGTATGAGTTTCTCCGGTAGAAATAACATAATCATCGGGCTTATCCTGCTGCAGCATCAGCCACATAGCTTTTACGTAGTCGCCAGCAAATCCCCAATCCCTCTTAGCGTCGAGATTTCCCATCCGAAGTTCGTTTTGCAGGCCAAGCTTGATTCTTGCCGCAGCATCCGTTACTTTGCGGGTAACAAATTCAACCCCGCGACGAGGCGACTCGTGGTTAAACAGAATCCCGGAGCAAGCAAACATGTCAAAGCTCTCCCGGTAATTGATTGTAATCCAGTGCCCGTAAACTTTTGCAACTCCATATGGGCTGCGCGGATAAAAAGGCGTTGTTTCTTTTTGTGGGGTTTCCACGACTTTCCCAAACATCTCACTACTGGATGCCTGATAAAATCTTGCTTCCGGTTTTACAATGCGAACTGCTTCAAGCATATTCGTAACACCAATAGCAGTTGCTTGGGCGGTTAACACCGGCTGTTCCCATGAAGTGGCTACGAACGATTGCGCAGCAAGATTATAGACTTCATCCGGGGCTGCAATCTGAACGGCTCGAATTAAAGAACTTAGGTCTTGAAGATCTCCATCAATAAATTCAATTTCATTTTTAATTTGTTGAATATTTTCCATAATAGGGACACTCGTTCTTCTTTTTAATCCATATACTTTGTAGCCTTTGCTCAGTAACAACTCGGCTAAGTAAGAACCGTCTTGTCCTGTAATTCCTGTAATAAGTGCACGTTTAGTCATTTTTATCGTTTCTCCTTATCGGCATGTTTTTAAAATCTATAAATATTTTTCTAACTTTTGAATCTTCAACTCTTTAATAATGGTTTTGATCTCCTGAGCCTTATCTTTTCGGCAAATTAGGGTTACATCTTCTGTATCCACTATAATCAAGTCTTCTACGCCAAGTGTAGCAATTAGCTTCCCATTGCTCTCAATAATGCATTTCTTGGTATCTAAACTTAGAATATTGCCTCGGATAACATTGCCATTCTCATCTAAATCATCAATTCGTTCTAAAGCTGTCCAGCTACCTACATCATCCCATCCGAAAATACAAGGAATCATATAGATGTCCTTAATCTTTTCCATAATTCCGTAGTCAATAGACTGATCCGGCATTTTGGGGAATTCTCTGCGTATAACCTGATTTCTCTCTTCCGAAAGAAAACTTACTTTCATGATTTCTAGTATCTCATGCATATCTAACATATGCTGCTTTATGTATTCTCTGATAACATCAATTTTCCAAATAAAAATCCCACTATTCCAATAGTAGTTTCCCTGTTCTATATACTGGATAGCCTTCTCAAGATCAGGCTTCTCCACAAACTGATTAACTTTATGAATTTCGAAATTGTTCAATCTTTGCGGACTACCACTGGTCTCGATATACCCATAGCCCGTCTCTGGATAGTTTGGAGATATCCCTAAGGTTACAACACCGTTCTTCTCACTTACTTGGATACCTGTCTGAATGATACTTAAAAATTCCTCTTCATTGTGTATAATATGATCCGATGGAATTACTACCATAGAGCTGTTAGGAAACTTTTCCTCAATAATGATGGAAGCTAACCCTATACAAGGTGCTGTATTTCGTCCAACGGGCTCAATAATGATGTTATCGGATGGAAGATGAGGGATTTGAGCTTGAATTAACTCCGCGTATAACTCATTCGTGACAATGAAGATTTGATCGGCTGGAATCATCTTTTCAAGTCTCGTAATACATTGTTGAATCATAGACTTATTTCCGGAAATATTTAAAAATTGTTTAGGGAGATTGATTCGGCTTTTGGGCCAAAATCTTTCTCCCTTACCGCCTGCCATTATCACTGCTGTAGCAACCATTTTATAAAGCCTCCATTTACTAACTAGCTTAATAAACTCAAGTGCCTAAGCCTTTCTCTTATAAGTCCTCCAACTCTTTCGGGTGAATATTCATTACGAATAGTTTTTTGCCCTTCTTCCGCTATTTCACTATAGTATTCAGGGTCTGAAAACAATCGTTCCATATAATTTGCAGCGTTCTTGATATCCGGGTCTGCCCAATACTGACCAGCCTTGTACGGGCCATAATCCTGACCGATTTCAATAAGTTTATAATCGACGGGACATGAATTTTTAGCGTTCATGAAGTCGGTGTTTGCAGACCAATTAGTGCCTATAACGGCTTTGCCCAAGTACATGGCTTCTGCAAGTCCCAAGCCAAAACCTTCAGAGCGATGCAAAGAAACGAATACATTCACATTGTTTATAAGACTATTAACCTCTTCACGAGTTAATGTCCCTTGTATCAAATGGATATTTTTATGTGACGCAATTTCGTCGCGCAAGGTTTCCATTTCCTTTAGGTTAGTATCTGAGTTATTAACCTTAATTACTAGTCCAACTTCCTGATCATCAGCTGAAAAGGCTCTTTTAAAGGCTTCAATAACAGCCTTCGGATTCTTTCGTTCCTGATAACTGTGGACATCATACATCCCCATAAATAAAAAGCATTTCTCAGGAAGATTGAAGTGCTTTCTGTTCATGTCTTTATTAACATGAACTTGAATACTGTGAGGAATTCGTACAACTGGCACAGGCGATTTAATTGCAATAGAATCTGCAACAAACCGTGATGGCACCCAAATTTCATTAACCAGGTTGAAACTAGTTTTCCAATCTTCCGGAAAGTCAGGAAGCTCCCAATGCCAATATCCAATATTGTATCGCCCTTGAAATATCTTATCCCCCAGGTGAGTGTTAACGAAAATCATCTGGTCCGCATTTATATGAAAAATATTGATATTATAACGAGGAGCCTCGATTTCTTTGTGTACCCATGATAAATCTCCCATTCTCGATAGATTGTTAACTTCGAAGTTTATAACCCCGAAAGGAATATCCACCGCATCAATAGAACGGGCAGCTATTCTACAGGACTCCCCAATGCCCATCTCGGCTCGGTTGTATCCCACTAAATTTATTCCCTTGTCAAAATCACTAATAGATTCATTGGCATTTGCAAATACAGCTACACTTTGGGGGTACGCTGCATTCAATACCTTATCCCTTAACCTTGTTTTGAGTTTGCCCGGAATAACCCGGATTAGCATAGGTTTGAGTTTCAATGCCAATGAATACACCAGCCGGGCTGACTTCGTTACAAAGCTATGTCCTTTCATTTTACAACTCCCTGCTGCTGTACAACCCTTAATCGTTCTGGTTCCACTGATCAGTATACTATTTTAACTGTACCCCATCCAATGATAAATTGGAATATTTTCTCCGCTATGATAAAATATTGTCGAGATTTATCGGAGAGGGAGACTGTGATGTACGCGTATAAAAAGCCAAAGCTAGACGAAAGAGAACAGGCTGAAAAGAGTTCTATCATCTTTTGGCTGTTGATCGGGTTCGTAACCCTGTTTTTATTCTGGGCCCCTTTTCAGAAGGCCTTGTTTAACGGAAATTCGCTGAATTTCGAAAGACCTATTTATTCCGCAGTTATATGGGCTTCCATTTTTCTGTTCCTGACGGGAATCTACTTCTTCTACTTCTGGAAGCTGCGGGAACGTAAAGATCTGCTGAGTTTGTTTATCTTTTTAATTCCGCTCACTTATCTGATTTCCTTGCTGCCGGCCGCTTCCAAATATTCGGCGGTTAACCTCCTGCTTATTCAGATCGTGCTCGTAACGCTGTTCCTGATCGGAGCCTATCTGACCAAATCGGCATTAGGCAACAAAATTATTCATATCGGACTCTTGACCAGCGGTTATGTCATTGTAATTTTCGGCCTCATGAACTGGCTTGGAAACGGCAAGCTGGCGGGCGCGATCGTGGGATGGTTCTCCACTATTGACGCTACCGGCATTTACAAAGACGCTGTCATGACGGATTCCAACGGGCTGCGTTTGACGTCCGTATTCCAGTACGCCAATACCTATGCGGGCTTCCTGATCGCTCTATGGGGTACAGGATTGTTCCTGATATCGAAGAACCGCAGCTGGTCCAAGGTTCTGGTACACGCATTGTTCCTCGTACCGGTCCTGGTGTCCTTTATGCTCACCCTGTCACGCGGCGCGATTATCTTTCTGCCTATTATTTTCTTTCTTATTCTAATCTTTCAGAAGCCAACTAGGCAAATCCTCCTACTTGTTCATGCGATATTGTCAACTCTGGCCTCCTTCGCCGTTTTAAGCAAGATTACAGCGATCGGTATCGATGTGAACAAAGAGTTTTCGGCCTCTCTTTCGGGAAAAGGCTGGATGCTGCTTATCGGAGCTAGCGTAATTTACGGAATCCTTGCCTTGCTGGTTCAGCGGTTCCTTGCTCCAGCTTTGGAAAGCAAGCTCGGAAATTTCTACACCAAGAAGTGGGCTCCCTTTGCAATTCCGGCTGGTTCCATTGTACTGGGGATTCTGGGTGTCCTGATTGTTATGGCCACTCCGCTCAAAAACCTGCTTCCCGAAAATGTGCGGATCCGCCTGGAGACAATCAATTTCGGCCAGCACAGCGTACTTGAGAGGATCACTTTTTACAAAGACGCCTCCAAGCTTTTTGCGGATTACCCGCTATTCGGGGCAGGCGGCGGCGCTTGGTCGAGCTTGTACGAGCAATACCAGAACAACCCATATACAGTCCGTCAAGCTCATAACTTTTTCATGCAGTATCTGGTTGAAGTCGGGGCTGTCGGCATCCTGATTCTGGCTGTACTGCTGGTTGCGATCTTTGCGATCTACATTCGTAACTATATCCGCAGCACAGAACAGGAACGCGACAAACATTTTGTTTATTTCATCTTTGTCATTGCTATCCTGGGGCATAGCGTGCTCGACTTTGATATGAGCTATGTGTACATTGGAGCGCTTGTGTTCCTTTGCCTGGGGGCCATGATTGCAGACGTCAAAACAAAAGAATTTGCCAAACAAGCCGCACCGGTAAGATACGTGTATCCTTCGGTTATACTTGTTCTTTCAATCGTTACCCTCTTTGTTTCCGCACGCTATCTGAGTGCAAATAGTTCTTATAATAAAGCGCTGGAAGTGGCGAAAACTTCGCAAAATTATACGGAAATTGTAACGCCGTTAAATAATGCGCTGAGTTTACGCGGCAATCACCCTGAATATGTCTTATTAAAAGTGGACCTTTTGGCGCAAATTTATAAACAGACTCAGGATGAGAAATACTTAAACGAAGAAATAGCATTAATCAATACCGCACGAGATAAAGAGCCCTACAATAAATCTCTTCTGGATCGTGAACTAAACACCCTTCAGATTAAGGGAGAGCGTGAGCAAGTTGAGAAGCTTATTCAAAATGGCCTTAACTACTACCCATGGGATATTACCTTCTATGAAAGAAGTATTCAATACCATGTTACTGCCGGTTTTGAAGGGTATGCAGCCAAGAATAAGGCTGAGGCAGATAAGGAGTGGAACCAGGCTCTCCAAGTTTACCAGCAAGTTCTCGATCGCATGAAGGAACTGGCCAAACTTCCCGAAGGACAGCTGCAGGGCCGTGAATTTGATGTAACGGAACCCATTAGACTGTATCTGGGTCAAATGTACTTTGCTCAAGGCAAGTACGCCGATGCGGAAGCCTTATTGAAACCTTTCACTGCCGGTGAACTTAAAGACGAAAATGCACAGACGGGCATTCGCTATTATCTGGCTGCTCTGAAAAAGCAAAATAAAACCGATCAACCGGTTCTGGACAAAGTAAAAGCGTTAACTCCGACTGTCGAGCAAGAGATTGATCAGATTATCACAAACACACCTCCGCTGTAAGATGAAAATAAAAAGCCTGTTCTCCCTTTAACGTGGAGGACAGGCTTTTTATTATAAAATCCATTAGGCCGTTTGGGTAGTTTTAGAATCAAATTACCCTTATTTTCCATCACACATTACAAAGAATCCCAGCTTGTGAAAAGTATTCTGGTTCTTTTAGCACATCTTTTTGTTTCATTTTTCCAACGTTCGGATAATTATTCTTGTTAAATACTTACATGTTTGAACTATCATCGTGAGGGAGGTGAATCGACAAAAGATGAAACTTAAGATCAAGATTACAGACAGAAAACAAAAGAGAGAATGGAGCGTTGCCCCGATGAATCAATGGTTTACCAAAACAGCTCAAATGCTGTGCTTGACGCTGATGCTTTCAGCTCTAATGCCGATTCTTGCTTCTGCACAAACAAGTTATTCCGGTGTCTCCTTCAACAACGGAACGGTGAAAGGTTCCGTATACTTAGACCACAAAAACGGCGATGAAACAGAATTGCTCCTCTACGGCCCGAGCGGTCAATACGTGGGAGTAGTCAAAGCTACTTATGCAAATTATTTCGATGAAGCAAAACAGCAGTATAAATACGATTTCCAAACGGTTGTCGACTCCGCTTACCGTTATGTTAAATTACACTCGGTAGTGGACTCCGTGTACGAAACCGTTGAAAACGCCGCGTATAACAATGGTAACGACAATGATTCCGATAACGGTTCCACTACTCCGGGCGGAAGCACAGGCGGCGGCAATGGTGGAGGCGTGACCACTCCCGGTGACGGAAGCACAGCCGTGAATTCCATTAAAGCGGGCCCTGACGGCTCTCTAGACGCGCAGGCGTTGAAAGATGCCCTTGCCAAAGGCGACACGCTGGAGATTGTTCTAAACGGGGATATGGTAAATATCCCGGCATGGGTGCTGAAAGAGAGCGGCGACAATAAGCAGATTACGGTCAGAAACGGCAGCGCCGTTTATTATGTACCGCTTGCGACGATTAACTACGACTCCCTTGCCTCCTCTCTAAGCGTTGGAGCAAGTGACCTTTACATCCGTGTTACCGTGAAGTTCGTTTCCGAAAGCATGCGCAGCACGATGCAGACGGAAGCGGCTGCAATGGGCGGTAAAATCATCGGTACTCCGGCTGATTTTAACCTGGAAGCAGCTACTTCCGCCGGTAAGACAACCATGGTCAACACCAGTAATGTGTACGTGCCTCGCAGCCTGAACTTCGACACCGTGCTGAATCAGGCAAAAACGACGGCTTTCCTGTATAACGAAACGACTAAAACCATGACGTTCGTTCCCGCTTTCTACTCGTTTAGCGACGGCAAAACAGACGTAATGGTGAAGCGTCAAGGCAACAGTATTTACGGTGTACTGGAGCTTAACAAGACCTTCTCGGACATCAAGGGACACTGGGCGGAATCGAACATTACGATGCTGGCCAACAAGCTCGTTGTGGACGGTGTGACGAACACAACCTTCCAGCCGGACCGCAGTGTAACCCGCGCTGAATTCGCAGCGATGCTCGTCCGTTCTCTGGGCATTCAAAATACGGGCGGATCCTCCACGTTTAAAGATGTAGCTTCCAACCAGTGGTATGCGGACGTAGTAGCAACGGCAGCCAAGCTTAAGCTGGTGGACGGCTATGAAGACGGTACGTTCCGTCCGAACAACCAGATTACCCGTGAAGAGCTTTCGGCTATGGTCGTTCGCGCTCTTAGCTACGCTGGGGTAAACACCAGCACGGAAATCACTAAGGGACAAGCCATGCTGACTAAGTTCAAAGATTCCCATACGATCGTCTGGGCTAAAGATGAAATTGCTGCGGCACTCAGCCTCGGTATCATCGACGGCATGACTTCGACTACGATTGAGCCTCTCCAGCAGGCTACACGCGCACAAAGCGCAACGATGCTGAAGCGTTTCCTGACGGCGGCTAAATTTATCTAAGCAATAAAAAAGAAAGTTCCTTTTCAGGAACTTTCTTTTTTTTCTTTTGACTTTGGACTACTCCACTTTCAACTTGATCTTCTTGCCAGTAAATCCGCCGCTTGCTTCCAGAACAAAGCCTTTAGCGTCTGCAGGTACGTCAAACACTACATAACCGGTAGCGGAAAGGCCCGGGTTCAGCTTTTTCAAAAAGAAAGAGTCTTTTTTATCTTTAACGGAAGATTCCAAAGCAATTAGTGCTTCTGTGGAGTAAGTAAACTCACGTTTTTGATCATCTATCAGTTTAAAACTGTTGCCATCGATCGTAATGGCGTCTTTTTGATTGTTTGTAAGGGGAACTTTCACAATTTTAAAAGCACCTTGCGCTTTAGCTTTACTCATTTTTTATAGGTCTATAGTCACAAAAAAAAGACCGCCTCTGTACCCGGCAGTCTAATTCGTATCTTCTTCCCGCTGGGGCACTTTCCAGTTGGTCTTGTCAATCTTCTTCTGCAAAAAGAAATGGCCTACGGCCAGCAGCAGATTGCTGATCAAGGGAATTATTCCTTTGATGATTTCCGTCATCCCTACGCGCCTCCTCTGCTTTCTTACTCCTTTTATTATACCAGAAAAACCCATATGGGATTCAATGAAACCCGCCTCGTTACTTTATCACTTTTATTCCTTACGCGAAATTTCCCGTTATCGTTCCACTTATGCGACGAAGAGTAGTGAGTTCAACTCAACAAAAAAGCAGACTTCCCGATTTCTCGAAAAAGTCTGCTCCGGACTATAGCATACCGTGCTCAACGAGCAGCACCGCGGCAGCCTCTATCCCTAAACTTCCAAAGCATGCATGTACATGCTTTCCCCGCTTTTGAATACATGGGTTACTCGACGAAAAGCAGAGAAATCCGCTTCGGGATCACCTTCAAGGAGAATGATATCGGCCCATTTCCCGATCTCCAAGCTGCCGGTCTCCCCTTCGATGCCGAGCGCTTCGGCAGCCATGTAGGTAGCGGCGTGTATGACCTCTTGCAGGGACATGCCTTCTTCTTTCATAAGCTCAAGCTCCGTTGCAAAATCTCCATGCAGGTTAAACGGGGTACCCGCATCTGTACCGGCGGCAATTTTTATTTTCTCTTTATGTGCCTTGCGAAAGCTCTCACGATGGGGAATCATGGCTTCCTCATTTTTTCTTACCGCAAACTCGGGTATGCCGGCAGCCGTTCCATTCTTTACAATCTGATAGGGAGCCGCCAGTGTCGGGACGAGATACGTGTTACGGTCTTTCATCAATTGGATCGCTTCATCATCCAGCTCGACTCCGTGCTCAATCGTTGTCACGCCTGCACGAATCGCATTTTTGATCCCCTCGTTGCCTTGGGCATGTGCGGCTGTTCGTTTTCCTGCCTCTTTGGCAACTTGGCAAGCGACAGCTAATTCTTCTTCAGTTAGTTGGGAAGCTCCTGCCTTTACCCCGGGTGTTAGTCCACCGCCTGTAGCCATGAGCTTAAGAAAGTCGGCCCCTTCTTTTATCTTGCTCCTCGCTGTTTTTCGAACTTCCTCGATGCCATCTACCTCTGTACCGAACATATGGCAGTGGCCGCCTGTCATCGTAATCGGTTGACCGCAAGCAAAGATCCTCGGGCCTTTTACAATCCCTTCTTCAATCGCTTTTCGCAGTTCAATATCTATATTGTATTTGGAGCCACAATTTCTAACGGTGACTACGCCTGATTGAATCTGTTTCCCTGCACTAACAAGTGCGCGATAGGCAGCAATACCAGCCGAATCCGCGATTGTTTTGCCCATGGAATCGGGACTGCCATCCATTGTCAAATGAACATGCAAGTCAATGAGACCAGGTAGTGCGGTTAAACCTGTGCCATCAATGACCAGATCAGCTTGACTCGTCAGATCATAGGTACCTAATCCAAGAATTCCGGTTTCATCAAAAAGGATATTGGCGCCTTCCGTTTTGTTGCCTCGTCCGTTATATAAAGTGACATTCCGAATGTAGGTTTTCATGTTAAGCCCCCTTATCTAAGCCAACGTTATTCATATGAATAGCTTGTTTGCGTGTAAGCATGCTGACGAGGATTAACGCTGCAGTATTTAGAAGTACGGCGATGAACCCGATATTTAATTCTTGAATGGCTTGCGGCAAACCTGGGAATAGCTGAGCTATCGTAAGGTCGTTCAGTGTAATAATGATGACAGTGAGAACACCGACGAGCATTCCGGCTGCAGCGCCTTGCTTGGTGAAGAATCTCTTATTGACCAGAGAAGCGAGTAAGGGCGGGAATAATTGGGTTACAAAATTATAGCCCATCAGGAGCAGGGTCATGATCGTGCTGCTGTTGAAAATGGCGTAAAACATGCAAACGAGAGCGATAATCGGAACGATCATCTTGGCAACTCTGCTAAGCCCCGCATCTGTGGTTGCAGGAAAGATTACTTGGTAGATGTTTTTCGCGATAGCTGTAGAAGCAGCCATGAGCAGCAAGGAGCCGGGAACGACCCCTGTTAATAATCCTGCAGCTCCGATTAATCCAACGAGCCAAGGGTCGAACGTTTGGATCGATATTTTTAACAGCGCCAAATCTCCATTGGGACCGGTTAATCCGGGGACCTGTAAGATAGCCGTGAACCCAACGATTAATACGAATGGCAGCATCAGTGTATAAAGGGGCATGATGATCGTATTTTTCTTAAATACGTTCGTGCTTTTCGCGGAAAAATAAGCTGCGAAAGTATGGGGCCACATGCTGAAGCCGATCACAGTGAGCAAGGTTGTCGAAATGAACCAAGAGAAGGATAACCCCTTTTCAGGAATAAGCAAAAAGTTCGGTTTCGCTTCATTCACTGCCTCAAACATCGATTGAATACCGCCATAATAGTGGTAGGGAAGATAAATACCTAAAAAGAGAACGATTATAAAGATTAATATATCTTTCATGACTGCCGTCCAAGCCGATCCATGAATACCGGAAACGCTTACATAAACCGTGATGACGATGGTAGAGATGACAATGGCAAGAGAGGGCGAAATCGAACCATATGAAGCTGCGGATACGATAATCCCCAATCCTTTAAATTGCAAAATCAGATACGGTATGAGTGCCAAGACACCTACAATCGCTACCAATACACCTAAACCTTTGCTTTTGTATTTGATGGCAAAAAAATCAGATTGTGAAACGAGTTTGTGCTCTTTTGCATATCTCCAAATCGGCGGCAGCAGCCAATACCCCAGTAAATAGCTTAAGGAAGAGGTACAGAGGATATAAAATGCGGGGCCGCCTTTGGAGTAGGACCAACCGCTTGTCCCAAGGAAAGTAGAAGTGGTGTAAATCTCCCCGGCGAGTAATAGAAAAACGAATACGGTGCCAAATCCCCGTCCCCCTACAGCCCATTGTTCCATATTCATATCTTTTCCTCTTCTCGCCATTAACCCGAGAAAGAGAGACAGCAAAAGAAACCCAAGCATAATGAGCAGAGCCGTATTCATTAGTCATCGCCCTCCTTATCGAGCAATCCGTTTGATTTATCCAGCTGATAAATTACCAGCATCGTAAGCGAAGAGAGAACAATCCACAGCAAGATCCAAAAGAGCAGGAAAGGCAATCCTAATACGTAAGGAGTAACTTGATTAAAGACAACGGCACCTCCGAGCATTCCAATAAACGGAATGATAACCAGCCAATAATAATTTCTCATTCTAGTTAACCCCCTCAAGCTTTTTCCATGATCAGAATCAGCACTCAGCAGAATTGGTATGAACGAGTCGCCCTCCTTTATAGACCCGCTTGATTCTCGCTTTATCTTGAAGGATTTTGATATCAAGCAGCGGATTCCCGTCGACGACGATCATATCTGCGATTTTCCCCGTCTCAATGACCCCTAGTTCCGTTAAACGAAGGGCTTCTGCGGCTACTTGCGTAGCACTTTTAATCGCATCCATTTCAGACAAACCGTTTCTCACGAGACATTCCAGTTCATACGCATTTTCCCCGTGATAATTAAAAGGGGTTCCCGCATCCGTACCCGCGACAATCTTGACGCCTGCCGCAATCGCCTTTTGTAAATTGGCTTCATGGGCAGTTTGGTAGTATTCCACTTTTTTAAGATGGTGTTCGGGGACTCCACCCGCTCTGCCGTATTTAATCGTTTTAAAAGCAGAGAGTGTAGGGACAAGATAAGCGTTTTTCTCCAAAAAGAGTTCAATCCCTTGATCGTCTAAGAATGTCCCATGCTCAATAGTTCGAACACCGGCTTTCAAAGCATTATGAATCCCCTCTACACCAATGGCATGGGCGGCTGTGACTTTCTCGAATTTCACCGCTTCTTCTACGGCAGCTTGCATTTCCTGAATGGTTAATTGGGCGATCGTTCCCGGACCAGGTGACATTCCTCCGCCCGTAGCCATCATTTTAATGTTGTCGGCACCCAGCTTTAACTGCTCTCGAGCAGCTCTTCTTGCTTGGTCGACACCGTCCAATACGATGCCGATTCCATCCACACTTACTCCTTCAGGAAACATATCTCCGTGCCCGCCTGTTATGGTCAATGCTTTTCCGCTGGCAAAAATGGTGGGTCCGACGATGATTCCTTGTTCGACTGCCTTTTTAATGGCGATATCAATATGCCCCTTTTCGCCCATTGTGCGAAGTGTCGTAAATCCTGCTTCGAGCGAGCGTTTGGCTCTTTCTACCCCTTTAATTGCGGCGAACGCCGGTGTATCCATGACCATGTCGGTGAAGGTGCTCGGCTCGCCTGCCATACACAGATGCACGTGTGTATCAATCATTCCCGGCATCAAGGTCATGCCTTTTAGATCGAACAGCTCCGCATCACCGGCTTGTTGCACGATGGTTTCATCGTATAAGCCAACATACGTGATTCTCTCGTTTTCCACCATTACTAGAGCTTCTTTTTGTACCGTGTTACTTTTTCCGTCTATGAGCAATGCGTTCTTGAAAATTTTCTGGTTAGCCATCTAGCATTTCTCCCTTTTTCTTGATAATTAAGATTGGATTGCGCCGTAAAAGTAAGCGCATACAATTTAAAGAATAGCTGTATTTAGAACATGCCGATCGTATTATAAATCATACACTTTCCCCCTACATATCGGTAACCAAACAAATGATTCCAAACTTGATCGGTACAAAGTCTTTTTCAGTGAGCATCATCTCTTCCATTGTTCAAATTTAGACGCCTGCAAATTGCGATTTCAGTTCATACAGCGTATCAATTGCAATAGCCACTTCTTCTTTTTTATTATAAAAATGGGGTGCAATCCGAATGACATCATTGCGCGCCGACACAATAACTCCTCTTTCCCTCATTTTCATTTCGATCAGGGATGCGTTCGGGCAATGAAATGCCGTATTCGCTGCTTTTCGCTGGAGATCTAGCGGGCTTGCGATGGTTAATCCCTTTTCTTGTCCATAAGAAATGGCAAAGCTCGATAATTCGTTAAGATAGGACTCAATTCGATTGACACCTATCTGATTAATCAGTTCCAGCGCTGCATGAGCGGCGTAAGCGTTGATCATTGGAGGAGTTCCCGTATCAAAACGTCTTGTTCCTTCCGCATAATCCAGCGATTTAACATCAAACGAAAAAGGATCTATTCGGCCGAACCAGCCGGTAATGGAAGGCTGCAATTCACTGGCAAGTTCTTTCTTCACATATAGGAAGGCGATTCCCGGTATCCCCAGCAAGTACTTTTGAGCTCCTGCCGCAAGAAAATCTACGTCCATCTCCTTAACATCTATAGCAACACAACCCGCTGACTGATACGCATCAACAAATAGCCATGCCCCTTTATCGTGAACAATGGAGGAAATTTGTTTTAAATCTTGTTTAAGTCCATTATAATAAGCAGCATGCGACATAGAGACGATCAACGTTTGTTCATCCACACATTGATCATAAAATTCAATGGGAATCTCGTTGTTTTCACTTGGAACAAATGCGACTTGGGCCCCCCGAGATTGTTGAGCCAACCAGACGTGCCCGATTGAAGGGAAATCCATTTCGGTGGTCACGACTTTATTCCTGCGTGTTGTAAATTGCAGCGCGGATGCAACTGCCGCCGCCGCTAATGAAACGGACGGAAGCACCGCAATTTCATCGGGTGACGCATTAATCAGTGTGGCAAAAGATTGTTTAGCCATCTCTACCCGATGCACCCAGCCCGTCCAGTCCATGCCTTCTGCTAACCAACCGTCGGTATACTCTTTTATGGCCGCTTCCACTTGAAGGCTCATCGCGCTTTGCGAACAACTGGACAGCTGAATCTTGTTTTTCAATATCGGAAAATATTGTCTTTCCTTACCAAAAGGATAGTCCACAGAAATCGCTCGCTTTCAATTTATATTTGAGGAGAATGACTATGACCAAGATAGAAAGCGCTATCAATTCTTCGGTAACATCTTGGCTGGAGAGCTTGGCTTTTCATTGGCATCCGCTCCCTCAACTTGGACAAAAACTGGTTTTTCAAAAAAATGCTTTTATCTTCTTGGAAAATCAACCTGATGATTTTGTCTATCTGGTTCTGAACGGACGTATTCGATTATATGTGACCTCCCTTAACGGCGTCGAAAAAACGATCGCAATCATTGGAAAAAACGGAATGATTGGCGAAAACGGCATCTTTGATAACGTTGCATCGTACAACCATAGCGCTATTGCCGCCAGTAAAGCTACTTTAATTAAAATTGATCGAAAAAAACTCGAAGAAACGTTGAAAAGCAATTTTGAACTCACGCGACAAGTTTTGCTTTTGGTAAACTTAAAAATGAGAATCATGTCATCCCAATTATTGCAATTAAGCTCTTATTCCGCCATCCAGCGAATTTGTCACACGCTTTTACAGTTAGTTGATACGTACGGGTTAAAAAGCGGTGAAAAAGAGTTCATCGGAATCGGCTTCACACACCAAGAATTGGCCAATCTAGTGAGCACATCAAGGGTGACAGCGGCAAAAACCCTGAAAAAATTGGAACTAACCGGCGTCATTTCCAAACAAAACGGCAAGTACGTGATTGAAGACAAGGCGCGCTTGATTTCTTTAGGAACCACTCACAATTAATTGGGTATGCCTTCATTTTATTAATTACTTACTAAATATTCTGTAAAGTAGTTTACAAGATATAAAATTTCTCACATCTAATCAACATTTTTTAAAACCTTATCCATACAGGATGAAAAAGACGCACGTAAAAGGCCTCTCAGATATGAACTCTGAGAGGCCTTTTTAACAGATCTAGTCAAGCGGTCTTCCCCTTGCGGGAAACCTTAATGCACAAGGCTTTATCCTCTGCGCTATTCGAATAATTAATGACCACCTTGGCCCCCAATTCCGATAACCGCTCGGCAATGCCGCGTCCAATTCCTCTAGAAGATCCGGTGATCAACGCTACTTTTCCATTCAATGAATTCATGTCTAATTCCTCCAGCTTTCTTGTGTATTGGTGTGTAATTAAGTTGGGTGATTGATTGTTCAAAATTTAACACTTAGAATTCTAATAGTCAATATATTTTTATTCGACTTCTATCCGTATCCTAACTAGGATTTTGCAAACATATTGATCGTTCAGCAAGCCCTAACTAACCACCGGTTCCGTTGACACTATTCATTCATTCTTATATAGTTTTATTACTTACAATTAGAAATTTAATCGTTAGACAGGAGGAGTCCAGCATGGATACCAACCCCGGCACCCCGTTTCTGGAAATGCTGCAGCTTATCGGACTTAAATTAAAGAAACAAGCCGATGAGAGCATTAAAGAACTGGGCTTGAATTCTCAGCAGGGAAAATTAATAGCCTTCATCCATGAACATCAGGAGCAAGGCCTTATTCAGAAAGATCTCTCCGAACGTTTCCATGTGCGCGGAGCAAGCATCACAAGCATGCTTCAGGGACTTGAGAAGAAGGGATATATCGAACGGAAGATCCCCGCTCATAACGAACGGCAGAAGAACATCTACGTTCTGCCCAAGGGCCTTGCCTTGATCAATGACTTCGAACTATCCTTCCAACGAGTAGAAGAGAAGATCGTTCAGAATCTCAACGAAGACGATCAGCAAGTTCTTCAACAACTTTTGACGAAGATCAATCAAAATCTGTAGTCAATGTTGAGATTATCCCCAGACAAATGCAACTTGAATACAAATTTCGCTGGGAGATGACGCGCCCGAAAGCCAGCACCTATTTTTTCCGATATACTCCTGCACTTTCCATGACTGCCCAACTCCCTTGGATTCCATCTAACGCAGCATTTCATAACAAGTGCTTCGTTGTGGTCGGGAAAGAGCGGGTTTCGGCGGTTGGCGTTTCATCGGGTAAACCGATCATGACACAAACCACAATGTTTTTTTGATGCACGTCCATACCTGCACAATGGGTAACAATCGCTTCCCAAATCAATCTTCCTCTCAAATGGTTGTACCCAAGATAGGTGGATTTGCTTAAAGAGAACCATTTTTCCGTGCGTGATCTTCGCTGTCCTCTCGGACAGGAGTCAACATGGAGGGCTTTGGACCCGTAGCGTACTTCCATCGTACAGAGGCGCTCCTTTTTTTACAAAGCTGAAATTTATCCATCTACAGGAATCTAACGCAGAACGATAGTTAAACAGTGAAGGGCTGCCGCGTGGCAGCCCTTCGCCCCGCTAACGGGCAGGTTAGTTGAGTCGGAATTCCTAACTAAACTTGAATCATTAACTTGTCGATACATTCGTAGATACCTAAATTTACCGGATGGGGTGGCAGAATTGAAGGCAAAAATTATTATCACTTTTTTATTTATTTTTTCACTAGCATCTATGCCCGATGTAGGAGCAGCGAACATAGGAAACTTAAAAGACATTTCCGGGCATTGGGCTGAAGCGCAAATCAAATCAGCAGTCGTTAAAGGTTATGTAAATGGTTATCAAGATGGAACTTTCAAGCCTGAAGCTCCTGTGAGTGGAGAAGAGTTTTTGGCTATGATGGTGCGAGCGTTAAAAATCCCCATCGAATCCCAGCTCTCGGAGGAATCTTGGTTTTCCCCAATTTACAAATCGGCAGGTAAAAGCGGTATTTATCAGGGGGATTATCAGAAAGGATGGGATCAACCACTCACCCGTGGTGACATGGCATTGACTTTAGAGAGGGCTACTCGACAAAGGAGTTTTAAGCAATTGGTTGAATCGTCCCCACAAAGTAGGATACAGGACATCGATTCGATGCACAAAAATATGGAATCCAAACAAATGGTGTATGAATCGGTAAGGCGAGGGCTGATGACGGGCACAAGCTCTACCGAATTATCACTTGATTCCGCCACAACTCGTGCTCAGGCTGTAGTAGTTATTGAACGAGTCCTTTCTTATAATGCGGGGGAAAGTTTACCGATTGACCGACATACTTTGGAAGTCGCAGAAGTATTCTGGCATTCAACTAATCTGTTCACTGTTTGGTCGAATTTTCTCGGCATAGAAAATGCCAATAAATTTGATACGACAAAGTTACATATAGAGACCGATTTTTTCGTCGGTGACATTACCGGACTTTATATCATCGACGCTAATGACCCAGACTCACCATATTGGGATAAAATACAATATCCATTAAGTGAATTGTATAGAAATTCGTACAAAGAAGCTTATCCGGTAGAAGATATTAAAGATGCTTATTATATTGTTCACAGTATTTCTGAAAATGAAATAGAAAATTCTCAACATCGTGCACCCATAAATATCAACATACATGGGGTAGGAGAGGATCCTGTAACTTATTTCAATGCTGGGGACGTATCTGCCATGCGGGAAAGACTTGAGAATGGGTCATTTGAAGTAAAGGAAGTGCTCCTTTTAAGAAAGCATACTGTACCCAAGGTTGGCGAAGCGCAGCATCACATAAACGGCAAATATTTTGATTCAAAGGTAGCTGTTCGCATCTACATAGTGCCCAAATACAACGTTCTTGTAGACAAAATAACGATCGATGTTTCTTCAACTATGATTGGCGATCGTAAAAATCAACGAGTCTTGAATATATGGCCTACTGGCATTCGTACTTTGAAACCAAATGCTAGTGATGTTGAGCTATACATGTTGGAGGAATTAAATTAAATAGAATGATTTATTTAATAAAGAAAAGAAAACCCTCTGTACAATGCTAGGCAGAAATATTAAGCTCACGGGAAACGATAGTGCAATTATCAGAACTGGAGCAGGCGCCGCGGCGACCTGCTCCTGATCATTACAGGAGGTAACATATGAGTTCCATTCTAAAAGTTATAGAAAAGTTAAAGTTGAACGTCTTGAATGTTGAAGATGTTCCAGAGTCATTTAGTTCTGATGTATACAAACTTACTCTTGCCAGTGGAGAAAACGTGTTTGTAAAAATTCCATTTAACAAGGATAAACTATTCCGTGAATTTCAGATGCTTGAAACATAAAGGGTTGCGCGGCGGTATCTCCTGTTTGTGCTTATATTATGTGGTATGCGCGTGGAAGCGGATTGTTTTCTAATATTGTTTCGTCCCTTCCAATCACAGTATTGCCATTCTACTAGAAAATAGGCAATTCCGAAGCGACTTTGCTTGAAGCTTTGAAAGAGTGGATCAAGTTTAGGAGGTGATTTTTTTGTTAAGAAAAATTTGTATCATTTTCGTATTAGTTTTAAGCACCTTGACTCTCGGGTGTTCACAAGAGGAATCAAAACCATTAGTTATACCAAGCGAATATCAACATGCTAAGGAGATGCTCGATCATTTATACAATGAGGGGCTCAACATTCAAGAAATTCATAACTCTAAGTACACTGCATTCTTTAATACAAATCCTAATAACTCGATGTACATTAAAACAGATATGGGAATATTCGAACTTGTACATCTTGAACGTAAGAACGGCAAGGAAATAGATATTGTAGTACAGGAAGCTACTGATAATGGGGAATATAAATATGTAGTTTCAGAAAATGGTGTAGACCGACTATTAATCCTAGGCGCAGAAAACTATTTTAATAAATCGGACGAATACATTACTATTGCGAGAAATAAAGATTTAAATGATAAAATTAAACAAGCTCTAAAAGCTCAATAAACCTAATTGTATATTCGGGAATCGTGTGCATTGGCTCAATCCAAGCAAGTCTGTGCTACCCCTCTCCATGATTAAAGTTTGTTACGCTAACGGGAACGATAGTGCAATCACCGCCCGTATAAGAGGCGGTTTTCTTTTGCTCGAAAATCAACATTTAACAATAACAGAGCCTAAATAATAGAAGACACCTTAGAGCGATTTCCATCACTCTAAGGTGTCTTCGTTTTACACAATGTGGGCAAACCAGGTTTCTCCAAGGAGAAACCTTGCCACTACAGGCTTTGCAGCCTATCTTACATCATGCCGCCCATTTAACCATCAGTCTCACCCAAGCTCGTTGATGACCGTTTTCTTACTAAAATCAGCTTTTTTTTGTATTCATGCTGAATTTGTATCGTATGATTTCATATTCAATCGGAAAAAACGTGATTTTTTTGTGATTTTTTTGATTGCTCTACCTCGTATATATAATAGAAGAAACATGTTCATTATGCAATCAATTTTGCCCATATAATCCGGTCGTTTGGTTGTTTCCTCTTTCTTCTCTAGACTCGTTTCTTTTCTCCCACGCATATAAAATTACTATTTCTGATAATTTTTCACCAAAAATATATCCTTTTTCTTTAAGCCCTCCTAATGCCTTTTGTATGTCGTCCGCTGTATACCCCGACTTACGTCCCAGCTCAACGCGGCTTGGCATCCGTTTATTTATGGATGAGAAATTATACAGAATACGGAGAATTTTTCTTTCCATATCGGTTAGCATTTGGCGCCTCCAAAACAAACATTTGTTCCCATTATATATATAGATTTTTTTTCTTTCAATAGGCGATTACCTTATGTGAGTTACGCGTGATACAATTTACCCAACACCATGAATTTGTCTGCGAAGGAGGTACGTTTCTTTGGCGCTCCGTATTGGGAGAAGCCGTTTACCCGAACTCCTAAACAGTAAAGGTATGACACAAGCACAATTGGCCCAACGATTAAACCTTTCAGATTCCTTCATTTCTAAAGTCGTCCGTGGTGAGAAGCGCTTATCTTTGGTTAAAACCAGGGAAGCAGCAATAATCCTCAATTGTTATATGGATGACTTGTATGAATGGATTGACACCGAAGAAGGTAAGCGGTAGTGAGCAGATTTTCGCTCACTCCTACAAGCGTCATTGTACCTATGGGTCCACTTAAGTTACAATATATGTAATTTATCGGACGGGTGGACAATCATGAAAAAGAAAAAAAGACGACCAGACGACGGGGAAACAGGTAACTTAGTCATAATCTTGCTGTTTTATGCTTACATAATTGCAATTCTCCACATCGTTTTGATTGATGGAAATTTGAACTAACTGAAAGTCTCAAATCATATGGATATAATTCCCTGCATCTGATAAACTAGCATTTGTATTTTAAATATGATTTACGTTCATAGGGGGAGAAAATGAAGAAGATTCTTTTTGTATCCGTCGCCGCCTTGGTTTTAGCCGCTGGCTGCAGCTCGGAGCCAACGAAAAAAGCCGACGCAACTCCACAAGCAGAAACCACCACTAAACCGACCGAAGCACCCAAAACCGAAGCACCGGCAGCTTTGACAAAAGATGAAGTCGGAAAATTCGTTGAGTATTCCTCCAAACTAAAAGGCGGCACTTTTATTAAAACGGCCGATGTAAAAAATGGCAGTCAAGCGCAGGTCGACTATTTTGCAAACTATCAAGATTTCAAAAAAGCGAAGCCTGACTCCAACTTAAAAGAAGAAGATTTCAAAGGGTATTTTTCAACCGGCGATGCAGTGAATAAAATTCTAATGGAAGAATCCACTCGTTTGTTCAAGGAATTCCCGAATCTCGGTTCTGTCAACATCAATATTCCATTTGAAGGAAAGACCTCTTCTGTTGAGTTAGATAAAAAGAGTGTAGAGGATTTTTTCGGGGTTAAATTCGCGGAATTAAATGCAGATAAGAGTAACGAGAAATGGAAAGAACAGATTTCAAATAAACATTTCACTAAGCAAGGACGAGAACAATTTGTTCAGAAGTTCGTCAAAGTGAAATAAGAATAGACCCCCGGCCTAATGGCGCGGGGGCTTTATTTTATACATTATTTTGCTTTGGGTTTATTATACTGCATCCAGGCGGCCTCAATCGTCGCAAGCAGCTTTTGCCGGTCCGCATTAATCCCGCGCCGCTGCAGCTCCTTGGCCGCATA
>NZ_JBGBYL010000018.1:0-60021 GCF_041260495.1 Paenibacillus sp. RC84
CTCAAAAATTCGTTGCTGACGAGAATTTCTTCTCATTAATGTCTCAATTGCTTGAGACGCTTCAATCACTCGTTGTTCAGTTTTCAAAGGACAATTTCTATCGTTTTGTAACCTCGTCTTAACCCGCTAACTTTCAGCGGCGACTTTCTCAATATACCACAGATCGACTATTCATTGCAAGCTTTTTTTCGAAATTCTTTTTTGCTTGGTTTGTTAAATGAAAACTTTGTCGAATCAGCGAAATTTAATTTACCATGAAAGTTCAACTTAAGTCAAGACTTTTTTTGATGCTGGACCCGGTTCCTGGCGTACTTAGATATTTCCCTCGGCGAAGCAAGCCTGGCGTACATCCGGAAGATAACCTTATATCGGGATTCTATAGCTTTCTTAATCTCCTCGTCCATTCTCTTATCGTTAAGGTCGAAGAGCATTTCGTCTAATTCTTTCCTTAGCACATAGTCCAGTTCTCTGCATTCCCTGTCATTAAAAAGAAATCCAAGCATCAACTTATTCTAGCTCCCCTCAAAATCGACTCTGCATCCACAACAGCGAGAAGGCTCCTGCCCCCATTCGGACGCAGGCAACCGTTCCGCTTTACTGTTATGCTCATGTTTTGTCATTTTTATGACGGGGTTCAAGAAAATTTTTACAATTGTTATCCTTTTAAAAGCCACAGAGTCACTGTGCTTTCCACGACAGCCGCAAGGAGCAACGTTCCTACGACAAGCAAAATTAACGGTCGGGTCAGCCTCATAACACGCTTAAACTCTGCCGCGGCGTTCCCGCTTCTTTTGGAAGAGAAGAGTCCCCCGATCATTTTGATAACAAGAATACCGAGTCGAAGTCCGTAGGCGCAGGCCACGATAATAGCCGGAATCTCTAGAATTCCATGCGGCAGGATTCCTTTTAGAACATAAGCAAGGCTCTGCGCTTCCATCTGATATTGAATGACATACCCCAACAGCATCCCGTTTACCAGGAGCACCATTAAGGGAAGAATACCGAAAAACAATCCTAGGTATACGAACATCAATGACTTGATCGCATTGTTCAGAAAAATAACGATAAACAACCAGAGGTTAAGATTTTCTTTGCCTTTAACCAGTTCCGAAATTTTCTCCAGGCCCTTCATCTGCTGGTCCAGAAAAGCCTGAAAGCGGTCCGGATACATAGTCCCCAGTACTAAACCGGCTGCGAAAACCAAAACGGAAGCAATCAGGTAATGCTTCATTTCTCCGAAATGCTTAAACAGCTCTCTCCACTTCAATTTCCTGTTCTCCTTTCTCTTTAACGCATAACTCGATGGTACGAGCATACATTTTACTAAGCCGGAATACAAGCCCAAGGAGAAGGAGGCCAGAGCAATCGTGAGCCATTTTTACGTCTTTAACGGCAAGAAAATAAAACAAGCCGTCTTTATCGGTGTCGCCGTAGTTTTCGCCGCAGGTATCGTCTATTCCGAACGGGGGAATATGGCCGTTTTTTCAAGCGGGGGTCCCGCGGCAATTTACAATGTCAAAACGGAAAAGAAACAGATTGCGTTGACGTTCGACATCTCGTGGGGGGAAACGCGTACAGATCCGATCCTGGATGTGCTGGAGCAAAAAGGTATCAAAAACGCGACGTTCTTTCTTTCCTCGCCCTGGAGCAAAAGCCACCCCGATATTGTAAACCGAATTATCAAGAACGGGTATGAGATCGGAAGTCACGGCCATAAGCATGTAAACTACAGCAGTCTGGGAGACGAAGAGATCCGCAAACAAATTCAGACCGCTGACGGAGTCCTAAAGGAGTTTACCGGCAAAAGTCCGAATCTGATTCGTATGCCCAACGGCGATTTCGACAAACGGGTTCTCGGTATTGCGGACCAGCTGGGATATAAAGTTATTCAATGGGATACGGATTCACTGGATTGGAAAAATCCCGGAGTGGATACCATTATCAACCGCGTTGTAAGTAAAGCGCATCCCGGCGATATCGTTCTGCTCCATGCCAGCGACTCCTGTAAACAAACCCATGAAGCCCTTCCCGCCATTATTGACCAGCTTAAGAGCAAGGGGTATGAATTCGTGACGGTCACGGAGCTGATGAAACAGGCGCAGACTGAAAATAAAGCCGTGGAAGAACAGTCGTTTAAACAGGTTTATTAACTCCCCCGGTTCCTGTACATACATTTTCTTGAAACGGCCAAATCCGCCCAACTTTCTCAGCAATCAACCATTTCATCCGTTTATGAAAAGGCTCCCCCCCACACATACTAACGGTACTAATTTAGGGGAAAGGAGCTTGTGTGCACAATGAATCGGAAAACAGTGCGTTATGTTCCTGCCTTAGTTGCAGTTATTCTCTTGGCTTCCTGCAGTTCCGATAATTCTTCACAGGGGTCTTCATCGTCCCAGGGCAATTATAAAGAAACCAAATCCATGGTGCTTGACATTCTAAAGTCGGACGAGGGCCGCGCGGCGATCGATAAAGCGGCCCGCTCCGGCTTATCTTCGGCAGGTTCGGGCAATTCCTCTGTCAGCATGTTGACCGACGGTCAAAAATTGCAGATGCAAACGGCGGTTAAGGATGTTCTGACCAGCACGGAAAGCAGTAAATTCGTAAGGGATATGATGAAAGACCCTCGTTTCGCCGGTGATTTCGCCAAGGCAGTGAGTACGCAGAATAAGCAGCTCCACAAGGATCTCATGAAAGATCCGGAGTATCAGAAACAGCTCCTGCAAGTCATGAAAAATCCGGAATACCAGCAGCTCATGATGGAACTGACCCGGACGACCCAATACCGCCAACAGATGATGAATGTCATTCAGGAATCATTCCAGAGCCCCTTGTTCCAAGCTCAGATGCTCACCATTATGAGAAAAGTCATGGAAGAGGGCATCGTACCTAAAGGTGCCGGCGGCCAAAGCCAGGGTGGCCAAGGGGGAAAAGGTGGACAGGGCGGAGGACAAGGCGGTAAGGGCGGACAAGGATCCGGAGGCGAAGGCGGTCAACAGGGCCAGGGGGACCAAAAAAGCAAACAAGATCAAGGCCAGGAAGGCGATCAAGGAGATCAAGGCCAGGATGAGAAGGAATCCCCGAACAAAAAGGGTAAGAAGGATCAGGACTCCGAATATTAAAAAAAGGACTGATGCTTGCGCATCAGTCCTTTTGAGTCTGTTGAACGACACTCCGTGCCAGCTCCAGATAAAGTTGGCCGGTGGTGGAATCTTCTTTGTAAACCGACGGGGAATAATCCGGCTCGGAAATATGATTGTCCGGTGCGCCCAATGGAATTTGAGCAAGCAATCGGGTATGCAGCTGTTCCGCCAGCATGCCCCCGCCGCCGCGGCCGAAGACGTAGTCCTTCTCCCCGCATTTGGAGCACTCGTAGTAAGCCATGTTCTCCACCACACCGATAATCTCATGTTTGGTATGCACGGCCATGGCACCCGCTCTGGCTGCTACAAATGCGGCAGTAGCATGAGGGGTCGTAACTAGGATCTCTTTGCTTTGCGGCAGAAGCTGATGAATATCCAGCGCGATGTCGCCCGTACCGGGAGGCAGATCGAGCAGCAGGTAGTCCAGTTCTCCCCAGTCCACTTCGTGGAAGAAGTTATGGAGCATCTTGCCCAGCATAGGTCCCCGCCAGATCACCGGCGAATTATCCTCCACAAAGAAACCCATGGAGATAACTTTAACGCCGAATTTTTCTACGGGGATAATCCGGTTATTAACAAGCTGAGGCTGTTCCTCTATTCCCATCATATCCGGAATACTGAAGCCGTAGATGTCCGCATCCATAATTCCCACTCTCTTACCGAGACGCGCCAAAGCAACAGCGAGATTCGCCGTTACGGTAGACTTCCCTACGCCGCCCTTACCGCTTGCGACGGCAATAAAATTGACGAGGGAATCGGGTTTCAGCAAAGGAGCCGCTTCTTGTCCCGTTCCGGCATTGGTGTCGGCAGTCTCAAAGCTTCCCGTCTCAGATGCACCCTCATAAGCGGAGAGCTGGTTTTTCTCATAATCCGTTATTTCACGAAAACGAATATGAACCCCTTCGGCTCCGATTTGGGACAAAGCGGATTCAATGCGTTCTTTTATACTTGCTTTGTAGCTTTCATCCGTAACGGACAAAACACACGTAAGAGAAACACGGTTCTCTTTAATGACCACGTCTTTAACGAAGTTCAGTTCTACGATAGAAGCTCCGTAAGTCGGATCTGTTATAGGCTGAAGCGATTGCCGGATAAGCTCTTTGGTCACCATCTGTTCCACCTCGGTAGGCTTATTTCTGTTCAGATCATTATAACATACCGATTAGGACGAACGCACTTTCTCCCCGGAGAAATAACGCAGAATCGCTTGATAAACGGACGCGGCAACTTTCTTTTGATACTTATCGTCGGCCAGCAGCCTCGATTCCTCCGGATTGGATAAAAACCCGACTTCGACGAGCGCACTCGGCATTTTCAAGGTTTTCAGCAAATAAACGCCGGTATCGGCCTTTTTGGCGACACGCTCCGTATTTTCCAGATTTTTTTTGAGTTCGTTCTGAATGAGTGTGGACAAGGTTGCGTTGTCCGGATGGTTCGGATAGTAGAACGTTTGTGCGCCCCTCCACTTATCGGACGGAATGCTGTTCAAGTGGACGCTGATAAACAAGTCGGCTTTCTTGCCGTTTATGAATTCGGCGCGGCTTAACAAATCTTCTGTTTTCCGGCGGCTGAGTCCCTTCGTTCCCTCTTGGGCCAAATCCGTATCCGTTTCCCTTGTCATCACCACCATAGCGCCGGCCTGCTGCAAATAATCACGCAAATACAAAGTGATCGCGAGGTTGATATCCTTCTCTATTACGCCGGATTGGCTGATCGCCCCTCCGTCAGGTCCTCCGTGCCCGGCATCCAGAGCAATCGTCTTCCCTGAAAGAGGCATGGACCATTCGCTCCATGTTCGTGTCGAGGGCAGCTCGTAGGTGTACATAAAGGCCATCAGCATAACCAGCAGGGCTGCCATGATGATCTTGATGCCGCTGTCCCAGGTCAGCCATACGACAAACCTTTTTCTTGGTCTCCGCATGAAAAATCCACCTCTGTTCCCCAATAGACTCCATTCATCTATATGGGACAGGGTGGACAATTATACCTACTGCGCGGACATGCCTACAGGCTCTGACATGCCGTCTATGAGCACTTTCGCCACTTCCGGGCGTGTGAACTCCTGGGGCGGACATTGGCCGTCACGCAGCAAGGCGCGTACTTTCGTGCCCGACAGGTGCAGGTGGTCAGCTTTGTCGTGCGGGCAAGTTTTGCTCGATGCCATATTCCCGCACTTCGTGCAGTAAAAGCTATGCTCGAAGAAAAGAGGCGTAATGCCGATTTCTTCCGGTGTAAAGTTACTGAAGATTTCCTGGGCTTCATAAGTACCGTAGTAATCGCCTACACCCGCATGGTCGCGGCCTACGATAAAATGGGTACAGCCGTAGTTTTTGCGGACCAAAGCATGGAAAATCGCTTCCCGCGGACCCGCGTAGCGCATGGCAGCCGGAAAAACACCGAGAAAAGCACGATCCGAAGGATAATAATTTTCAAGGAGAACGAAGTAGCTTTTCATCCGGACATCTGCGGAAATATCATCGGACTTGGTTTCGCCAACCAACGGATTCAGAAACAGGGCATCGACGATTTCCATAGCCGATTTTTGAATATATTCATGCGCCCGGTGGACCGGATTACGGGTTTGGAATCCTACGATAGTCCGCCAGTTCTTCTCGGCAAAAATTCGACGAGTCTCGGCCGGATCGTAGTAAAAATCTTCGAACTTGGCCGGCTTCGGTCTATTCAACACCTGCACAGGGCCCCCGATATAGGTAGACGACCTCGATAACAGCTTCTGTACCCCAGGATGCTCCTTATCGTCCGTTTTAAAGACTTGACGGGCTTCGAGCTGCTGATCGGCCTTGTAAATGCTCGCCACGTCTATAAGACCGTATACGACGCCGTCCTCTTCTCCCACCAAAGCCGCTTGCGTACCGACAGCGAGCTCCTCCGCAGCAGCCTCTTCAACCGCCAGGGTCACAGGTATGCTCCATACGGTGCCATCGGCCAAACGCATGCGTTCGACAACCGAATGGTAATCTTCTTCATTCAGAAAACCGGTTAGCGGGGAAAATGCTCCTACTCCAATAAGATCAAGGTCGGAAATGGCCCAATTGTTTATGCGGATTTGAGGCAGGTCTCCCGCCGCTGCAAGAAGTTTTTCGCGTTCGCTTCCCGTAATCAGGCGATTAATTAAAGTGCCGCCGTGAGGCGCGATTGAAGATGGCATGGATGTCTCTCCTTTAGTCTTCTAATAATGTCGGTTACTCGCTTACTTATGAAGTCCGCATTCCGTTTTATCATTGCCTGCCCAGCGGCCCGCACGCGGGTCTTCACCCGGAGCGACCGGATTCGTGCAGTGGCTGCACCCGATACTAGGGAAGTTCTGATCATGCAGAGCGTTATAAATAATACCGTTGGAACGAATGTACTCCCAAACATCGTCCGATGTCCAGCCAGCAAGTGGGTTAAATTTAACAAGCCCGAATTTTACATCATATTCAACCTTTTTGGCATTTGCCCGGGTCGGTGCTTGATCCCTGCGGATTCCCGTAATCCATGCGTCGTAATTTTTTAAAATGTCCGTTAAGGGATCCACCTTGCGGATGTTGCAGCATTCGTTCGGAGCGGACAACCACAGTTCGGCGCCGTACTGAGCCGCTTGCTCTTCCAGTGTTAGCTTAGGGAGAACTTGAATAAAAGATTTTTGATAGTGATCCTCTAAACGATCTCTTGTATTGTACGTCTCCTGAAAATGCACATTAGTGTCCAGATAGAAAATGTCAGTTTCCGGGCTCACTTTGTGCAGCATATCCACCAAGACTACATCTTCCGCACCAAAGCTGCAAGCGAGCGTAATGCTAGGGAATGTGTTAACCGCCCAACGAATAAGTTCTTCGGGTGACTGGTTCTCGAATTCCTCAGCGGCTTTGTTCACTAACGCTTCCTTTTCGAACAAATTCATATTTGTACCCTCCTATTTTAATTCCGAGTATCCTAATCTGTTTTGTTATTTTATTTCATTATAAATCACAACTTAGTGTTGTCAATAGCCTAAAGACGATCTTTTTATCATATTGAACAAAAGGCCGATAAGTTCGTGCGTTATGTCGGAATTATAGAGTGTTATAACGAACGAGAAAAGGATCATTTATCCGGAACGGTCAAAAGAACACAAAAAAACCCTTCCGGTACATTTCTGTACCCAGAAGGGTTTGCTTTGTATAACCGATCTTAACGTTTCGAGAACTGAGGTGCACGACGAGCTGCTTTCAAGCCGTACTTCTTACGTTCTTTCATACGTGGATCACGAGTCAAGAATCCAGCGCGTTTCAGAGAACCGCGGAATTCAGGATCTGCTTTAAGCAGTGCGCGGGAGATGCCATGGCGGATTGCGCCGGCTTGTCCGCTCATTCCGCCGCCGTTAGCCAGTACGAGTACATCGTACTTGCCGATTGTTTCGGTCAGCGTCAGAGGTTGTTTCACGATTAGTTTCAGCGTTTCCAGGCCGAAGTATTCGTTAAGGTCACGTTTGTTGATGATGATGCGTCCTTCGCCCGGTACTAGACGTACACGTGCTACCGAATGCTTACGACGACCGGTTCCGTAGTATTGAACTTGTGCCACAAGTCAGTCCTCCCTTTCAATTAACCCCGAAGTTCCCAAACTTCTGGTTGTTGTGCTTGGTGTGGATGTTCCGCGCCTGCATATACTTTCAGCTTCAGCTTCATGCTGTTGCCAAGACGTGTCTTAGGCAGCATGCCATGAATAGCAAGTTCCAGTACACGCTCAGGCTTTTTGTTCAGCATATCTTGAGCTGTCGTAACTTTCAGACCACCTGGGTGCATCGAGTGACGGTAGTATTTCTTGTCTTGCAGTTTGTTGCCGGTCAGATGAATCTTCTCAGCGTTGATAATGATTACGAAATCTCCGGAATCCACGTGCGGGGTGAATTGCGGTTTGTGTTTGCCGCGGATAATGCTTGCAGCTTCACTAGCCAGACGTCCGAGCGTCTTGCCGGTAGCATCAATGATGTACCATTTGCGTTCAACTTCATTCGGCTTAGCCATATATGTGGTACGCATGCTCTGATCCTCCTAAAAATATATCTCCGAACTTTATTAACAAACATAGTCATAGGTTAAAATACGTCTTGAATCTTCGGGTGTTTTTGAAGTCGGGGCCGTGGGGTAGCCCTTCAAGAAACACCATCACATATTTTACAGCATAGTCCAGGGAATAGCAAGAATTAAATTACATTATTCCGCGTATTCTACATTCCACAGCATCAGCCCGTGGGCTTCGGCTGTCGGGCCCGCAAGCGCCCGGTTACGTCCCCTCAAAATCGCAGCCATTTCTTCGGCTGGGCGTTTGCCTTCCCCGATTTGTATCAATGTTCCCACGAGAATCCGGACCATGTTGTAGAGAAAACCGCTACCGGTGAAATAAAAGCGAAGCTGCCCCGGCTGGTTGGGCTCGACAGACATTTGATCCGTTTCTTCAACGATCCAAGCGTCATAAATCGTACGAATACGCGATTCGGCTACGGTTTTGACCGAACAGAACGAGGAGAAGTCGTGCGTGCCTAGGATCGCCGCTAGAGCGTCTCTCATGGCATCCACATCCAAAGGGTTGGGATGGTGGAATTGGTATCGGCGTTGAAAAGTATCCGGTATCCGCGCAGTACGGATCGTATAGGAATAGGTTTTTCTTTTTGCCGACTTGCGGGCATGAAAAGATAAGGGCACTTCATCCGCACGAAGCGCAACGATATCTTTCGGAAGCCTGGAATTAAGAGCAAGGCACCAGCGTTCTGCGGGGATCTGGGAGGCTGTGGTGAAGTTGATCACCTGAGCGCGGGCGTGAACGCCAGCGTCCGTCCGCCCCGATGAGGTGATCTTCACCGTCTCCCCGGACAGCATCCGGATGGCCCGTTCCAGATAATCCTGGACCGTATTGCCATGAGGCTGCGTCTGAAAACCCGAGTACGAGGTGCCGTCATAACTTACCGTTATTCTTATATTTCTCACGAAACCATACCCTCCGTATACCGAACGGACAGGTTGATCGGGAGGTGAGCACAATCCGGTCAGATTGCAAAAAAAGGGCTTCAGCAGAATCCAAAGATTCTGTCCACCCTTTCCCACCCTTCGTTACGCCCGGTCTACCAGTTCCAGATATACCATAGGAGCAGCATCTCCACGACGAGGTCCCAGTTTCAGGATACGTGTGTATCCACCTGGACGCTCAGCATAGCGAGTTGCCAGCTCGGAGAACAACTTCTGGATTGCATCCTGGTCTCCTGCGGTTTCACGACGAACAAATGCAGCTACTTGACGACGAGCATGCAGATCTCCACGTTTCGCTAATGTAATGAGCTTCTCGGCGATAGAGCGAACTTCTTTCGCTTTCGCTTCAGTTGTTTGAATGCGCTCGTTAATGAAAAGGTCCGTTACGAGGTCGCGGAACAATGCTTTCCGCGCACTGGAGTCACGGCCTAACTTTTGATATGCCATGTCTTAACCCTCCTTCTGAGGTGATTATTCTTCCGTACGCAGGCCAAGACCCAGCTCTTCGAGCTTCTCTTGAACTTCTTCAAGGGATTTACGGCCAAGGTTACGCACTTTCATCATATCTTCTTCGGTTTTGGTGATCAGCTCTTGCACGGTATTGATACCGGCACGCTTCAGGCAGTTGTAAGAACGAACGGAAAGATCCAGTTCCTCGATCGTCATCTCGAGAACTTTCTCTTTCTTATCTTCTTCTTTCTCTACCATGATCTCCGCATCTTTAGCTTCATCGGTTAATCCAACAAAGAGCATTAGGTGTTCCGTCAGAATCTTCGCACCAAGACTTACTGCTTCCTCAGGGCGAATACTTCCGTCCGACCACACTTCGAGGGTTAGTTTGTCGTAGTTCGTCACTTGGCCGACACGAGTGTTCTCTACCGTGTAGTTCACACGCGTGATCGGAGTGTAGATCGAGTCAACCGGAATGACGCCAATAAGCTGCTCATCCCGTTTGTTCTTATCAGCCGGCACATAACCGCGGCCTCTGTTCGCATGAATTCTCATATGAAGACGAGAGTCAGACGATAGAGTCGCGATATGAAGATCCGGGTTCAAGATCTCCACATCACTATCTCCGCGAATATCAGCAGCTGTGATTCTACCTTCTCCTTCGGCGTCGATCTCCAATACTTTTTCTTCGTCTGAATGGATTTTCAAAGAAAGACCTTTCAGATTCAGAATAATCTCCGTTACGTCCTCCATAACTCCCGGAATAGTCGAGAATTCATGGAGAACTCCGTCGATTTGTACGGAGCTAACCGCAGCACCCGGTAGTGAAGACAGTAAGATACGACGTAGTGAGTTACCTAATGTGGTCCCGTATCCGCGTTCCAGCGGTTCTACGACGAATTTGCCGTAAGCTCCGTCTTCGCTTAAAGATACGGTCTCTATTTTTGGCTTTTCGATTTCGATCATGAAATTAACCCTCCTTCAAAACGTCGTTACCCTGGAACATTTCCATAAACGATGTAGTATGCCTATCCTTCAACATCATTATTCACATGTTTAGAATATTTATACCACATGCCGACTTGAAATTACACGCGACGACGTTTTGGAGGACGGCAACCGTTATGCGGAATTGGTGTTACGTCCTTAATCAGGTTGACTTCGAGACCAGCAGCCTGCAAAGAACGAATTGCTGCTTCACGGCCGGCACCAGGGCCTTTAACCATGACTTCAACAACTTTCAGACCATGTTCCATAGCGGCTCTAGCTGCAGATTCAGCAGCCATTTGCGCAGCAAACGGAGTGCTTTTACGGGATCCTTTGAAGCCCAGGTTACCGGCACTTGCCCAGGAAAGCGCGTTTCCATGAGGATCCGTGATCGTTACGATTGTATTGTTGAATGTGGAACGGATGTGTGCCACACCGGATTCAATATTTTTACGGTCACGACGTTTCGTACGGACGACTTTTTTAGGTTTAGCCATTGTTCACTCTAACCCCCTTTATTATTTCTTCTTGTTAGCTACAGTCCGACGAGGACCTTTACGTGTACGAGCATTGGTTTTCGTGCGTTGACCACGAACAGGCAGGCCACGACGATGACGGATACCACGGTAGCATCCGATTTCAACCAGACGTTTGATGTTCAGAGCGATTTCGCGACGAAGGTCGCCTTCCACTTTGATCGTTTTGTCGATAACTTCACGAATTTTGCTTACTTCTTCTTCCGTAAGATCGCGAACACGAGTGGATGCGTCAACGCCAGTTTGGCTCAGAACTTTCTGAGAAGTCGTTTTACCGATACCAAAAATGTACGTCAATGCGATTTCAACGCGCTTGTCACGCGGTAAGTCTACACCAGCAATACGTGCCATTGTTGAACGTGCACCTCCTTTTAACCTTGTTTTTGTTTATGTTTCGGGTTTTCACAAATTACCATGACATTGCCTTTGCGACGAATGACTTTGCATTTTTCGCAGATCGGCTTGACCGACGGTCTTACCTTCATGTTTATTACCTCCTGAGAGTTTGCCACCGCAAACTTGCTTCGTAAGGGTTGGCCGCTATGTCGGCTAAGACTGCGGCGTTGCAGCTATTTATTTGAACCGATAGGTTATACGACCTCTCGTCAAGTCATATGGGGATAATTCTACAGTAACCTTGTCGCCAGGTAAAATCCGAATGAAGTGCATTCTGATCTTTCCGGAAACATGGGCCAAGATTTTATGTCCGTTCTCAAGCTCTACCTTAAACATTGCGTTCGGAAGAGGTTCGATTACTGTACCTTCCACTTCAATTACATCTTCTTTAGCCACCGATTATTCTCCTTTCTCATCTGCCTCAGATTGTAGACTGTCGATAAACTTCTTCACCGCATGTCTTAACTTGGCATTCGTAACACGGCTGCTTTCCGTTAAACTTCTGGAAACTTCTCCGCTGATCTTGGACTGAAGCTGAAGATGCTGAACATTCTTCTTCTTCGGCTGGTCGAATCTGCGTTTATCACCATCGGCGATCCAAACGAATCTGGAATCCTCCGCTCGGATGATAATCGCATATTGACCTTGATCTTTGCCTCGGAGAATTTTTACGATTTGACCGGGCTGCGGCAGCTGTTCCTGATCTACCAATTCGGTCACCTATGCCTTCAGCTGGGTTAATATTTCATAACCGTCTGCCGTAATGGCAATGGTATGTTCGAAATGTGCACATAAGGAATTATCTACGGTAACTACGGTCCAATCATCCTCGAGTGTCTTTACGAATCGCTGTCCGACGTTCACCATAGGCTCGATTGCAAGTACCATACCGGGTTTAAGCCGGGGGCCTTTGTCCCGAATCCCATAGTTGGGAATCTGCGGATCTTCGTGAAGCTCCGTGCCGATCCCGTGACCGACATATTCACGAACAACCGAGAAACCCGCGTCTTCGATCACTTGCTGTATGGCGTGTGAGATCGTATACAGCCGAGCGTCCGGTTTGGCTTCCGCCAATCCGGCAAACAGCGAACGTTCAGTTACTTCCAGAAGTTTCTTTGCGGTTTCAGAAATTTCACCGACGCCATAAGTCCAGGCCGAATCACCATGATATCCTTTATATTGTGCCCCGATATCAATGCTGATAACGTCGCCTTCGACTAAGTTGCGGCTGCCGGGAATGCCGTGCACCAATTCTTCATTAACTGAAGTGCAGATGCTGCCAGAGAAACCGTTGTAGCCTTTGAAAGAGGGTACGGCACCTTGACTGCGAATGTATTCCTCAGCGATTTTATCCAGGTCCTTAGTCGTAATGCCCGGACGAACCGATTCAGCCATCAACTTGTGGGTCTCGGCTACGATTCGACCTGCCTCACGCATAAGTTCCAACTCTACTTCGGACTTACAAATGATCATTCAGAATGACCTCGCAGCAATGAACTGATTTGGGAAGTTACATCCTCGATTTCCTGCTCCCCATCAACCTCGCGCAATACGTTACGTTTCTGGTAGTACTCAAGAAGCGGTGCTGTCTTCGACGTGTATTCGTCCAAGCGGGTACCGACTTTCTCTTCCGTATCATCGGATCTCTGATACAATTCGCCGGAGCATTTGTCGCATACGCCTTCCTGCTTCGGAGGATTGAAAATCACGTGATACGTGGCGCCGCAGGATTTGCAGATACGGCGACCGGTCAGTCTGGCCAGCAGGAAGCTGCGATCCACTTTCAAATTAATGACGTGATCGATTCGCTTACCCAGAGATTGCAGGATCTCATCCAAAGCTTCCGCTTGAGCAATCGTACGCGGAAAACCATCGAGAAGAAATCCCTTGTCGCAATCCGGCTGCTGCAGACGTTCACGAACAATACCGTTAGTGATTTCGTCTGGAACAAGTTTGCCTTGATCGACATAGGATTTAGCTTCTATGCCGAGCGGCGTCCCTTGACTCATTGCCAATCTAAAGGCATCGCCGGTTGAAATGTGAGGAATCTGAAATTCGCTGACAATTTTCTCCGCCTGAGTACCTTTACCCGCACCCGGAGGACCCATAAATAAAACGTTCACGTTTTTCCCTCCTTCGGCACTTAGTAGTACGAACAGCACAATAGGTGCCGATGCCGCAACAAAGTGCCTACATCAGAACCTATTGCTATTTGTTGATAAATCCTTTGTAATGACGTTTGATCAGTTGGCTTTCTACTGTTTTCAACGTCTCCAATGCCACACCCACAAGGATGAGAAGTGAAGTTCCGCCGATCCGAACCGAAGTTGGCAAACCTGCCAGAGCCCCGAAGATCATTGGGAGAATCGAGATGAAAGCCAGGAAGAAGGCGCCGGACAAAGTAATTCTAGACATTACTCTTGTCAGGTAGCTGGAAGTTGGTTTTCCGGGACGAACGCCTGGAATATAACCGCCGTTCTTCTTCATTTGATCAGCCATTTGCACCGGATTAATCTGTACAAACGTGTAGAAATAGGTGAAGCCGACAATCAGTAGTACATATAGAGCAAGCGCAATCGGCGCCGAATTGTTAATGCTTAGATTGCGGATAATCCAATCCGCAAATGGATTCCCCGCCCAGAAACCTGCAATAATCGTCGGGAATTGAAGCAGTGATACGGCAAAGATGACCGGAATTACTCCTGCAGCATTCACTTTCATGGGAATGTGCGTGCTCTGTCCGCCGTACATTTTCCTCCCTACAACACGTTTAGCGTATTGTACGGGTATCTTCCGAACTCCCTGCTGAACGTAGATAACGCCCACGATGATGGCTACTACTACGATCAGAATGAGGACGATTTTCAAGATGTTCAGGAACAGGGCATCTCCTGCATTCGCAAACTGCGTCTGGTAAATCTGACTGATTCCTGTCGGAATAGCAGCTACGATTCCCGCGAAGATAATAATCGAAATCCCGTTTCCGATCCCTTTTTCAGTGATCTGCTCACCTAACCACATCAGGAACATCGTTCCTGCCGTCAAGACAATCGCTATCAGAGAATAGGTAGCAAAGCTAGGATTGATCACAAGCCCCTGGAAGGAGTTGTTAAACATGATCGCATATCCATAAGCTTGAATCACGCCAAGCACAACCGTTAAGTAGCGAGTAAGCTGGGCCGATTTCTTTCTCCCCACTTCTCCCTCTTTCGCCCACTGTGTAAGCCTTGGAACAACGTCCATGGACAGTAGTTGAACGATAATCGAAGCCGTAATGTACGGAAAGATCGACATCGAGAAGATGGAGAACTGGAAAAGCGCTCCGCCGGAGAAAGTATTCAGCAGCCCGAACACGCTATTCTGGTTGGCCTGATCCTGCAGCTTCAGAAGCTCTGCATTGATATTGGGAACCGGAATGAAGGCGCCGATTCTGTAGATGATTAACACGAGAAGCGTGAAAATGATTCTCTTACGCAAATCCTCTACTTTAAAGATGTTGGACAGGGTCCGGAACATTAAATCACCTCGGATTGACCGCCGGCAGCCTGGATTTTATCTACCGCAGATTGGGAAAACTTGTTCGCCTTAACTGTAAGCTTTACAGTGAGTTCGCCGTTTCCAAGAATCTTAATTCCATCTTTAGGTGATTTTACAACACCCGTTTCCATCAGAAGCTCAGGAGTTACTTCCGTACCAGCTTCGAACTTATTCAGGTCTTCCAGGTTAACGATAGCAAATTCCTTACGCGTTGGGTTCACGAAACCACGCTTAGGGAGACGACGGTAAAGTGGGTTTTGTCCACCTTCAAAGCCTGGACGAACACCACCGCCGGAACGGGCGTTCTGACCTTTGTGACCGCGTCCGGAAGTTTTTCCGAGTCCGCTACCTACACCGCGACCGAGACGCTTGCGAGTGTGGCGTGCGCCTTCTGCAGAGCTCAGCTCATGTAATTTCATAGTTGCACCTCCTCCAGATTGAATGTGTTACTTATGCTTGAATTTCTTTAACTTCGATAAGGTGGCTGACTTGATTAATCATACCACGGATTGCTTCATTGTCGCTTTGAACAACAGAATGGTTCAGCTTTCTGAGACCAAGAGCCTGAACCGTCTTCTTCTGTGTTTCTGGACGTCCGATCAGACTACGCTTAAGGGTAATTTGAAGTTTAGACATGTTTATCCTCCTTAACCCATCAACTCTTCAACGGTTTTGCCGCGAAGTTTGGCTACTTCTTCCGCTCTCTTCAGACGGGAAAGACCTTCTAAAGTAGCGTTCACCATGTTCATGGAGTTCGAAGAACCCAGGGATTTTGTTAAAATGTCGCCAACGCCGGCAAGTTCGAGTACTGCACGAACAGGGCCGCCAGCAATAACACCGGTACCTTCAGATGCTGGTTTCAGCAGCACACGTCCAGCGCCGAAATGACCAGTTACAAGGTGAGGAATCGTAGTTCCAACGATAGGAACGTGGACGAGGTTCTTCTTAGCATCTTCGATTCCTTTGCGGATTGCATCAGGAACTTCGGAAGCTTTACCGATACCAGCGCCGACATAGCCGTTACCATCGCCTACTACGACAAGAGCGCTAAAGCTAAAGCGACGTCCGCCCTTTACAACTTTAGCAACGCGATTAATATGAACAACTTTTTCAGTCAGCTCTAAAGTGTTAGGATCTACACGCAAGTCGTTTACCTCCTTATGAGATGTTTTCTTAGAATTCTAGACCAGCTTCACGAGCTGCTTCGGCCAGAGCCTGAACACGTCCGTGATAGAGATATCCGCCGCGGTCAAATACTACTTGGCTCACGCCTTTTTCTTTCGCACGATTCGCAACCAGTTCGCCGACTTTACGAGCAGCTTCGACGTTACCGCCGTTGCTAACCTCTTTAAGCTCTTTGTCCTGAGTGGATGCCGATGCCACTGTTACTCCGTTCACATCGTCAATGATTTGCGCATACATGTGCTTTTCAGAGCGGAAAATGTTCAAGCGAGGACGTGCTGTCGTCCCTTGAATTTTCTTACGAACACGCAGATGTCTTTTCAGACGTGCTTTATTCTTATCGCCTTTAGTAATCATGGGTTGCACTCCTTTCATCTATATTCCGATGTCAGGCCGGCCTTAGGCCGCCTTACTTCTTCTTACCAGCTTTACCTTCTTTGCGGATAATGCGTTCGCCTTCGTACTTAATACCTTTACCTTTATACGGTTCAGGTTCACGAACGGCACGGATTTGGGCAGCAGTAGCGCCAACGAGTTCTTTATCGATACCTTTAACAATCACTTTCGTGTTGCTTGGTACGTCGAATTCGATTCCGCCTTCAGGGTTGATTTCAACCGGGTGAGAGTAACCTACGTTCAGGACGAGTTTGTTTCCGGTTTTGTTAGCACGGTAACCTACGCCAACAAGCTCCAGATTCTTCTCGAAACCTTGCGTTACTCCTGTAACCATGTTGTTCAATACGCTGCGAGTCGTGCCGTGCAGGGAACGATGCAGTTTATGATCAGAAGGTCTTTCAACCGTAATGACATTGTCTTGTACGGATACCTTCATATCTTTGTGAAGTTCGCGGGAAAGGGTTCCTTTCGGTCCTTTTACCGTGATTGTCGTGTTCTCAAGCTTTACGTCAACGCCACTTGGAACAGTGATTGGTTTGCGACCAATACGAGACATGTTTGCACCTCCATTCAATCGAGTCTAAATTACCAAACGTAGCAGAGAACCTCTCCGCCGGATTTTGCTTGACGAGCGTCTTTGTCCGTCATCACGCCACCGGAAGTGGAGATGATAGCGATACCCAGACCGCCAAGTACCCGAGGGATCTCTTGGGATTTTGTGTATACGCGCAGACCAGGTTTGCTGATACGTTTCAAACCGGTGATTACGCGCTCGTTATTCGGACCGTATTTCAGGAACAAGCGGATGATGCCCTGCTTGTTATCTTCTACGAATTCAGCGTCACGGATGAAACCTTCATTTTTGAGGATTTCAGCAATCTCTTTCTTGATCTTGGAGGCCGGAATTTCTACCGTCTCGTGACGAACAATGTTTGCATTACGAATGCGTGTAAGCATATCTGCAATTGGATCAGACATAACCATGGATGTGAACCTCCTTCCCGAAAATAAGTGGATTACCAGCTTGCTTTACGCACACCTGGAATCTGGCCTTTATATGCTAGTTCACGGAAACAAATTCTGCAAATTTTAAATTTGCGGAGAACGGAATGCGGGCGGCCGCAACGTTCGCAGCGAGTATACGCCTGCACTTTGAACTTAGGGGGACGTTGTTGCTTGATTTTCATCGAAGTTTTTGCCACTTAAATTACACCTCCTACAAGTTTTCGCCTGAAAACTCTCTCCGATCATTATCGGCAGGGGCTTCCTTCCGAAAGCTCCGTGATGATTTGTTCTTACTTCACAAACGGCATTCCGAGTTGGGTAAGCAGTTCACGAGCTTCTTCGTCCGTATTCGCAGTCGTTACGATTACGATATCCATACCACGAACTTTATCAATTTGATCGTATTCGATCTCTGGGAAGATCAATTGCTCTTTAAGACCAAGCGTGTAGTTACCGCGTCCGTCGAACGCTTTGGAGGAAACTCCACGGAAGTCACGTACGCGCGGAAGCGATACGTTGAACAATTTGTCCAGGAATTGATACATGCGTTGGCCGCGCAGTGTTACTTTAACGCCGATCGGCATGTTCTCACGAAGTTTGAAACCCGCGATGGATTTCTTCGCACGAGTGATTACCGGTTTTTGACCCGCGATTTTTTGCAGATCCTCTACGGCACTGTCGAGCACCTTGGAGTTCGATACAGCCTCACCAACCCCCATGTTGATGACAACTTTCTCGATCTTAGGAACTTGCATAACAGTAGTGTAGTTAAACTTCTGCATCAGAGCAGGAGTGATTTCATTCAAGAAACGATCTTTCATTCTTGCTGCCATTCTGGTGCCTCCTTTCCGCACTTAGTCGATTAATCGATAGCTTCGCCGGATTTTTTCGCAATACGTACTTTAGTTCCGTTCTCAAGGACCTTGTAACCTACACGAGTCGGTTTACCGCTCTTAGGATCCACGAGCATTACGTTGGAAGCGTGAATTGCAGCTTCTTGAGTAATGATTCCGCCTTGAGGATTCTGTTGGGAAGGTTTCGCATGTTTCTTGATCATGTTCACGCCTTCGACCAGAACACGATTTTCACGCGGGTAAGCTGCGAGAACGCGACCTTTCTTACCTTTGTCTTTGCCGGAGATAACAAAAACTGTGTCGTCTTTCTTTACATGCAGTTTATGGTTATGAGACTCAAGTCTCTTTTTCGTTCTTGGCATGTTGATTACACCTCCTAAGCTTTCGTAAGAAAGCTAACTTCGTAAGAGCTGCCGGACTTTCCAGAAGAAAGCCGCGCCGCAATTTAATTGAGCTGCCTGTGTTAGATAACCTCAGGAGCAAGAGAAACGATCTTCATGAAGTCTCTATCACGAAGTTCACGAGCAACTGGTCCGAAAATACGAGTTCCACGAGGGCTCTTATCATCTTTTACGATAACTGCCGCGTTCTCATCAAATGTGATGTAAGATCCGTCTTTACGACGAGCTCCGCTCTTCGTACGAACGATTACCGCTTTGACTACATCACCTTTTTTGACAACGCCCCCTGGTGTTGCTTCTTTCACAGAGCAGATGATCAAATCACCGATATTGCCTACACGACGACCAGTACCGCCAAGCACACGAATGCACATCAGCTGTTTCGCACCGGAGTTGTCCGCAACCTTCAAACGAGATAATGGTTGAATCATGTTAGTCCCTCCTTTCGGATTATACCTGTTGGTTAAACAATAACTGCTTTTTCAACGATCTCAACGAGACGGAAACGCTTGTCTTTAGACAATGGGCGAGTTTCCATGATTTTCACGGTGTCGCCAATTTGCGCTTCATTGTTCTCATCGTGAGCTTTAAACTTCTTCGTATATTTAATCCGCTTGTGGTACAAGTCGTGTTTTTTGTAAGTTTCCACGGCAACAACGATGGTTTTATCCATTTTGTCGCTGACCACTTTACCGGTTTGGACTTTACGTTCGTTACGCTCTGCCATATACGAGCCCTCCCTTCTGAATTTGCTTAACCAATCCCGAGTTCTCTTTCACGCAAAACTGTTTTCGCACGGGCGATTTCTTTGCGCAGCTTCTGAATTTGAACCGGGTTATCCAGTTGTCCGGTAGCTAGTTGAAAACGGAGGTTAAAAAGTTCTTCCTTGAAACCGTTAATTCTTTGTTCAATCTCAGCAGTGGTTAAGTTGCGGAATTCACTAGCCTTCATGTGCTTCACCACCCACTTCTTCTTTCTTCACGAACTTACATTTAACGGGAAGCTTGTGCATAGCAAGACGCATAGCTTCGCGAGCAACTTCTTCGCTAACACCGGCAAGTTCGAACATAACTTTACCTGGTTTTACTACGCTAACCCATTTCTCAACGTTACCTTTACCGCTACCCATCCGAACTTCAAGAGGCTTTTGGGTGATTGGCTTCGAAGGGAAGATTTTGATCCACACTTTACCGCCACGCTTGATGTAACGAGTCATGGCAATACGTGCTGCTTCGATCTGACGGTTTGTGATCCACGCAGGCTCGAGAGCCTGGAGACCGTATTCGCCGAACACAACTTCAGTGCCGCCTTTAGCGCGACCTCTCATTTTACCGCGGTGTTCTTTACGGTGTTTTACACGTTTAGGTACTAACATGATTAGTTGCCTCCTTCCGATTGAGCCTTTTTCTTAGCTGTCGGAAGTACCTCTCCACGATAGATCCATACTTTCACGCCGATCCGTCCGTAGGTCGTGTGCGCTTCAGCTGTACCATAATCGATATCCGCACGAAGCGTGTGGAGTGGAACTGTTCCTTCGCTGTATCCTTCCGTACGGGCAATCTCCGCTCCGCCCAGACGACCGCTGGTCGAAACTTTAATTCCTTTAGCTCCCGCTCTTTGCGTTCTTTGCATCGCTTGTTTCATAGCACGACGGAAAGATACGCGGCGCTCAAGCTGTTGTGCAATGCTTTCTGCAACGAGGACAGCGTCGAGCTCAGGGTTTTTCACTTCAGCAATGTTGATGTGTACTTTCTTACCTGTCATGTTGGCAATGTAGTTACGGATGTTTTCAACTTCCGCTCCACCTTTACCGATAACCATACCAGGCTTAGCTGTATGAATCGTCACGTTAACGCGATTAGCCGCGCGCTCGATATCGATATGGGACACTGCAGAATCTTTCAGCTTGTTCTTCAGATATTCACGAATTTTAACGTCTTCCATCAGCAGGTCGCCGAAATCTTTCTCAGCATACCACTTGGATTCCCAATCGCGAATAATACCAATTCTAAGACCCACCGGGCTTACTTTTTGACCCACACGTTATCCCTCCTTATTTCTCAGATACCACAACAGTGATGTGGCTGGTACGTTTATTGATACGGCTTGCACGACCCATCGCACGAGGGCGGAATCTTTTCATGATTGGACCGTGGTTCACATAAACTTCACTAATAACAAGTTTGTTAGGATCCATCGAATAGTTGTGCTCAGCGTTGGCAATTGCGGAGTTCAGCACTTTCTCCACGATCGGAGAAGCTGACTTTGGAGTATGGCGAAGGATTGCAACCGCATCGCCTACTTGTTTGCCGCGAATCAAGTCAATTACCAGCTGCACTTTGCGAGGAGCGATCCGAACGAATTTAGCAGCAGCTTTAGCTTGCATAGTAGTACCTCCTCTCAGTAAAAATAACGATTAGCGCTTGCCTGTTTTCTTGTCGTCATCGTGACCTTTGTACGTACGAGTTGGTGCAAACTCACCGAGTTTGTGTCCGACCATATCTTCCGTTACGTATACAGGCACGTGTTTTCTTCCGTCATACACCGCGATTGTGTGGCCCACGAATTGCGGGAAAATCGTAGAACGACGAGACCAAGTTTTAATTACCGTTTTCTTGCTCGACTCATTCAGTTCTTCGACCTTTTTCATCAGATGTCCGTCGATAAAAGGACCTTTTTTCAAGCTGCGACCCATTGAAGCCCCTCCCTTCTCTGAACCATAAGATATTCAGATGTGTATAAATTACTTCGTGCGACGACGTACAATGTACTTGTCAGAAGCTTTGCCTTTTTTACGAGTTTTATAACCGAGTGTCGGTTTGCCCCATGGGGACAACGGAGACTTACGTCCGATTGGAGCGCGGCCTTCACCACCACCGTGTGGGTGATCGTTCGGGTTCATTACTACCCCGCGGACTTCTGGTCTCTTGCCGAGCCAACGATTACGTCCTGCTTTACCGATTTTCACGAGTTCGTGATCCCCGTTACCTACAGAACCGATTGTCGCGCGGCAGCCCTTAAGCACTTTGCGAACTTCGCCCGAGGAAAGACGAATTGTCACGTACACATCTTCTTTACCGAGAAGTTGAGCTTCCGTACCGGCAGCACGAACCAATTGTCCGCCTTTGCCTGGCTTCAGCTCAATATTGTGGATAACTGTACCGACTGGAATGTTTTCCAGAGCCAGTGCGTTACCTACTTTAATGTCAGAACCCAATCCGGATTGGATTTGATCGTCGACTTTCAGACCTTTAGGAGCGATGATGTATCTCTTCTCACCGTCTGCATAGTGGATCAGAGCGATGTTAGCGGAACGGTTTGGATCGTATTCGATCGTAGCAACGCGACCCGGAATGCCGTCCTTATTGCGTTTGAAGTCGATAATGCGGTATTTACGCTTATGTCCGCCACCTTGGTGACGAGTAGTGATTTTACCTTGGTTGTTACGACCGGCTTGTTTGCTCAGAGGAGCAAGCAGGGATTTCTCCGGTATGGATGTCGTGATTTCTTCGAAAGAAGATACCGACATGGCACGTCTTGCTGGAGAGGTCGGTTTATACTTTTTAATTGGCACCTGTGTTACCTCCTTACTTTAGAGATATTGTTATACCGTTTCAAAGAATTCCAGCTCTTTGCTGTCTGCGCTAAGTGTCACGATGGCTTTCTTCCATTCGGAAGTGTAACCGGAGTGACGTCCTTGACGTTTCGGCTTCGCTGGCATTCTGAGTGTGTTCACGCTCGATACTTTTACTTTGAAAATTTGTTCGATCGCTTGCTTGATTTCCGTTTTGTTAGCGCGGATTTCAACTTCGAACACATATTTTTTGTCAGCCATCATTTCCGTAGAACGTTCCGTGATGACCGGGCGCTTGATAATATCGCGTGGGTTCTTCATTGCGCAAGCACCTCCTCTACCTTCTGAACCGCATCCTTCGTAATGATCAATTTGTCATGAACCATTACGTCGAGCACGTTGATTCCATCAGCAACAACGAATTTAACTCCCGGAATGTTACGAGCGGAGAGAGCAACATTATCTTCGTAAGAAGCAGCAACCACGAGAGCTTTGCGCTCTACGTTGAGGTTTTTCAAAATAGCTACGAATTCTTTCGTTTTCGGAGCATTCATTTGAAGCTGATCCAGAACGATAATGTCGTTATCGATTACCTTCGAGGACAGAGCCGACTTGATTGCAAGACGACGAACCTTCTTAGGCAGTTTGTAACCATAGCTGCGAGGAGTCGGTCCGAATACGACACCGCCACCCTTCCATTGTGGAGCACGAATACTACCTTGACGAGCACGGCCAGTACCTTTTTGCTTCCACGGCTTACGTCCGCCGCCGCGTACTTCAGAACGTCCTTTAACCTTGTGGGTTCCTTGACGAACGGATGCTTGCTGGAGCAAAACAGCTTCATGCAGAGCGTGTACGTGAGGTTCGATACCGAACACTACATCAGACAGTTCTACTTCGCCGACTTGTGTACCGGATACATTATAAAGAGCTACTTTTGGCATCAGTCTTCCTCCTTTCTTACTTTTTCACCGCGGATTTCACGCTTACGTAGCTGTTTCTAGGACCAGGAATGGAGCCTTTAACAAGAATTACGTTGCGTTCCGCATCAACTTTAATAACTTGCAAGTTTTGCAGGGTTACGGTTTCGCTACCCATATGTCCTGGCAATTTCTTGCCTTTCATTACACGGTTAGCTGAGATGGAACCCATCGAACCCGGTCCACGATGATATCGGGAGCCGTGAGACATTGGACCCGTATGCTGGTTGTGTCTTTTGATAACGCCTTGGAACCCTTTACCTTTGGAAGTTCCGGATACGTCAACAAATTCACCTTCGCTGAACAGATCAGCTTTCAGCTCTTGGCCAACTTCGTACTCACCCAGTGCCACTCCACGAAATTCTTTAACGTAGCGCTTAGGAGCAGTGTTAGCCTTTTTGGCATGACCAATTTCAGGCTTAATTGCATTTTTTTCTTTCTTGTCCGCGAAACCGATTTGGATCGATTCGTATCCGTCGTTATCCACATCTTTCTTCTGCAGAACCACGCAAGGTCCAGCTTGGATAACAGTGACAGGTACTACGTTTCCTTCCGGTGTAAACACTTGAGTCATTCCAAGTTTTTTACCTAAGATACCTTTCATCGTTGACACCTCTTTTCCTTTTTGTTTCTTCTATATATAGAAGCTTTACAGTTTAATTTCAATATCTACGCCGGACGGTAAGTCCAGTCTCATCAAAGCATCCACAGTTTGTGGTGTAGGATTCACGATATCGATCAGACGCTTGTGTGTACGCTGCTCGAATTGCTCACGAGAATCTTTGTATTTGTGTACCGCACGAAGAATCGTGATAATTTGCTTCTCAGTTGGAAGCGGAATCGGACCGGAAACACTTGCTCCGGAACGCTTGGCAGTCTCAACGATTTTCTCAGCCGATTGATCGATCACTCTGTGATCATAAGCTTTCAAACGGATACGAATTTTTTGCTTTGCCATATAAGTCCCTCCTTCTATCGCCCAATTTAGTATCGGACATACTCCGTGAAAATCTCCTGACAACCACTCCCATGGCAAAGGGGCCGGGTGTGCCAGCAACCTCTCACATCATCGCAACGTCACAGACCAACGCTCACTATTATATCGAATCCCAAAGATAAATGCAACATTTTTATACGACAAATATCTAGAAACGATAAGGTCTCCGAAAATGTCGCTTTCATGTGCATAATCGTTCGTTTTTCTTTATCGATAGCGATGCTTGTTATCGTCTTTGACATCTGATGTGTCTGGCCGAACTTGATTGGCAGATTGATAAGCTTTCATATAAAAAGGCCCCACCACCAAGGGCAGGGCCTTCGTCTTACTTCGTTACAGTACAGGGGTCTCGTTACAGTACGTGTTGCTTATGAAGACCGTCGTTAGACGATATTATTTGCTGATTGTTGCTACTGCGCCGGCACCAACAGTACGGCCGCCTTCACGGATCGCGAACTTAGTACCTTGCTCGATAGCGATTGGGTTGATCAGTTCTACCGTTACAGTGATGTTATCACCAGGCATAACCATTTCAGTTCCTTCTGGCAGGGCGATGATACCCGTTACGTCAGTTGTACGGAAGTAGAACTGAGGACGGTAACCTGTGAAGAAAGGCTTGTGACGGCCACCCTCTTCTTTAGTCAGAACGTAGATTTGTGCAGAAAAGTTAGTGTGCGGTTTAACGGAACCTGGTTTCGAAAGAACTTGTCCGCGCTCGATGTCTTTACGGTCTACACCACGAAGCAGTGCGCCGATGTTGTCACCAGCTTGAGCGGAATCAAGAAGTTTACGGAACATTTCCACGCCTGTAACTACGCATTTGCGAGTTTCTTCAGCGATACCAACGATTTCAACTTCGTCTTGTACTTTAACAGTACCACGCTCTACACGGCCTGTAGCAACTGTACCACGACCTGTGATGGAGAATACGTCCTCGACAGGCATAAGGAAAGGCTTGTCGGTTTCGCGCTCTGGAGTTGGGATGTAAGTATCAACTTGTTCGAAGAGCTCAATGATTTTGTCGGCCCATTCGCCGTCTGGGTTTTGCAGAGCTTCACGAGCGGAACCACGAATGATCGGAGTGTCGTCGCCTGGGAACTCATACTCGGAAAGAAGATCACGGATCTCCATTTCAACCAGTTCAAGAAGTTCTTCGTCTTCAACCATGTCGCATTTGTTCATGAATACGACGATGTAAGGAACGCCTACTTGACGGGAAAGAAGGATGTGTTCGCGAGTTTGCGGCATAGGGCCGTCAGCTGCGGATACAACCAGGATCGCTCCGTCCATTTGAGCCGCGCCAGTGATCATGTTTTTAACATAGTCGGCGTGACCCGGGCAGTCTACGTGAGCGTAGTGACGGTTAGGAGTCTCGTACTCAACGTGTGCTGTGGAGATAGTGATACCACGCTCGCGCTCTTCTGGTGCTTTGTCGATTTGGTCGAATGCTACTGCAGCTCCACCATATCTTTTGGACAGTACGTTAGTGATCGCAGCTGTCAGAGTTGTTTTACCGTGGTCGACGTGACCAATAGTACCGATATTAACGTGCGGTTTATTACGTTCGAATTTAGCCTTTGCCATGTTAAACAATTCCTCCTCGGGATAAAGTTTAAGCTCAATTTTATATTAAGCGCCTTTGTTCTTTGCAATGATTTCTTCTGCGATAGTTCTAGGCACTTCTTCATAATGCGAGATTTCCATAGAGTAAACACCGCGACCTTGCGTTCTGGAACGAAGTGTCGTGGAGTAACCGAACATTTCGGAGAGAGGCACCTTAGCACGGATGACTTGCGCACCCGAACGGCTATCCATACCCTCAATGCGTCCGCGGCGGGAGTTCAGGTCGCCCATTACGTCGCCCATGTACTCTTCCGGAACCGTTACTTCTACTTTCATGATCGGCTCAAGCAGGGCCGGGTTACATTTTTCCTTAGCTGCTTTAAGAGCCATGGAACCAGCGATTTTAAACGCCATTTCGTTGGAGTCAACATCATGGTAAGAACCGTCGACGACAGTTGCTTTGATGTCCACAACAGGGAAACCGGCGATTACACCGTTCTTCATGGATTCTTCGATACCAGCTTGGATCGGAGCGATGTATTCTCTAGGAATAGAACCACCGACGATTTTGCTTTCGAATACGAAGCCGCTGCCTGGTTCAAGCGGTTGGAACTCAACCCAACAATGTCCGTATTGACCACGGCCACCGGATTGACGAACAAACTTACCTTCAACCTTGGCACCAGACTTGAATGTTTCGCGATAAGCAACCTGCGGTTTACCTACGTTGGTGTCCACTTTGAATTCGCGACGCATGCGGTCAACGATGATTTCCAAGTGAAGCTCACCCATACCCGCGAGAATCGTTTGACCGGTTTCCTCGTTGGTACTAGCGCGCAATGTAGGATCTTCCTCAGTAAGCTTGGAAAGCGCAACGCCCATTTTGTCTTGGTCGGCTTTCGTTTTAGGCTCAACTGCGATTTCGATAACCGGTTCAGGGAAGTTCATGGACTCCAAGATAACCGCGTTTTTCTCGTCACAGAGGGTGTCGCCTGTGCCAGTATCTTTCAAACCTACAGCTGCCGCGATATCCCCTGAGTAAACTTCGGAGATTTCTTGACGGCTGTTCGCGTGCATTTGAAGAATACGGCCAACGCGCTCACGCTTGCCTTTAGTAGCATTCAGAACATAGGAACCGGACTGCAGAACGCCGGAGTACACACGGAAGAACGTGAGTTTACCAACGTAAGGGTCGGTCATGATTTTGAATGCAAGCGCAGCAAAAGGTTCGCTATCGGAAGATTTGCGAGTCGTTTCGGTACCATCTTCAAGAACGCCTTGAATGTCCGGTACGTCAATTGGAGCCGGCAAATAATCGATAACAGCGTCCAGCATAGGCTGAACCCCTTTGTTACGGTAAGAAGAACCACAGATAACCGGGAAGATTTTAACGGATACTACGCCTTTGCGGAGAGCCGCTTTCAGCTCAGCAACCGTGATCTCTTCGCCTTCCAGGTATTTCATTGTAAGTTCTTCGTCAAGCTCGGCAACTTTCTCAACAAGCTCCATACGAAGTTCAGCGACTTTGTCTTTGTACTCCGCAGGAATCTCGATGTCTTCTACTTCTTTACCAAGGTCATCCTTGTAAAGGATAGCTTTTTCTTCGACGATGTCGATGATGCCGACAAAGTCGTTCTCAGCACCGATCGGAAGCTGAATAGCTACCGCATTGGCACCCAACTTGTCACGCATCGAATCAACTACTCCTAAGAAGTCAGCGCCGATGATGTCCATTTTGTTTACGTAAGCAATACGAGGAACGCTGTATTTATCAGCCTGTCTCCAAACGGTTTCAGACTGAGGCTCTACGCCTTCCTTGGCACTGAATACGCCAACAGCTCCATCCAATACACGCAGGGAACGTTCAACTTCTACTGTGAAGTCAACGTGTCCCGGGGTATCAATGATATTGATGCGGTGACCTCTCCATGCAGCAGTGGTAGCGGCGGAAGTAATCGTGATTCCGCGCTCCTGCTCCTGCTCCATCCAGTCCATCGTAGCTGCACCTTCGTGCACCTCGCCGATTTTGTGGGTACGGCCTGTGTAGTACAGGATCCGCTCGGTTGTAGTCGTTTTACCCGCATCGATATGCGCCATGATCCCGATATTACGTGTATCTTTTAAGGAGAACTCTCTTGCCATGATTTTGTCTCCTTCCTAATTCGAGGATCTGAATCCTACCAACGGTAGTGAGCAAACGCTTTGTTCGCTTCCGCCATCTTGTGTATATCTTCACGTTTCTTAACGGAAGAACCCGTGTTGTTGCTAGCATCGATAATTTCGAAAGCCAGTCTCTCTTCCATGGTTTTCTCACCACGAAGACGAGAGTAGTTTACGAGCCAACGCAAACCTAGAGTCGTACGACGCTCAGGTTTAACTTCGATTGGAACTTGGTAGTTAGCACCGCCGACACGGCGAGATTTAACTTCCAGCACCGGCATAATGTTCTTGATGGCTTGTTCGAAAACTTCCATCGGCTCCTTACCGGTACGCTCTTGCACGAGTTCAAATGCGTTGTATAGAATCGATTGTGCTACCCCTCTTTTACCGTCGATCATGATGCGGTTGATCAGACGAGTAACCAATTTGCTGTTGTAAATCGGATCTGGCAATACGTCTCTGCGTGTTACTGGACCTTTACGAGGCATAGTGATCCCCCTTTCCCCAAAAAATAATTGCTTTAAAAATTATTACTTCTTCGCTTTCGGACGCTTCGTACCGTATTTGGAACGAGCTTGCATACGATTGTTAACACCGGACGTATCCAGTGCACCGCGAACGATGTGGTAACGTACCCCTGGAAGGTCTTTAACCCTTCCGCCGCGAATCAGAACAACACTATGCTCTTGCAGGTTGTGTCCGATACCCGGAATGTATGCTGTAACCTCTACACGGTTCGTCAAACGCACACGAGCGTATTTACGAAGTGCGGAGTTCGGTTTCTTCGGAGTCATTGTACCTACACGAGTACAAACACCACGTTTTTGTGGAGCGCTAATTTCCGTAGACTCTCTTTTCAGGGCGTTGAAACCTCTTTGGAGAGCTGGGGATTTCGATTTAACGACTTTAGCTTGACGTCCTTTACGAACTAGCTGGTTAATTGTTGGCATGCCGCCACCTCCTCTCTAGCAATTGTTACTTCCTTTATTGCAAGCCCACAGATCCAGGCGAGTCGTAAAAAAGCAAAGGAAAGTTTTTGTTTTTAGACTCAGCAAAAATAAGCTGGTTATTCTCACATGAAATCTAGAAACAAAAACACTCGGCCTTACTATTTATCGACGATCGCAGCCACAGCGGCTCCCACTTCAATTCCACATGCTTTTCCAAGCAGCTTCATAGAATCTACGTAAGTAACCTCTACTCCTGACTTGCTGCAGAGATTAACAATCTTAGTAGTCAATCGCGGATCTGCATCTTTGGCAACAATAACTTCTAATGCCTGACCAAGCTCGACGCTTTTCGTTGCTTGCTTTGTGCCGACACTTAATTTCGAAGCCTGTTTTACTTTGTCATATGTCATAATCCCATATCCTCCAAAGAACAGGAAAGAATATTAATTTAGGCACACTACGATATCTTAGCACCTCGGCGAGGTAGTGTCAAGAATATTACCCGTCTCCTTTGATTTTTTTTACAAACTCTCGGGAGACGGGCACTTTATTGCCGAATCAGCTCCGTTTATTCAACGGATACCGCTTCTTTTTCTGTGTTTTCTTCTTCAGACGGTTCCTGGTTCGGATCTACGACCCGAATGTTCCGGTAGCGGGTCATACCCGTACCTGCAGGAATTAGCTTACCGATGATAACATTCTCTTTGAGACCGAGCAACTGATCGACTTTGCCTTTAATCGCGGCATCCGTCAATACGCGAGTCGTCTCCTGGAACGATGCCGCGGAGAGGAAGGAATCCGTCTCCAGCGATGCTTTCGTAATCCCGAGAAGGATCGGTTTGGCTACGGCAGGCTCTTTATCCGCAAACAAAGCTACTTTGTTCGCTTCTTCATATTCGTGCATGTCTACGAAGGAACCTGGCAGAAGCGTCGTGTCTCCGGCGTCAACGATACGAATCTTGCGAAGCATTTGACGAATCATAACTTCGACGTGTTTATCGTTAATTTCTACACCCTGGTTCCGGTAAACGCGTTGAACCTCTTGAAGGATGTAGTTTTGAACCCCGCGGATACCTTTGATACGAAGCATTTCCTTCGGATCGATCGAACCTTCGGTCAGCTCATCCCCGGCTTCGATCGTCTGCCCGACAATCGCTCTTACGCGGGAACCGTACGGTACCGCGTATACACGGGACTCGGCTTCGCCCTGAACTTCAATTTCACGGCGATCCTTGGCTTCACGGATCTCTTTAACAAGTCCGTCGATTTCAGAGATAATCGCTTGACCTTTCGGATTCCGAGCTTCGAAAAGCTCCTGAATACGCGGAAGACCTTGCGTGATATCGTCTCCGGCTACGCCCCCGGTATGGAACGTACGCATGGTAAGCTGGGTTCCCGGCTCACCGATGGATTGAGCCGCGATAATACCGACAGCTTCCCCGATTTCAACGTGCTGGCCAGTCGCCAAGTTACGCCCGTAGCACTTCTTGCAGACCCCGTGACGGGACCGACAGCTGAGAACGGAACGAATTTGAAGGCGTTCGATATTCGCATCAATGATCGCATTCGCAATATTGGCTTCGATCAGCTCATTGCGGTTTACGATAACTTCGCCCGTCTCCGGGTGACGAATCGTTTCAAACGCATAGCGACCTTCAATACGGTCAAACAGGTCTTCGATAACCTCTTTGCCGTCTTGAATTTTGCTGACGATAAATCCTTTATCCGTACCGCAATCATCTTCACGGACGATAACGTCTTGGGCTACGTCAACGAGACGACGAGTCAGGTAACCCGAATCCGCCGTACGAAGGGCCGTATCGGCAAGACCTTTACGGGCACCGTGCGTGGAAATAAAGTATTCCAAGACGGTGAGGCCTTCACGGAAGTTCGATTTAATCGGCAACTCGATGATTTTACCGGACGGGTTGGCCATCAGACCACGCATACCGCCCAGTTGAGTGATTTGCGATTTGTTACCCCGCGCTTTGGATTCCACCATCATGTTGATGGAGTTGTATTTGTCGAGGGATCTCATCAGGATATCCGTGATTTCATCCTTCGTTTTACTCCAGATCGCGATAACACGGTCGTAACGCTCGTCGTCGGTAATAAGACCGCGGCGGTATTGGTTCGTTACCGTGCGTACCTTCTCTTCGGAATCTTCAAGGATCTTCTTCTTCTCGTTAGGCACCACGACATCCGCCACGGCAACCGTAATACCGGCTTTAGTGGAGTATGTGAAGCCGAGTTCTTTGATCTTGTCGAGAATGACCGAAGTTCTAGTTGTATGGTAATTACGGAAGCACTCGGCAATAATCGAACCGAGATAGTCTTTACCGACCGCTTTCGCTTCCGGCAGCTCTTCCATTATGGCACGGATGTTGGAGCCTTTTTCAAATACGAAATAGTCATCGGACGGGCCGTTAAGCAGATTCGCTTTAGTCGCATCATTGATGTACGGGAAGTCATCCGGGAAAATCTCGTTAAAGATGATTTTACCGATGGTCGTAATCAGATAAGCGTTCTGTTGGGCTTCCGTAAAGTTCTTCTTGTTCAAAACCTTAGCAGGGATTGCTACGCGGGCATGAAGCTCGGCAGTCCCGTTCTGATAAGCGGAAACAGCTTCGTTTACGGAACGGAAGATCAGGTTCGCACCGCGGCCATACTTGTTGTCCGTAGTCAGATAGAAGCTTCCCAGAACCATATCCTGCGATGGAGTTACAACCGGCTTGCCGTCTTTCGGGTTAAGAATGTTGCCTGCCGCAAGCATGAGAAGCCGTGCTTCAGCCTGCGCTTCAGCGGAAAGCGGCACGTGAACGGCCATTTGGTCACCGTCGAAGTCGGCGTTATAGGCCGTACATACGAGCGGATGCAGCTTGATGGCGCGTCCTTCGACCAGAATCGGCTCGAACGCCTGGATACCCAATCTATGCAGTGTGGGGGCACGGTTCAGAAGAACCGGGTGCTCCTTAATGACTTCTTCAAGGACGTCCCATACTTCGGGGCTAACGCGCTCTACTTTGCGTTTCGCGCTTTTGATGTTATGGGCAAGACCTTTGTTTACGAGCTCTTTCATAACGAAAGGCTTGAAAAGTTCCAATGCCATTTCTTTAGGCAGACCGCACTGGTACATTTTGAGGCTAGGACCTACAACGATAACGGAACGTCCGGAGTAGTCAACACGTTTACCGAGCAAGTTCTGGCGGAAACGGCCCTGCTTACCTTTCAGCATGTGGCTGAGAGATTTAAGCGGACGGTTACCGGGGCCCGTTACCGGACGGCCGCGACGGCCGTTATCGATCAGAGCGTCAACGGCTTCTTGAAGCATACGCTTCTCGTTCTGAACGATAATATCCGGGGCGCCCAGATCGAGAAGACGCTTCAGACGGTTGTTACGGTTAATAACGCGACGATACAGATCGTTAAGGTCGGAAGTCGCAAAACGTCCGCCGTCCAGTTGAACCATCGGACGAAGTTCCGGAGGAATAACCGGCAGCACATCAAGAACCATCCAGTCCGGACGGTTTTTGGAATTACGGAAAGCTTCCATAACTTCCAGACGTTTGATCGCCCGGTTGCGGCGTTGGCCTTGAGCGGTTTTGAGTTCTTCTTTCAAGGATTCCACATCTTTATCGATGTCGATATCCTGCAGAAGTTTCTTAACCGCCTCGGCACCCATACCAGCTTGGAAAGCATAGCCGTATTTCTCGCGGTAGCTGCGGTATTCTTTTTCGGAAAGAAGCTGCTTCTTCTCAAGAGGCGTATCTCCAGGGTCCGTTACTACATAGGATGCAAAGTAGATAATCTCTTCAAGGGAACGAGGAGACATATCCAAAGCAAGGCCCATGCGGCTAGGAATACCTTTGAAATACCAGATGTGGGATACGGGAGCGGCAAGCTCAATGTGTCCCATACGTTCGCGGCGAACCTTCTGACGTGTTACTTCAACGCCGCAACGGTCACAAACGACACCTTTGTAACGCACACGCTTGTATTTACCGCAGTGACACTCCCAGTCTTTCGTCGGTCCGAAAATCTTCTCGCAGAACAAACCTTCTTTCTCCGGTTTCAGAGTTCTGTAGTTGATGGTTTCCGGCTTTTTAACTTCCCCACGGGACCACGAACGGATCTTCTCAGGTGAGGCCAATCCAATTTTCATAAATTCGAAGTTGTTTACGTCCAACAAGGAGCAACCCTCCTTAGAATGTGCTAGTTATGGGAAGGAGGCGGACTGCTATGTCCGCCTTTCCTCTATCAGTTGCAGCTATTCGACTCCAATTTCTGCCCCTTCAAGGTTCAGATTAAGCTTGTCACTGGTCGTATCTTCCTCATCATCGAGTTCTTTCATCTCGATTTCCTCTTCGTCGCCGGACAGGATTTTAACGTCCATCCCCAAGCTTTGAAGCTCCTTGATCAATACTTTAAACGATTCCGGAACACCCGGCTCCGGCACGTTCTCGCCTTTGACGATGGATTCGTACGTTTTAACACGACCAACCACGTCATCGGACTTCACGGTCAGGATTTCCTGCAGCGTGTAAGCCGCGCCGTAGGCCTCTAGGGCCCACACTTCCATCTCCCCGAAACGCTGTCCGCCGAACTGGGCTTTACCGCCCAGAGGCTGCTGTGTAACGAGAGAGTACGGACCTGTGGAACGGGCGTGGATTTTATCATCGACCATGTGCGCCAGTTTAATCATGTACATGACGCCAACGGTAACTTCGCGTTCAAAAGCGTCGCCTGTGCGGCCGTCATAGAGCTTGGTTTTACCGTTGCGCTGCATGCCGGCTTCTTCCATCGTATCGAACACGTCGTACTCGCGCGCTCCGTCGAATACCGGCGTGGCCACGTGGATACCGAGCGCTCTGGAGGCCATACCCAAATGAACTTCCAGTACTTGACCGATGTTCATACGCGAAGGTACGCCCAGCGGGTTCAGTACGACTTCTACAGGCGTTCCGTCCGGCATGAACGGCATATCTTCCTCAGGGAGGATACGCGCGATAACCCCTTTGTTACCGTGACGTCCGGCCATTTTATCGCCCTCGGAGATTTTACGCTTCTGGGCAATGTAGACACGAACGAGCTGGTTAACGCCCGGAGGCAATTCGTCGCCGTTCTCGCGCGTAAATACTTTCACGTCTACGACGATACCGTCGGTTCCGTGAGGAACACGCAGGGAGGTGTCTCTCACTTCACGCGCCTTCTCACCGAAGATCGCATGCAGGAGACGCTCTTCTGCCGTCAGTTCCGTTACGCCCTTCGGCGTTACTTTGCCGACGAGAATGTCGCCCGCGCCGATTTCGGCACCGACGCGGATAATTCCGCGCTCGTCGAGGTTCTTCAGAGCATCTTCGCCGACATTCGGAATGTCGCGAGTGATCTCTTCCGGACCGAGCTTCGTATCCCGGGCTTCGGACTCGTATTCCTCGATGTGAATGGATGTATACACATCTTCTTTTACAAGTCTTTCGCTCAGAAGGATCGCATCCTCATAGTTGTAACCTTCCCATGTCATGAAAGCAACGACTACGTTACGGCCCAGAGCCAGTTCGCCCTGTTCCGTCGAAGGACCGTCGGCAAGGATGTCGCCCGCTTTAACAAGCTGGCCCTTTTGAACGATCGGACGCTGGTTGATACACGTACCTTGGTTGGAACGCATAAACTTGTGAAGCTTATGCTTGATGAGATTGCCGTTGACCAATTTACCGTCCACCAGTTCCTGGCGGCGCAGCCAAATTTCATTACCGGCAACTTTTTCAATAATTCCGTCATGTTTGGCAACAATACAAACACCGGAGTCTTTAGCGGACTTATGTTCCATTCCCGTACCGACGAGCGGCGCCTTAGGAATAAGAAGCGGAACGGCTTGACGCTGCATGTTGGATCCCATGAGGGCACGGTTGGAGTCATCGTTTTCCAAAAACGGAATCAATGCTGTCGCAACCGATACGACCTGCTTAGGAGATACGTCCATGTAGTCGACGCGTTCTTTAGGCAGAGTCAAGATATCATCTTTATAACGAACGATAACACTGTCATTAACGAATGTTCCTTCTTCCGAAAGTTCAGCATTCGCTTGAGCAACGACGTAGTTATCCTCTTCATCCGCTGTCATATACACGATTTCTTCCGTGACCACACCGGTCTTCGGATCTACGTGGCGGTAAGGAGCCTCGATAAAGCCGTACTCGTTGATCCGCGCGAAGGTGGACAAGGAGTTGATCAACCCGATGTTCGGACCCTCCGGCGTTTCAATCGGACACATCCGGCCATAGTGGGAGTGATGGACGTCACGGACTTCAAAGCCCGCGCGCTCACGCGTCAAACCACCGGGACCCAATGCGGACAGACGGCGTTTGTGCGTCAGCTCAGCCAACGGATTCGTCTGGTCCATAAACTGCGAGAGTTGGGAGCTTCCGAAGAACTCTTTAATCGCGGCAATAACCGGACGTATGTTGATCAGAGCCTGTGGTGTAATAACGTTCGCATCCTGAATGGACATACGCTCGCGAACGACACGCTCCATACGGGACAAACCGATACGGAACTGGTTCTGAAGCAGTTCGCCAACCGAGCGGAGACGACGGTTACCGAGATGGTCGATATCATCCGTGTTTCCGATTCCGTGAAGAAGGTTTATAAAGTAGTTAATGGACGAAATGATATCGGCCGGTGTAATGTTCTTAACGGACTTGTCAATGACAGCGTTAGAAATTACCTTAACTACTTTTCCGTCTTCGATCGGGGAGTACACATCGATGGTTTGAACCGGAATGATCTCTTCTCCGGCAACTCCGTTAGGAACGGAATAATCTTTAAACCCGATCTTCTTCTCCAGGAAAGGCAGCACTTCGTCAAGCAGACGGCGGTCAAGCAGTTGACCGGCTTCGGCTACGATTTCGCCCGTTTCCGGATCCGCAAGAGTTTCGGCAAGACGTTGGTTGAACAAACGGTTCTTGATATGAAGCTTCTTGTTGATTTTGTACCGACCTACGTTAGCGAGGTCATAACGCTTCGGATCGAAGAAACGCGCTACAAGCAAGCTTCTTGCGTTATCCAAGGTCGGCGGCTCGCCCGGACGAAGACGCTCGTAAATTTCAATCAGCGCTTTATCCGTCGAATCGGTGTTGTCTTTGTCGAGTGTGTTGCGTATATATTCATTGTCGCCAAGAAGATCAAGAATCTCGGCATCGGTTCCGAATCCAAGTGCGCGCAGAAGAACGGTAACCGGAATTTTACGTGTGCGGTCGATTCTCACATAAATGATATCTTTCGCGTCCGTCTCTAATTCCAGCCAGGCTCCCCGGTTAGGAATAACCGTAGCCGTGTAAGTCTTTTTACCGTTCTTATCCACTTTAGTGCTATAATAGACGCTAGGAGAACGAACGAGCTGGGAGACAATTACACGTTCAGCACCGTTAATAATAAAGGTTCCGGTTTCGGTCATGATCGGGAAATCGCCCATGAACACTTCCTGTTCCTTTACTTCTCCGGTTTCCTTATTGATCAGACGTACCTTCACCCGAAGCGGTGCAGCGTAGGTTACGTCCCGCTCTTTGGATTCGTCCACGGAATACTTAGGCTCTCCTAAGCTGTAGTCAATAAACTCAAGCACTAGATTCCCCGTAAAATCCTGAATCGGTGAGATATCTAAAAACATCTCCCGCAATCCTTCATCCAAAAACCATTCGTATGATTTTTGTTGAATTTCAATCAGGTTGGGGATGTCCAGCACCTCATTAATTCGAGCATAAGTCCTGCGTTTGCGTCGTCCAAATTGAACAAGATGTCCCGCCAACTTCATTCACCCCTTAAGTCTACTCAGTTCATAAAAATAAATAAGAAAAACTTCTATCGACGTACACTTCAGGCGGCGCCGTCTTGTATGGTGGCACCCCCTTAAGGAAGGGCGTCTAAGCCGGGCGCACGCTAAGGTTGGACATCTCCGATCTTGTCAGAGAGCCCGTCCGAAGAAGCGACTGCAATGGATGGAGGTTTTTCTTGTTGATCCGCATCGTTATGACTAGTACTACTATTTTGTTAGAATTTCCTAAAATTTCAACATTATACTCAACGTTTGAAATTTTATTCATTTCTCTCCAAAAAAAATGCTTGACATTTTCTTTAACGAAAGACATCAAGCCCATCTTAATACTGACATTTTTTAATGATACCATATCAGGATTGTCAAGTCAAACTTTTTTCTCAACCACTTGACTATTTCTTAAAGGCCCGTAATATACGGTAGCCTTTGTCTTTTGTAACCTCTTCAGCCTCTCCGAAAAGCTCTTCCATCTTAGCGAATGCCGACGGCGACCCTTGTTTCTTCTGGATAACCACCCATAAAGCGCCTCCCGGATTCAGGCACTCGCAAGCCTCTTCAAAAATGGCATGCACGGTTTGTTTGCCTGCCCGTATCGGCGGATTTGTCAATACGACGTCGAACTTCTCCGTCTTTACCGCCTCCAGCTTATCGCTTTGAAGTACGGTAACATTCCGGATTCCGTTGCGTTCCGCGTTTTGCCGTGACAGTTCCACAGCCCGTTCGTTGATATCTATCATCGTCACATGACCAGCCGGATATTTATATGCTGCACTTAACCCGATCGGTCCATATCCGCAGCCCACATCCAGAACACGGGCCTTAGCCGGCAGCGCCATGGCTTCAATTAGCAGACGGCTGCCAAAATCAACCTCGTTCTTGGAAAAAACCCCGGCGTCCGTCGCCAATCGGAGCTTGCGTTCCCCCACTTGAAACTCTATTTCCCGCACATCGTGTTTCACTGTCGGTTTTTGCGTATAGTAGTGATCCGCCACCGCCATCGCTCCTTTGTATTCAAGTCGCTATTCCTATCCTAGAATACCCGGAATTATCGAGCTCTACATGAACTGCATGCAAAAAGCTCCATAAATTCAAAAGAAACCTCTTGAAGCCAGGCTTCAAGAGGTTTCTCGTGTAAAGCAAAATTATTTCACTTCGATGGAAGCGCCAGCTTCTTCGAGTTTTGCTTTTACTGCTTCTGCTTCTTCTTTGCCTACTTTTTCTTTGATAGGCTTCGGTGCGTTGTCAACCAGGTCTTTTGCTTCTTTCAGACCAAGACCAGTGATTTCGCGAACGACTTTGATAACGTTGATTTTGGAAGCACCAGCGTTGTTCAGGATTACGTCGAACTCGGATTGCTCAGCAGCTTCAGCACCGCCAGCAGCGCCGCCCATTACTGCAACTGGAGCTGCAGCAGTGACGCCAAATTCTTCTTCAATTGCTTTAACCAGATCGTTCAGTTCAAGAACTGTCATGCCTTTAATGGCTTCCAAGATTTGCTCGTTACTCATGGTTAAACCTCCATTATATTCATTTGAATGATTTTTGGGTAAAAATTAAGCTTCCGCTCCGCTTTCTTGCTTTTCAGCCACAGCTTTAACCGCAAGAGCGAAGTTGCGCACAGGTGCTTGAAGCACGCTGAGGAGCATGGACAGAAGACCTTCGCGGGAAGGCAGATCTGCCAGCGCTTTGATTTGAGCTACATCCACAACTTTACCTTCAACAACGCCCGCTTTAATGCTCAGGCTTTCGTTTTTCTTAGCAAAGTTGTTAAGGATTTTAGCTGCAGCGACAACGTCGTCTTTGCTGAACGCGATAGCAGTCGGTCCTGTCAGATGTGCATCCAGTTCCGTCAGCTCAGCGGTAGCAGTTGCACGTCTTACCATCGAGTTCTTAAGAACTTGGAATTCTACGCCTGCTTCACGTAGCTGCTTACGAAGTTCCGTTACTTGCGCAACGTTAAGTCCACGATAGTCGGTTACGATTGTACAGGAGCTTGCACGTAGTTTTTCCGACAAGTCGGATACGATCTGCTCTTTTTCTGCTAAAATCTTTGCGTTTGCCATAGGTACACCTCACTTCTTGTCAATCTGGTTTTCACCGAATCTATTACAAGCATTTCCGCAGCCTAAGCATAAGAAATGCCTTCGTAGACTCTACGAAGGCATGACACTTCCGGTATAACCCGAACTTATATCATAACACCTCGGCAGGACATTAAGCTGTTTGGGATGCTCCCATCGGCACCTGCTGTCTACGGTCTATATATTCGTTTGTTAAACTAACGACTCAGTAATGTTATCACGTTCGACATAAGATGTCAACCGTAGAATAACTTATCTGAAGGATTGAAGGTTCACGCGAACGCTCGGGCCCATTGTGGAGGAAATTGCAACGCTTTTCAGGTATACACCTTTAGCAGCGGCAGGTTTCGCTCTGAGCAGTGCGTCGATCAGCGCTTTGAAGTTCTCGGAGAGCTTGTCAGCGTCGAAAGATACTTTGCCGAGTGGAGCATGAATTTGTCCTGCTTTATCCAGGCGGTATTCGATTTTACCAGCTTTGATCTCTTGAACAGCTTTGGTAACGTCGAAAGTTACGGTACCTGCTTTAGGGTTAGGCATAAGGCCTTTACCACCGAGCAGACGTCCGAGCTTACCAACTTCACTCATCATGTCAGGAGTAGCTACGCAAACATCGAATTCGAACCAACCTTGCTGGATTTTGTTGATCATATCCTGATCGCCTACAAAATCAGCGCCAGCTGCTTCTGCTTCTTTAGCTTTGTCGCCTTTCGCGAATACGAGGACGCGCTTAGTTTTACCAGTACCGTGCGGAAGTACAACTACGCCGCGGACAGCCTGGTCCTGTTTTCTTGGGTCAACGCCAAGACGAACAGCAATATCAACTGTTTCATCAAATTTCGCCGGAGCTGTTTTCTTAACAAGCTCAATCGCTTCAGCCGGCTCATAAAGTGCATCGGCAGTAACCTGCTTAGCCACTTCGTTATATTTCTTACCGTGTTTAGCCATTTGTATTCCTCCTCTGTGGTCGTAACGGATTGCCCTCCCACTGTTTTGCGGCTTCCAGGAGAAGCCTACGAATCGAATTAGTCTTCGATCGTGATGCCCATGCTGCGAGCAGTACCTTCAACCATAAGCATTGCAGCCTCTACGGTTGCAGCGTTAAGGTCAGGCATTTTCGTTTCAGCGATTTCGCGAACTTTCGCACGCTTAACCGTTGCAACTTTCTTCTTGTTCGGTTCGCCGGAACCTTTTTCGACGCCAGCTGCGATACGAAGAAGTACGGCTGCCGGAGGCGTTTTCGTTTCGAATGTGAACGAACGGTCCTCGAATACAGTGATAACAACCGGAATGATCAGACCTGCTTGATCAGCAGTCTTAGCATTGAACTCCTTACAGAAAGCCATGATGTTCACGCCAGCTTGACCCAAAGCAGGACCGATTGGCGGAGCAGGATTCGCTTTCCCTGCAGGAACCTGCAGTTTCACCATTTTAATTACCTTTTTTGCCATGTGTGATGACACCTCCTTGCACGTAGTGTGGTTCGACGGGATCATTTCCCTCCCACCAGCAAAAGCCCATCCGCGAAAGAAACAGATCTGGCTAAGCTTTTCTTAAGGAACCAGCCAGAATCAGCAACCTGATTCCGCAAGAGAAACTTCCTCAATAGAGGGATTTGAATCGATGTAGTCTACAGTTTCTCCACCTGATGGAATTCAAGCTCCAGCGGAGTCTCTCGACCAAACATGTTGACATGAACCTTGAGCTTGCTCTTGTCTGCAATAATTTCTTCGACAGTGCCGACGAAATTCGCAAAAGGACCTACCTTCACGCGAACCGTTTCCTTCAGATCGAAATCGATCTTCGGTTTCGGTTCTTCCATTCCCATATGCTTCAGAATAGATTCGACTTCTTCCGGAAGCAACGGAGTCGGTTTAGAGCCGGAACCCGTCGAGCCTACAAAGCCGGTTACGCCAGGAGTGTTGCGAACAACATACCAGGAATCGTCGGTTTGAATCATCTCTACGAGCACGTATCCGGGATAAACTTTACGCATGACGGTTTTCTTCTTGCCGTCTTTGTTTACCAGCTCTTCCTCCATGGGTACGAGTACGCGGAAGATCTTGTCCGCCATATCCATAGATTCAACGCGCTTCTCCAAATTGGCTTTGACTTTGTTCTCGTAACCTGAATAGGTATGAACGACATACCATCTTTTTTCCATATTTGCCACCTAGTTCCTGAATTTATTTGAAGACAAGCCGCAGCAACTCAGAGATCCCCAGGTCGAGCAAGAAAAAATAGACAGTCACGAAAGCCACCGTCACAAGGGTAACGGTCGTATAGCTGATCATTTCCTTGCGTGTTGGCCACTTGACCTTCTTCAGTTCGCTCCAGCTTTCACCAAAAAACGAGAACGAGGAGCCGAAACCCTGCTTCATTTTAGCTAAGAAAGCCACGCACTACACCTCCACAGACTATCTGGTTTCGCGATGAGCGGTATGTTCATTGCAATATTTGCAGAATTTCTTGAACTCCATACGGTCTGGATGGTTACGCTTGTTCTTGTTGGAAGTATAGTTCCGTTGCTTGCAGTTCGTGCAAGCTAGCGTCATAACAACTCGCATGTGTTACACCTCCCGTATCAGGATATACCCTTTTTTGCGCACAAAAAAAAAGCGATAGGGCTACCTGCAATACTTTAACATAACCGGTATGGGGTGTCAAGGATAACATCCTGCCCCGCGCACAGCAAAAAACCCTTTCTCGACCCGGGTTCTCTTCTCATTATCGACCAGCCGACATTCCCTTAAACGTGCTTTATTTTCCAGTATCCGCCGGCGACAAAAATAAAAACACCCATTCACCGAAAGGGTGCCTCATCTATAAATCGCGTACTTCCAAGTAACGCTCCAACTTACGTTTGACCCGCTGCAGCGCGTTGTCAATCGACTTCACGTGACGGTCCAGATCCACCGCAATTTCCTGATAAGATCTTCCATCCAAATAGAGCATAAGCACACGGCGTTCCAGATCGCTCAGAATCTCACCCATCTTGTCCTCGAGTCCGCTGAATTCTTCCTGATTGATAATCAGTTCTTCAGGGTCCGTAACCTTCGAGCCGCAAATAACGTCCAGCAGCGTGCGGTCCGAATCCTCGTCGTAGATAGGCTTGTCCAGCGAAACGTAAGAGTTAAGCGGGATATGCTTCTGGCGGGTCGCCGTTTTAATAGCCGTAATGATCTGCCGCGTAATGCACAACTCTGCAAACGCTTTGAATGACGATAGCTTGTCTCCACGGAAATCACGAATCGATTTATATAAACCGATCATGCCTTCTTGCACGATATCTTCGCGGTCAGCGCCGATGAGAAAATACGAACGGGCTTTAGCGCGAACAAAATTGCGATACTTGTTGATCAGATACTCCAGCGCGTCGCTGTTGCCGCAATGGACAGCGTCGACGATGTCTTCGTCAGTCTTGAGATCGTAATCGGTCATTCTAAGCTCTTTGAGGTCGACACTCACCAACAATCCCTCCGGCCTGCAAAACTACCAAGTTTGCTAAAAAGGATAGGATAAGTATACATTATGTAATCTTACATCGTCAATGCAAACGGACATTCTTTTTCCAGACTTTTTCAAAAGTGTCTGATGTTACTTCCCCCGCCGCCATTTCTCGAAGATCTCCCGCATTTCCTCATTCAGCTTGCTGTCAAAGGTATTTCGGCCGCTCTCGGCCTCTTCCCGGATACGTTTGCGGACCTCCGTGCGGCTCTGTTTAATTTTGACGAAAAGTTCGGAAGCCGGGAGACGGAGCGCACCTTTGCCGAATATCACATGCTGCTCGGTCATATCGGAGGTCGCCACGTAAATCTGACGACGCCGGCCGGTCAGTTGAGTAACGAGACGCTCGATCAGTTCGTCGGCCGTTTCCTTCTCTTTCGTATACAGAACGCTGAGCCTGCTCTGCACGTACGTTTTGCCCAGTCCCGGGACCTGGTACGCGTCAAAAACCAGATAAACCTTTACACCGGAGAAAGACTGGTATTCCGCCAATATGGTGATGAGCCTGTCTCTCGCCTCTTCCAGACTGCGGTCACGCAGCTGCTTCAGCTCGGGCCAGGCCCCGATAATATTGTAGCCGTCCACAATCAGGAATTCTTTCATACGAGGTTATCCCGTAGTACGTTGTCTGACTACCTCGTACATCAATACTCCCGCGGCTACGGATGCATTGAGCGAATTCACCCGTCCATGCATCGGCAGCTTCACGAGAAAATCGCACGATTCCTTGATGAGGCGACCGACTCCGCGGCCTTCGTTGCCGATGACCAGAGCCAGCGGCATTTTAAAATTGCTGCGGTATACGTCGTCGGCCGCAGTCACGTCCGTGCCCGCTACCCAGACACCGCGTTCTTTCAGATCGGCGATGGTCTGGGAAATATTCGTCACGCGAGCTACGGGCACATACTCCACCGCTCCCGCCGATGTCTTCGAGACGGTTGCGGTTAAGCCGACGGAACGCCGCTTGGGGATGATGACGCCGTGCACGCCGGTGCAATCCGCTGTACGGAGAATGGATCCGAGATTATGCGGATCTTCGATCTCGTCGAGGATCAGAATGAACGGATCCTCTCCTTTGCGCTCGGCGCGCGCCAGGATGTCATCCACACTGGCGTAATCGTATGCCGCCACCTGGGCAACGACGCCTTGGTGCTGCAAATCCGGAGCAAGCTGATCGAGCTTGCGCTTGTCGGCTGTCTGCACGATGACGCCAAGCTTCTTGGCTTCCGCGGCAACGGGCTGGGCCAACTGCTTCTGGGCCGACTCGCTCAGCCATATTTTATGAATGGTGCGGCCGGAGCGCAGCGCTTCAAGCACCGAGTGTTTACCGCCGATGTATTCTTCCATGGTCGTGCCTCCTATAATGATTCTGTTTAAAGTTTGTGTGCATCGGACGGCGCTTCCGGATCTGCTCCGGCTGCATCCGGCCCTCCGGATACGTCGGATTGAACCCTTCCGGCGCCGGCGTCCGTACCGCCGGGTTGATTCGAAGCTGTGCCCGCTGCTGACTCCGAAGCCGTCAAAGCCGCAATTTTCTCCGGCGCCAGCGAGGCTTCCATGATATAGTTCAGGCGTTCGTACGCCTGCTTATAGTACAAATAGCCGATCAGGGATTCGAATGCGGTGCTGTGCCGGTATTCCAGCACATCCGCATTTTTGGCCGTCGAGCCGGATTTGGCGTTGCGCCCGCGTTTGACGATGCCCGTTTCTTCCTCCGTAAGGAGAGGCATCAGCGCCTGCAGCGCTTTCGATTGCGCTTTGGCCGATACGTAGCGCGTAGCCGCGCGGTGCAGATGATTCGGCCGCTGGCTGGGCATGGAGATGACGTACTGGCGGATAAACATTTCATATACGGCATCCCCGACGTAAGCAAGGACCAGCGGGTTGAGCAGTTCGGGCTTTTGGGAAGGCGGGTACCGGAACAGCTGCGGGTTCATCTTATCGGAAAGATTCATTTCCGGCGCCAACGGATACCCTGCGGTGTATCTTCGAGATAGATGCCCTTCTCGGTAAGCAGGTCGCGGATTTCATCGGCGCGCGCCCAGTTTTTCGCCCGTCTCGCTTCATTGCGTTCTTCAATCAGTCCCTCGATTTCCTCATCCAGCAGCTCTTCCTCTTCTCTTGCCAAGATGCCGAGTACGGAATCGAAATTGCGGAAGCGTCCCATAATCAGTCTGAGCGTAGCTGCCGATACCCGCTCCTGCTGCAGCACACGGTTGGCCTCCGTGACGAGATCGAAAACAGCGGTTATCGCATCGGGAGTATTGAAATCGTCGTCCATTTTCGAAATAAACTGGGCTTCGATTTCTTTCACGCGCGCCTCTACCTGATCGTCCAGCGCATCTTCTTGAGCGATGCCGAGACGGTGCTTCAGGTTGGTCACACAATTCTGGATACGGTCCAATCCGTTACCGGCTTGCGTTAACCCGTCTTCGCTGAAATTAAGCGGATTCCGGTAATGGGAGGACAGCATGAAAAAGCGGAGCGTCTCCGGCTTGATCTTTTTGGCGATCTCTCTAATCAGCACCCCGTTGCCGAGGGATTTGGACATTTTTTCGTTATCGATATTGAGGAATTCGTTGTGGAGCCAGTATTTCGCCATCGGCTTGCCCGTAATGGCTTCCGTCTGGGCAATTTCGCACTCATGGTGCGGGAACGTGAGGTCTACGCCGCCGCCGTGAATATCGATCGACTCTCCCAGGTACTTGTGTACGAGAGCGGAGCATTCGATGTGCCAGCCCGGACGCCCGTTGCCCCACGGACTGGACCAGAACACTTCGCCCGGTTTCGCCGCTTTCCAAAGGACGAAATCCTGCGGATTTTCCTTGCGCTCATCCACTTCGATGCGAATACCGTATTGAAGCTCATCCAGATTCTGATGAGACAGTTTTCCGTATTCTTTGAAACGGGAGGTCCGGTAGTACACGTCTCCGCCATTCTCGTAAGCGAAGCCCTGCTGCACCAGCGAATTAATGAAGGTGATAATGATCTCCATGTTGTCCGTTACCCGGGGATGAATCGTGGCCGGCTCGATGCGGAGGGTTTTCATATCTTCCATATAGGCGGCGATAAAACGGTCGGCCAGCTCCTGGACGGTCTCTCCCGTTTCTTCCGCTTTGCGGATCAGCTTATCGTCCACGTCCGTAAAGTTCACTACATAGGTCACTTCGTAACCGACATAGGTTAAATAGCGGCGGACGACATCGAAGAAAATCGCCGGGCGTCCGTTGCCGATATGAATATAGTTATATACGGTCGGGCCGCACACGTACATTTTCACCTTGCCCGGTTCAAGAGGTTTGAATTCTTCTTTTTCTCTTGTCATCGTATTAAACATTCTGAGTGTCATGCTCCCTAACGCCTCCATTCTTGATCTTCTCTTCTTCTAATTGTTCCCTTAATTCGTCGATTTGCACCTGTAAAGTGCGGCAAAGATCAAGTACCGGATCGGGCACGTTGCCGTGATCCAGCCGGTTGACCCGGATTCCGTCCCTTTTTACAATCTTTCCGGGAATGCCCACTACCGTAGAGTTTGCGGGAACTTCCTTAAGCACGACCGCATTGGCCCCGATCATCGCATTGTCTCCCACTTTGAAGGAGCCCAGTATCTTGGCCCCCGAGGAGATAACCACCTTGCTGCCGATCGTCGGATGCCGCTTGCCTTTCTCTTTACCCGTTCCGCCGAGGGTGACTCCCTGATAAAGAATAACGTCATTGCCGATTTCACACGTTTCGCCAATCACTACCCCCATCCCGTGATCAATAAACAACCTTTCGCCGATTGTCGCTCCCGGGTGGATTTCTATGCCAGTCATAAAACGGCTGAACTGCGAAATGATACGTGCCGCCGCAAACAGCTTGCGGGTATACAACCAGTGAGCAATCCGATGCGCCCAAATGGCATGGAGCCCGGAATAAGTAAACACAACCTCGAACCAGCTTCGGGCGGCAGGATCATTGTCGAAGACGGCTTTTATATCAGAACGTATGGTTTTCCACAAGGTTCATCACCTTCTTATTCGTTTCTGGGATGCTTAGCTCCTACCAACTGCTCCTGGCAAAAATTAAAAAGCCTCCGCAGCCTTAAGGCTGCAGAGGCGTATAATCGCGGTTCCACTCTGCTTGGTGACTGTGAAGTCTCCCAACTCTGCGTTGTTAACGGGTACGACCCGGCTGAACCTACAGATGGACAACCATCATTCGGCGCAGCAGCTCACAGGTGCATTTCCTCATAAAGGGATCGGATAACTTTCAGCCCAGCGGGGTTGCCGCTCGGTTATCCTCTCTGGAGATTCCGTCTTATGGGTACTCTCCTGTTCGGCGCTGTTCATAATCGTATAAAGTTGGTATCAGTATAGCTCAAAAGAGACAGCTTTACAATAAGGCGCGAAGCCGTTCCTGTACTTTTTCGCGGCCTAACAGATGGATGGTCATGTTCAGGTCTCTTCCGTGCATCTGTCCTGTCAAAGCTACGCGGATGGACATAAAGAGCTGTTTGCCCTTATAACCGGTTTCCGCCTGCACGGCTTTAAGCAGCTTCTGCACATTTTCCGGCGCCAGGCTGTCGGCCGCTTCCACCTGTTTCAAGAAGCTTTGCACCACGACCGGCACATGCTCTTCGGCAAGCAGCGCGGCCGCTTCATCGTCGAAAGCCAGCTTTTCCCGGAAAAACAGCTCGGCAAGATCTACGATCTCCGCAGCGTAACGAAGCTGTTCCTGATACAAGCCGACGAGTTCGGTCGCCCAGCGCTGCTGGTCCTCCGAGAGTTCCGCCGGTATAAGCCCCGCCTTTTGAAGGTGAGGAACAGCCAGTCCGGCGATTCTTTCAAGCGGCGCTTGTTTGATGTAATGATTGTTCATCCAGTTGAGCTTGTCCATATCGAAGACGGCCGGGCTTTTGGAAACACGGTCCAGATCGAATTGCTCTACAAGCTCTTCCAGCGTGAACATCTCCACTTCCCCTCCTGGAGACCAGCCCAGCAAAGCGATGAAATTCACGACCGCTTCCGGCAGGTAACCCAATTCGCTGTACTGCTGTACGAATTGAATGATGGATTCGTCGCGCTTGCTCATTTTTTTGCGGTCCGGGTTGAGGATCAGCGAAAGATGCACAAAATCCGGTACCGGCAGGCCGAGCGCCTCATACAGCATGATCTGGCGCGGTGTATTCGTCAGATGCTCCTCGCCCCGAATGACGAGGGAGATTTTCATCAGGTGGTCGTCCAGTACAACGGCAAAGTTGTAGGTCGGAATTCCGTCGGGACGGACGATGATAAAGTCGCCGATTCCGTTCGTTTCGAATTCGACCTCTTCGCGCACTTTATCTTTAAATGCGATAATCTTATCCTTCGGTACGTGGAACCGGATAGAAGGCTTACGTCCTTCCGCTTCGAACTCCGCCTTCTGTTCGGCGGTCAGGTGGCGGCATCTTCCCGAATACTGCGGAGTTTCTCCGCGCGCTTCCTGCTCTTCCCGTTCGCGCTCGAGCTCCTGCTCGGTGCAGTAGCAGTGATACGCGTTCCGCTCGTTCAGCAGTTGATCGATAAACGGCTGGTACAGGCCCAGACGTTCCATCTGACGGTAAGGAGCGTACGGACCCCCGATGTCGACGGATTCGTCCCACTTCAGCCCCAGCCAGCTTAAGCCGTCGAGCTGATTCTGTACGCCGGACTCGACATGGCGGGTCTGGTCTGTATCTTCGAAGCGGACCACGAATTGGCCGCCGTTTTTACGAGCAAGCAAATAATCGAATAAAGCGGTACGGGCTCCACCGATATGAAGATGTCCGGTCGGACTCGGTGCGTAACGTACGCGGAGTGGGGTACTCATGGTATTAGCCTCTCTTCCGTTTTCCCTTACGGGATCCTTTGAAATAATAATTTATGATAGCACACCTTTTATCAAACAAACAACCGACTGCGCCGCGATTCCTTCGCCTCTTCCGGTAAAGCCGAGCTGCTCCGTAGTGGTCGCTTTCACGTTCACCTGCTCCAGCTCCGCATCCAGCGCCCGGGCAATAATTTCCGCCATTTGCGGAATATACGGAGCCATCTTAGGCTTCTGCGCGATAATCGTGGAATCGACGTTGCCGAGCCGGTAACCACGTTCTCTGGCCAGGGACCAGACTCGCTTCAACAGTACCAGGCTGTCCGCATCCTTGAATTCGGCAGCCGTATCCGGGAAATGCTTGCCGATATCGCCCAAACCCAGCGCCCCCAGTATGGCGTCGGTAATGGCATGAAGCAGTACATCCGCATCCGAATGCCCCAACAATCCCTTTTCATACGGAATCGTAACGCCTCCGATAATACATGGGCGGCCCTCCGCCAACTGATGCACATCAAATCCTTGTCCCACTCGAATCATCCGTCTATTCTCCTCTCCTGTTGCCTAACAACCATTCCGCCCATGGCAGATCTTCGGGGGTGGTGATTTTGATATTGGCATAACCCCCTTCTACGACATGCACCGTATGCCCAGCCCGTTCGACAAGCATGGCATCGTCTGTGCCAAGGAATCCGTCGCGGACTGCCTCCTCATGCGCTTCTTTTAAAAGAGAAAACCGAAAAGCCTGCGGCGTTTGGATCGCCCACAAGCTTTTGCGGTCGGGTGTGGACATGATCTGGCCATCCTCACTCACGACCTTGATCGTGTCTTTAACGGGAACGGCCAGCACGGCCGCACCCGTATCTATGGCTTTGTCCAGACAGGCGCCTACCTGCTCCTCGGTAACGAGCGGGCGGACGCCGTCATGGACAAGCACCCACTGCGTGTCCGCGCCGAGCGCCTCCAGTCCGGACCGGACGGAGTCCTGCCGTTCTGCCCCGCCGGCTATAACCCGGCTGACTTTATGCAGCCCGTAGCGAGCGGCATACGATTCGCAGCGCGGGACGTCCTCTTCCCCGGTCACCAGCACGACGGAGTCGATGCGGGCAATCTTCTCGAAGAGTTCCAGCGTATGTACCAAAATCGGCTTGCCCGCCAGCTCCAGATATTGTTTACTTTCCGCCGTCCGCATTCGTGAACCTCTGCCTGCCGCAACGACGATGACGCCGACTTTATTCACCTGCATACCTCCGGTTACCACCGGGTTTTTCTGCTGCAGCTTTCTTCTTCTGCTTTAACGCGCCAAGCTGCAGCCCCAGCGAAATACTCTCCCTATGATAACCCTTTATTGCGCTTTTTCCAAGAGCTTCGGCTTCGCGAAGATCATTCTTCCCGCTGACGTTTGAAGGACACTTGTAACCATTACCTCAAGCAGGGAACCGATAAAGTCCCGTCCGCCTTCCACGACGATCATGGTTCCGTCATCCAGATACGCTACCCCTTGTCCATGCTCTTTACCGTCCTTGATGACCTGAACCAGAATCTCTTCGCCGGGGAGGACAACCGGTTTTACGGCATTCGCCAGATCATTGATGTTCAGAACGGACACGCCCTGGAGCTCACAAACCTTGTTCAAGTTATAATCGTTGGTGATCACTTTACCTTGAAGCACTTTGGCGAGCCGGATAAGCTTGCTGTCCACCTCGGAAATTTCCTCGAAGTCGCCTTCATAGATAAGAACTTTCACGTCAAGTTCCTTCTGAATCTTATTTAAAATATCCAATCCGCGCCTGCCGCGATTACGTTTGAGCAAATCGGAAGAATCCGCGATATGCTGAAGCTCCTCTAGGACAAATTCCGGAATAACCAGCGTCCCTTCAATAAATCCGGTTTTGCAAATGTCCGCAATCCGTCCGTCTATGATCACGCTCGTATCGAGAATCTTATGCTCCTCCGGCATTTTTCCTTTGCCGCTTCCGCCGTCTTTTCGGCTGCTCAGAAGTTCGAAAATTTCCTCGCTCTTACCATAGCCGATCCGGCCGCCCATGACGGCCAGAAGAACGGTAGCCATGCCCGCCAATACCACATGAACCCGTTCAAGCGCCGGGAATACCAGCACGGCTGCAAGCAGCCCCATGATCGTACCGAATGCGGCCGGAAGAAGATCGGAAGCGGGCATTTGCGATAAGCTGTTTTCTCCGCGCTGCACCAGTCTTAAAATAAGGCCCATGCCTATCCATGACACGATAAACATCCCGACAAATCCCGCTCCAGCTGCCGTGTAATCCGCAACCGCTCCACCGTTGATTCCCGATAATTGAATAATGGCATCACTCCACCCGTAACCGAGCGCACCACCTAAGACGGCAATAATCCATTGAATCCATTTCATCTTACGGATTCACCTCCATCATCCAAAGTAAGAGGATCCTCTCCCCTGTTACAAGTATGTTCCAAATGTTGGATGTATAAACACATAGGAGGTGTCAGATTGCCTCGCTAACCTAATTTCTATATAATGAGATGGAGACGAAACTAAAATGAGGTGCATGAGATGAATGCCCTGTCCCTGAAAGATTTCCAGGAACAAGTTGGCGAGCTGCTGCTTCGCCACCGCAGCCTGCTTGATGTATTGTCCAAATTCCAACAATCCAATGCCGGTGTGAACCGCTCTGTCATCAAATCGATTACCGAATGCGGCTGCGTTGAAGTCAATGCCAAGAAACAGGAGTATTCTCCCGAAATGACATTGGATCAGGCTAAAATCGAGCTGCAAACCCACTTGGAAGGCCAATTGTGCGAACACTGCATGGAGGCGATTTCCACTGAAATCGGCAAGCACCTTTTTTATCTTTCCGCTCTGAGCAATCTTCTTGATGTGAACTTGGAAAAAGTGCTCGAAGACGAATCGAAAAAATGCTCGACACTCGGATTTTTCAATATGTCTTAGTATAGAAGAAAAAAAAGCATGTATTCTCCTCCGCAGCCCGGATGAAAATAGATGCTTTTTTTGTTCACTGCGATACTGATTAGCGGCAAAAAAAAGGAACAGGAAGCTTAGGCTCCCTGCTCTTTTTTATAGATGAGTTTTTGAATTCGCCAGATCTTCGGACGTTTCCATGCCTTTACGCTTTCTGCGGCGAAGAACGAAGAGGCGATCAACGTTTTTTTTTAAGCCATAGAGCGCATAGATCACAAGCGGTATGAAAATCATTTTGGAAATGAACGATGGTTTGCTGATTCCGATAATAACGGCGATGATCACAATGATCGGTGTAATCCAGATAGCGGCCTTGGGAATGCCCGTTTTCTTAAAGTTCGGATATTTGACGTTACTCACCATCAGATAGGAAAGCAGCACTGTGCTGACCAGTAGAACATAGACATTAAGCTCGGTGTGGAACAATGCCAGCGTTGCAAGTATGCCGCCTGCCGCCGGAATAGGTAAGCCGATAAAGTAACCCGGTGTACCTGCCACCACATTAAACCGTGCCAATCGAAGAGCGCCGCAAATCGGGAATATTGCCGTTACGACCCAAGCTGCCGCGGCAGGGCGGATATCGCCGAATGCGACAACGTACATAATGAATGCCGGTGCTACACCGAACGAAATGACATCCGACAACGAATCCAGTTCTTTACCAAACTCACTCTGTGCGTTGAGCGCACGAGCAACTCGTCCATCCAGACCGTCGAGCAGCATAGCCACAATGACAAGTACGGCCGCCGTATCCGGTCTTTCGTTAAACACGAGAATAATGGCCAGAACGCCTAAAAACAGATTCCCAACAGTAAACAAGCTAGGAAGCGATTTGGTTATCATATTAGTTTAGTCCACCTCTAAATATACTGTACCCCATTAAAACAACGTGATCCAACCCATATTTATACTTTATGATTGTATGCAATTTAAATATGCCTGTCAATTAATACTTGCTCCTGAATTCTGCGCAGTCCTTCTTTGATCGCTCTCGCCCGGACCTCTCCGATTCCGTCTACCTCATCCAGCTCTTCGATTGTCGCCACCGTGATGTGAGGCAAGCGACCGAATTTTTCCACCAAATTACTGATAATGATGGAAGGAAGCCGCGGAATTTTATTGAGTACCCGGAACCCTCTCGGAGAAACAAGTTCTTCCGATACGGCGTTGGTGTGCGGATAGCCGAGCAACCGGATAATGTGATGCGGATCGAGCAATTCTTCGGAAGAGAGACGCTTGAGCCCCAGCAAAATATCTTTGATCTTCTCTTCGCTGAGCTCCCGGACATAATCCTTCAGAAGCAGACGCACTTCCAGCTCCGTATTACCGACCAGTTCTTCTAGCTGCATGGAAATCAGGCGTCCTTCGGTTCCAAGCTCCGTGATGTATCTGTTGAGCTCGTTCTTAATACGCAGCACCATTTCTACCCGCTGAATAGCATTGGTGACATCATGCAGAGTCACAAGCTCTTCGAACTCGGAAGCGCCCAGATTGATCAAGGACTGATCCAGTTCCGTCTTGTATCGTTCCATCGTCTGAATCGCCTGATTCGCCTTGGTCAGAATGACCCCGATATCTTTGAGGGAATATCGCAGGTTTCCTTGATACAAGGTAATAATATTCCGCCGCTGGGAAATAGACACAACCAGTTTATTCGTCTGCTTGGCAACTCGCTCGGCGGTACGATGCCGGATTCCCGTCTCGGTCGATGGAATCGAAGAGTTCGGAATGAGTTGGGTATTCGCATATAAAATTTTCTTGGCATCTTCATTTAGAATAATGGCTCCGTCCATTTTGGCCAATTCATACAAATAGTTTGGCGTAAAATCGCAGTCGATGGAAAATCCGCCGTCCACGATTTCCATGACTTCCGGAGTACATCCGACGACAATCAGGGCTCCCGTCTTGGCACGAAGCACGTTCTCGAGCCCATCGCGGAAAGGCGTACCCGGAGCGACCAGCTGGAGCAGTTGGCTCATGACGTCTCGTTTAGTTTCTTCTTTGCTCATGTTAATCCTCCTGAAGCATTTCCGTTCTGTTAGCCGAGCGTGTTCCGCTATGCCTTGTTTTCAATAGATCCGTCTTGCAGGGCCGAACTAGTCAGGCCCCACAGACTTTTAGACTAGTCCAATGCCGCTTTTAAAGCTTCGGACACCGTACTTACGCCGACCACTTCGATGCCCTTTGGAGGCGTCCAGCCCTTGAGGCTTTTCTCAGGCATGATGACGCGCCGGAAACCGAGCTTCTGCGCTTCCTTGACCCGCTGGTCGATACGCGATACGCCGCGGACCTCTCCCGTGAGCCCGATCTCGCCGAACACGGCGTCGTAAGCCTGCGTCGGCTGCTCTTTGAAGCTGGAGGCGATGCTTATCGCCACGGCCAAATCGACGGCCGGCTCATCGAGTTTGACTCCGCCGGCTACGTTCAAGTAAGCGTCCTGACTCTGAAGGAACAGGCCGACCCGTTTCTCCAAGACCGCCATAATGAGCGATAGCCGGTTATGGTCGATTCCCGTAGCCATCCTTCGCGGAGACGGGAAATTGGTTGACGAGACAAGCGCCTGTATCTCAACCAGGACCGGTCTCGTTCCTTCCATACTGGCGACGACTGTAGACCCGGCTACGCCAAGCGGGCGCTCGGACAGGAAAAGCTCCGACGGATTGCTCACTTCGGCCAGCCCGGTTTCCCGCATTTCGAAGATGCCGATTTCGTTCGTTGAACCGAACCGGTTTTTAACCGCACGCAAAACGCGGTAGGTGTGATGCCGTTCCCCTTCAAAATAAAGCACACAGTCCACCATGTGTTCAAGCAGGCGCGGTCCTGCAATGGCGCCTTCCTTGGTTACATGGCCGACAAGAACCGTCGCTATATTCTTAAGCTTAGCTATGCGCATGAAATGGCTTGTGCATTCACGTACTTGGGAAACGGTTCCCGGGGCGGAGGATACGCTTGGATGGTAGACGGTCTGAATGGAGTCGATGACCAGAAAATCCGGCTGGACTTCCTGAATCGCCTCTTCAACCACTTCCATATTCGTTTCGCAGAGCACGTATAGATTCGGCGAAACGGCATCCAGCCGATCCGCGCGAAGCTTCGTCTGACGAATCGATTCCTCGCCTGAGATGTACAGAACCTTCCGCCCCTCTTTGGTCAGCGAGTGCGAGGTTTGCAGGAGCAGCGTTGATTTCCCTATACCGGGATCTCCCCCGACCAGTATGAGCGAACCGGGGACGAACCCGCCGCCCAAAACGCGGTTGAGCTCGCCATTATCCGTAAGCACACGCTGCTCTACGCTGCTTTCTATGTTTATGATCGGAGTCGGTTTTTCTTTCGTCCGCAGAAAAGAAGAATTCATTCCCTGCGTCTTGACAACCGTCTCTACTTCTTCGGCAAAACTGTTCCACGCTCCGCAGCCGGGACATTTGCCGAGCCACTTCGGGGTTTCATACCCGCACTGCTGGCAGATGAATTTCGTTTTTATTTTACTCATGGCGCGAAGTTCCCCTTCTGTTTCTACGCGTAAAACGGGCAAACCGTTCCAGCGTCATTCAAAGTTTACCATTTTTGCGAATGCTATGAAAGTACTTGGCAAAAGAAAAAGCATTTTGCGGTACAGCTGCGCACCGCAAAATGCTTGATTTTATACCTTACTTGGTCTGCGTCATCGCTTCTTCGTTCCGAAGTACAACAAGTTCACCGTCTTTTTCGTCTATAGTAAGGGAGTCGCCCTTGGAAATGCTTCCTTTAAGAAGTTCTTCGGAAAGACGGTCCTCAATGTGTTTCTGGATCGCCCTGCGAAGCGGCCTTGCTCCATAGCTTGGATCAAAGCCTTCCTTAGCCAGGAAGTTCTTCGCGTTATCGGTGAGGATAAAGTCGACTTCCTGTTCTTTCAGGCGTTTGCGGAGCTCATCGGCCATGAGGCTGACGATTTCAGCAATATGCTTCTCGTCGAGAGAGTGGAAGACGATAATTTCGTCGATCCGGTTCAAGAACTCCGGACGGAAACTTTTCTTCAGCTCGTTCATTACTTTGTCCTTCATGTTGTTATAATCTTTGCCGGAATCTTGGACAGCCGTAAAGCCAAGCGTCGAATTTTTCTTAATCGTATCGGCGCCCACATTGGACGTCATGATGATCAAGGTGTTGCGGAAGTCAACGGTACGGCCTTTGGAATCGGTAAGGCGTCCATCTTCCAGCACTTGCAGAAGGATATTGAACACTTCCGGATGTGCTTTCTCGATTTCATCAAGCAGGACAACGGAGTAAGGCTTGCGGCGTACTTTTTCAGTCAGTTGGCCGCCTTCTTCGTAGCCTACATATCCCGGAGGCGCTCCTACGAGACGGGACGTGGAGTGTTTCTCCATATATTCGGACATATCAATGCGGATAACGGCATTTTCGTCTCCGAACAGAGATTCCGCCAAAGCACGGGCAAGCTCGGTTTTACCTACACCGGTCGGCCCCAAGAAGATAAAGGAGCCCATCGGACGCTTCGGATCTTTCAGACCCGCTCTTGCACGGCGGATTGCACGGCTGACCGCTTTAACCGCTTCTTCCTGGCCGATCACACGGTTGTGAAGGATGTCTTCCATTTTAAGAAGACGCTCGGTCTCCTCTTCAGCCAGTTTGCGTACCGGAATTCCGGTCCAGCTTGCAACCACCTGGGCAATGTCGTCCGGAGTCACCTCCGTGTCCATGCGTCCCTGCTTCTCTTTCCAATCGTTCTTCGTGCTGTCGAGTTCTTCGCGCAGTTTTTGCTCGGTATCACGCAAAGATGCAGCTTTCTCGAACTCTTGGCTTTGAACAGCCGCGTCTTTCTCCTTGCGGATGTTTTCGAGCTTTTGCTCCAGCTCTTTCAAGCTAGGCGGTACCGTGTAAGAGTGAAGCCTTACTTTCGAGCTTGCTTCATCGATCAAGTCGATCGCTTTATCAGGCAGGAAACGATCGGGGATATAGCGATCCGACAGCTTGACTGCTTCCTCGATAGCTTCATCGGTGATTTTCACCCGGTGATGCGCCTCATAACGGTCACGCAGTCCGTGAAGGATTTGGATCGCTTCTTCCGGAGTCGGCTGATCCACCGTAATCGGCTGGAAGCGGCGCTCCAGAGCGGCATCCTTCTCGATGTATTTGCGGTACTCATCCAGAGTGGTGGCCCCGATGCACTGCAGTTCGCCGCGAGCCAAAGCCGGCTTCAGGATGTTGGAGGCATCAATCGCACCCTCTGCACCGCCGGCGCCGATCAAGGTATGCAGCTCATCGATGAAGAGAATGATGTTCCCCGCCTGGCGGATCTCATCCATGATCTTCTTCAGACGATCTTCAAATTCACCGCGGTATTTGGTGCCTGCCACGACAGAACCCATATCGAGCGTCATGACACGCTTATCTTTTAACGTTTCCGGAATTTCATTGTTGATGATCTTCTGAGCGAGACCTTCGGCGATAGCCGTTTTACCTACACCCGGCTCCCCGATCAGAACCGGGTTGTTTTTGGTGCGGCGGCTGAGAACCTGAATAACACGCTCGATTTCTTTGGAACGTCCGATTACCGGGTCCAGGTTGCCTTCTTTGGCGATAGCCGTCAGATCTCTCGCGAGACTGTCCAGCGTAGGCGTGTTGACGTTGTTGCCGCTGCCGTGATTGCTCGAAACGACCTCGCTGCTTCCGAGAAGCTGCAGGACTTGCTGGCGGGCTTTGTTCAAGGAAATGCCCAGGTTGTTCAGCACGCGTGCCGCAACCCCTTCTCCCTCGCGAATCAGACCGAGCAGGATATGCTCCGTACCTACGTACGTATGGCCAAGCTTTCTGGCTTCGTCCATCGAAAGTTCAATGACCTTTTTGGCACGCGGTGTGTAAGCGATATTGGAGGGCTGCTCTTGTCCGCGGCCGATTAATGATTCGACCTCATCTTGAATTTTTTCAAGCCCGAGTCCGAGAGCCACCAGCGCTTTGGCCGCAATGCCTTCGCCTTCGCGAATAAGGCCCAGCAAGATATGCTCTGTACCTATATTGTTGTGACCCAAGCGTACTGCTTCTTCCTGTGCAAGGGAAAGAACTTTCTGTGCACGTTCCGTAAATCTTCCAAACATCATACTTAGCACCTCCATTGTAATTTCGAACGAAAGTCGTATAGTACCATTAAACGTTATGACACGGCTTGAATCTTTCCCTGATGATTTGGGCACGCCGGATATCCCGGTCGTCTGGAGATAAAAGCTCCCCTGCTATTTGCTGCAAGAATCCCGGCTGTGTCATCACAAGAAGCTCATTCATGGTGTGTGCGGGAACTTCCCCCACTAAATTAAGATCTATGCCAAGGCGGACATCGGATAGCCGCTGCGCCGCTTCCTTGGAATCGATAATCGAAGCGTGAGTCAAAATTCCGTATGACCGCATAACGCGGTCTGTTATACGTATTCTGGATTCCTGCATGAGTTGCCTTCTTGCGGCGCGCTCGTGTTCGATAATCTGTTTGGCTACGCTATATAGATTATCAATGATTTCATCTTCGGACTGGCCGAGCGTAATCTGATTGGAAATCTGAAATAAATTTCCCAACGCTTCGCTTCCTTCGCCATATAGGCCCCGGACTGTCAGACCGACCTGTGAAACCGCCGATAGAATTCGATTGATTTGCTGGGTCAAAACAAGAGCGGGCAGATGCATCATGACCGAAGCCCGTATACCGGTTCCCACATTCGTAGGACAGCTGGTCAAGTAGCCGCGTCTTTCGTCAAAGCCGTAGTCTAGCTGAGATTCGAAAATATCGTCAATCTGGTTCGCCAGATCCCAGGCCTCTTTAATTTGAAATCCGGGACACAGACATTGAATCCGAAGATGATCCTCTTCATTCACCATAATGCTGATAGATTCGTTATCATTAAGGATAACGGCTCCGTTCCGCGATTCGGTTGCCAGATTCGGGCTGATCAAATGCTTCTCCACCAGGATCCTCCGCTCCAGTTCATTCAGTTCCGAGAGCGGTACAAGCGTGAAGTCGCTGATCGTTTTTAAATCTTCATTGTCCAGTACAGCTGAAACTTTCTCAAGCACTTCCGCGGACTGCTGGTTCGCGGCCAACATAGGAAACGGATAATCTTGCAGATTCCGGGCTATACGGATGCGGCTGCTGATCACAATATCCGAATCGGGACCGTCCCCTTTCATCCATTCGCTTAATGCTTCCTTGACAAAATGTCTCAAAGAGGAACCCTCCTTTTCTCCAAGTTCAAAGGTTTGAGGCGGGCGTCGAAGTTAACTGCTGCCGGCTGACTTCTTATCGAGGTCGCGAATACGGTCTCGCAGTTGAGCCGCTTGCTCGAATTCTTCCTGTTCGATGTACGTCTGAAGTTCTTTCTTGAGACGCTCCACCTCACGCTTCTGCTCGATCTCCTGTCCGGAACGTTTCGGCACTTTGCCGACATGCTGCGTATTGCCGTGAACCCGCTTAAACAGGGGATCCAGCTTATCCTGAAAGCTTTCATAGCAGTGGCTGCAGCCGAAACGTCCCAGCTTGCTGAACTGTGAATACGTAAGTCCGCAGTGTTCGCATCTTATCGGACGCGCTTTGCTTGAGACCGTCCCGGAGGAAGGATCGAAGTCCAGCAGGCCCGAAAGCAAATTATGAATGGAGAAACCTCCCGGCGTTCCGGGAATCAGCTCCCCCTTCTCTTTGGCGCATGTTTCACAGAAGTGAAACTCTGTTTTCTCACCGTTAACAATTTTCGTAAAATGAAGCGTTGCGGGCCGTTTGCCGCATTCTTGACAAAGCACGTCAACCCCTCCTTATTTGCTCAGTAAGGATATCAGCATCGCCTTTAAAATCCGGGCACGGACTTCATCCCGCAAAGGAAGCTTAAACTGAAGCACATCCCGCGATATTGCCGCTTTAATGATGGCAGCTTCCCTCCGGCTGATCAACCGGCCTTCTTCCAGACGGTAAATCAACCCTTCGGCCGACGCTTGATCTATACTTTCACGAATGGTAGTCATGATGGTGTCCAGCAGCGAACCGTAGGCGTTGAGTTCGATCTTCTGAATCCGGATATAACCCCCGCCTCCGCGCTTGCTTTCCACCACGTAGCCTTTTTCAAGGGTAAATCGTGTGCTGATGACATAATTAATCTGAGACGGCACACACTGAAATTGATCAGCGAGCTCGTTCCGCTGGATCTCAATGGACCCTTCGGGGCTTTGCTGCAGTATATGCTTTAGATATTGCTCAATAATCTCGGAAACATTACGCATCAATTCAGCCTCCCGTTGTTGAGAAGTAAATTGACTTTGACTTTCTTTGACCTTGACTCAATTATAATCATTTCCATATTACTTTGCAAGTACCTGATAAACAGTTAAGTGGAACTTCCTCTCTTTAGTTTTAACGCTATCCTGAAAAATATGCAAATACAGCAAAAAACCTCTATGAAATAAATTCATAGAGGTTTTCGTTACTCCCTGAAAACTAGCAGCGAAACGTGCAGTCGATCCATCCAAAGATCTTGTGGCGCATATGTAGCATATGCTTTCGATGCGGTCTTTTCCTGTCGGAAAAAACCTAAGCATATGCTTTCGATGTAACCTGTACGACCGTACAGGTTTGTAGGTCAAGCCCTCGACCGATTAGTATTGGTCAGCTCCACACATTGCTGTGCTTCCACCTCCAACCTATCTACCTCGT
>NZ_JBGBYL010000019.1:0-20758 GCF_041260495.1 Paenibacillus sp. RC84
ATATACCCGGCCAAATACTCTACTTCGACCGTACGTGTCCCACAAGGCCACCCAGAACGCCGAAACAACATGCCGTTTTCGGACTCGATTGTAAATGTATCAAGAGCAACATCCTTGCCGCCAACCGAAAGCCGTAGCACATCATGAACCGGGAAGTGCCGGAGCCGGAGAAACTGCGTTCCGGGTCCGTCCAACGTCTGCCGGTATATCTTGCGCTCAAAACTTCGATTAGCCTCGCGCTCGATGCTCTTGGTGGCTGCCATGAGAGCCGGGAGAATGACCAAGTCCTGGGACATGTCATCCTCCGCTATCCCCATATACCTTTTTGCCGTCTTAAGCGTTGCCAGCATCTTTCCCACCGTCCGGCTCCGCCTCGGCTGCTTTCTTTGCGGCGTCAATCTCTGGTTTGGTCGCTTCCCTGCCAATTACGTCGGCTGCTCGGAGGCGTTCGACGCGGTCTTCGTCCGTTTCAAAAATAGTCCCGGCCAAAATGGTTTTACCGGATTCCTGGTCAATGAATTCGTTGGTAATGTGAAAATGTTTCTTCGCCATGATTACTTCACCCTTTCAATTTTAAGGGGCCAGAAGCCCCTATGATTATGGAGTTGGTACGCCCAGTTTGATAAATGGAGAAACGGTATACCCATTTTTGAGTGTAAACGGAGCAGATACCCACGGCTTTCCATCCACATTCCAAAACGCCTTAATGATCGTTTTGTTTTGTTTGAAAAGCGGATGCTCGGATGCCGAAATGTAAATGCCAGATCCATCCTTGATGACGTAATAGCCCAGGTCAGCCAGAACCAAATCACCGGCTGTGCCGAGAATCGGCGCGTTCTCTTGGAACTTGATCGGATAGCCGAGCAAAGTACCTGTCAGTTGATCAGCAATGTTTGGCTGGAAGATTAGAGTTCCCGAATCATCCTTCATGGTGAGTAATTGAGGCAAAATGGACTGAGAAGCACTCCAAACCAAACGACCACCAAGCTTCGCCTTTGAAATCATGTTAACGATGTCAGCATATTTGACCTGATTGGCTGTAGCTCTAGGAATGACGATAGCAGCACCCGAATTAATCGCCCCCAACGGTCTAGCAACACCATCGCCATAAAGAAAAGCATCATCTTCAGCGCCCGCAATTGCACCACGGAAGAGACGGTTCACAATTACATTGACCGCAGGAGCGTTACGAAGCAATTTGTCTGTGACAACGATATGGCCCGCAACTTCTTTTGGATTAAGGTTTAAATCCTTCAATTTGACGTTGGTTTCAGGTTTTTCATCGCCTTCACCGATCCAGTTCACTTCAACGCCACCGTAAATGTTGCTGCCCGCACTTTGATCCAATGCCGGGAACGTTACGTCTGCGTCGGGCGCATCTTCATCCGCGGGAATTACAATCGCCCGTGGACGTACAAGAGCTTCTTGTGGAGTAATTTCAAAAAGTGTACTTGAAAACTTCGTAGGTACAAACACACCACCGGCCGTTTTCGTCTTCATTGCCATTTCGCGGTAATCGGAAAGACGGGGATCTGAAAAATTGTAACGAACCGTATGAATGAATTCACCCAAGTCCCGAAATTCAGGCTCATGATTTTCGTCATCAGCAGTTAGCTTGACTCCGACGCCGGCCATAGCGAATTGCTGTGCCCGCTCTTCGACTTTAATCTTACCGGCCATTGCCTCCGCTTCACGTTCCAAGTCTGTAAACTTCGTATCTTCTTCGGCCGTCATAGCACGCTTTTCACCTTGAGCCAACTCAACAAGCGAACGCATTTGATCTTTGAGTGCAGCCAGTTTCTTTCTCATTTCCATGAGGTTCATATATTTCATTCTCCTTTAGATCGCTCGTATTTTTTTTAGTTTCATTTCAAATTCTCGGCTTCTTGCATCATTTGTGGCTTGCTCTGCCGCGGCCCGCTCCGCGGCTTGCGAAAGGCTCGGGCGCCCCTGAAAGACTTCCTCCGCCGAGCGAATGCCCACGCTCGATTGTGGATATGCGGGCGTCGTAACCGGGCTGACTTCGAACAATTCTGCATCCTTAACGCTGCGAATTGGCATGACCGGGTCTGACTCGTCCCACTCTTCAACAACGGCGCGAAAAATAAAAGACGATCCTCGCACGTCTCCGCGCTCGATCGTCTCAATGTGTTTATCTGCCCATTTAGGCGGGGTTATTTCATAACGAAGCCCAATATCATCTTCGAAAAGCTGCAAGGTATTCGGAGTTCGGCCAAGAATCTCACGGGAATCATGTTGCCAAGCCGCATACACGTCAGGGTTTTGGAGCGCTTTTGTGAAAGCGCCACGGCTAAACTTCTCCTGGAACATACCGAAAATCGGGTGTGATAACTGGTCCCATCGTACGGCGTAACCGATAATTTTCGCCGGTTCACCATCAACTTTCCGAATTTCCGGCTTGCTCTCCGGGAGTATTAGCTCCCTCTGTTCCTTGGTCTCCTTCATTGTCGTTATCACCTCCTTTCGGTTCATCTTCCTGCCCTAGAACAGCCATATTTAGTGGTCTCAAATACTCGTCGCCGCCAGGAATGGGGTTCTTGTTTTCAAGCTCCCGAATTTCATTGACTGATAGCCACCCGTTTTGACGGGCTATCGCATACGCTTCATACCGCGTTTTCGTCTCTCCGCGTAGCAGCCCCTCAATAAGAAACTCTGCAAAGAAACGCTTGCTCTCGTTGGAATCGAAAAGCTTCCAGTTAATCGTCTGTTCCCAACGGATCAACCAAGGCCGGATGGTATGCGTTACAAAATCAATAGATTGTTGCTCGATATTTGAGAAAGTAGCCCGCTCCAAATCAGCCAGCATATGCGGCGGAACCCGAAATAGACGCGCAATCTCGGAAATTTGAAACTTCCTTGTTTCCAGGAACTGCGCTTCGTTCGGGGGAATTGCATTTTTCGAAAACGTCATGCCCTCTTCCAAAAGCATGAGCCGATGGGATTTCCCTAATCCCTCGTACTTCTCCCGAAGTGATTTTTGCAGCCGTTCAAAGGCTGAATCGCTTAAGCTGCCGGGATGTGTCGCAACTGCTCCGACGTTGGTCCCATTCTCGAAGAACTCAACCCCAAATTGTTCTGTCGCCAAGGAAAGCTTTACGGCCTGTTGCGCCCAACGAATAACCGACATTCCCTTTTTTCCATCAAACCCCAGTCCCGGAATATGGAACATCGCATAAAAAGGGACATTATGTTGTTCCCCGTCCTTCGTAGTTACACGAAAGAATGGATCGCCTTCCGCTGTCTCCATATGCTCCACACGATGCGGGGGGATCGGCCATAGAGCAATGATCTTACCGTGGTCATCGAACTCAATTTCGGCATAACAGTTTCCCCATAGCAGGATATGGGCCATCATCGTTTCACGAAAAGTAAATGCGGTCATGCGTGGATTTGGAGAACGCTGCAGAAGGTCAGCTACTTGATGGTCCGCCCGCTGTTTGCCCTGTGATTTAAGCCGCTTATATACAGGCAGCGGAAGAGAGGCGACCGTTTCTGCGAGAATTTTAACGCAAGCAAGCACCGCGGTAGATCTCATTGCTGTGCTTTCGGTTACTCGAATGCTACCTCCATACGGAATGCCAAGAGCTTCATATAGCCATCTTTTCGGATTTCCAAGGGTGCTTGTACCTTCTGAATCACTGCTTCTCTTTTCAAAAAACCTTGATATAAATGGAATTTTCACCTTTTCACCTCCATTCCCCCTATCAAATAGCCCTAACGTCCTGCGTTTCATATTTCGATGCCTTCTTCTTTGTCGGATCATATACACGGACATGAGCGTTCATTAACGCTGCCGCTGGGTCAATCCGCTCGATACTCTTTGATTTATCCAGCATGATATTTCCCTGTGCGTCTTCCCTTGTGACGGCATTGGACATCGCCCATCCGAGAACCGGGTCGTTTTCGTGAATAACTTCCCCTTTGAAGACTTTGGAACGGAAATCCTTTGTCGGCTCGTTCAGCGTCTTGATACCCTGCCGGATCTCAATCATCTCGTAACCTTCATCTGCCATGCTTGTTGAGAAATGCGTTGCGTTGTACGGGTCATAACAAATTTCTTTGATGACCCAACCCTGCCCCGTTGCCTTCTCTGGAATCCAGGCCATGACGAACGAGTAATCCACGACGGCCCCCGGCGTAACGGTCAACCATCCTTGTTCAACCCATAGGTCATACGGCATTTTATCCGTCTGCTTACGTGCAGCCAACTTGTCCTCCGGGATAAAGGAATGGCTGAACACTGCTAGGCGGCCGTCCGGCAGTTCAATTTCGGCGGAAACACTTGTCAAATCCGTATCTTTGGACAGGTCAACGCCGAAAATAGCATCTAATCCGCTTGTATCCGGCATCGGATTTTCTTTCGTGGCTCCGCACGCCTTCCACTTGCTCATTTCCATATAGCCGCTTTTCTTCGCATCCACCCAAATGTTCATGTTCTTGATCTTGAAATTGACCATTTTTTCGGGGTCAGCCAGGGCCATTTTCAGTTCACTTCGCAGATTTTTTATGCCCTGCGGATAGCTGCAAACAATCGGATTGGCTTTCGGCCAAACTGATTCATCTTTAATGTCGTCGCCTTCGTCCAGCTCATTGACCATGGCAAAATATTCGTCGTTTTCCAGGTCAATATCTGGATCAAGAAGCTTGGAAACGAAATTGTACTCAATCCGATAGCAAGGATAGTTCAGGTTGCGCCCGGCCGTTGTGATAATCATCAACAAAGGCTGCAGACGTGCAATCATGCCGGATACAAGGAGGTCGTAGAACTCCGTTGTCTTGTGAAGATGGTATTCATCCACGATCCCACATTGGACGTTGGTTCCGTCACCCTCTTTGCCGTCCTCCTTGGATAACGCCTCCATGAAAGAGTCAGATTTAAGATGCTGAATCAGTCCGTTTGCAATTTTAATCGTCCCACGCTTCATCAATTCGACGCAGCCTTTGAGCATTGCGACTGCTTCGTTCCAGACGATTCGCGATTGCTTCTTTTTCGTGGCAGCACAATAAACCTCGGAGGAATATTCCCCAAAGGCAATCGTTTCGTATGATCCAACCCCACCGAGAGACTGTGATTTAGCGTTTTTCCGTGCTACCTGCCAGTAGGCTTTGTTAAACCGGCGCAAGCCAGTATCCCGGTGGACCCAGCCATAGATGTTCCCGAAAACAAATTTCTGTATGATGTGCGGTTCAATATGCTGCCCGGCAAGCGCACCCTTCCGATGTTTGAACAATCGCAACCAATCCAGAAATTTTTCGGCATTTTCTTCAATGAAAACATACGGAAAATCGTCATTATCTTCTTTGTGCAGATCGTTCAGGAACCTTTGACAAGCCTGTTTATGCTTCTTACAGGCAACAATCTTGCCGGTTAAAACGTCCTGTGAGTACTCGATAAGCTCCTGTCTAATCATATGTCACCGAACCGCTTGCCTATTGCGTCCTGCTCTTTCGGTTTATCATCCCGCAATGCAATTCTTGTGCGGTCAAAGACTGTAAAACCGAATTTCGCTTCGTATGTCTGGATGAGCTTGATTGTTGAGTTCATGGCCGTTAATGCCGGGTTTGTGATATAGGTTAAACCGCCCCGAGAATTCATATTTACTAACGTGTAGCCTTTTTCCTCAACCTCTTGCCGTAGTTCAAGCATACGGCAGTAAAGGTCGCAATACTGGGCCAGCCCGTTGACGTCCAAATTCGTTAATAGCTCCGTATCTTCAAGCTGCTTCGTGAAGTCCCGGAACATTTTTTTAGCCTTTGGTCCGAGCCATGCAGGAGGCTTGATCGCATCGCGCCTCAACCGGTTATTGACTTGCTGTTCCTTTTCCTCTCGCTGGGCCTTTTGCTGATTGGTCAAGTGCCCTTTTACAAGATGCAAGGGCTTCGGATTACGTCCGGCCATCCTTCCACCTCCTTTCGTACCCAAAATTTCATTTCAGGAACTTTTTACGCACTTAAGGGGGACGCGGTCTATTAGGAAACGTCCGGGAAGGATTTGACCCCCCCTCCCCTTTTCAGTGCTTGCCCACTCTCTTATGCCATCTATAACTAAAACGGCTATACGGCCCCTTTATGCGCCTTAAATGATGTGAGCTTAATCGCCGATAGGTAATACCTTAACACCGCCCTGATTCATTAATACCGCTTGCTCTTTCCTGTGCGGTTTAGTCAATAGATTGACGGTCATCCCTTCTTCGAGTAACAGCGATGGTACATCACCATAACCATTGTCTTTCTTCCATTCGTCAAGGCTTCTTTTCAACCTATCATATGCTTGGTCGGACAATGTATGGGGGTGGCTGAACAACATTATATCCCCACTCCCTGTGGCCTCTCCCGCTTCCGTTTCAATAGCCGGTTCTTCCACGCTTGAAGGACCGACTTCTTCAATGACCCATAGTTCAGCTTCTTTCGTCCATGGGCTTAAATCACCATCGTATTGCTTGTGGACTGTGTACGGCTTTCCAAGTGTATCAAGGGCGCTCATAACCTCGTCTGCTCTTTCCTTGCTATGGACTGTTTCCTTAAACATATGAATGACCTCCATTGTTTTATTTGATTTCATGGTTGGCCTCTATCAATTGTCCAAACTGGTCTAGCAGCTTTTGGTGTTTATCGTTCAGTTCTTCTCGCTGCTTGATAGAGGATTCGAACCTTTGATTTAGACTTCTTTTTTCAAACTCATTCCAGAATGCAAGCACTGTTACAACGGCGTATGCAAGCATTACAACCAGGCTAAACTTCCGAAATAATTCTCCTTTCACGCTTTCCCTCCTTATCAATTCCCGAAGCCGCCGTCCTCTGTCGCGGTCTTGATGCTATGGCATGACGCGCATAACGGTTGCCAGTTGTCCCGCTTCCAGAATAGTTCCTTGTCCCCGCGGTGCGGAATAATATGGTCCACCACCGTAGCGGCATTGAGGCGGTCGTTATTGTGGCAATGTACACATATGGGATGCTTTCGGAGATAACCGGCGCGGGCTAGTCTCCACTTATGTCCGTACCCGCGTTTTGCGGCTGTTCCCCGTTCCCATTCTGCTTGTTTCTTGACCTCGGCCCGATGTTCCTCACAATAGAATTCTGTTGAGAGGTTTCGGCAGCCGGACTTCGCACATGGTTTTTTTGCTTTAAGCGGCATCTGGCCCGCCCTCCTGGTGTGACTGAACGATACGTTCACCCATCTAAAATAAAAAAAGGCCACCCGTTTGAGTGACCTGTGTTCGTATCAAAGAATAAATGTCTCGCGTTTGAGTGACCACTCCGTATGAAGTTCTAAGGGGTCCTCCATCAACCTTTAAATTGCTTACTATTTTTATTTTTCGAAATATATTTGCTTATCTTTCCAACAATCGCAGGAACACCGAAACAGATAACGGCGATAATCACGAAAAAAGAAATGCTAAAGGTATTTTCAACAAAAGAGGAGGCTATTGTTATAAGAATTGCGATTACCATTGCGGTTATTACGTCTTTCACGAACAAAACCTCCTTGCGTATCGAATCAATTAGCCCAACCCATGAACTCAGTCTGTACATGGGTTGGAGTCGTATAGCTGGAGTCTGTATACGATACTTTCGTTGCGTAATAAGCATACCTATTATCGGGGCTAGTGTATACTTTTCTGGTCAGCATTGTGCAGTATTCGATTTGCCTGGTTTTTAACCGAGCAATTACATCACTTAAAAAAGCTTGAGTAACTGTAGTCACCCAGTGATTTCCGATTCTCATCGTTACTAGTCCTGATACACCACGGATAGAAACTTCTATGCCGAATCTAGTTACGGAACTATCAAATGCATGCTTTGTCGGCCCTTCAATAACATCACCGTCCCCGAGGTCTGGCAGAGGGATGGAATTTGTTCCGTTTCCATTGGGTACAGCAAAATTCGAAAAAAGTGCTTTTTCATCCTCACTAAGCGGGTGAAGTGCATTGACCGTTATTTCTACACCATTTTCCACCCAAGACGTTTCAACTTTTGTATCCGTATTCTGACTTTGTGTATTGTTGTTGGCGTATAGCGGACTTACTGACGTTAAAAAGATACTTGCGGACAATACTCCTACAAACAATTTTTTCATAAAAGCCTCCCTATTGAATGTCTTTCATATAAATTTTACCATATATGTTAATAGAGAACAATTTTTGTAAAAGGAGAGGTTTAAAACGGAAAGGCGAGAAGAGAAACACCCACGTTCGCCGGTGTTCAATTCTCGCCTTAATGTAAGAAACCTTTAGCGACTCAACTTGTACAAACAGTACTGATTGAGGGAAACGTTCTCCGCCGCGGCCCGCTCCACTAGCTGCCGGTGAAGCGACTTAGGAACGCGGACATTAAATTTTCCGCTGTAATCATTCTCGCCAACCGGCTCCGGGATCGTATCCCCGTGTTCCAGCATTACGGACAGATGTCCCTCCATTGCTTCACGGACGCTCTCGTACGCCTCATGAAAGCTGTCTCCGTGGCTTTGGCAGCCGTCTAATTCGGCCACCGTAGCAAAAAAATATTCGCCGCTCTCGTCCTTAACGGGCCTGATCTGTATAGTATAGGGGAGCGCCATGTAATACGCTAAATCCTTGTTTGCCATCGGTTTTTAGCTAGGATATTATAAGATTACGGAAAGGGGAGGTGCTACTCCCCGATCCGGTCCAGTACGTCTTTGACGTATGCCGCCTTTAGTGGATTTTCCTTCTTGATGGTGATTAGGTCGCCGTGCTTGTTTCGGAAGTGACAGTGTGAACCTTTCGTTCTCACTAACTCATATCCGTAATGCCGGAGTACCTTTGCGACATCATCGTAAGGAATTCCATTAGGGCGGTCTTTCATTTTCTGGACTATTTTTTCTACCCTAGCCATGTCTCACCTCCTATATATATAGTACCATATATAGTACTACAATGCAAGGGTTTATGGTGGACATAATAAAAAAACCGCCTTATTGCAGGCGGCTTTCAAAATCTCTTATAAAATCGTCCCAGAATTCCTCTTCCACTTCCATCTCTGTGTCCCCGCATCGTATGAGGCGCTTTTCACGATCAACGATAGTTGTGTGAATTAGGTTAACTGCTCGTTCTTCGCCAATTTGCGTAACTCCATAAAGACGGCACATATCCGGGATATCCAAAAGTTGCGTTCTTAAGAAATACATGCCCGATTTCATGATAAGGACAATTTCTTTTCCATCCGGTGTACCGATTTCTTCAAGGTCTTCCGGATATAGTTCTGTAAGGTCCCCGCCTTCAATTGGTTCTCCTTCAAAACTCTCCATCGCTTCAAGCTTTTGACGCGCCCACATCAAAACTGCTGTAATCTTTTCCTGGTCCATTTATGCCACCTCATTTTGTGTGTTGCAGATAGCATAACTGGAGCGGGGATGCTTGGCAATGCTTGTTCAAATCAGATGAACGGATAGTTCCGTTTAACAAATACTGGATATATCCTTTTGAAGAAGGAGAGCGCGGAAACGATAAGCTCCCTGCCTCAATTTGAGGCTCGAACCTTTTTCCATTTACACCCATTTCCTTTAAGGAGATCAGTTCATTTCCATTCAGAATTCTCACTCCTCAATTTTGAGGGACGAAGGAAAGTTGATTGCTTGGACTGAGGTCCTTATAGGACCTTGGTTCACTCGCCCGAAATTTGGGGTCAGTAAAAATTCCTCTGTTCTTCGCTGAGTCCAAAATTGGGCTTAGACAGGTAATTTTAACGGGCGGAAGTTTCCGCGCGTTGTTCAAAGCTAACCGGCTCAACTTTGAGCGCGTTAATACATAAACAGCGCCCTATTCCCTACCCTGCCCCAACCGCTTCATAGCGAACAAAACCGTGTAGTGGTAATTATCCGTCAATTGTAGTGGTAAACGAGTCAGGGTTTCCCACGTCCGCATAGGTCATGGTTTCGGGTAATAGTGGCGCCGCTGCAGCCCTCCACGCATAGCGCTTCATCAGGCATGAAAAAAGGCAAGCAGCTCCGGCCCGCTGGCCTTGCTCTCACCATTTCCACGTTACAAATATATCATGCCCAAAAACAAATGTGGTCGGTTCTTTGGCGAATTTTTTCCTAACTTTTGGCGAGTATTTGGCGACAAATTGGCGACAAAAAGTCGAAAGGAGCAAAATTAAGACGAAAACAAAAAAACCGCTCGTCATTTGAGCGGCTTAAACGTCATTTTAAGAGACTTTCTATTTTAATCAAATCCAATGTGTCAAAGCTATATGCTAACGCCTGAAATGCCTCATTTCGAAGCTTAGAATACGTGTCCTTGCTGATCGGAGGATTTAACCTTGCATTATATACCTCTGAATCCGTAAATTTGTCTTTTGAAAGGTAGCGACATTCAATAATTTCTCTGTGACGGCTTCCTAATTCATTGACGGCCGCTTCTACCGCTTTGCAAAACTGTTCTTGGTACTCTGGCTGAAATACGTTGTAGATTGCTGTATCGGCGGTGGAATCGCTTGTGACATTCGTCGGGCCGTGAAACCGCTCGGAATAACTTGCCGTTGTTTTAACCTCGCGTCTTAGAAACGTTGTGCTTTTGAAAAGCCGGTACTGCTCGAAGACCGAATCCATGGCGACCTGGGTTTTTTTATGGTCTAATACGGGCAAGCCGTTAAGCCCTCTCATGTTCTCCCCCCTTGTACTCCATAGCCGGCCCTTTTACCTTTGTGCAGTTGTAGCCCGATTGAAGGCTTCTTGCATGTCCGTTCTTGCCCGCGCGGTGTATTTTCTGTTTGATTGGAAACGCTCAACTTCTTGAATCTTTTTCAAAACCCTGTCTAGTTCTGCAAACGGTCCTTTCGGATTAGTCGCCAGTTCATACAAGGGTTGAAGCAGTTCATTTGTCTCTTTAGCCATCCGGCGCATCCGGCGGTTGCTCTGTAATTGCTTAAGCAGCTCCGGCCCATTTTCCTCGTCCAGCTCTAAAAATTCCAGGGCATGGGTCAGGTCCGTGTACTCATTGTTAAGGTATTTGTCATCATTTTCGTTTTGCTCGTAGATTCCTTTGACATCCTTAAGCAAGTTTATAAGCTGGTTCGCTATTTCACGGGGCTTCATGGCTGGCACCCTCTTCTAAAAATGGCTCCGCAACAACACCTACTACTTTCCCTAGGTTAACATGTCTCAAAGAGATATGGCCTTGGGCGTCGCCCCATCTCATCCTGGTTAATCGTCCGGCGTCGTCCTTCTCTGTTTTAAATTCCCGACAAACAAACTCCATAGTCGATCCTGTTTCAAGGTATAAATTCACACGAAGAAGCGGGACAGATAATTCCTGTGGTTCGTCTCGCGGCTTCGTTAACGCTTGATGTCCCAAGTTAATTATCATTTCTGCAGCACGGTTAAGAGAGTCGAATCCCTCTTCTTCTTTCATAACTTCCATGATTTCTCCCAGCTTTATAGCATGATCCTCGCTAATATCTATTGTACGTTGCATATAAAGTCCTCCTTATGATCTTCGTTATTCAAAATGTGTCTTCCAGCGCCAGCATGCTTCCGATGCAGCTTGCGCAAATATTTGAGCTTTCATAATCCGGGTATGCCTCTGGACTTTCCACAAATTCTTGCACGACGAGTTGGACGCATTCCCGCTGTTTCCCGCAACGGTCGCAGTCTGCAGTCACAATCTCCATGTATTGCTCCCCCTGTTTATCCGATTTCATCTGGCTTTACTTCTGCTTTCAAATTCTTGGTGTGTTTCAAATCCCGATCATAGGCCAAACGGAACTCTACGATGCCCTCAATCAGTGTTTCCGTGTCTACGCCGGAGAACCGCTTTATTACCTGCTTATTGGAGGGTACAGCGCCGGTAGTCATCCAGGATGTTTTCATCCAGCTATAAATATTCCATTGGTTTACATTCTTCACGTTTGTTCCTCCTTGTTCTGTGACTCAATATGTGTTCGGGGGGGGCAATTATCCTGTATGGTGGTTCCGGTCTAAATCAACGAAGCGGCTTCGATCTTTTAAGAATGCCATTTCCACGACGCCCGTCCCTGTGTTCCTTCCCTTTGCCACAATGATCTCGACGATGTTCTTTTTCTCGGATTCAGCATTGTAGTAGTCATCCCGGTATAAGAAATCCACTTCATCGGCATCGAACTCAATTTGTCCCGATTCCCGCAAATCCGACAACATGGGCCGCTTATCCTGTCTTTGTTCGCAAGCGCGACTAACGGAGCTTATTGCAGCGACTGGACAATTATATTTTCGCGCCATTTGCTTTAAGGAGCGGCTTATAAAGCTTAATTCAGTCTCCCGGTTCGGAAACTTCTTCCCCGCGCTTATGAGCTGCAGGTAATCGACATAAATTATGATTCGCCCATGCCGTTCCTTGAATCTCTTCACCTTAGCGTCAATCTGCTGGATAGTGGTTCCTGGAGAATCATCTATGTAGATGTTCAAGTTCTCCAGTGCAGCCCGCCCATGACTGTAACGTTCCCAGTCTGCTTCATCCAAGAAGCCGGACCGTAGCTTCCGGGAATCAAGCCCGCTTATCAGGCATATCAAACGTTCGCCTAAAGTTACATCCCGCATTTCCAAGCTGATTATCCCTACCGCGTCTACCGTTCCCGACTCGGCTGCCGCCTTCGCTTCGTTTAACATGTAGGCGGTTTTTCCGATGGAAGGCCGGGCGGCAATAATGATTAAATCCTGGTTTTGACGGCCAGAAGTCAAGGCGTCCAAGTCCCGGCTTGCCGTTTTGACTCCCGTTAAGCCTCCCTGAGCTTGGCGATTATAGACGGTTTCTTCATGGTCCTCTAGGATGCTTCCCATCTTCCGGAAGTCCCCGCCCTCTACCATTTCTTCTTGAAGTTCAGACAAAGTCTCTTGGATACCGGAGATAAAAGCTGCCGCGTTTTCGTCTCCTTCTTTGACCTTCTGTTCAACGTTGATTTTTGCTTTACGGTATCGTGCCCTTTCCTTGACAATGTCAACGTAATAGGAGGCGTTCGCCGTCGATGGAACAGCCCCGCTTAATTTGCCGAGATATTGCACCCCGCCCACCGCGTCCAGCTCTCCGATTTGTTGCAGCCGGTCGGTAACGGTCACTATGTCTAGCGGCTTGCCTTCTTCGGTTAATGCTGCCATTGCTCCGAAAATAATCTGGTTCGTGTTCAGGAAAAAGCTTTCAGGTTTTAATTTTGTGGCTGCCACTGCCATCACATCAGGATCGACCAGAATGGCACCAAGCACCGCTTCTTCTGCTTGGAGGTTGTATAAAGCATCATTCATGCACTCTACCTCCTGGCGGCAGGGCCGCACGCTTCCAGCGCTCCATTTCATCTAGCCGTTTATCAGTTTCGATTTTAAGCTGTCTGTAATCGGTGTAATGATCCGGGTCATGTTCCGGTTTTGAGATATCCGCAATCGTCGGTAGGAAACGGCTTGTCCTTATGTGGTGCAACAAATTCTTGTGGGCTAATTCAAAAGGCACGTTTTCTAAAAATTTAAACCAAGATTCATTCTTCACTGGGTCCGTCACGAAGTTCGGGTAAGCTTGATTGATTAAAAATAAAATCCTCGCCAAACTCTGTCGATCCATATTCCCCTCCTGCAAATTTAAGAATGCTTTCGTTGTTAAGGTCATGCCTTGTTTTTTGATTTCCGCCATTTTGCGGAACAGCCAATGATGACACCGGATTTTGGTTTAGGTAATTTTCAAATTTAGAGGGTCTGAAAAGTGTTGAGGGGCGAAGAAATTTGTTCCAGTAAGGATCGTTTCCCCATTCAGCTACTTTTACGTCGATGACATGTTTAAAATCTTCTAGGGTCGCCCCTTCCTCGATTCTCCCGTTAATGTTTTTAATCGTTTCCTTATTCCCTGGTTTATAATTTTTTCCGGTTTTCTGGTTCAGGTATAAAACGACATCGGACACTATATCTTTATATGTCTTTAATATATTAATGTCTTTAATGTCTTTAGGAGGCTGGGAAGCCGCGTCCTGTAAGGGCTGAGAGGGCGTTTCGGTTCTTATTTCAAGAACTTCTGGTTCTCGTTTTAAGAACTCATTTTCGTCATCAGTTCTTGTTTTAAGAACTTCTCCGTTTTCTTCGGTTCTCAATTTAAGAACTTCACCTGAAACCTTCGGTTCTTGTTTTGAGAACTCTTCACCCATTTGCGAGTTCTCGTTTTGAGAACTTTTGGGAGCGCGTCCCGCTTTCGGTTTTCGCTGCTTTTTCCCTTGTTCAAGATTGAGGTTTAGCAGCTTTTCGAAACGTGCTTTTTCCCATCCTTTCACTAAACCGACATCCCAAGTTTCATAATCTTTGTTTAAGGCGTACTCCCCGGCTTCTTTGTTGCGAGTAATGACCCTAGCCACTTCTAAGCGCTTAAGTTCCAAAGCGATGTTGCCTTTCCCGCCCAAACCAGCAAGAATAAAATCTTGCTGGCGCGGGATTTTTGCCGTCTTCTTATTGCAACCATAAGAGAGGCGCAAAATGAACAGAAGTATGTCAATTTGGCGCTTAGAGAAGCTTCTGCAAATGATTTCGTCCCATAGTTCATTAGCAACACGGACGAATCCGTTTTCTGGTTGCGGGTTTGCCAATCACTCCACCTTCTTATAGCCTTTTGGAGCGGGTCCGAAGGCCGCTTCTAACAGTTCAGTTTCGTATTCATACAATATGGCCCACACATATTGAAGCATGAACTGGAGTCGTTCCTCATGTTCCACGCTATCAAGAATTTCGTGCATTCGTTCTGGGCTAATTTTCGTTCCATCACCTTTCCACCATTTAAACTTTAGATGGTGGTACTTACCTTGAAATTTCTCCGGTCGCATGCGTGGATTAGCTCTAAAAAAAGAAAGTACATATTCCTCAATGTCTTTGTGTTCAGCCGCAACCGTAGCAGGAAGCATCTTACTTTCCGACATAAATAGCAACTCCTAGTTTTTATTTGCGAATAGAGGTTCTTTTCGTTAAAACGGATGAAGAGAAGTCCATTTTTTTAAGAAAACTGTAACCCGCAATAAATCCAGCTATAAAACATTCGTCCATTTCAATACTGGCTAAACTTTTCATTGCATCAGTGTAGGATTCCAATTTTTCCTTTATTTTTTGATTGATCAACCTTCCCAGATCATCTTCCCTTATCTCTACTTTTTCGATTGCAGAAAAAACTTCGGTCGGGTCTAAATAGTCGTAATCGAATTTTTCAAGTTCGCGGATAGCAATCTGCCGCAACATATACTCCATCCCGCTCTCAAACCATTTATCACCGTCTCTGTCTACATCTAAAGAGAGTTTTTGTCTATTCATGTAGGGTAGCATTTCCTGGACTGGTACTAAGCTCATTTGGCATTTCTCCCTTTTATGAGGAAAGAAGCTCTTGCGATGAAACAATAATGATGATAATATTTCTCGCAAGAGCACTTCCTTATTTCTTGTTTAAAAGTCACCTTCATCCCGGCCAAGGAATGAGAAGGTGATTTTTATTTTTGTGGTAATTTAAGCAACAGGACCACCATCTTCGTTTTCGGGAAAAATATGATCTCGGTAATCAGCGTTGGCTTTTCCGAGCAATTCCTGTAATTTCTCTAATTTCTCAGAACGATCTTTCCAGTCAGCAGCAAGTGTATGATTGCCCTTGTAGGTCTCGTCAAGCCACTTGTGATAAACATCGGTTTCCGCATTATCAATACCATCAACGGCGTCCAGAACATCTTCGAAGCAAAGCGTTCTTAGGTAAGAAATAAGATTTCGTTCATGCTCCGCAACTTCCATTACAGACAGTGTTTGAGATCCCGCCCTCTCATCGTCCTCTTCCACCCGCTCTAGTACCATATGCCAAAAACCGTCATAGCCGCGGCAATCCTCAACTTTCTCAATTTGATAGCCATTTTTTAAATATGCTGCGGCCTTTTCAAAAATTGTAAAGTCATTGTCCTTAAAGGACAGTGTGATGCTATCATCAAAGTTTTGGACTATCATTTCGCTTTGTTTCAATGACGAGTACGCCAAGTTAATTTTTGTCATGATATCCCGGTATAATCCCCGATCCATTTCATGAGCATCTAACAAAATCTCATCAACCAACGGGCAAACATAATCCGCAACATCCGCCCAAGAATGTTCATTTTCTATCGCAGCTTTTAAAATCGCCTGGCAGCCTTTCTCGTTGTAGATAAATCCCGATCCGCCCATATCTCCAAGGTGCTGCCGGAAAGGAACTTCTTTGCCGCCCTCTTCTTCATAGACCGTTCCGAAAAGTACTTTCATTTCAACAGGTTTTTTAATTGTCATTTTGCATTCTCCCTTTAATTTGTTTTAGTTGTTCTTTGAATGTTGCGGACAATTATGGAATGCTGCAGGGGGCTTCGGTTAAACCATAGCCGGGCCAGTTCCTCCAATGAAAGCTTGACCATGAATAAAATGCCTCCTATTGGCTAATACTTGAAAATATCCCCGAAACGCTTGTCCAAAAACTCGGCCATTCTTCCAGCTTGAAAGGACCAGTTCTGCCCTCGCGCCTTTGGATAGAAGACAAAGCCCCCATTTTGAACATCGAGCAACTTTTTGAAACGGGGCTGAAAGAGAATGTTATCTTTGATCCAAGCCTGCCCCTTATTCAGTCGACGTTCCAAATCTTGCATCGACCAATAAACCCCCGCGAGTTCCATCTGTTTAAATTCCTCAAATTCAATCTTGCTGATTATCACGTGATCTTCTGGAATCGGAATGGAAAGTTGCACGGTTATATTCTGCATGCTGTTTCACTCCTTCATGCTGTATTTTGTTTCTCTTTTGAAACACCAGGGCAAATGAAATATTCGTCCGCACTTATTTCAAAGGCAGCGCAAATTTTTCTAATCTCGGTTATCGTAAAATCTCCACCAGTTCCATTCAGATTTTGATTGATAGCTGACGGTGATTTACCAAGTAATTCACCGAGTTTTCCCTGGCTAACACCGTATTCACCCAAGAACGCTTTAAACTTGGTGTATGGAATATGGCGTCGTTTGGTGTCCTTCAAGATGTCCTTCAAGAGGATTCACCTCCTCTCAATACTGGTTTCATTTTCGAAACCTTGTGATACGAGTATACACACACGAAAGTTTCAAAGTCAATAACATTTTAAGCGATCATCTAATAAAAGTTGCATTTTCGAAACTTGTATTATACTATGGTATTAGATCAGTCTAAACATTCGGAGGTTAAAGGCCGTGTATTCTTTTGGTGACAAATTGAAAGAACTTAGAACTAAGCGTGGACACACCTTAGATGAACTCGCTGACAAAGTAAACACTCAATATGGAACCGCAATAAACAAAGGAATGCTTTCAAAATGGGAAAACAATCACGGAGAGCCTAGACTCGATACAGCTAGGGTACTCGCAAGTTTCTTCAAAGTTTCTTTGGACGAACTTTTAGATCTTGATAAGTCCAATGGCAGGGAAGAAATCGAGACTATCGCGGCCCACCATGAAGGTGAGGATTGGACCGACGAAGAATTGAAGGAAATCGAAATCTTCAAACAGTTTGTACGTTCGAAACGGGGACAAAAGGAAGGCTAAACTCCATGGATTTTGACACAGTACTTATGTATGCCTCATTATGCGTTGAAGTTTACGAACAACCTATGACGTCCAGAAACAAGGGACTTTATATGGACGGGATTGTCTGGCTTAATAAGGGCTTAACCAGTGTTGATAAAGCATGCGTTCTTGCTGAAGAATTGGGGCACCATAACACATCAGTAGGTAATATCCTGGATCAATCTTTGATCCAGAATAGAAAGCAAGAACAATTAGCCAGACAATGGGCATATGAGTTCATGATTCCTCTCGAAATGATCGTGCAGGCTTATCATTCGCACATTCAAGACAGATACCAACTTGCGGAGTTTTTGGGTGTTACCGAGGAATTTTTGCAAGCGACAATTGACAGATACACCGAGAAATACGGTCTATTCGCGCAAGTGAATGAACGTTATACTGTTTGCTTCAATCCTCTTGGCGTTATTGAAATAGTTTAAAATAATTATTCTCGTGTTATCCGCCACGAGGCGGTTTTGTCATGCCCAAAAAACGAACGTATATTCTTAAAAGGAGTGATAACAATGGCTTCATATTTAAAACGTGGAAAGACCTGGCAGTATACAATTAGTCGCATGGTGAATGGACAGCCTGATCCAATCAGAAAGGGGGGATTCGCTTCAAAAGCCGAAGCGAAAGCCGCTGCTTTAGAAAAAGAGTACGAACTCAAAAAGGGCTTAGTCCCAATAGTGGAAGCCAAACCGCAACCCTTTCACCAATACTTCGCGGATTGGGTCAGAGTGTACAAATCCACAAAGCACAAGAACACTGTTGCAAGATATGAAACTTCACGTAATACCATTGAAGAACTTTTTGGAGAAACTACGATACAGGACATCACAAAGCGGTCATATCAAGAAAAATTAAACGTTTATGCTAAAAACCATGCTAAAGAAGGAACAAGAAAATTAAACACTCATATTAGAGCATGTGTTAAGGATGCCATAGACGAAGGTATTATTAAGATTGATTTCACTCGGGGGGCTGTTATATCAGGTGATGTTCCAGCTAAACGTCCAGAAGAAAAACATATAAATTATTTTGAGAGCAAACGCTTGCTCCGTGAATTAGGAAAACCAGAGCATCTGTCTCACTATCTAATTCTTTTAGGGCTTACCTCAGGGATGCGGTTTGCTGAGATGGTCGGGCTGACCCGCTCAGATTTTAACTTCGTGAAAAATGAAATTTCGATATCTAAAACCTGGGGTTACACCAATAAGATGCACGAGGGTTGGGGGCCAACCAAAAATAAACAATCAGTCCGGGAAATTAAGATGGATAGCAAGACAATGCAAACTTTTAAAACGTGGTTTGAAAGTATTCCGGACAATATCCATAAACTTGTTTTTTATAGTCCAGAATCAAAGTATAAGGTTCTTAGTAATAATGGAGCTAACAGTGCCCTCGGAAGCTTACTGAACAAGTTAAATATTAATCCCATATCAATTCACGGATTACGACATACGCATGCAAGCATTCTTCTTTATAAAAAGGTCTCTATTTATTATGTATCCGAGAGATTGGGACATGGCGATGTAGAAACAACCATGAAACATTACGCCCATATTGTTAAAGAGCTAAGAGAACAAGATGAAAAAAGCACCATGAAAATATTTGATGAAATGGCGGGGTAAAAGCGGGATCGTTTTTGGTGTAAAATCGTGTGTAAAAAAAATCAAAAACATATGCTATTCTATGTGATTCTCAAACAACAAAAAAACCGCCAAACCCTTGATACACAAGGATTTAGACGGTTTTCACGGCATCTAATGTTAATTAGATTACGTCCCAGGAGGGATTCGAACCCCCGACACACGGCTTAGAAGGCCGTTGCTCTATCCAACTGAGCTACTGGGACAGACGTATCGGGACGACACGATTTGAACATGCGACCCCCTGGTCCCAAACCAGGTGCTCTACCAAGCTGAGCTACGTCCCGAAAGTAATAATGGCGTGCCCTGAGAGATTCGAACTCCCGGCCTTTTGATTCGTAGTCAAACGCTCTATCCAGCTGAGCTAAGGGCACGTATGAAATTATGGAGCGGAAGACGGGAATCGAACCCGCGACCCTCGCCTTGGCAAGGCGATGCTCTACCGCTGAGCCACTTCCGCATAAATCTGGTGCGCGTGGAGGGACTTGAACCCCCACGTCAAAGACGCTAGATCCTAAGTCTAGTGCGTCTGCCAATTCCGCCACACGCGCACATAAAACAATCATGGTGAGCCATGAAGGACTCGAACCTTCGACACCCTGATTAAAAGTCAGGTGCTCTACCAACTGAGCTAATGGCTCATAACTAAATGGCTGGGGGTATAGGATTTGAACCTATGCATGACGGAGTCAAAGTCCGTTGCCTTACCGCTTGGCTAACCCCCAATATTTAAAACTCATATCAAGGTAATGGGGCGGACGAGGGGAATTGAACCCCCGAATGTCGGATCCACAAACCGATGCGTTAACCACTTCGCCACGACCGCCACAAAAACTAGCGTTGTTAAAAATGGCGGAGCTGACGGGATTCGAACCCGCGGTCTCCTGCGTGACAGGCAGGCATGTTAGGCCTCTACACCACAGCTCCATATAAATTGGTTGCGGGGGCAGGATTTGAACCTGCGGCCTTCGGGTTATGAGCCCGACGAGCTACCGGGCTGCTCCACCCCGCGTCAGTAAAAAGCATATATGGTGGACGCTGACGGGATCGAACCGCCGACCCTCTGCTTGTAAGGCAGATGCTCTCCCAGCTGAGCTAAGCGTCCATAATTGAATCTTGCTGTACTACTTCTTACCTTAAGAAAGGTAAATGACCCGTAGGGGATTCGAACCCCTGTTACCTCCGTGAAAGGGAGGTGTCTTAACCCCTTGACCAACGGGCCTTATGTATCTATAGCGGCGGAGGGGCTCGAACCCCCGACCTCACGGGTATGAACCGTACGCTCTAGCCAGCTGAGCTACGCCGCCTTAATACTGGCGGAGAGAGAGGGATTCGAACCCTCGAGACGCTTTTGGCGCCTACACGATTTCCAATCGTGCTCCTTCGGCCAGCTCGGACACCTCTCCATTGTGCATACGAGACAAAATCCCATAAAAAAACCCACAGTTGTGGGACTGCTTGGCAACGTCCTACTCTCCCAGGACCCTTCGGTCCAAGTACCATCGGCGCTGGAAGGCTTAACGGTCGTGTTCGGGATGGGTACGCGTGGT
>NZ_JBGBYL010000020.1:0-13825 GCF_041260495.1 Paenibacillus sp. RC84
ACAGTCAGGCTTCCGATAGCCGCATTCTCTCCGTCCCCGCTGTACGATTTTTCGTCGTCCAGGCAAAGGATCGCGCGCAGCGCCGTCTCTTCCGCTTCCAGCCAAGCCTCGGCGCTCTCTCTGAGAGAAGTCTGCGTCAGCAGCACCGTCGCCCCGCTGTCTTCGAGCATAAACCGGATGCGGTCGGCAGGATAATCCGGGTCAAGCGGCACGTACGCGCCTCCCGCTTTCCATACGGCGATCACGCCGACGAGAAGCTCCACCGAACGCTCGGCCAAAATGCCGACGATGGATTCTCTGCCGACGCCTCCGGCGCGCAGCGTTCCGGCCAGCCGGTTCGCCCGTTCGTTGAGTTCCCGGTACGACAGCTGCTTGTCTTCGTACACAACGGCCGCCGCATCGGGAGTCCGGACCGCCTGTTCCTCGAACAGCCGATGGAACGTCTGCACCTGCGGCAGCTCGGACATGGCCGGATTGAACGCTTCGAACAGCTGCTCTTTTTCGGAAGGCGTAAGCAGGTCAAGATCGGCGATTTTGGCCTCCGGCTTCTCGGCGATGGCACCGAGCAGCTGCTCGAAATGCTGCGCCATCCGTTCCACCGTTTCTTTTTTATACAAGGAAGTCGCATACTCCAAGCTGCATTCCAGACCGCCGCTTTCTTCCACGACATCCAGGCTGAGGTCGAATTTCGCCATGCCGTACTCACTCGGATAAGAAGTGAGCTTGAGCCCCTCCAGCTCAAATTCCTTGTTCTCCAGGTTTTGCAGAGAGAACATCGTATCGAAAATCGGATTGCGGCTTAAATCACGGGCCGTCTGTACCTTTTCGACCAGCTCCTCGAACGGGTAGTTCTGATGCTCGTATGCGCCCAGAGTCGTTTCTTTGACCTCCTGCAAGTAGGACAAGAACGGTTTGCCGGCGGCCGGGTAATTGCGGATTGCCAGCGTATTGACAAACATTCCGATCAGCGGCTGCACGTCCCCGTGGGTTCTTCCAGCAATCGAAGTCCCTACGACCAGATCTTCCTGAGCCGTATATTTATGCAAAAGTACCGTATACGCCGCAAGCAGCACCATATAAAGCGTCGAGCCGTTTTCTGCCGCAAGACGTTTTAAAGCTTCGCTCTTCTGCGCGTCGACAAAAAATTCAAGTGTCTGTCCTTCGTAGCTCTGTACGGCGGGACGGGCAAAATCCGTCGGCAGCTCCAGTACGGGCAGCTCTCCCCGGAAAACATCGAGCCAGTAAGCTTCCTGCCGCTTCAACTGTTCTTTCTGCGCCTCCGATTGCTGCCATACCGCGTAGTCCTTGTATTGAATGTGCAGTGGTTCCAGTTCTTCGCCGCTGTACAGCCGGACAAACTCCTCCACCAGCACATCCATCGAAACGCCGTCGGACACGATGTGATGCATATCGAACATCAGAATATGCCGGTCCGCCGCCAGCTCAATCAAGCCAACCCGGAGCAAAGGCGGCGCCGCCAAGTCGAACGGCCGGATGAAGTTCTGCACGGCCTCGACTGCCTCTTCTTCGCTTGCCCGGATATGCTCCACCGAAAAGTCCGCGCCGCTGTATATCCGCTGCACCGCTTCCCCGTTTATGATCCCAAAACCGGTGCGAAGCGTCTCATGTCGCGCGATCAGGCCGCGGAACGCTTCTTCGAATCGATGCCGGTCCAGCGCTCCTTCCAGCAGCAAAGCTCCCGGCATGTTGTAACTTTGGTCCGCCCCTTCGAGCTGTTGAAGGATGAACAGCCTTTTTTGCGCGGAAGATAGCGGGTAATACTCGCTTTCCTCTGCCTTGGGGATCGAAGAGAACGAAAGCCGTGTCAGGTTTGCAATCGCTTGAGCCATCTCTTCTATCGTCGAATAAACAAAGACATCCTTCAGCGGGAAATCTACGTGAAGCTCTTTGCGTATCCGGCTGACAAGCGTTGTCGCCCGCAGAGAATGTCCTCCGAGTTCGAAGAAATTTTCCTTCACGCCAACCTTCTCAAGTCCCAGTACGCCCTGCCAGATGGCGGCCAGGTCCGCTTCCAGCGGAGTCCGGGGAGCCGTATGCTCCGTCCCTTCCTGCAAGCTGAGTTCCGGCGCCGGTAGCGCTCTGCGGTCCACCTTGCCGTTAGTCGTTAGCGGCATATCCTCCATCTGAACAAAGTACGAAGGAATCATATACCCCGGCAGCTCGCGGGATAAGGCGCTTCTTAACCGGCTTGCCTGAAGCTCGCCGTCCGCCGTGAAATAGGCGCACAGCTGTTTATCTCCGCTGGCGGTTTCACGGGCGATCACAGTCGCTTTCCGGATGGATTCCACCTTCAGCAGCTGCGCCTCTATCTCGCCAAGCTCGATCCGGAAGCCGCGGATTTTCACTTGATCGTCCATCCGGCCCACATATTCGATCGTTCCGTCCGGCAACCATCTCGCCACGTCCCCTGTCCGGTACATGCGTTCTCCGGGAACGAAAGGATTGTTCACGAATTTCTCCGCCGTCAATTCAGGCCGGTTCAGGTAGCCCCGGACCAATCCCTCGCCCGCTACACACAGCTCCCCGGCTACACCGATCGGCTGCAGATTGTTGCGGGCATCCACGATATAGGCCGTCGTATTGCTGATCGGACGACCGATCGGAACATTCACGGCGTCCTCGGCCACTTCGTTCACCACATAGTACGTAGCGTACACCGTGCTCTCCGAAGGGCCGTACAAATGAATGATTTTGCCCGGACCCAAATGAGCGACCGCTTTACGGACATGACCGACCGAAACACGCTCTCCGCCGAACAGAATGGCCCGCATATGCCGCAAGCAATCCACATTTACATCCACGAGCACGTTGAAAAAAGCGGTCGTAATGAGCGAAACCGTAATCCGCTCCCTTTCGATCAACTCGGCCAACTGACCGATTTCCAGCATGATCTCTCTTGGAATGAGAACGAGGCCCGCCCCGTTGACCAAAGCGCCGAAAATGTCGGAAATCGACCCGTCAAAAGAATAACTGGACAACTGGAGAACCCGGTCCTGCTCCGTAATCTCGACATAGTTCGTATTTCGTGCGATCCGGATAATGTTCCGGTGGGACACCAGGTTTCCTTTCGGCTTCCCGGTCGTCCCCGAGGTATAGATCACACAGGCCAAATCGGCCGATTCGTTGATTCGTTCCAATTCCGACCCGTCAGGATGGTAAGACCCTTCATCATCCAGTACGATCACGGTGCTTTGGACGGGAATCCGTTCCTGCAGATGACGCTGCGTCAGCATAACCCGGGCGCCCGAGTCTTCGATGAGGTACCGGATACGTTCTTCCGGGTATTCCGGATCGATCGGCACATAAGCGCCGCCGGCTTTCAGCACGGCCATAATGCCGACGATCATCTCGATGGAACGATCGACAACAATGCCTACGAGACAGTCCCGGCCGACTTCTTCGCCCCGAAGCGTACGTGCCAGGCGATTCGCCCGCTCATTCAGCTCGCGGTACGTAAGTTCCTTTTGCTCAAATACGACCGCCACTGCATCCGGTATCCGCTCCGCCTGTTCCTCAAACAACTGATGAAGGGTTTTGTCCCGCGGGAAATCCGTCGTTGTGTCGTTGAACGCTTTAATAATTTGCGTTTTTTCAGCCGCCGTTGCCAGCTCCAAGTCGCCCACTTTGACCCGGGGATCGTTCACGACTTGTTCGAGCACGTGCAGCAGTTGTCCCCGCAAACGCTCGACGTCCGCTTTCGCAAATACACCCGCATTGTAATCGAAGCGTATTTCAATGGCTTCTCCCGGCACGACCGTCATATTAAAATCGTAATTCGTCTGTTCCGCCATCTCGACATCCGTGATAGCCAGACCGCCGGTTTGGCTGCCGCCCGCCTGCTGCATCTGCTCGTCCATCGGATAGTTTTCGAACGCGATAATGTGGTGGATAAGATCCTGTTTCTGGGAGCTTCGCGCCTGGATCTCATACAACGGATAATAATCGTAGCGGCCGGATTCCAGCGCCTGCTCCTGCACCTTGACCATGACGTCGGCAAAAGACGTGTCCGCCTCGCTCGTTACCCGCACCGGTACCGTGTTGATGAAAAGTCCGATCATCTCCTCGATTCCCGGAATCTCAGCCGGTCTTCCCGAGACGACGCTGCCGAAGACCGCATCGCCCGTCCCGTTAATCTTTTGCAAAACGACGCCCCATGCCGATTGCAGCAAGGTGTTTAACGTGACATGTTGCTGCTTGGCCGCACGCTCCATCCGTTCGCTCAAGCTTTTGCCCAGCTCGCAAACGACATGCTCCGGAAGAAACGGTCCGCTTTTCGCATCGGTCTTTTTGGGAAGCTCCGTCTGTCCGTCATACCCTTCCAGATAGCCGGACCAGTAGCGGGAAGCACTTTCTTCGTCCTGTTTCTCCAGCCACTCGATGTACTGGTCGTAGTCCGCTGACGCAATCCGCTCCGGCTTCACATTCCGGATGTAAGCTGAGTACGTTTCGAACAATTCCTGCGTAAGCTGCGGCAAGCACCAGCCGTCCATCAGAATATGCTGGAAACTGAGCAGCACGTGATAGCGTTGTTCATCCGTCCGAAGTACCGTGACGCGCACAAGCGCATCCCGCTCCAGATCAAAGCCCCGCAGCCGGTCTTCCTCCGCTTTCTTATCGGTATAGGCTGTGCGTTCTGCAGAATCCAGATGCAGCAGATCTTCATATTCGAAGCCGACCGGCTTGTCCCGGTACACGATTTGCAGAGGTTCCGCGCCCGTGCCGCTGTAAAAATTAGTCCGCAGCACGACATGCCGCGCGGCCAATTCGGCCCAGCTTTTGGAGAAAACATCGACATCCAGCTCGCCCAGCAGCGTAAAACGCGCTTGTTCGAAGTAGGCGCCCGTCTGCGGGTCCATCGCGCTGTGGAACCACATCCCCTTCTGCATCGGCGTGAGTGTGTAGATATTCTCGATCTCGCCGATAGGTGCCGTGTCTTCGGCAATCCGTTCCATGTCGGTAACGCTCAGTCCCTTGAACTGCACATCGCTCGGCGTCAGCTCCGTCCGTTCCTTAGCCGCGCAGTGGGCAATAATTTCCCGGAGGCTCTGCTCCAGCAGCGAAACCAGTTTCTCTATCGTCGCTCTGTGAAACTGTTTCCGGCTGTAGCTCAGGTCTAGCGACAGCGAACCGTCCAGGACCATGCCGTTAATGTCCAGCACGAAGCTGCGCGCCTGCCGGTCGCTTGCCGGGCTCCCGCCCGGATACGGCGACAAGCCCATCTCGTTATTTTGCAAATCGTCGTCAAACTGGCCCAAATAGTTAAAGTTAATTTCCGGTTCGGCCCCCCATACCAAGCCGTCCGTTTTCTCCGAAAGGTACCGGCATACCCCGTATCCGATCCCTTTGTTCGGAATCCGGCGCAGACTTTCCTTGACCGCTTTGATTTGATGCGACAAGTCTTTGCCGCTCTCCGGCTCCAACACAACGGGGAACTTGCTCGTAAACCAGCCTATCGTACGCGTAATGTCGATATCCGTTCCGATAAATTCGCGCCCGTGACCTTCCAGATTTAAAAGGACCCGGTCATGTCCGCTCCATTTCTGCACGGCTGTTCCCAGAGCGGCAATCAGGATATCGTTCATTTCCGTGTTGTAGGCCCGGTGTACCCGTTTCAACAACAGCTCCGTTTCGTCGCGAGTCAAGACCGCAAAAAGCGATTCGCTGTCCCGCTGCAGGGAATCCTCCGCATCCGTATCCTTCGGCAAAGGTGGCACGGGTGTACGTTCGACGCCCTGCCAATAGGCCCGCTCGTTCTCCATGTCCGGGCTTTGCGCATAGGCCGCGAGCTGACCCGACCAAGCAAGGTAGGAATCGGTTTTCGCGGGAAAACGGATGTCTTCCCCTTTGCCGGCCTGCTCGTACCCGAGCGCGATATCTTCCATCAAGATCCGCCACGATACACCGTCGACGACGGCATGATGAACCGCGATAAGCAGGTGATCGCCGTCCGCGCAGCGGAACAGGCCCGCTTTTACAAGCGGCCCGTCTTCCAGCCCGATCCCGCTCTGAATTTCGTTCGCCTTCGCTTCGACCGCGTCTCCCGGATTCGCAGCCTCCCTGAAATCGGAGATTTCCAGGCTGTACATCTCGCCTTCCCCGATTCCGCGGTTCCAGGCCGTATAGCCGTGCTCCGTTTTGCGGAAGGCCATCCGCAGCGCATCGTGATGCTCCGTTAACTTCTGCAGCACCTTGCGGAGAGCCGTCTCGTCGAAACCGTCTTTGCGGTGCAGCAGAACGGATTGGTTAAAGTGATGCGCATCCGCGAATTCACGCTCGAAAAACCATTGCTGAATGGGAGTCAATACGGCGGCTCCGGTCACTTCTCCCTGATCGACCGTCCGGGCGACAGGCTTCACGTGCAGGCTGAGCTGCGCGATCGTCGGATATTTGAACAAGTCGCGAATTTCCAGCTTGTAGCCGGCCTGGTGCAGCCGGGAGGAAACCTGAATCGACTTGATCGAATCACCGCCGAGCTCGAAGAAGTGATCCGTGACTCCGACCCGTTCGGTATTCAGCACAGCCTTCCAAACGTCGGCAAGTGCTTGCTCCGCTTCGTTTCGGGGCGCAATATACTCGCCTCCCCCGAGCGCGTTTCCTTGCGGGGCAGGCAGCGCCTTCCGGTCGATTTTCCCGTTCGGCGTCAGCGGCATCCTCGGCAGCTGCACGAAATGCGCCGGAATCATGTAACCCGGCAAGTTTTGCGACAGCGCTGCTCTAAGATCACTAACGGTCAGCGATTGGTCTCCCGCAACGTAAGCGCACAATTGCAGTCCGCTCTCTTCTTCCCGGGCGATGACGATCGTTTCCTGTACGGACGGAATTTTCAGAAGCTGTTCTTCAATCTCGCCGGTCTCGATCCGGTAGCCGCGGATTTTCACCTGGTGGTCGATCCGGCCCATATATTCGATGTTCCCGTCAGGAAGCCAGCGGGCGGAATCCCCCGTCCGGTACATCCGTTCGCCGGAGGCAAAAGGGTTGTCGACGAACTTCTCCGCCGTCAGCTCGGGGCGATTCAAATATCCTCTCGCCAGACCGACACCCGCAATGCACAGTTCACCCGCTACTCCTTCAGGCACAGGCTGTCCGTGCTTGTCCACGATATAAATCTTGTGATTATGAATGGGACGGCCGATGGGAACCGATTTCAAGCCGGTATCATTCGGCTCAGCGGCCCAGACCGCAGTGACGATCGAAGCTTCCGTCGGGCCGTAGGCGTTGAAATACCGCACTTTGTCTTTCCACTGCTGCACGAATTCGGCCGATACGGCCGAGCCCCCGGTAATCAGCTTTTGCAGCCCCCGCATATGATCCGGGTTTAAATAGGCAGCGTACGTAGGCGGCAGGATCGCGGCCGTGATGCCGTTCTCGTCCATGTAGCGCTCGAAAAGCTGATAATCAAGAATGGTGTCGGCCGTCGGAATGTAGAGAGCGGCTCCGAAAAACAGCGCCTTGAACACTTCCCAGCACGACGCGTCGAACGACAGGCTCGCGAACTGGACGACTCTGTCCGATCCGGTGATGCCCAGCGTGTACCGGAACATGTTCTTCAAGCTGACGAGTCCGTGATGCTCCACCATCACGCCCTTAGGCTTGCCCGTCGTTCCGGATGTATAGATAACGTAGGCCAGATGGTCCGGCCCGTTAACCGGCTCCAGATTGGTGCCGTCGGCGCTGTAGGAGTTCTCGTCATCGAGTGCCAGTACAGTTCCCGCATAGGGGACGCGGTCCAGCCGCCGCCGCTGAGTCAGCAACAGCTTTGCACCCGAATCTTCCAGCAGGTAGCGGATGCGCTCCTCGGGATATTCGGGATCGATCGGCACGTATGCGCCTCCGGCTTTCAGCACCGCCAAGATGCCGACGACCATATCCATCGAGCGTCCGGCCATCAGGCCGACAAGCTGGTCCGGCTGCACACCCTTCGCACGCAGCGTACGCGCCAGTCGGTTCGCCCGCTCGTTCAGCTCCCGGTAGGTGAGACGTTCCTGCTCGAAAACCACCGCTGTCGCTTCCGGAACGCGGGCAGCCTGCTCCTCGATCAGCCCGTGAATCGTTTTTTTCGACTCATAGTCCGTTTCCGTCTCGTTAAAAGCATGAACAAGCCGGCGCTCTTCCTCCGGAGACAGCATAGCCGCCCCTGCCGCTTCCTGATCAAGGTTATTTAAACCGCCTGCCAGCAGACGGTCCAGATGATCGACCACCCCGGTCATAAAGCCCGCATGATACAAATTTTCGTTGTAGAAGATCTGAAGATGGATCGAACCGTCCTCCAGACGGAATTGGAACAGGCAGTCGCAGACGACATTCCCGCCGACCTCAGTGCCGTGCAGCTCATTCAGAGAAACGAGCGTGTTGACAACCGGGACTCCGTCCGCGTATTGAAGCTCCAGCTTCTCCGTCATTTTGAGGAACGGAATCTGCTGATGACGGATAGCCTCGGGAAGAGAAACCTTCAATTCGTTCAACACCGATTTGAAGGTGGACTCGCCGCCGATCCTATTCTTCAGAATAACCGTATGGTTAATGGGCCGCCGCGTCTCTTGTGCTTTCTTCACAACCGGCATGCCGACAAGAACAGCGGAATCACCCGTATATCTGTACAGCAGGACTTGAACTCCCGCCAGCAAAATCATATAGGCGGCCAGCGGCGCGCCCTTGCTCATTTGAATGACCCGCTGCGCCGCTCCGCCGGACAAAGTTCCGGAAACGGACAGAACGCTTGGAGCCGCGTGGCTTGGAGCCTTACTGTACGGCAGCAGGGTAAGCGAATCCTCTTCACCTGAGAATTTTTCGTTCCAAAAAAGAATTTCTTTTTCAAAAGCCACCTTCATCGTTCCCCTCTCTTTTCGTTAAAAAAAGCGATCCGGCGGATTGCATACGGAATGCGCCGCACGCACATCCGCCGGGTAAAGCTTTAGAAAACAATATCAATAGCTTCCAGCAAGTCTTCTTCCTGCTCCGAAGAACCGTTTAAGGAAAGATCTTTCAGCAGGACATGAGGCTGCTCGCAAATTTTGGAGAGGATGGTCAGAAAGTCTTCGGCAAAATTGTCGATCATGTTCCGGGTAAACAGTTTAGTCGCATATTCAAAATGACCGCTCATGCCTTCTTCCTCATGCGTAACTTCCAGGGTCAGATCAAATTTGGCGACCGTCTGGGCCTCGATATAAGGTTCGACGGTTAACTCTCCGAAACGGCTGATCCGGTCTTCTCTCGTTTCCATCACAAACACCGAGTCAAATATCGGATGCCGGCTTAAGTCCCTTGCCGCCTGTACTTTTTCCACAAGCTCCTCGAACGGATAATCCTGGTTTTCATAGGCTCCCAGCATCGTTTCTTTGATTTCCTCCAGGTAAGAAAGGAACATTTTCTCGCCGGACGGGTAATTACGGATCGCCAGCGTGTTCACGAACATTCCGATCAGAGGTTCCGTATCCGCATGAGTTCTGCCTGAGACCGGCGTGCCCACAATGATGTCTTCCTGTCCGGAATACTTATGCAGCAGAACGGTGTAGGCGGCGAGGAAAACCATATACAAGGTTGCGCCGTTATCGTCCGCGATTTGCCGCAAGGCTTCGCTTTGCTGCTTGTCTATGGCAAAATCCAGCACATCTCCCTCATAGCTCCGCACTGCCGGTCTCGCGAAATCGGTGGCCAGTTCAAGCTGAGGAAGCTCTCCGTCCAGTACGTCCAGCCAGTACGCTTCCTGTTTTTTCAGACGTTCGCTCTGCGCTTCGGACTGCTGCCACGAAGCAAAGTCCTTATATTGAATCCGCAGCGGCCGGAGGTTATCGCCCGTATACATGCGGAGAAGATCGTCGATTAAAATTCCGGTGGACACGCCGTCGGAAACAAGATGATGGATGTCGAACATCAGAATATGCCGGTTCCGTTCCAGCCCGATCAGACCGACCCGCAGCAGCGGCGGTTGTTCCAGATCAAAGACGCGGACAAACTGTGCGGCAATTTCCCGGGCTCCTTCTTCGTCCGACTGCCGGTACTCCAGGGCGAAATTCACTTCCGGGTAAATAACCTGCGCAGGTTCGCCGTCCACCATCTCGAATGCCGTACGCAAAATCTCATGACGGCCGATCAGCCCGCGAAGCGCTGCTTCAAAGCGTCCGCGGTCCAGTTCCCCTTTGAGGACCATGAGGCCCGACATATTGTAGCTCAGTTCCGCGCCTTCCATCTGATGCTGGATGTACAGCCTTTTCTGTACGGAAGACAATGGGTAATGAGCGCGTTTTTCGAGTACAGGGATGGCGGTATGTTCCCGGTGTTCCAATCCCGCTATGGTTTGAGCCATTTCTTCAACCGTCGAATGACGGAAAACATCTCGCAGCGGCAAATCGACGTTCAGTTCTTTGTGCACTTTGCCGACAAGCGTCGTCGCCCGCAGGGAATGTCCGCCCAGGTCGAAGAAGTTATCGCGGATGCCGATTTCCTTCTGAAGACCGAGTACGTCCTGCCAGATGGCGGCCAGCTTCGCTTCCAGCGGCGTCCTTGGCGCGATATATTCCGCGCCTCCGTCCGCGCCCGCTTCCGGCGCCGGCAGCGCCTTGCGGTCGACTTTCCCGTTCGGCGTCAGCGGAATCCGCTCCAGCCGGATGAAATACGACGGGATCATGTAGCCCGGCAATTCCTGCGCCAGCGCACTTCGCAGACTGCTTGCGGCAAGTTCGCCGCCCGCCGTGAAGTAGGCGCACAGCGCTTTCTGCCCGCTGCCGTCTTCGCGTACGATGACGACCGCTTCGCGGACGCCGTCCGCCTGGAGCAGCTGCGACTCGACCTCGCCGGTTTCGATCCGGTAGCCCCGGATTTTGGCCTGGTGGTCGATCCTCCCGATAAAGTCGACGTTGCCGTCTGCCGTCCACCGGGCCAGGTCGCCCGTGCGGTACAGACGTTCACCCGTGACGAACGGGCTGTCCACGAACTTCTCCTCCGTCAGATCCGGACGGTTCAGGTAGCCCCGTGCCACGCCCGGTCCGCCGATGCACAGCTCGCCCAGGACGCCGACCGGCACCGGGTTCAGGTGCGCGTCCACGATGTAGAACCTCGCGTTCAGCCACGCTTTCCCGATCGGTACGCTGCCCGTCTCCGGCAGCTTCGCCAGCGGCTCGTCGTAGAAGCTCGAATCGATCGCCGCTTCCGTGACGCCGTAGCTGTTGATGATCCGGAACTGCGAGCCGAAGCGCTCCTGCAGCACGCGGTAGTCGCCTACGCTGCAGCTGTCGGAGCTGGTAATGAGCAGTTCCATCGAGCTCATATCAAGCTCGTGCTGCGCCACATGTTCCATAAACGGCACGATGAGCGCCGGAGTCGATTCGAACACGGTAATCCGCTGTTCTTGGATCCAGCCGTGCAGGCGGGCGGGGTCGATCCGGTCGTCTTTCGGCACGATGACCATGGTGCCGCCGTTGTACAGCGTCCGGGCGATATCTCCGACGAACACGTCGAAGGAGAAGCTTGCGAGCTGGAGCAGCCGTACCGGGAACCGGTCCAGCCGGTATTCCCGGCGGTAGGCGGCCGCCGTGTTCACAAGGCTGCCGTGCTCGATCATGACGCCTTTGGGCCGTCCCGTCGTGCCGGACGTGTAGATCACGTAGGCGAGATCGTGCGGCTGGGTTTCGGCTGGGACACCGTCCGGCGTGCCTGATGCGGACAAGCTGCCGTCCGATCCGCTGTCAGCCGTGCTGCCCAACGCAGCGCCGTCTCCTTGACCCGCAGACACCCGGGCACTCTCTGCGCTTTCATCAGCAGCCCCAATTACGCTGCCTTCCAAAACGACTCCGATAGCCGCATTCTCTCCGTCCCCGCTGTACGACTTTTCGTCGTCCAGGCAAAGGATCGCGCGCAGCGCCGTCTCCTCCGCTTCCAGCCAAGCCTCGGCGTTCTCTCTGAGAGAAGTCTGCGTCAGCAGCACCGTTGCCCCGCTGTCTTCGAGCATAAACCGGATGCGGTCGGCCGGATAATCCGGGTCAAGCGGCACGTACGCGCCTCCCGCTTTCCATACCGCGATCACGCCGACGAGCAGCTCCACCGAACGCTCGGCCAGTATGCCGACGATGGACTCTCTGCCGACACCTCCGGCGCGCAGCGCTCCGGCCAGCCGGTTCGCCCGTTCGTTAAGCTCCCGGTAGGACAGCTGCATGTCTGTGTAGACAACAGCCGCCGCATCGGGAGTCCGGACCACCTGTTCCTCGAACAGCCGGTGGAACGTCTGCACTTGCGGAAGCTCGGACATGGCCGGATTGAACGCTTCGAACAGCTGCTCTTTTTCGGAAGGAGTCACCAGGTCAAGATCGGCGATTTTGGCTTCCGGGCTCTTCACAATGGCATTCAAAAGTTGCTCGTAATGCTTGGCCATTCGTTCTATCGTTTCTTTTTTGTACAAAGAGGTTGCATACTCGAACAAGTAATCCAGGCCGCCGGAGACTTCCGTCACATCCAGACTAAGGTCAAACTTGGACACGATTTCTTCGCTCGCATAAGGAGCCAGCCGGAGGCCGGGCAGTTGAAGCTCTTTGTTTTCCGTGTTTTGCAGCGTGAACATCGTGTCGAAAAGCGGGTTGCGGCTTAGATCCCGGGCAACCTGCACCTTTTCCACCAGTTCCTCGAACGGGTAGTTTTGATGCTCGTATGCGCCCAAAGTCGTTTCCTTGACCTCCTGCAGGTAGGAGAGGAACGTTTTGTCCGCGGCCGGATAATTGCGAATTGCCAGCGTATTGACGAACATTCCGATCAGCGGCTGCACATCTCCGTGTGTCCTGCCGGCAATCGGCGTGCCTACGATCAAATCTTCCTGATCTGTATATTTATGCAGCATGACTGTATAGGCCGCAAACAGAACCATATATAAGGTTGTGCCTGTTTCCGCCGCCAGCCGCTTTAAGCCTTCACTCTTCTGCGCATTCATGGAAAATTGGAGCGTCCGTCCTTCGTAGCTCTGCAGGGCAGGCCGGGCGTAATCCGTCGGCAGTTCCAGCACCGGGAGCTCTCCCCGGAAAACATTAAGCCAGTAAGCTTCCTGACGCTTTAGCTGCTCTTTCTGCCCTTCGGACTGCTGCCAGACGGCGTAGTCCTTGTATTGAATGCGCAGAGGTTCCAACTCTTCTCCCCTGTATAGGCGGACGAACTCTTCCACCAACACGTCCATCGAAACTCCGTCGGACACGATATGATGCATATCGAACATCAAGATATGCCGCTCAACCGCCAGTTCGACCAAGCCGACCCGAATCAAAGGCGGTTTCGCGAGATCGAACGGACGGACAAAAGCCAGCACCGTTTCTGCCGCTTCTTCCTCGCTTGCTCCGACATGTTCCACGGAAAAGTCCACCTCCGGATATACCCGCTGCACCGCTTCCCCGTTCGCCATTTCGAAGCCCGTGCGCAGTGTTTCATGGCGCCGGATCAGACTGCGGAATGCTTCCTCGAACCGGTTCCGGTCCAGCGCACCTTCGAGTATCAGCGTACCCGGCATGTTGTAGCTCAGCTCCGCGCCCTCAAGCTGATGGAGAATGTACAAACGTTTTTGAGCGGACGAAAGCGGATAGAACTCCCTTTTCTCCACAGCAGGAATGGAAACATGCTCCTGCCGTTCCATGTTGGCGATTGCCTCTGCCATATCTTCAACCGTCGAATGACGGAAAACGTCTCTTAACGGCAGATCGACGTTCAGTTCCCTGTGCACTTTGCCGACAAGCGTCGTCGCCCGCAGGGAATGTCCGCCCAGGTCGAAGAAGTTATCGCGGATGCCGATTTCCTTCTGAAGACCGAGCACGTCCTGCCAGATGGCGGCCAGCTT
>NZ_JBGBYL010000021.1:0-10205 GCF_041260495.1 Paenibacillus sp. RC84
CCATGAGAGCCGGGAGAATGACCAAGTCCTGGGACATGTCATCCTCCGCTATCCCCATATACCTTTTTGCCGTCTTAAGCGTTGCCAGCATCTTTTCCACCGCCCGGCTCCGCCTCGGCTGCCTTCTTCGCGGCGTCGATATCCGCCTTTGTCGCTACTTTTCCGATTACTTCTGCAGCAAGGAGGCGTTTTGCCCGTTCCTCGTCCGCCTCATGTAAAGCGCCGGGTTGGATCGTCTCGCCTGTCTCGTCAATAAAGGCGGAAATTACATGGTAATGTTCGGTCTTGATCTTTTCTACCATCTTATTCAGCTCCTTTGTGATAATAAAAAAAGCCCGGATAGCCGGGGCTCTTATTAAGGTTGAGGTACGCCCAATTTAACGAATGGCGATACCTCATAACCATTTTCCAGTTTAAACGGTCCTGTCAGCCAAGGCTTGCCATCTGTATTCCAGAAGGCTTTAATCATAGTTTTATTGCTCTTGAACAGGACATGTTCGGAAGCTTGAATGAAAATCCCCGCCCCATCTTTAATAATGTAATACTGCCAATCAGCGAGAACCAAGTCACCGGCAGCCCCCAGAAGTGGACCACGTTCAGAAAAGCGCAGGGGATATCCTAACAGCGTGCCAAGCATGGCATCATTTGCGTTTGGTTGGAAAATAAGCCGCCCTGAGTCATCAGTCATCGTAAGTAATTGCGGCATAATAGATTGAGAAGCAATCCAAATCAATCTACCGCCCATTTTAGCCCTTGCCAGCATATTGACGATATCTGTATACGAAATTTTGTTTGCAGTTTTACGCGGCACCGTCAAGGTGGCAGCCGAATTGATCGCACCTGTAGGTTTTGCAGCACCATTTCCATATAAAAAGGCAGCGTCTTCCGATCCTGCAATAGCATTCCGGAATAAACGATTAATCAACGTGTTGACTACTGGCGCATTCCGTAAGAGCTTGTCTGTAACTACGATAGTACCCGCAACTTCTTTCGGAGCAAGATTAAGATCCTTCAATTTAACCCCAGTGTCGGGCTTTTCATCACCTTCACCGATCCACTGGACTTCAACACCGCCATACATATTTGATCCAGCCCCTTGATCTAGTGCGGGAAAGGTAATGTCTGCATCGGGAGCCTCCTCAGCCGCTGGAACCACAAGTGCCCGAGGACGGACAATAGCTTCTTCTGGGGACACTTCAAACATCTGTGCAGAAAATTGCGGAGGGACAAAAATACCCCCGGAAGTTTTGGTTCCCATTGTCATTTCTCGGTACTCATTCAAACGCGAGTCGTGCGGAAGAAACCGTACAGAATGAACAAAATCGGCAAGATCACGGAATTCCGATTCATGTTTCGGATCATCAACCGTGCGTTTGGTTCCTGCTCCACCCATAGCCATTTGCTGCGCACGTTCTTCTAGCTTAATTTCGCTTTCGAGGCTACGCATTTCATCTTCCATAGCCGAATATTTGGTTTCCTCTTCATCCGTAAAACTGCGCTTTTCTCCCTGGGCTGCCTCAATCATCGCTCGCATTTCATTCTTCTTGGCTTCAAGCTTCTTTCTCATTTCAATAAGGTTTTTCAATTATTCCAGCTCCTTAAAGGTTTAGTTTTCTTAATCGCATGTCATGTTCCAACATGATCCTGTCCAGCTCCCGCTTTTCTTCCAGTTCATTAGTCGAATTAGACTGCTGCCGCTCTTTGAACACATCTTCCGCCGACCGTATTCCAACACTGGACTGCGGGTAAGCTGGTGTTGTTACAGGGCTAACCTCAAACAATTGAGCTTCGGAAATTGTTCTGATCGCCATATCCGGGTTAGATTCGTCCCATTCCTCAACAACTGGGCGAAAAATAAAAGACGACCCTCGCACGTCGCCGCGCTCGATCGTCTCAACATGTTTTTCCGCCCATTTCGGCGGCGTAATTTCGTACCGAAGACCGATATCATCCTCAAATAGCTGCAAGGTATTCGGCGTTCGCCCTAGAATCTCTCTGGAATCATGCTGCCAAGCCGCGTAAACATCGGGGTTCAACAAACTGGCCGTGAACGCACCGCGTGTAAATTTCTCCTGGAACATACCGAAAATTGGGTGTGATAACTGGTCCCATCGCACGGCATAACCGATGATTTTGGCCGGTTCACCATCAACTTTCCGAATTTCCGGCTTGCTCTCCGGGAGTATCAGTTCCCTTTGCTCCTTCGTCTCCTTCATTGTCGTTATCACCTCCTTTATTGGCCTTTCCGACCTCGGTCATGTTCAGCGGTTGCAAGTAGACGTCGCCGCCTTCGATCGGATTCATGTTTTCCTTTTCCCGGATCTCGTTTACAGACAACCAGCCATTCTGGCGAGCGATGGCATAAGCCTCGTACCGTGCTTTGGTCTCGCCGCGCAACAAACCTTCGATCAAGAATTCAGCGATGTAGTTGCGCTCCTCGAAGTTGCTGAACAGCTTCCATGCAATCGCCTGCTCCCATCGGATCAGCCACGGACGAATCGTGTGTGTCACGAAATCAATGGATTGCTGCTCGATGTTCGAGAACGTCGCCCGCTCTAAATCCGCCAGCATATGTGGCGGTACGCGAAAGATTCGCGCGATCTCAAGGGTCTGGAATTTCCTCGTTTCCAGAAACTGTGCGTCATTCGGCGGTATAGTGTTTTTGCTGAAAGTCATGCCTTCCTCAAGGAGCATAAGACGGTGCGCTTTACCCAACCCTTCATACTTTTCCTTTAGCGATTGGCTCAACCGATTGAAAGCTTCGTCCGAAAGCGTGCCGGGATGCGTTGCCACGGCTCCGACGTTCGTTCCGTTGGCAAAGAACTCGGCTCCAAATTGCTCAGTCGCCAAGGCCAGTTCAATAGCTTGCCGAGACCACGCGATAACTGATATACCTTTCGTTCCGTCAAATCCCAAGCCTGGAATGTGGAACATGGCATATGTGGGAACATTATGTTGCTTGCCATCCTTGGTCGTCACCCGGAAGAACGGATCGCCGGACGACGTTTCCATGTGCTCAACACGGTGCGGCGGTATCGGCCAGAGCGCTGTGATGGCACCACGTTCGTTGTACTCGATCTCCGCGTAGCAATTGCCCCACAGTAAGATGTGCGCCATCATCGTCTCGCGAAACGTGAAGGCCGTCATGCGAGGATTCGGTGAGCGCTGCAGCAAGTCTCCTACAGGATGGGACACGCGTTGCTTTCCCCTTGGCTTCATGCGGCGATAAACTGGCAGCGGGAGTGAAGCCACCGTCTCGGCCAGAATCCTCACGCAAGCCAAGACGGCTGTAGATCGCATCGCGGTCCCTTCTGTTACCTTGATACCTCGCCCAAAGGGTACGCCGAATGCATCATACACCCAGCGCTTCGGATTTTTCAGATCGCTGTTTCCCTCTGAACGACGCGCCAGTAACGAAGACAAAAATGGAATTTTCAACCTCTCACCTCCTTCCTACAAAACCCTTACGCCTCGTTCTTCATACACTGATCTTGTCTTTTTGTTGGCCTGCGCCAACGTCAGCTTGTGGCTGTCAATGACGGCATCTACCGGGTCAATCCGCTTGTTTTTTGCCCGCGGATCCTTGTCAATTTTGATCTCCCCGAAGCTGTTGCTTGTCGTCTTGGCGTTGACCATCGACCAGGTCAGCAGCTTGTTGCGACGATCGTAGATGACGTTGCCGGCCTCAACCTCAAGCCGGAAGTCCACCGTCGCGTCGTTCAGGCTGCGGGCAGATTGGATGATCTCCACCAGATCGACGCCAAACTCCTCCAGATCAGACAAAAAGGCATCCGCGTTATGAGGGTCATACGCGATGCCTTTGAGCTTGAGCCTGTGGCTTTTTATTAGATCCCGGTAATAGGCCAGGATGTACTTGTAGTCCGTTTTGACGCCGCCCATCGTCTCTGTCGGAGTCAGTAGCCCATCGCGGATCCACATGTCGTACGGCGCATTGTCCGTATGAATATGCTCGGCAACCCGCGACGAAGGGATCCAGCTGTGCGAGTGGATGTAATATTTCCGCTGTCCGTCGATATCCAGAGGAAATTCCAAGCTGCCACTCGTAAGGTCGCCGCCAGAGGAAAGGTCAAGGCCCAGGTAACATTCCCGGCCGGCCATGTCCTCGATCGTCGTATCCGAGGCGCATGCCTTCCAGTGCTCCGCGTTCATGTACTGCGTGTCACTGAACTGGACCCATTGATTCAGGCTTTTCGTGAGGAAGTTACGCAGCTCTTCGCCCTGCATCTGCTTCGCTTTACGAGCGTCCGCCCGCAGGCTCTCCGCCGTCTCCGGCGTCCATAGCGGGTTTGCCTTCGGCCAGTTGGCTTCGTCCCAGGGATCATCGTCCTTGTCCAGCTCGCAGATATAAACGAATTGCGTCTCGTCGTCGTGTGTTCCTTCGAGGATCATTTTGCAGTATTCGTACAGCTCGAAACACGGGCCGTTAAGATTAAAACCGGCTGTCGTGATGACGCTGATAAGGCATTGTTTCAGCTTCTTTGTGCCGTCCGACAGCAACTTGTACATCTGGTTGTCCTTATGCAGATGGTACTCGTCGACGGACGCGAAGTAGGGCCGGAAACCGTCAATTGACTTGGTATCCCGCCCGAGTGCTCGGATCTCGCCTCGCGTCACGTTGCATATTATCATGCTCGCGTAATCCTTGACGGTGAACAGCCCGGTCTCGTACCGGTTGCCGGCGAGCTCGTCGTCGGCATTGATGAACTTGATGCACTCTTTCAGGACGATCCGAGCCTGCAGCTCTTTTGTCGCGGTGCAGTACACTTGCGGATAGTTATAGCCGTCGAAATTGCTGTAATACAGCGTCGGCACAGCGTTACCGAGCGACTTGCCATTCTGCCGGGCAACCTGTACATAGCTCGTGCGGAAACGCCGGTAGCCGTCGAGGGTCACCCAGCCGTTCCAGCTGCCGAAGATGAAGTCCTGGAATCCCCACAACTCTAGTGGCCTTGGGTCGTCTCCCTCCGCGAGCGTCAATGACTCCGCAAAGTCGATGATCTCCTGCGCCCTTTCCGGATCCCAGACATACGGGAAATCCTCCGAGGCTTGTCGGTCGAGGTCGCGCAGATGCCTCTCGCATGCCTGGCGCTCCGCCTTGCCAACTCGTCGAGGTAACTTCCCCGCGACCACGTCAAGAGCGTACCGGGTCGTACGGTCGACCTGTGCAAGCGCGTTGCGCGGGTAATCAGCCATCGCGTCCGCCGCCTGCCGCCGTGCCGAAGCGCCCGAACTTGCTGGCTGGCTTCTCTTTTTCCTTTGGCTTGACCACGTTCTTCACTTTCGCGAGTGGATTCAAAAAAAGCCGATCCTGCATCTTGAGCAGCATATCGGCTTTTTTGTTAATCGCATTTTCGACCTTCAGAATACCTTCCAAGCTTGCGAGCTGCGATAGGTAATGCAGCGCCTTGAAATTCATTCCCTCCGCGTCCTCCGCTCGCTCGATGAATTCGTGAAGCACGTCCTCGTCGATCGTGATTTTATCGAGGCGCTGATATTGTTCGAGGAGCCGGTCGTATTCCGCAAAAGTCTTGCAGTACATGGCAAGCAGCCCGACGTCCGAGCTGGTCAGCAGCTCAACGCCTTGATCTGCAGCTGACTTGTATTCGTCAATAAGATCTTTCCATAGCTTGTTTGCCACCTTGTCCTTCGTGATGAAGGCAGGCTTCTTCAGCTTGTCGAGCTCGTGTTTGCCGAGCTTCACTTCGCCAGATTGGCGGGCGGCAAGCTCGGCCTTTGTCAATCGGTTAGGGTTGCCCTCTGCGATGTGCAGAGCGGCTGGTTTCGCGTTCCGACCCATCGAGGGCACCTCCTGTCGCTGAAAATTTTATAAAACGAGTTTTTGCGCGATTTAAGGGGGACGCGGTCTAGAAAATTGCCATCGGCTGGAAATTTTACCCCCCCTCCCCCTTGGCCAATAAAAAAAGCCACTCGTTAGAGTGACTTTGAAAATATATTTAATTTTTAACTGCAATCCATACGGGCGTTCCAGTAGTTGGGTCATAGCCAGCAGACTTGATATTGAATTGGTCTGGAGAGTAGCCGGACTGTCGCAGCTTATTATGGAGCGCTTCAAGCGCCGACTCTTCTGTCACATCTTTACCTTGTGCATTGTAAGCAAGGCTGTCAATATCATCGAGTATTCCATCCTTACCAAACAACCGATAAGCTTCCTCTTGGCCCCTCACAACTTCTACAGGTATACCTGCCAAAGTTATATCGCCCTTCTCTAACACCCCTACATATTGGGCCGCACCAACAATGGAATCGTAGGTGTCATAGTTCAGTTTGATTCGGGTTGGCCGATGTCCGATCTCTTGTTCAAACTTCCAGATTTGCTCCATCAACTCTTGTTCCATATTCTCCCCTCCATTTCTTCGATCTTACCAGCTAATTCCCGAACCCGCCATCCTCTTTCACGGTCTTGATGCTATGGCATGACGCGCATAATGGCTGCCAGTTTGCACGGTCCCAGAACAGGCCCTTGTCCCCACGGTGCGGAATGATATGGTCCACCACCGTTGCGGCATTGAGGCGGCCGTTATTGCGGCAATGTATACAAAGGGGATGCTTGCGAAGGAACCCTGTTCGCGCCAGCCTCCATTTGTGGTCATATCCTCGCTGGGCCGCGGTGCCTCGATCTCTGTCGTAGGCGCCGACCTCTTCTTGGTGATCTTCACAGTAGCCGCCTTTCGTCAAATTGGCGCATCCACTCTTTCGGCAAAACTTTTTTAGCGCCATAGGCACACCCCTTTAATTAATCAGTATATTTATCCAATTATTTATTTACACGTGTAAATAAATATGCTATAATAAGAGTATAGAAAGGAGGTGAACGAAGTGGATGTGGAAAAGTGGAAGAACACTGCGGCAATCATCTTTTACTCACTAGCGGCCCTAAAGACAGCCATCGAAGTAAAAAAGTTGCTTAAGAAAAAGAAAAAGCGCCCCCAGAAAAAACGGAGACGCTAAGCACAAGTAAACATCTAAGAAGTGGGAGGTTCGCACCCTCCCTCTTCAAAAACAATTATACCACATCCACATAATCATGAAAAAAAATGCTACTGATTCGTTGTTCCTGATTCTGGGCATTGTATTTCTGCTCGATATGGATTATTCGAACATGACATTGCTTAATTGGGTCGCAGTCTTTGTCATTGCCCTATGGTTTGTCCTGCTGCTCATAAAATGGTTCGTCAGGGAGTGAAGCACATGAAAATCAACATCACATCACGGGAAGAACTCATTTCCTTCATCGCCTCCGAAGTGGTTAACAGCACGGAGGCGGTGGAGATACTAGGAAGTACCCGGCAGAACTTAAAATCCTTCGTAGATCGCGGCAAGCTTGTCCCGATCAAAGAATATCCTAAAGATCGGTGGTTCTTAAAGTCGGATGTCCTGGAATGTAAAAAGAATGCCAGCCGGTATAATCGCAAAGCCGCGAATACAGAAACGGATTTAAATAATGAATGAAGACCAGATAAAGTAGCGCTTTGCACTAATGTGCAGGTGCTATTTTTCTAGTATTGTACATATTCGCCTTCATCACTTTCATAGTCGCCATTACTAGATTGTTGCTCATTTTTTATTTCTTCAATATAAACTCTTTGGACGTTGCTCAGATTGATTAATTCGTTCCCTTCTTTCAACCAAGCTTGGTTTACTCTGATAATTCTTGACCTAATATCGCTAATATCAGCAGCGTGCACATTTAAAAAATGTTTCTCTCCATTACACATTACAAACATAATATAAAACTTTTTCAAAGCCCATCCCCCTCAGATCACAAAATATATTTACAGGTATATTTTACCACGTTTATAAATCTGTATGGGAACCGTGAACTTGTTTTTTATTCCCACGAGTTATCTATATCTTATATTGTGTTGAACTGGGGGAGGGCTGTTTTCCCCTTATTATTACTGGTTATTTGGCATACCGGTAAAATGAGTTCACACTAGCATTAAATATGAATAACTAGACTCTAAATGAGCGTGTTGCTGCATTAATCGTGTCCTGCACAATACCGATGTACCGAAGGGTAAAGGCCGGGTCCGAGTGGTTGAATATTTTCTGCAGCATCGCAATATCCCCGGTCTGCTTATAAAAAAAATAGCCATAGGTTTTACGTAAAGAGTGCGTACCGATACCCTGTAGCTTGTAACGCTCTCCTAGACTCCGCAGTATCTTATATGCCATATTGCGGGTAATCGGCTTATTGATCCCCTGTCTGCTTACAATTAAAAATTCATCCTCGTCACGAGCTTCGACCAAGGACAGCAGTTCTCTCCTTACGGTTGGGTTCATCTCAAACGTTTTCTGTTTGCCAGTCTTGATTTCGGTCATGTACAGTTCTTTCTTTTTAAGATCCCGGATTCGCAGTTGCAAAATATCGGATATCCGCAAGCCGGTATTAATGCCAGCCACAAAGAGAATATAATTTCTCGGGCTTGGTAACTGGATTAAGTCCTTCTTAATCCTTGATATGACTTCCGGGTCCCGGATCGGCTGAACGAAGTTCATCTGCCCTCACCTCCCGATGACATTGTTGCTTTGGACAAAATTGCCTAACTCCATCCCAATGGCCCCATATACAGCCGCGACATAGGGCGGGCTGGATACCAGGTGCTTGGGTTGGTGTATCTTCAATAATCAACACCCTATGTCGCCGCCTTCCTTTTGGTATAAAAAAAGAGCCGCAATAAGCGACTCCCAAATGGGGGTAAACGACAAAAATTGAGATTTCAAATTCTCTCGTTTATCCCCGATTTTTGTCTAAGGGCATCTAACCCTTCCTCACACCACACCCCTGACGATCTACGTCTAAGGCACCAAGTCCCACAGCATGGCCGAGTGTCTACGATGATAAGGGTACGGTAGACTTCACCCGAGCCTATATAACTGGCTCTGAATCTACTGTACCCTGCACCTACGGACACTTTGTGGACATCGTTGAGACATGAAATGGACATTTTTTCACTCCAAATATAACAACGTATTTGCTACGGATTCGGTCCCCTCGATTATTTTGCGGTCAATGGTCTTATCGCTATAATCCCAGCCACTAAAATGTAAGATAGTAGCTGCACGAGAGTTTCCCTTAATAAACCGATATTCGATAACACTTCTCACATCTGGATAAATAATCTGTTCAACTGCTCTTTCAATAAGACGAGTATATTTGATTAGTGCAGCATGTTTTGCAGCTTGGCTTTCTGTCTCCGGTGGATTCATTTCAAAAAAAATCACCTTCTGCTTTTTCTCTCTATACTGCTTCAAAAGAGCCTTAGTGCGAACAATATCAGCCTGTGTGACGACCGGAAAAAGTGTTTCCATGTACATAACTGACATTCCTCTTAACCCCCTAATATGCTATATTGGAATTAAGAGTTTGAGCTTGGCCCCCGGACACCCGTTCCCCAACGGCCGGGGGCTTTATTGCTTAATCTCGATGAACCAGTTCAGCATAGCAGAACCTTATTTTTGTGTTTACTGATCGTATAATGTAGAGACAATCCTTGACCCTTAATATTTGCCCTTTCTTAATCCTCCCCGTTGGAACAATTGCGATTAGATCACCTTGGGGGCTGACCATCTTCATTTACCTTCCTCCTTTTGCTCCAGTAAGTGAGGGTGTTCGTATATGTTGCCGATTATTTCGACATAATTCCAACGAATGTCACATGCTTGGAAGCGTTCGTTCGTCACTGTATCTTCGAAATAAAAACTAGCGTCAGTATCACTCCAGATTGTCCGGAAAATATAAGAATTTTCGATGTCTTCTTCTAAAATGATGTCCCCGTCAAAATTTCCCGTTCCCTTTCGATCGTTTAGGCCGGTGTATTGGCCTACTGTTTCGGGATCGACCGCCGCCCACCATTCCGTATTAAAATAATCTTCATTCCAGTCGATGACATCACCGACAATGTAGCGGTCACTTATTAGGCTCCCATACACCCACTCGCCGCTTTCCATGCTCTTGCCCCGGAACTTAATCGGTCTGCTCATACTCTTCCTCCTATATGGGGAGGGATTTCCTCCCCTAGTTGATGTTTAAACGTTGTTCATCTGCTGCCGCACTATCTGCGCGATGGTCGGGTGCATTATCAAGGTGCTGCCCATCGCAAAAATCCCTTTCCTTGGCGTCACGCTGAATCCGTAACGCTTCGCCCATTTCTTATTGATTC
>NZ_JBGBYL010000022.1:0-9455 GCF_041260495.1 Paenibacillus sp. RC84
CAACCGAAGCTATTGTCAAAAAACCGGCTAACCGCGCATATGGCAACGAGGCCGAAGACCGCGAATTCGAAATCCAACTGCTTGACATGAAAATGTAAATCAAAAACACATTTAAGGAGCGATATCAATGAGCAACTTTAAACAGAAAAAATTTACAACGGAACAGGGAAAAGGCTTCCTATTCCAGCATCCTGGGGTACGTACCGTCTCGAAGATCAATGACGCAGCCAAAAATAAACATGGTGTGGTTTCAGAGGAAAAGCTGGCCGAGGAAATTTTAAAACACGTCGTTGTCGATCCAAAGATGAAGATCGACGATTTCGACGACTATAAGGAATACAGCGAGGTCATTAATGCCGCCTATGCCTTCATTGCCGGCCAGGACGGTGAAGACGGTGGCAATCAGCAAGCAGGAAGCTAAGAACAGAGCAATAAGAAACTGGTCATCCTGGCGGCTTTTGATTGCTAATATGGTGACATACAGAGATTTAGACCTTATGGATGATGACGATATAGCGGAAGCAAACGCGGCATTGGATATCCATATTGAAAATGAAAGAAAAGGAATGAATCGGAACCGGAAGTGAGCGCCTTTTTGGGCGCTCTTTTTTGTGCCGAAAGGGGGTGCAACACATGGGGGTAATCGGCAATTTAATGTTCGCCGTTGGTTTTAAGGTGGCCGACAGTGCTTTATCAAAAGCTGATAAACAGGTCGGAGAAATGCAAAGTAAATGGATGGGGATCGGGGTCGCAGCGGCTGCCGTAGGTGCGGCCATTGTTGGCGTAGGAGCTGCCAGTATGTCAGCGGCAAGCAACATGCAGGGGGCGATGTCATCTATCCAGGGTGCAACCGGCCAAACAGCACAGCAGATGGAGGCGACAAAGGCAATTGCCACCGACCTATATAATCAGAATTTCGGACAAAACTGGGATGACTTGGGCAATGCCATCAAGACAACGGCACAAATCACGCAGCAGCAAGGCGACGAGCTTAAGACGACGACGAAGAATGCTCTCCTGCTTAGGGATACATTCGGTTTCGAAGTGACCGAATCCGTTAAAACGTCGGACACCATGATGAAACAGTTCGGCATTACGTCAACAGAGGCGATGAACCTACTTGCAGACGGCGCGCAGAAAGGGCTGGACAAATCCGGTGAATTGATGGATACCGCGAATGAGTATTCCAACCAATTTAAATCACTGGGTTTTACGGCAAATGAAATGTTTGATACTTTAGCGGCGGGTTCCGAAAACGGCGCTTTCAATTTGGACAAAGTCGGGGACGCCGTTAAGGAATTTAACATCCGGGCAAAGGATGGCAGCAAGACAACGACCGAAGCTTTTCAAATGCTGGGCCTGGACGCTGATAAGATGGCCAAGACTTTCGCGGCCGGTGGCCCGCAAGCAAAGCAAGCTTTCCAGCAGGTTTTGCAGATGATCGGGTCTATCGAAGATCCAGTGCAGCGCAACACGGTCGGTGTCGCCCTCATGGGTTCGCAGTTTGAGGACCTAGAGGCTAGAACAATTACGGCGATGGGGACAGCGACACAGCAGTTCGATATGACCAAAAACAAGATGGATGAGTTGAATCAAATCAAGTTCGACAAACCAGGAGAGGCGCTGGCGATGTTTGGACGCCAAATGGAAACCGGGTTGCTTGTACCTCTCGGGGAAAAGCTCATGCCTTATTTCAACCAGTTCGGTCAATGGCTCGTTGATAATCAACCGACTATCCAAGCCGTTGGAGCTGCAATTGGGGACGGACTCGGCAAGGCAATAGATGGATTGGTTACTTCGCTCGGCTTCATAATCAACAACATTGACATCATTGGCCCGGCTATTATCGGAGTAGCGGGAGTCATTTTGTATACGATGGTTCCTTCCATGGTGGCCGCGGCTACGGCCGGTTGGGCCATGATTGCCCCATGGCTTCCCATTATCGCGGTTGCCTTATTGGTAGGTTTAGCGATTGCGGGTATTATCCTTATTTTCAAAAATTGGGGCGCTATTGCAACGTGGCTGGGCGAGGTATGGACTGGTTTTAAAACCTGGGTCATGTCAATTTTTAATAGTGTCGTGGAATTCTTCGTGGCTTGGGGTGTAACGATTATGGCCGTTTTACTTGGAGCCGTTGCTTGGGTAATTGCGGCCATCGCAACCAAATGGGAAGAAATAAAAACGACTACGGTCAACATCTTTACGGGGATATGGAATTGGCTTACGAACACATGGAATAACATCGTAAATAGCGTTTCAAGCGCCGCGACGTCCATTTGGAACAAGATCAAGGGTGTTTGGGATCAGATTACGGGATTCCTTGGTGGGATTAACCTCTTCGATATCGGCAAAAACATCATTGAGGGTATGGTGAACGGGATCGGCTCCATGGCGAACGCCGTTGTCGATAAAGTTAAGGAAATCGGTAACAGCATTACCGACAAAGTCAAAAGCATCCTGGGAATTCACTCGCCTTCCCGCGTCATGATGGAACTCGGGTTTTACACCGGCGAAGGCTTGGCGCTTGGACTGGACAACACGCAAAGCAGGGTCGGACAGGCATCTTCGGACCTTTCAGACGAAATCGTGTCTGGTCAAGGAACGGGGAATCTGCAGCAGGCAACAGCGGCGACGCTTCCGCCAGCGAGGGCAGCGCAGGGTGGTGACGGGACACTTAGAATTGAGGTTGTATTCAAGTCGGAAGGCGTTTCGGGGACCGCATTAGATGGTGGTCTACCGCCAGAGTCTGTTCGGCAAATTGAAGAGGCCGTCGCCGGAATTATCGAGAAAACCGGGAGACGTTCCGGCCTTTCTACAGGGGGGACGTTCTGATGGCAACCATCGACGGCCGTTATGTCATGGTCGAGTCGGAGGACCCGAGCTACGAAGTTGAGACCCCCGAGCAGCCGGTTGAAAAGGGTATAAACCTAATTGACCACGTAGAGGCCAAGGCAGTTACGATGTCAATCAGCGGCTTTATCGTTGGAGAGGAAGCTGCCCAAACCAGACAGTACCTTATTGACGCACAAAAACTTGGAAGCATTGTCACCTATGACGGTCGCAATTCATTTATAGGCTTGATAACCGGCTTTAAATCCGGCCATACCAACCAAGTTGCCAACGGCTGCACGTTTTCATTGACGTTTAAAGAGGTCCGAATTGCAGAATCCTCTTTTGTGGAAACCCTGCCGTTGCCGATCCGGGCGCAGGCGGCCCCAGTCATAAGCTCGGGCCGTAAGCAGAAAAAAGAGAAAAGCGAAGCCAAGAAGAAGACAACCAAAAGCAAGGCGAAGGCGAAGGGGAAAGAGAAAAAGAAAGATAAGCCGGTCGAGAAGGTAACATTCAAGCCGGGCAGTCCGTGGGCGTGAGGTGAAGCATGCAGTATATCCCAATCGAAAAGAATTTGATTCCATACCGTTTCGATATGTCCCTGGCCGGCCGGGTCTATACTTTTGAAGTGCATTACAATGAAGAATTCGACTTCTTCACCGTCGATTTGGAGCTGGACGGGGAAGTATTGGTAACCGGCGAAAAGATCGTTTACGAAATGCCGTTGTTTGATGGGATCGAGGATAGCCGGTTTCCACAACTTACTCTTGTTCCATTCGACGAGTCTGGGTTGAGCGACGAAGTTAACTGGAACACGCTGAACGAAACGGTATTTATTTATCTGCCGGACGGTGATGACGATGAATAATTTTGGTCGAGTTATTGAGGTGATGGCAGGCGGTCGTCTGTTCAGTAATGCGGAATATGCCATCGAGGGAAGCGTGCCGTTTGATAATGATCCGTTGCCGAATGAAAGTGAAATCCGGCTTTGGAATCTTTCGCAGGATACAATCAATCGCTTTGCCATTAACAGTACGGTTATGGTCAATGCAGGTTATCGGGGAGACGTGGGGTTAATCCTTCACGGTTTTTTATCCAAAGTGCAAACAAAACGGGAAGGCGTGGAGCAAGTGACCACGCTTTTTGTTTTGGATTCGCAGGACCTTTCAAGCCGGAAAATAGACGTCGCCTACACCGAGGGAACCACAGCGAGTTACATTTTGCGCGAGATGGCCGGGCAGCTCGGGCTTCCTATAGGACAGTTCGAATTGAACCAGGACTATCGGTATGAAGACGGGTACACGGCCAAAGGAGAGGTATCGGAGATCATCACAAAGGTTGCGAAGGATTGCGGCACCTCCGCCTATATCAACAAAGGCAAGCTCTATATCCGTAACCTGCGGTCCGGCGCGGACAATGTGTTTCAGCTCAATCCCAATACCGGTATGATCGGTTCCCCGGAACCTTACCAAAACGAGCAATTCAAAGGATTTAACCTAAAGTCACAGCTTCAATACCGGATTACAACGGCTTCGGTGATTGACCTGGAATCTAGGACCTTTCAAGGCCGTGTCCACGTTTTAAAGGGCAGCCACAAATTTAGTAACACCGGCGACTTTGTAACAGAAGCAGAGGTGATTGAACCATGAGTATTGACGCTTCCGGCTCACTCGGCCAATTACTCCGCAGCCTTGCGGACAAGATTATGACGGACCTGTCCGTTTCTTTCCCCTGCCGGGTAGAGTCTTTCGATTCGGGAACAGGCATGGCGACGGTGCAGCCTTTGACGCGTCTGGGCGATGCGCCCCCGGCACTCATAACCAACGTCCCGGCACTTGGTCAGCGCCTTACTATAAACGGCGCCGAACAAATCTGCAGGCCAGCATTAAAAAGAGGCGACACAGTCCTTGTGGTCTGTGCAGACCGGCAGATTAAAAATTCACTGGCCGGACAAATTGCCAAGCCGGACAGCCCACGGATGCACGACCATAATGACGCGGTAATTGTGGGGGTGTTCCCATGCTCTCTCTAAAGCTGCAGGACGGAGACTTAGTTTTTGAAAACGGTGAACTGGTCATGATCGAGGGGCCAGAAGAACTCCGGCAATGTGTCGAAATCAATCTGTCCACGAATAAGGGCGAATGGTTTTTGAACCCAAACGCCGGGATTAGATTCTCACGGTTCCTCGGTAAAAATCCAAGCGAAGAAGCCATGCGTGACGAGATCAGGAAAGGCTTGCTACAAGACACACGGATTAAAACGGTTGACGATATCAGCTTTGAATACGACCGGCCAAACCGAATGATGAACATAACATTCCGGGCCACGGCGACGGACGGCGAAGAAATCAGGGGGGAGGTGCCCGTGAATGTTGGATGAGAAAGGCTTTAAGCGCAAGCGATTTGCCGACCTTGTGGTGGAAATGGAAGATAAGTCACGCGAGGCTTTTGGTCAGAAAATAAATACGTCCGAGTGGTCCCCACTTGGAATTATCATTCGGCTGTTCGCATTCTTTTTGGCTAAATTGTGGGCCGTTGCGGAAGACGTCTATAACGGCGATTCGATCAACCACGCAAAGGGTGTTCAGCTCGACCGGCAAGGGCCGAGGGCGGGAATTTCCCGGTTTAAAGCTGCCTGGGCGAAAGGGTTCGTCCATATTACCGGGATTCCAGGGACCGATATTGCAATTGGCTTTGTGGTTGCTACTAAAACCGGTGTGACGTTTGAAACAACAGAGGCGGCAATTATCGCCCAAAACGGGGAAGTGGTAGTGCCGATCGTAGCACGGGATCCGGGGAGCAGCGGGAACCAAGCGGCCGGTACAATAACCGTGATAGTTAACCCCAATCCCAACATAAGCAGCGTTACCAATGCGGAGCCGACAGGGGGCGGTCGGGAGAAAGAAACGGACACCGAATTTCGCGCGCGTTTTCCGCAATCTGTCGCGGGCGGTGGATCCGGAACAACGGATTCCATCCGGGCGGAGCTGCTACGGGTTGAGGGTGTTCGCGCAGCGGCGGTTATCGAAAACTACTATAAGGATCCGGATGCAGAAGGCCGGCCGGGAAAAAGCGTTTCGGCTTACGTGCTGGGCGGGGATCGGCAGGCGATAGCAGCAGCGATATTCCGCAAAAGGTCTGGCGGTATTGAACCGGCTGGCAGCGAGGAAGAAATCGTTTTTGACATAAGTGGAAATCCCCAAAAAGTGCGGTTTACGTATGCCCCGGAGGTCAAGGTCTATGCAAAAATTGCACTCCGAACGGACGAGAGTTTCCCGGCGGATGGTGACGCTTTGGTTCGGTCTGCACTCATACGTTATATCGGCGGCCGCGAGGCAGACGGCAGCCTGTGGAACGGTCTGAACATGGGGCAGGATGTTGTCCATTGGGAAGCTTTATCCACCTTGCGAGGTATTGACGGCATTAAGGATGCCAGGGTCGAATTGTCCACGGACGGAATCACTTATGCACCGGCTAACATTGACGTGGGGCCGCAACAGGTGGCACAGGCCGACGCCGACCGGATAGAGGTGGGCCACATTGTCTAAATGGGTGGGCGCGATCTTAAAAAACCTGTTATCGAAATGGGCCACAGTAATCCTTAAAAAACTGCCAAGCGTGTACAAGAAAAAATCGGATAGTAATATTGGCAAGATCATCGGCATTTTGTCCGATCAGATGCAGGACTTGGAGGATACCTTTGCCCGAATCGGAGAATGGCGGGACATTGACAACGCCGAAGGCACAACGCTTGATATGATCGGGGAAACGGTGGTGCAGCCCCGAGGGAAGGCTAACGATGGAATTTACCGGATCATGATTAAAGCCAAAATCGCCCGTAACCTCTCCAATGCGGATATCAACAGCATCATTTCGGTGATTGCCCTTGCCCTTAACTCCGATCCGAAGGAAGTCACGATCAAAGAAATGTGGGACGATCCTATTACGCCGGAGCCTGCAGCTATATCCATGATGAAAATTCCTATCGACCGGCTGAATGAAATCGGGATGGATCCTAGGCAATTTGCACGGATCGTGCAGAAAACGGTTGCCAGCGGAGTCCGTGTGTCTGTCATTGAGTTGATGGGGACGTTTGAGTTTGCAGATGCCGACGAGGTGCAAGTCGATGAAGATCGAGGGTTTTCGGATATCGAAGGGAAGAAGGGCGGTTATTTGGGATCGGCCTTTGTTCCGTCTGAATCCGATGACCTGCCAATTTAGTTTAGAAAGGATGTTGAGCAATGGCATTTAACGAGTCACCGCCCAAATGGGAGGCGCCCGGCCAAGAGCCGCCGGACAACAGAAAAGTGACAGGCTGGCAGCCGAAGGACAGACCGGCCGCCGAGTTTTTTAACTGGTTTTTCAATCGGGTGTACAAGTCGATCAAGGAATTACAAGCAAAGGCGGCGGAATCTAGTGTTCTGGAAGCTATTAGGCAAAGCCTGACCAAGAGCATAGATGATTTGAAGGCTTTATTCGCCGGGCATGATACTGCAATTATCGACCAACAAAAGCGGATGACGGAGGTGGAAAAGCAAGTCAGCAGTTCACCGGCCGTCGCCAACCTGGACCTGTCCAAGCCTGTCCAGGTCATCAACTCGGCCAAACGTTCCCGGCTTAAAATAGACCGGATCAAGGGGCGTACGCTGACAAACTTGCTCGGGATGCTTGGCGGCGACAGTCTGCCTAGTGCGCTCACCAGTTACAACGCGACGGTAAGCACCGACACGGCCAGTTACACGTCCGGCACGCGGTCTACGCTCGTAACGGCTACAGGTACGACAGCCGTCGAGCATTTTGCTTCGATGGAGCGACTTCCCATTTTACCAAGCCGACAATACGTTTTTATTGGGGATATCCAGACGACAAAAGGCACAGCTACCTACCGTTTTATTACTAGGGACGCGGCCGGAAATGTAGTGGAAGATATAAGCACCGGATTTGCGGCTGCGGGAGGTTGGCAAACTACGGGTCAGCTTATAACCACAAAAGCCACGGCCGTTACGCTTGAAATGCGTTTGCAGATTTGTAAAAGCGATGGAACAACCAACTATGTACCATCCGGGGAGGCAGCCCGATTTGATAGCGCCCGGCTGTATCAGGTCAGCCCGGCCGACTATGACAGCCTAAAAACATTCGACTACGCTGAATGGAATCGCCGTTACCCGTTTGTATTAAGCAGCACTTCGACAAACGGCATCCACATCACACGGTACGGGGAAAACCTGGCTCCTAGCTTTAGAGAATGGACGTTTATCAACGTCGGTACGATTACCGACAGCTACACGCATGTCGTTACGGCCAACGGCACCACGGATCAAAACAGTCAGACCACTATAAAAGCCGTACCCGGCACGACATACACTTTTTCGGTCGCTAAAACCTATGGCGGTAAAATCGGCTTTGATTTTAGAGACGCCCAAAACGTCGGGATTTCCGGGACCGGGCTAGTAGATGCGGCGTCTGTTACGCTCAAAGCTCCGCCCAACACTGTATCCGTAAATATCGTGACGAGCGTTCCGGCCTCCGTACAGTCAGGCGTGCAGGTCGAGTTTAAAAATCCGACCTTTAACATCGGCGCGACGGCGCTACCGTTTAAACCACGCGTATATGATTACCTGTATTTTCCCGACGTCACCCTGGCGTCGAGCACCGCGGGGGACGTCGCGGACGAGCTGTACGAGCAAAACGGTAAATACTATAAGCTCCATGCTTATCGTCAGCTTACTGTTGACGGCAGCCTAAGCTATACCTATAACCTCGCGGTCCCGGGGTTAAAGCGAGTTTGGACCGAGTCTGTACCAGGGTACTACTCGCATTGGTATGCAGACTTCCAGCGTTTTGACGGTAAAATTTTGCTGCCTGGTATACACACGGAAGGCGCGGACCGCTTTAATTTTGAGGATGGCGTAAAATTATTTGTTACCATCGCCAACAAGGACAGCGGGTGGGGTGACGATTACACGCCTACAGACAACGATATGAAGGCATACTTCAACGGGTGGCGCATGTATTACTGGAACCCGACGACTCGTCAGCCAGAAATTTTTAATAATCAGGGCGCGAAGAGTTGGGAGCCAATTATGAACATGGAGGCGGGCGCTGAAACGTCCGCGTTGCCGACAACGCGTTGGAAGGGACACACGCCGTACACCCTCTCCTACCGACTTACGCAGCCATACACGACCGAGATTAGCCCCCACGGAAGTATTACGCTCAACGAAGGCCCTAACCAGATCGAGACAGGCGTGGGCTTGATCGTACGGGAGCGCATGACCACGACCTCCAGCGGTCCGTATATCACGAGTAACGACCTGGGTAACAGCCTGACGGTTTTTAAATATCGCGTCCGCAAAGTACAAGCAATCTATCGAAATAGGCGTCGAGACGGTCAATGGTTTTTTAACAATCTGTCGTCCAGTGGACTCGAAAAACCCGTTATTGATCGGCAATATTACGATCCTGACGCTGTCTACGAGGTCACCTATCACGCACTTGACCCGATTTCCACGCCATTAGCCAGCATCGCAGGCAGTACCGACACCAACCTTAAAACGGTCGTGGACACGTTGGCAGCGGCGAGCGCAGACGTTGAAACGCGGGTTAGCGTCCTGGAGCATTCATCGC
>NZ_JBGBYL010000023.1:0-9423 GCF_041260495.1 Paenibacillus sp. RC84
GCGATGAATGCTCCAGGACGCTAACCCGCGTTTCAACGTCTGCGCTCGCCGCTGCCAACGTGTCCACGACCGTTTTAAGGTTGGTGTCGGTACTGGCCGCGATGCTGGCTAATGGCGTGGAAATCGGGTCCAGTGCGTGGTAGGTGACCTCGTAGACAGCATCAGGGTCGTAATATTGCCGATCAATGACAGGTTTTTCAATACCACTGGATGAGAGATTGTTAAAAAACCATTGAGTATCCCGACGCCTATTGCGATAGATTGCTTGTACCTTACGCACACGATATTTAAAAACCGTCAGGCTGTTGCCCTGGTCGTTACTCGTGATATATGGTCCGCTGGAGGTCGTGGTCATACGCTCCCGCACGATCATACCGACGCCCGTCTCGATATGGTTAGGACCTTCGTTAAGCGTAATACTTCCTTGGGGGCTAATTTCAGTCGTGAAAGGCTGCGTCAGTCGGTAGGATAGGCGATATGGACTATAAGGGGCACCCATAAAAGCAGGAGACAACTGGATAGGTAATTCAGGGGTATGGCCTTGCCATTGTATACCGTCCGGTTGCCTATACGCCCACGCTTTAGTGCCCGTACCATCGTAAATTGTTTCGACGGCCGAACCACTGATATACATTTTCCAGCCGTTAAAATACGCTTTAATCTCGTCGGCTGTTGGCGTGTAGTTATCGCCCCATCCGCTATCCTTATTTGCGATGGTAACAAATAATTTTATGCCCTCCTCAAAATTAAAACGGTCCGCGCCATCCGTGTGCATACCAGGTAGCAAAACTTTACCGTCAAAACGGTGGAAATCTGCATACCAATGCGAGTAGTACCCTTGTATAGACTCGGTCCAAACTCGCTTTAACCCCGGGACCGCGAGGTTATAGGTATAGCTTAGACTGCCGTCAACGGTTAGCTGGCGATAAGCATTAAGCTTATAGTATTTACCGTTTTGCTCGTAAATCTCGTCTGCCACGTCACCAGCGATACTTGACGAAAGGGAAACGTCGGGGAAGTACAGGTAATTATATACGCGCGGTTTAAATGGCAGCGCCGTCGGACCGATGTTGAGGGTCGGATTTTTAAACTCGATCTGTACGCCCGATGGCACGGACGCCGGAACGCTCGTTACGATGTTTACGGATACTGTATTTGCCGGAGCTTTGAGCGTTACGGACGCCGCGTCTACCATTCCAGTCGACGCAAGGTTAACGTTTTGCGCGTCCCTAAAGTCCATGCCGATTTTTCCGCCATATGATCGCGTAACTGCGAACGTGTAGGTCGTGCCCGCTACGGCTTTGATATTGGTTGAACAAAATTGCTCTGTGCCGTTAGCTGTGACCACATTCGTATAGCTATCGGTAATCGTGCCCACAGGCATAGACGTCCATTCCCGATAGCTCGGAGCCAGATTATCGCCGTACCGCGTAATATGGATGCCGTTGGTTGACGTGCTGCTTAGGACAAACGGGAAACGACGGTTCCAGTCGTTATAATCGAACGTTTTGAGGCTGTCGTAGTCCGCTGCACTGACCTGGTATAACCGAGCGCTGTCGAACCGGGCTGACTCGCCGGATTGTACGTAGCTGACTGTTCCGTCGCTTTTACAAATCTGCACCCGTATTTCAATAGTGACCGCCGCTGCTTTTGTGGTTATAAGCTGCCCCGTAGTTTGCCAACCTCCCGCGGCAGCAAATCCGGTGCTTATATCTTCCACCACATTTCCGGCCGCGTCCCTAGTAATAAAACGGTAGGTAGCAGTGCCTTTTATCGTCTGGATATCGCCTATAAAAACGTATTGACGGCTTGGCAAAATAGGAAGTCGATCCGTAGATGCAAAATGCTCCACGGCTGCCGTCCCCGTTGCGGCAACGAGCGTAGACCGCGTACCGGACGTGTAACTGGCTGTGTCGGTGCTTACCGTCACGTTGGAGCTTGAAAGCGCGCTTGGCAAGCTGTCCCCGCCGAGCATCCCGAGCAAGTTAGTGAGTGTACGCCCCTTGATCCTGTCAATTTTAAGCCGGGACCGCTTGGCCGAGTCGATGACCTGGACCGGCTTGGACAGGTCCAGGCTGGCGACGGACGGTGTGTTGCTGACTTGCTTTTCGACCTCCGTCATCCGCTTCTGTTGGTCGATAATTGCGCTATCATGACCGGCGAATAAAGCCTTCAAATCATCTATGCTCTTGGTCAGGCTTTGCCTTATGGCTTCCAAGACGCTGGATTCCGCCGCCTTTGCTTGTAATTCCTTGATCGACTTGTACACTCGATTGAAAAACCAGTTAAAAAATTCGGCGGCCGGTCTGTCCTTTGGCTGCCATCCTGTCACTTTCCTGTTTTCTGGCGGTTCCTGTCCGGGCGCGTCCCATTTGGGCGGCAACTCGTTAAATGCCATTGTTCAACATCCTTTCTATATTGGCAGGTCATCCGATTCAGACGGAACAAAGGCCGACCCCAAATAACCGCCCTTCTTCCCTTCGATATCCGAAAACCCTCGATCTTCATCGACTTGCACCTCGTCGGCATCTGCAAACTCGAAGGTCCCCATTAATTCAATGACGGAGACGCGGACACCGCTGGCAACCGTTTTTTGAACGATCCTGGCAAATTGCCTTGGGTCCATCCCTATTTCATTGAGGCGGTCAATGGGAATTTTCATCATGGATATAGCTGCAGGCTCCGGCGTAATAGGGTCGTCCCACATTTCTTTAATCGTGACTTCCTTGGGGTCAGAATTTAGCGCTAGGGCAATCACGGAAATGATGCTGTTGATATCCGCATTGGAGAGGTTTCGGGCGATTTTGGCCTTAATCATGATCCGGTAAATCGCATCGTTGGCCTTCCCGCGGGGCTGCACCACGGTTTCCCCGATCATGTCCAGCGTCGTTCCCTCGGCATTGTCAATGTCCCTCCATTCCCCGATGCGGCCAAAGGTATCCTCCAAGTCCTGCATTTGTCCGGCCAGAATTCCGATGATCTTGCCGATATTGCTATCGGGTCTTTTGCTGTATACATCCGTCAGCTTTTTGAGGATTATTGCCGCCCAATTAGACAATGTGGCCCACCTCTATCCGGTCGGCGTCAGCCTGTGCCACCTGTTGCGGCCCCACGTCAATGTTAGCCGGTGCATAGGTGATGCCATCGGTGGACAATTCGACCCTGGCATCCTTAATGCCGTCAATACCTCGCAAGGTGGATAAAGCTTCCCAATGGACAACATCCTGCCCCATGTTCAGACCGTTCCACAGGCTGCCGTCTGCCTCGCGGCCCCCGATATAACGTATGAGTGCAGACCGAACCAAAGCGTCACCATCAGCCGGGAAACTTTCGTCCGTTCGGAGTGCAATTTTTACATAGACCTTGACCTCTGGGGCATAAGTAAACCGCACTTTTTGGGGATTGCCGCTTATATCTAAAACAGTGACTTCCTCGCTGCCAGCCGGTTCGATGCCGCCCGACCTTTTGCGAAATATTGCTTCCGCAATCGCTTGCCGATCCCCGCCCAGCACGTAAGCCGAAACGCTTTTTCCCGGCCTTCCCTCCGCGTCTGGGTCTTTATAGTAGTTTTCAATAACCGCCGCCGCTCGGACACCCTCGACGCGTAGCAGTTCCGCCCGGATGGAATCCGTTGTCCCGGATCCACCGCCCGCGACAGATTGCGGAAAACGGGCGCGAAATTCGGTGTCCGTTTCTTTCTCCCGCCCGCCCCCTGTCGGCTCCGCATTGGTAACGCTGCTTATGTTGGGATTAGGGTTAACTATCACGGTTATTGTACCGGCCGCTTGGTTCCCGCTGCTCCCCGGCTCCCTTGCCACAATTGGTACTACCACTTCCCCGTTTTGGGCGATAATTGCCGCCTCGGTTGTTTCGAACGTCACACCGGTTTTAGTAGCAACCACAAAGCCAAGTGCAATATCGGTTCCTGGAATCCCGGTAATATGGACGAACCCTTTCGCCCAGGCAGCTTTAAACCGGGAAATTCCCGCCCTCGGCCCTTGCCGGTCGAGCTGTACACCCTTGGCATGGTTGATCGAATCGCCGTTATAGACGTCTTCCGCGACGGCCCAAAGCTTGGCAAGGAAGAAAGCGAACAACCGAATAATGATTCCCAGTGGGGACCATTCTGACGTATTGATTTTCTGGCCAAAAGCCTCTCGTGACTTGTCTTCCATTTCCACTACAAGGTCGGCAAATCGCTTGCGCTTAAAGCCTTTTTCATCCAACATTTAATGGCACTTCCCCCCTGATTTCTTCGCCGTCCGTCGCCGTTGCCTGGAATGTTATGACTACCGATCTACCCGGACGGTCGTAAGAAAAGCTGATATCATCAACCGTTTTAATCCGTGCGTCCTGTAGCAAGCCTTTTCGGATTTCATTTCGCATGGCTTCTTCGCTTGGATTTTTACCGAGGAACCGACTGAATCTAATCCCTACGGCGGGGTTCAGAAACCATTCACCCTTATTCGTAGATAGAGCGATTTCGGCGCACTGTCGAAGTTCTTCGGGACCCTCGATCATTACAAGTTCATCATTTTCGAAGACCAAATCTCCATCCTGCAGCTTTAGAGAGAGCATGGGAACACCCCCACAATTACCGCGTCATTATGGTCGTGCATCCGAGCGCTGTCCGGCTTGGCAATCTGTCCGGCCAGCGAATTTTTAATCTGCCGGTCTGCACATACCACAAGGACTGTGTCGCCTCTTTTTAGGGCTGGCCTGCAGACTTGTTCGGTGCCGTTTATGGTAAGGCGCTGACCAAGCGCTGGAACGTTTGTTATTAGTGCTGGGGGAACATCACCCAGACGCGTCAAAGGCTGCACCGTTGCCATTCCTGTTCCCGAATCGAAAGACTCTACCCGGCAAGGAAACGAAACGGACAAGTCCGTCATAATCTTGTACGCAAGGCTGCGGAGTAATTGGCCGAGTGAGCCGGAAGCGTCAATACTCATGGTTCGATCACCTCTGCTTCTGTTACAAAGTCGCCGGTGTTACTAAATTTGTGACTTCCCTTAAGCACATGAACACGGCCTTGAAAGGTCCTGGATTCCAGGTCAATCACCGAAGCCGTTGTAATCCGGTATTGAAGCTGTGACTTTAGGTTAAAGCCTTTGAACTGCTCGTTTTGATATGGCTCCGGTGAACCGATCATTCCAGTATCTGGGTTGAGCCTGAACACGTTGTCCGCGCCGGATCGCAGGTTACGGATATAAAGCTTGCCTTTGTTGATGTAGGCAGATGTACCGCAATCCTTCGCAACCTTCGTAATGATCTCCGTGACCTCGCCCTTTGCCGTGTATCCATCTTCATACCGATAATCCTGGTTTAATTCGAATTGTCCAATAGGCAGCCCGAGTTGCGCGGCCATCTCGCGTAAAATGTAACTCGCCGTAGTTCCCTCGGTGTAGGCGACATCTACTTTTCGACCCGAGAGGTCTTGTGAGTCCAAAACAAAAAGCGTGGTCACTTGCTCCACGCCCTCACGTTTTGTTTGCACTTTTGATATAAAGCCGTGAAGGATTAACCCCACGTCCCCCCGATAGCCTGCATTGACCATAACCGTACTGTTCACGGAAAACCGATTGATTGTGTCCTGTGATAGATTCCAAAGTCGGATTTCACTTTCATTCGGCAACGGATCATTATCAAACGGTACGCTCCCCTCGATGTTATAGCTTGCATTCGTAAACTCGCGCCCACCGGCCATCACCTCTATTACACGGCCGAAATTACTCATCGTCATCACCGTCCGGCAGATAAATAAATACCGTTTCGTTCAGCGTGTTCCAGTTCACTTCGTTGCTCAACCCAGACTCGTCAAACGGCACAAGCGTGAGCTGCGGAAACCGGCTGTCCTCAATCCCGTCAAACAACGGCATTTCGTAAACGATTTTTTCGCCGGTTACCAAAACTTCCTCGTCCAGTTCAAGGTCCAGGGTGAAGAAGTCGAACTCCTCATTGTAATGCACTTCAAAAGTATAGACCCGACCGGCCAGGGACATATCGAAACGATACGGTATAAGGTCTTTCTCGATAGGAATGTACTGCATAACATCACCTCACGCCCACGGGCTGCCCGGCTTGAATGTTACCTTCTCGACCGGCTTGTCTTTCTTTTTCTCTTTCCCCTTCGCCTTGCTCTTGGTTGTCTTCTTTTTGGCTTCGCTTTTCTCTTTTTTCTGCTTACGGCCCGAGCTTATTACCGGGGCCGCCTGCGCCCGGATCGGCAGCGGTAGGGTTTCCACAAAAGAGGACTCTGCTATTCTGACCTCTTTAAACGTCAATGAAAATGTACAACCGTTGGCGACTTGGTTGGTATGGCCGGATTTAAAGCCAGTTATCAAGCCGACAAAGGAATTACGGCCGTCATAGGTGACAATGCTTCCTATGTCCTGGGCGTCAATAAGATATTGTCGAATTTGTGCTGCATCGTCACCCACGATAAGTCCGCTTATAGACATCGTCCTTGCTTTGCGCTCAACATGGTCAATTAGGTTTACGCCCTTTTCAACCGGCTGCTCCGGGGTTTCAACCTCGTAGCTCGGGTCCTCTGACTCGACCGTGACATAACGGCCGTCGATGGTTGCCATCAGAACGTTCCCCCTGTCGAAAGGCCGGAACGCCTTCCGGTTTTCTCGAAAATTCCGGCGACGGCTTCTTCGATTTGCCGTACAGACTCCGGCGGCAAGCTACCATCTAAAGTGGCCCCCGAAACGCCTTCTGATTTGAATACAACCTCGATTCGAAGTGTTCCGTCGCCACCTTGTACAGCTCTGGCCGGAGGAAGCGACGCGGATGTTGCCTGCTGCAGATTCCCCGCACCTTGGCCGGAAACAATCTCGTCGGAGAGGTCCGAAGAAGCCTGCCCGACTCTGCTTTGCGTGTTGTCCAATCCAAGTGCCAAGCCTTCACCGGTGTAAAATCCGAGTTCCATCATGACGCGGGAAGGCGAGTGGATTCCCAGGATGCTTTTGACTTTGTCCGTGATGCTGTTCCCGATTTCCTTCACCTTATCGACAACGGCGTTCGCCATGGAGCCGATCCCGTTTACCATTCCTTCAATGATGTTCTTACCAATATCGAAGAGGTTGATCCCCGAGAGAAAACCCGTAATCTGATCCCATACACCTTTGATCTTATTCCAGATGGACGTCGCGGCGTTCGAAACGCTATTTACGATGTTGTTCCATGTGTTCGTCAGCCAATTCCAAATTCCCGTGAAAATGTTGACCGTAGTGGTTTTGATTTCTTCCCATTTGGTTGCGATGGCCGCAATAACCCAAGCGACGCCTCCAAGTAAAACAGCCATAATCGTGATACCCCAAGCCTTGAAGAATTCCACGACACTATCAAAAATCGACATGACCCAGGTTTTAAAACCAGTCCATACCTCGCCCAGCCATGTTGCAATAGCACCCCAATTTTTAAAAATAAGGATAATACCCGCAATCGCTAAACCTACCAATAAGGCAACCGCAATGATGGGGAGCCACGGGGCAATCATGGCCCAACCGGCCGTAGCTGCCGCCACCATGGAAGGCACCATCGTGTATAAAATGACGCCTGCTACTCCAATGATAGCCGGACCAATAATGTCAATGTTGTTGATGATGAACCCGAACGATGTAACCAATCCATCTATTGCCTTGCCGAGTCCGTCCCCAATTGCAGCTCCAACGGCTTGGATAGTCGGTTGATTATCAACGAGCCATTGACCGAACTGGTTGAAATAAGGCATGAGCTTTTCCCCGAGTGGAACGAGCAATCCCGTTTCCATCTGTCGACCAAACATCGCCAGTGCTTCGCCGGGCTTGTCGAACTTGATCTGATTCAGCTCATCCATCTTGTTTTTGGTCATATCGAATTGCTGTGTCGCTGTCCCCATCGCCGTAATTGTTCTAGCCTCTAGGTCCTCAAACTGCGAACCCATGAGGGCGACACCGACCGTATTACGTTGTACTGGATCTTCGATAGACCCAATCATCTGCAGAACTTGCTGGAATGCTTGCTTTGCTTGCGGGCCACCGGCCGCAAAGGTCTTTGCCATCTTGTCGGCATCCAGGCCCAGCATTTGAAAGGCTTCTGTTGTTGTCTTGCTGCCATCCTTTGCCCGGATGTTAAATTCCTTAACGGCGTCCCCGACTTTGTCCAAGTTAAAGGCCCCGTTTTCGGACCCCGCCGCTAAAGTATCAAACATCTCATTGGCCGTAAAACCTAGTGACTTAAATTGGTTGGAATACTCGTTAGCGGTATCCAGCAATTCCCCGGACTTGTCTAACCCCTTTTGGCTGCCGTCTGCAAGTAGGTTCATCGCCTCTGTTGACGTAATGCCGAACTGTTTCATCATCGTGTCCGAAGTCCGCACGGACTCCGTCACTTCGAAACCGAACGTATCCCTAAGCAGGAGAGCGTTCTTCGTCGTCGTCTTCAGTTCGTCGCCTTGCTGCTGCGTGATTTGTGCTGTCGTCTTGATGGCATTGCCCAGGTCATCCCAGTTCTGGCCGAAATTTTGGTTATAAAGGTCCGTGGCGATTGCCTTTGTTGCCTCCATCTGCTGCGCTGTCTGGCCGGTTGCTCCCTGAATAGAGGACAAAGCCCCCTGCATGTTGCTTGCCGCTGATAGGCTGGCAGCTCCTACACCCACAATGGCCGCACCTACGGCAGCCGCCGCGACCCCGATCCCCATCCATTTACTTTGCATTTCTCCGACTTGTTTATCCGCTTTTGACAAAGCACTGTCGGCCACCTTAAAGCCAACGGCGAACATTAAATTTCCGATTACCCCCAAGTATTGCACCCCCTTTCAGTACAAAAAAGAGCGCCCAAAAAGGCGCTCACTTCCGGTTCCGATTCATTTCTTTTCTTTCATTTTCAATATGGATATCCAATGCCGCGTTTGCTTCCGCAATATCGTCATCATCCATAAAATATAAATCCCTGTATGTCACCATGTTAGCAATCAATAGCCGCCATTGCGCCCAATTTCTTGTCGCCCTGTTTCTAGCTTCCTGCTTGCTGATTGTCATTGCCTTCGTCCTGCCCCGTAATGAAGGCATAGGCGGCATTGATGACCTCATTGTATTCCTGATAGGATTCGAAGTCATCAATTTTCATTTGCGGCTTCACGATTACATGTTTCAGGATTTCTTCGGACAAACGTTCTTCGGAAACAACTCCATGTTTATTTTTGATTGCATCATGAATCTTGGAGACACTACGAACTCCGGGGTGTTGGAACAAAAATTCTTTTTCACCTTTGGATTTATATTGCTTTTGTTTAAAGTTGCTCATTTGATATCGCTCCTTAAATGTGGTTTTTGGTTCAGCTCATTTTCATGTCAAGCAGTTGGATTTCGAATTCGCGGTCTTCGGCCTCGTTGCCATATGCGCGGTTAGCCGGTTTTTTGACAATAGCTTCGGTTG
>NZ_JBGBYL010000024.1:0-1650 GCF_041260495.1 Paenibacillus sp. RC84
TGCAAAACGGCTGGATTAATCAGCAGGAATACGACGAGACAAAAGCTCTAATGACGTCGCCGCACCTATGAGAGCGTCCCGGTATCACTTAAGCTTAAATATAGGAAGAATAGTGAGGAACCTATGTGAATCAGAACATTATTAACGCGCTCGCCGCGGCGTTTGGGGCCTTTATTTCCTACGCTTACGGAGGATGGTCGGAGGCCTTAACGTTTTTACTATTTGCGATGATGGCCGATTATCTGACCGGCATTGCGGCATCGTTGAGCGAGGGCAAGGGATTGAGCAGCCAGATCGGATTCAAGGGATTGGCCCGTAAAGGGCTGATCCTTTTTGTTTTGATGTTGGCACATCGAATCGACATGCTGATCGGCAGCGGCAACAGCATATTGACCGCGGCCACATATTTTTACGCAGCGAACGAAGTCATAAGCTTGACGGAGAATTACGGCCGGATGGGTCTGCCCATGCCGGACGCGATACGTAACATCATTGCCGTGCTTAAGAGCAAGAGCGGTAACAAATCAGAGTGAGGCTTTCCGATCTGCAGCGCGGAGGGCCTTTATTATTTCTAGGGAGGATTTTCAGATGAAAAGAATACTTTTTGTAATTGATCCCGGTCACGGTGATACCGATCCGGGTGCGCTTGGAAATGGGTTAGTCGAAAAGCAGCTCACTCTTAAGCTTGCACAGCGGATCGGAGCGTATTTGGGGGATCGGGCCGAAGTTATATACACTCGGACAACGGACAAGTTTGTAAGTCTATCAGACCGGGCAACTTTTGCGAACAAGTTGGGGGCGGACTACTTCTTATCCGTTCATATTAACAAAGGCGGCGGAACAGGCTTCGAATCGTTTGTCTATCTGGGCGCGGACAAGGGGCAAACTGCTACAGTTCGGTCCAAAATCCACGCAAAGGTTGCAGCCGTTTTTGCCAAGTACGGGTTACGGGACCGGGGTAAGAAAGAAGCCGACTTCGCCGTCGTGCGGGAAACCAAGATGCCCGCGGTGCTTCTGGAATACGGATTCTTGGACAGTGCCATAGATTCCGCCCTGCTTAAGAATGACAAATTTCTGGACGAGCTGGCACGCGCGACGGCGGAAGGACTGGCAGAAGCTTTCGGCCTGCCCGCGGCGCCGGAACCGGCTGCAGACTTGGAAAGGGTGCTGGCGAAGCTGCACGCGGCCGGTGTGATCGACTCACCGGATTATTGGGCGACCAATGCGCGGGATGGTGGCAGCGCCAAGGGTGAGTATGTAGCCAAATTGCTAAAAAATATGGCCGAGAGGCTTTAATCCAAGGAGGATCATAACCATGTCCCAACAAATTACCGAGTATCTGACGCAGCTTGTTCTAGCTGGCTTAACAGCCCTTACAGGCATTCTAGTTGTTGCCATATATACGCTTAAGGACCGCGCTATTAAATGGCTCCAGGCCCACACCACGACGGCCCAACAAGATATTATTGCAAACATCGCTCGGGAGGCTTTTGCCTTCGCGGAATCACAGGATGCATATATTAAGGGTAAGGACAAACTTTCTGCGGCTGTCGACTATGCGGCCAAGGAGCTGCAGCGGCGCGGGATTAATGCGGACCGGCAAAAGCTGCTTGCGACGATTGAGGCCGCCTGGATGCAGTATAATAAACC
>NZ_JBGBYL010000025.1:0-1572 GCF_041260495.1 Paenibacillus sp. RC84
GTGAATTGCCCCAGCCAATTCAAAGCTAAACGAACCGCCCGTATAAACCCTTTGGGCGCGGTCGGCCGGATCAATCTGGGAACGCGGTTTAAAATTAGTGCTGTAAAGGGGTTGGTCGTCATCGTCATGAGCAATCATGCCGCTTTGATCCCCTCTTTTAAGCACGATAAGCGTTTCGCCTTCAAGCATAGCGATTCCGTTATTGTCGAATGGAATTTTAGATGACCGGTTCATTAATTTCTGAATCCCATATTCGATACTGAGAATAAGGTAATGCTTGGAGTGGATAACGTCGATGTACTCACCGGATACCGTTTTACCTTCGCTTGTAACATCGTCCCCGGCCTTGGTCACGTAAGTATTGGCGCCCACCGCGTGAATCTGCTGCAGCTCTGTGTCATCAATATCGAGCGGTACGATACCTTTCAGCGTTTTCCCCTTCCAGGTCACACTACCCACATCTTCCGCCGCCACCTCGCCAAGCCAAGCAGCCTCCGGGTAATTCGATGTGTCGATGTGGTAGAACATGGTCGTGTTGTTGTACTTTTTGGCATATATCTTTCCAAGGTCGTCTTTGCTGCTGGTGCTCGCAAAAAATTGTCGGTTGTCGTACAACTCGACGGCATCCGCAATTGTTGTAATATTTGAAAGTTGGCTGCTCGTAGAGACGAGAAAATACCAGTCTTTCTTAAAAATCTGCGGAAGGAAATCCGTCAAGGTTTGTTCAGGGGCCTTGTAGAGCATGACGGCGATTTCCGCCGGTGCATTATCCTGCAGGAAAATAGACAAAGCCGCCTTATAAACTTCCGTATTTGCTGCAAAGTCTGCCCGGACAGCGTCTAAATCGGTGTAGGTTGTATATGGATGGCCGGTAGCGCTGGACCCGATAATCAAGGTCTTTCCGAACCCAAGTTTAGGCGTCGGGCGCTGAATATCAATTGTTACTTTTACGTCGCTTTTTACTGCCAATAGTCTCAACTCCTTGTAATTGTTACTTTATCAATCGGGACAAGAGGGGTTTCTACAATGTCCTGTGTTCGAAATTCAACGTCAAAGCCTTGCCGCCGCTCCCACTCGCTGCCGATTGCAATGTCACGGTTCTGGACCTCTCCAATTTCATAGACCACAGCATTCACGGATTCCTTAAGCAACTCGCGGCCAGCTCCGCGGAACCATTCCCGCGCTTTCAAAGCGTTCTCCATGCTTGTGGCCTTGTCATCGGCATAGGACAAAAAAGAGACGGTAAACGGCACCGTCTCCACTTCTCGTATCTTATCGTCTGCCACATACACGGCCGGGTAACCGGGCCGGTCCCCGAAGCTGCCGGAAAAGTCGTAGGTTAAAAATGCCGTTTTAGGAATGTCTCCCCCGCCGTTCATCTCGATAACCTTCACACCTAAATGTGCTGCGAGTCCCCGAACTATTGCGTTGCGGATCGCTTTAAATTGGATCATTAGCGACCACCTTTTTCAAAACGTACTGGTTGACGTCCCTGTACTCCCTTTCTTGGGGAGACACCACGGTATATTGCACACCCTTGTAGGTAACAAGGTCCCCGGGTTCGTGTGCATA
>NZ_JBGBYL010000026.1:0-1546 GCF_041260495.1 Paenibacillus sp. RC84
AGTATGCAGGCGTAGACCCGAAACCGTGTGATCTACCCCTGTCCAGGGTGAAGGTGCGGTAACACGCACTGGAGGCCCGAACCCACGAATGTTGAAAAATTCGGGGATGAGGTGGGGGTAGCGGAGAAATTCCAATCGAACTCGGAGATAGCTGGTTCTCCCCGAAATAGCTTTAGGGCTAGCCTCGGGGGATGTGTCGTGGAGGTAAAGCACTGATTGGGTGCGGGGCCCGCCAAGGGTTACCAAGTCCAGTCAAACTCTGAATGCCACAGACATTACCCCGGGAGTCAGACAGTGAGTGCTAAGATCCATTGTCAAGAGGGAAACAGCCCAGATCATCAGCTAAGGTCCCCAAGTGTGTGTTAAGTGGGAAAGGATGTGGAGTTGCACAGACAACCAGGATGTTGGCTTAGAAGCAGCCACCATTTAAAGAGTGCGTAATAGCTCACTGGTCGAGTGACTCTGCGCCGAAAATGTAACGGGGCTAAACACACCACCGAAGCTATGACTTGCGCATGAATTTGCGCATGGGTAGGGGAGCGTTCTGTACGGAGTGAAGGTAGATCGTGAGGACTGCTGGACTGTACAGAAGTGAGAATGCCGGTATGAGTAACGAAAAGATCAGTGAGAATCTGATCCGCCGAAAGCCTAAGGGTTCCTGAGGAAGGTTCGTCCGCTCAGGGTAAGTCGGGACCTAAGGCGAGGCCGAAAGGCGTAGTCGAAGGACAACAGGTTGAAATTCCTGTACCACCGTAAGCCGTTACGAGCAATGGAGTGACGCAGCAGGGTAGGGACGCGGACTGATGGATGTCCGTCCAAGCAGTGAGGCTGATGTGTAGGCAAATCCGCACATCGTGAAGGCTGGGCTGTGATGGGGAGCGAAAATTACAGTAGCGAAGGTCTTGATCTCACACTGCCGAGAAAAGCTTCTAGCCAGGCGAAGGTGCCCGTACCGCAAACCGACACAGGTGGGCGAGAAGAGAATTCTAAGGCGCGCGGAAGAACTCTCGTTAAGGAACTCGGCAAAATGACCCCGTAACTTCGGGAGAAGGGGTGCCCCGGTAGTGTGAATAGCACGAGGGGGCCGCAGTGAAAAGGCCCAAGCGACTGTTTAGCAAAAACACAGGTCTATGCGAAGCCGCAAGGCGAAGTATATGGGCTGACGCCTGCCCGGTGCTGGAAGGTTAAGGGGAGCGGTTAGGAGCAATCCGAAGCTGTGAACCGAAGCCCCAGTAAACGGCGGCCGTAACTATAACGGTCCTAAGGTAGCGAAATTCCTTGTCAGGTAAATTCTGACCCGCACGAATGGCGTAACGACTTGGGCGCTGTCTCAACGAGAGATCCGGTGAAATTTTAATACCTGTGAAGATGCAGGTTACCCGCGACAAGACGGAAAGACCCCATGGAGCTTTACTGCAGCTTGATATTGGACTTTGGTACGATCTGTACAGGATAGGTGGGAGCCTTTGAAGCCTGAGCGCCAGCTTGGGTGGAGGCGCCGTTGGGATACCACCCTGATCGTATCGGAGTTCTAACCTACTACCGT
>NZ_JBGBYL010000027.1:0-1273 GCF_041260495.1 Paenibacillus sp. RC84
TGAAGTGCACCCCTTAGAATGGACATTGGAAAAACCCTCTGGGTAAAATCCGATAAAATTCTAGGGGGTGCATTTTTTTATGCCAGCGAGAAAAGGACAAAAGTTCAAGCACTATACGGAGGAAATGAAGAAGGAAGCGATACGCCTGCATGTTGAGGAAGGTTGGACGTATCGAAGAATTACAACCCACTTGGACATCCATGACCAAGATCGGGTGAGAAAGTGGATGGCTCGGTACAAAAAACAAGGCGAGTATGGCCTCTTCGACCAAAGAGGAGCAGCAAAAGAACAGTACGTCGATGAAAATCGGCAAATAGCCCGCTTGAAACGAGAGAACGAATTGCTAAAAAAGTGTTTGGACATTTGGATGCGGGAGGTGTGAAGCGAAAATACGAGGTGGTGGAGCAGGCGGCGGGAACCGGAACCGTCACGGAGCTCTGCCGCCTGCTGGGTGTATCCAGAAGCGGATTCTATGCCTGTAAGAAACGGAAAGAGCGGAATCAGGACAAGCCGCTCAAGGATCTCATTCAGGCGGTATATCTCAAGCATGATGGCAAATATGGCTATCGACAAGTGCAGCTGTTTCTCCTTGAAGACCATGGGATCTGGATCAACCATAAGAAGGTGTTGAGGCTGATGCAGGCCCTGGGTCTAAGATCTCGCATGCGTCAGAAACATCGGGGCAGCTACGCGTCGTCCACAGGAGAACGGGTCGCAGAAAATGTTCTGAAGCGAGATTTTGCAGCGACCGCTCCCAACCAGAAATGGGTGACCGACGTTACACAGTATCGCGTCGGAACGACGTGGCTGTACCTTTCGGTCATCAAGGATCTGTTCAACAATGAGATCGTAGCCAGTCAAATGAGTACGCGCAATGACAACGAGCTCGTTCTTCAAACGTTTGCAAAGGCGTTTGAAAAGCGCAAAGACGTGACCGGATTGATCGTTCACAGCGATCAAGGATTCCAGTACACGTCTCACGCGTATCACGACATGCTGCCAAAGGTTGGCGCCCGAATCAGCATGTCTAGGCGAGGCAATTGTTTAGACAACGCCTCTATGGAGAGCTTCTTCTCGCATCTCAAAACGGAAGGGCTCTATCTGTATGATATCCGAAGTTTCGACGAGGCACAAAGAAGAATTTCGGATTACATTCATTTTTACAACCACCATCGTCCGCAGCGAAAGCTAAACAAGCTGACGCCGATGGAATATCGACGCCAGCTTGCAGCCTAGGCTTTTTTCATTTGTCCGTTAAATGGGGTCTTGACCA
>NZ_JBGBYL010000028.1:0-1158 GCF_041260495.1 Paenibacillus sp. RC84
TAACACAGAAATACATGGGAGGGGAAAAGAAAGAGCCGCCTCCCGGCGACTCAATCCTCTTTCATGATTTCCATGATCGTATTCACTTTTTGGGCAACATCGGAGTTATGTTCCAGCTGGGCGTACTCTCGGAATGCATCTTGTAGGAGAGCGCCCTTTTCTTTCTTGGTCATAAACGACCAAGTATTCAGAAGCTCAATAAAATCATCGTCGAATCTAAAACTGGTCGTCGTATCTGATTTAGTCACGATGTACCTCGATTCAATTAATATATTGCGCCAATTATACCACACAGAAATACATGGGAGGCAGTATGAAAGCACTTAGCCTTTTTAGCGGGATCGGCGGAATAGACCTAGCCTGCGAGTGGGCGGGGATAGAGACGGTGGCCTTTTGCGAGCGAGAGCCCTTCCCGCAAAAGGTCCTGCGGAAGCATTGGCCGGAAGTGCCAATTTACGATGATGTCTGCACGTTAACGAAAGAGAGGTTAGAAGCAGATGGCATTGGAACAATTGACCTTATTCACGGAGGATACCCTTGCCAGCCTTTCAGCTATTCCGGGAAGCGAAAAGGCAAGGTGGATGACCGCTATCTCTGGCCGGAATATTTTAGGCTTGTCAAGGAACTCAAACCCCGTTGGGTTGTTGGAGAAAATGTTGCTGGGCACGTCACATTGGGGCTCGACGAAGCGCTCTCTGACTTGGAAGGCGCGGGCTACACCAACCGGGCGTTTATTATTCCAGCTTGTGCCGTCGATGCCCCACACCGAAGGGACCGAGTCTTCATTGTGGCCCACTCCGCGGGCGAACGATTCGCAGAAACGGGGAAACATCAACCCTCGCGACCCAAGGAATGGCTTGCCGGCGGCTGTGAAAATGTATCCTACTCCTACAGCCAACTGTCACCAAAACCCCGGTTTGCATGGGAATGGAGGGAACAACCTTGTAACAGAGGTTTATTTACTGGAAACTGGATCAATCCCTACAACTGGAAGCCTGAACCCAGCGTGGGTCGAGTGGCTCATGGGATTGCCGATTGGGTGGACAGACTTAAAGGACTCGGAAACGCCGTAGTACCACAGCAGATATATCCGATCTTCGCGGCGATCATGCAGATCGAGGCGATGAACGCAGGCTAAACATCAACTAAGGGAGGGTT
>NZ_JBGBYL010000029.1:0-1087 GCF_041260495.1 Paenibacillus sp. RC84
TACTGGTTGACGTCCCTGTACTCCCTTTCTTGGGGAGACACCACGGTATATTGCACACCCTTGTAGGTAACAAGGTCCCCGGGTTCGTGTGCATAAAGCGTGTATAACGTTCGGTCCTCTTCCGTATACCGGCCGCCTTCCACCTGCATCAGTTGGGCGCTAACCGGCTGCAGGACGCCGGTCAAAGTCACGCGTTCGGGTTGCCCCGGCACCCAAACACCATCATCGTCATAATCGCCGCCCGAACCCTTACGAATGAGGTCATATGGCTTGGAATGTTTACGAAGGATCGCCGCAAAACGAAATTCCATCTATCTTCCCCCTCGGCGGACCAGGATGGAAGTAATGGAATCTCGAAGCTTTTGTTCCTGGACCAGAATTTTGTTGTTACCCTTGCGCTTGGCGTAGATGGGGGAAAGCTCTGGCGTCCGAATCTTGTCAAAGTTTTTCAAAACCCGATTCGTACCGATTGCGCCAATTGCAATAAGCAGGCCGGTAGCCGTTTGGTTTTTCAGCACAATTTCATTGACTCCGGCTTTCGCCAGCTTTGAAATGGCCGCCTGCGCTTTCTTTTTCCCGGTGCCAATGAAGGAACGCGCCGGAATTCCTGCTTTCACGGACCCGAACTCGTGTATGGCCGCAATCATCGCCCCTTCTCCTTCGCCTTCAACCCCGATATGCACTTCCTCGCGTGACAGGCCCCGCATTTTTTTGAGAATGTCCGGCAGATAGGTCCACTCGTTCACCGTCACATTTGCCGCCCGTGCCCGACGGCGTGTTTTTTTCGGCATCCCCTATCACCTCACAACCGAATTAGGTCTTTAATGGTCTGGGGCATCCCCTCGCCAGATTCGTATGTCACGGAGATATCGCCAACACGCTCCGACGTGACTCCTGGGCTACGCATAAGCATTTGAGCGTAAAGAATACAGGCCAGCTCATAATTTTCCGGCAATGTGGCTTTCTCTGCGCCCGGCTCGTCGCTCGGAAGGATATACCCGGCCAAATACTCTACTTCGACCGTACGTGTCCCACAAGGCCACCCAGAACGCCGAAACAACATGCCGTTTTCGGACTCGATTGTAAA